>JAYNIM010000001.1:0-49259 GCA_038109055.1 bacterium
ATGTTATGCATAGAGGAGGTAGAGGTGATGGTGCTGCTGATTCGAGGCCTGTTGCGTCTGGTGGTCGCGGAGCTTATACACCTGCTGCTACTGATTCGAGGCGTGTTGCTAGGGCTGGTATGGATGAAAGAGTAAGAGGTGGAGGTAGAAGTGGTGCTGCTGCTCCGAGGGCTGGTGGCAGAGGTTATGCACCTGATGCTGCTGATGATGATGATGTGATGCATGCTGCTGATTCGAGGCCTGTTGCGTATGGTGGTCGCAGAGCTTATACACCTGCTGCTGCTGATTCGAGGTCTGTTGCTAGGGATGGTAATGGTTTTGATAGACCATTGGCTAGGCCTGTTATCTCTGGAGGTGCTAGAGGTGCTACGAGAGATAAAGACGAAAATTTGAGACTTTTTATGGATATTTTGACACGTTCTGGTCTTAATCTTGAGCAAGAAATTGTTGGAGTTATGCTACCTCCTCTAGGTGGTGGTGATCAGGAAAGGGCTTATCATATTTTAGATCGCTATCTGCAAGAAGGATCTACATGTTTTGACGAGGCTGAGACGCAACTTTTGAATGATTATTTAGGTAGTATTGGAACTGATGTAGACAGTTTGTTTGTTGCAAGAGAACAAATAATGGCTGCTAAGGCATCTCCGTTAGAACAAGCTGCTTCGAGTTCTTCTAGGGGTGCTTCGAGATGGGGTGATGATAGGTATGGAGGTGGTGCTGCTCCGATGCGTGCTGCTGCTCTGAGGCCTGTTGCGTATGGTGGTCGCAGAGCTTATACACCTGCTGCTGCTGATTCGAGGCGTGTTGCTAGGACTGGTATGGATGTAAGAGGTACTACTCCGATGCGTGTTGGAGATACGGTGTCATTTATGAAGACAACTGGTAGAGGGGACCAGCAGATGCAGGGTACAGTCAAAAGAATATATAATCAGCAATTTACAGAGGCTCCAGGGGATACAACAAAATTTGTAGAGGTAGAGTATGTTATAGATGGGGGTGAAACAAAGACATACAGTGCTCCTATAACAGACTTTACAGTAGTTACCCCTGATGAAGTTGGAGGGGCTGCTCAGGTGGTTGATGGCGGAGGTTATGCACCTGCTGCTGCTGATTCGAGGCGTGTTGCGTATGGTGGTGGCGGAGGTTATGCACCTGCTGCTGCTGATTCGATGCCTGTTGCTATGGCTGGTATGGATGTAGGAGGTACTGCTCCGATGGGTGTTGGAGATAGGGTGTCATTTATGAAGACAACTGGTTCAGGGGACCAGCAGATGCAGGGTACAGTCAAAAGAATATATGATCAGCCATTTACAGATGATCCAGGGGATACAACACAATTTGTAGAGGTAGAGTATGTTACAGATGAGGGTTTAACAAAGAAAAGCAGTGGTCCTATAACAGACTTTACATTAGTAGCCCCTGGTGAAGTTGGAGTGGCTTCTCCGGTGGTTGATGGCGGAGGTTATGAACCTGCTGCTGCTGATTCGAGGCGTGTTGCGTATGGTGGTCGCGGAGCTTATGCACCTGCTGCTGCTGCTGCTGATGTGATGCGTGCTGGTGGGGCTGCACATGTGCGTGCTGCTGCTGATGCTGCTGCTGCTGTTCCGATGGGAGGTGGGGCTGCTGTAGCTGGTGAAATTACCCCAGGAAAATATGTGACATTTTTATTAGATGGTGAAATGATTATGGCTCAAGTTGTAGATGATAATGAAGCGTTAGGTATAGATGGACAAGCTGATGCATCCCAAACGGTTCAAGTACGCTATAAAGATCAAGAGGGTGTTAAGGTATCCAGTATATCTATTGAACAGCTTACACTAGCTAATATGCCTTTGATTACGTCTACTACGCCTTTTGATGAGGGTTTAATTAGAAGTGAAATTGAGTCAGCAGTGCCCAATTTTGAGGAAGAAGGTAGTCATATTACTGATGAACATTTACTTGAGTGGCTACGTACACATCCTGAACAAGTAAATAATCCAACCTGTTATGTAAATGGAGATTTAGAAAAGAAAGTGCCTTATTTTTCTGGCATTAGATTACAATATATGAGTAATCTCCAAGCTCTAGGTCAAGTAGGAGCTGTACAACAAGGTCAAAGAATTGATGAAGTTTTTCCAGGTATATTTTTGGGTGGTATGTATGGCTATATTCAAGGACCGAGACATTTTAGAAATAGATCTACACCAGATCCTGTAACGGAGGTACAATCAGAAGAGTTTGTTACAGCTTTACAACAAGCGGGTGTAGTGAATGAGAATTATAAAATTCTAGAACCGCTGACACGGGATAAGTTTGAGCGGATTATTTCTAGAACGTCCATTGCAGACCCTGGGGTTGTTAGAAAAATTTGGAGGGGGATACAAAGGGATGAATTTGATAAACCTGTGATGGTAAGAGGTTATTCTGGAGCAGAGCGAGAACTTGATGTGTGTCAAGAGGGTTTTGGATTGGTTGTTGATGCTATTGGTGAAAGTGAAATACACGAAGAGTATCCAAATCAGCCGGGTGTTACAGCTGCGCGGCATTATCCCTATAAAGAGTATGTTGATGTAGGTAGAAGCGTGAGTTTGAAGACTTTTCGTGGCACCTATTATCCACAAGTTACGGAAGAGTCTTTAGTGCCTGATTACTTAAATCCTATTTTACAGCGTATTGATGAGGCTTATAAACGTGGGGAGAAAGTATTTGTTCATTGTCAGCAGGGTAAAGATAGAAGTGCTTCGGTTATTGCATGTTATATTGCAAAAAAAATGGGGGTTTCTATTGAACAAGCGTTAACTTATATTCAGCAACGTCGAGATTTTGCAAAACCAAAAGAGGGTATGTTGGCACTGTTGAAGCAGAATGAGCCTCTATATTCTCTTGAATCTTCTTGATCCTAGGCCCATCACTCATTGCTATTGTTGATACCTACGTTGCTTCCTATGTTATTTATTGCTATTATTCACCCTTTAATTAAACAGGATAGTTCATGATCGACCTACTGATAAAAAAACAACAAAGTCTTAAAAATGATATTTTATCGGGCTTGACGGTGGCCTTGGCCCTTATTCCAGAAGCCATTGCCTTTTCTTTTGTGGCCCATGTGGATCCGCGTGTGGGTTTGTATGCGGCCTTTATGGTGGGCTTAATTACGGCTGTTTTTGGTGGCCGTCCGGGAATGATTTCGGGGGCAACGGGTGCTGTTGCTGTTATTTTTGCTCCATTAGTGATTGAGCAAACAGCGGCATTTGGAATGGCAACTGCGTTAAATGCTCTTTTTGTCGCGGTTATTATTATGGGGCTATTACAATGTTTGTTTGCTTTTTTTCGTTGGGGAAAGTTTGTGCGTTTGATTCCACATCCGGTGATGTTTGGCTTTGTTAATGGTTTAGCTATTGTGATTTTTAAGGCGCAATTTTCGCAGTTTTATGTGGGGTCAGGGGCCTCTGCACAATTGATATCGGGGATGCCGATGGTTGTTATGCTGGCTTTAATTGCTTTAACCATGGCTATTATTCAGTTTTTGCCTAAATTAACGACTGTTGTTCCAGCCACTTTGGTGGCGATTGTGTCGGTGACGGCCTTGGCGATGGGGTTGCAAACAGCTGGTTTTGAGATTTATACGGTCTTGGATTTTATTCAACGTATGGATCCGACTAAAACGACCTTGGCGGTGGGTTTTCCGACCTTTATTCTTCCGCAGATTTCCTGGAGCTTGATTGTGACGGTGTTCCCTTATGCCTTTTTGGCGGCAGCGGTGGGCTTGATCGAATCATTAATGACCTTAACTTTAGTGGATGAATTAACCGACACACGGGGACGGGGAAATAAAGAAAGTTTTGGGCAAGGGCTTGCCAATATTATTAATGGGTTTTTTGGTGGGATGGGGGGCTGTGCCATGATCGGGCAGAGTATGATTAATATTCGTGCTGGGGGCCGGGGACGTTTGTCAGGGATTACGGCAGCTGTTTCTTTGCTGATTTTTATTTTGTTTACGGCGTCGTTGATCGAAAAAATCCCTTTGGCTGCGTTGATAGGTGTGATGTTTATGGTGTCGATTGCGACCTTTGAGTGGTCCAGTGTGCGCTTGTTTAAAAAGATTCCACGCTCTGATTTTGTGGTGATTTTTTTGGTGTCTGTGACCACTGTATTGGTTGATTTGGCGGTGGCAGTGTTGGTGGGAATTGTTGTTTCTGCCTTGAGTTTTGCCTGGAAGCAGAGTCGGCAAATTGAACATCAGCGTCAGCAGAAACAGGACGGTACAACCTGTTATTTGCTTAAAGGGGCCTTGTTTTTTGGATCCTGTTCGACTTTTAAAGCGATTTTTGAGTATAAAAATGATGCAGATAGGGTGACGATGGATTTTACGCATGCTCGGGTTTGTGACCATTCGGGGATAGAGGCCTTGCAGTTTGTGATTCAACGTTATGCTAAACTGCAAAAAAAGGTGAATTTAATTAATATTGGTCAGGATTGTGCGGCGTTGTTGACACAAGCTGAGATGGATGTGGAAATGCAGGTGTCTGAACTTAAGCGTTGGCGTGTGGCGGATGATCGGTTGGCTTAGTGAAGGAAAAAAGTGTCTTTCATGCTGCTTTAAACTATCCTTTTGTTTATAATTTTGTTCAAAAGCTTTTTTTTCGTTCCGCTATTTCACAAGCGTTTATTAACTTGATGGGAGATTATAAGGGGTTAACAATTTTGGACGTAGGTTGTGGACCTGGTGTTGACTCTCCTCTTTTTTCTTCTGCACATTATTATGGCGTTGATTTGTCTCAGAAAAGTATTGATTATGCGAATGCGACGTATGGTAAGTATGGACAGTTCTTTTGTTCGTCAGTTGAGTCTTTGGCATCCTTGAACTTACCTAAGATAGATATCGTTATTTTAAAAGGCTTATTACATCATTTAAGTGATGATCAAATTAAGACGTTTTTTTCTCAAGTTTCAGAGGTGTTATCTGTATCGGGAAGATTGTTTAGTATTGATCCTGTTTTTATTGAAAGTCAGCATCCAATTTCTCATTTGCTTGTGTCTTTGGATAGAGGGTTTTATGTCCGAACGATTCCCTCTTATTTAGCGCTTTTAGATTCTTCTAAGATGTCGTTGTTGTCACAACATGTTCTTACGCAGTCTTTTCCACCTTATGATCGTCTGGTCATGCAAATGGGCTACTTTTAGTTAAATAGCCTTCAATTCCATTATCCTTTATACTGACATTTCCTGATGAAAAAATTTCTTATTATCGATGGCTATGCCCTGATCTTTCGGGCCTTTTTTGCGTATCCGGAACATTTAAGCGCGCCGGATGGGTTGCCGATTAATGCCTTGTTGGGTTTTTATACGCTTTTGTTGCAGGCAATTGACAAAATTAAACCTGATTATTTTTGTATTTGTTTGGATCATAAGGATAAAAGCTTTCGTCATGATTTGTTTCCAGACTATAAAGCCAAGCGAGAAAGTCCACCAGAAACTCTTATTGTACAGTTGCAACGTTTGAGGGCCTTGTTAGAACGATCAGGGTTAACCTTTATAGAAAAATCAGGCTATGAGGCGGATGATTTGATTGGGAGCTTGGTGAATCAAGACTGGGTATTGGACGTTGATACCAGTATTTTAACGGGGGATATGGATTTGTTGCAGTTAGTTTCAGATAAGGTGTCGGTTTTAATGCCGCAGCGAGGAGCGGCCCCCATGAAGGTGATGACGCCTGCTGCTGTCGAAGAAAAATATGGGATTTCGCCCGATCAGGTGATTGATTATAAAGCTTTGAAAGGGGATACCTCTGATAATATTCCTGGGGTAAGAGGGGTGGGGGATAAAACAGCCTTGACTTTATTGTCTAAATTTAAACGCTTAGATGCCTTGTACGCCTCGATTCCTGATGCAGGGTCTGCTAGTCTGCAAAAAAAACTGAGTGAAGGTAAAGAATCAGCGTATTTATCTAAGCGTTTGGCGACAATTTGCTGTGATATCTCGATTGATTTAAAGCAAGCAGATTGTGTGTATCAACCAGATTGGTCAGAGATGTTGGGTATGTTTAAAGAATTGGCTTTTCAGAGCTTGTATCGTAAATATGCCGAGTATGCACCGCAGCAACAACAGAAAGCTAGTGGGGATTATCAGCTTATTAAAGACGAAAAAGACCTAAAGGCCTTGTTGCCTAAATTAAAAAATGGCTTTGCGGTGGATTTGGAAACAGACTCTTTGTCTACTTTAGATGCGAACATACTGGGGGTAGCGATTGCCTATCAGCCCCATGAGGGATTTTATGTGGCTTTGCCGAAACCTGACTGTGATTTGTTTTCTCAGCAAACGGCGCCTGTTTGTGAAGGGCTGCTTGCTTTATTAAAACCACTTTTAGAAGATGCGTCTATTCCTAAGTATGCGCATCATGGCAAATATGAATATCAGGTCTTGCAGCGTTATGGCATTACCTTGGCAGGCTTGGATTTTGATACTTTGTTAGCAGGCTATTTGTTGTACCCCGGTCAACCTTTGGGCCTAAAAGACTTGGTGGCGACACATTTGGATGTGGAAATGACGACTTATGAGGATTTGGTGGGAAAGGGAAAAGCGGCGGTGGCGTTGGTGGATGTGCCGATCGAAGAAGTGACGGCTTATGCTTGTGCGGATGCCGATTATACCTTGCAACTGAAACAGTTTTTTGAGCCTTTGTTGGAGGAGAAAGGGCTGAGGCCTTTGTTTGATGATATTGAAATGCCAACGCAGTGTGTGTTGGCCAAGATGGAGTTGGAGGGGGTTTGTATTGATAGAGACTATTTAAGTGAATTAGAGCAACAATTTGATAATAAATTACAAAAAATTAAAAATTTAATCTTTTCGTATGCCTCTGTGCCTTTTAACTTAAATTCGCCCCAGCAGTTAGCGGCTTTTTTGTATGATGAATTGAACTTGCCTGTGTTAAAGAAAACCAAAACGGGGCGTTCGACGGATGCTTCTGTGTTGGAAAAATTACAGGATAAACATGCTTGTATTTCAGAGTTATTGACCTATCGGAGTTTGGAGAAATTGCAGGGGACCTATGTAAAAGCCTTGCCGACCTTGTTACATCCCAGTGATGGTCGGATTCATACGTCGTTTAATCAGACGGTGGTGATTACGGGACGCTTGTCCTCGTCGTCGCCAAATTTGCAAAATATTCCCATTCGATCTGAGGATGGTCATAAAATTCGTCGGGCCTTTATTCCATCTCGGCCAGAGAATCAAATTTTGTCCTTGGATTATTCACAAATCGAACTACGTGTTTTGGCGCAATTGAGTCAGGATCGGTCTATGATTGCGGCCTTTAAAGAGGGGCGAGATATTCATCAACAAACCGCTGCTCTGGTGTTTGGCTGCGAACTAGATGAGGTCAGCAAAGAGCAACGGTATCAGGCCAAGGCGGTTAATTTTGGCATTATTTATGGGGTATCGGCTTTTTCGTTATCCCAACAGTTAGGGGTATCGAATGCCGAGGCCAAAACGATTATTGAGGATTATTATGCCCAATTTTCAACGATTAAACATTTTATGGACGCGACGATTGAAGATGCACGCAAGGAGGGGTTTGTGCGTACAGCTTTTGGTCGATATCGACCCTTGCCTGAAATTAACGCCAGTCAGGTGCAACGACGTCATTTTGCAGAACGAACGGCTGTGAACACACGTATTCAGGGGACCGCGGCGGACGTGATGAAATTGGCGATGATTGCCGTTGATCGTTTATTGGATGAAAATGGCTTTAAAAGTACGTTGATTATTCAGGTGCATGATGAGCTGGTCTTGGACGTATGGCCAGAGGAGAGGGATGTTTTACCTGAGAGGGTTAAGGATTGTATGCAAAGTGTAGTGGCCTATGATGTGCCTTTGGATGTGGATGCAGTGATGGGGGATAATTGGCAGGAAATTTCGTGACTTTTTAACAAGTCATATTTTTGGGGAGTGCTTTTTTCTGAAGAGGGTTGTCTGATGGCTTCTGCTTTTTTTAAGCTTTGTGATAGTCGTTAAGGTAAATTTTTTTGTGTCACTTTCTAAGAGTGTGTTAAATTGATAGTGTTTCAGAATCATATCTGTGAGGAGTTTTTATGAGTAAATCAAAAATTATCTATACGATTATCGACGAAGCGCCTATGTTGGCAACGGAGTCTTTGTTACCTATTTTAAAGGCCTTTACTAAACATGCTGGGGTTGAGATTGAGAAGCGGGATATATCTTTGGCGGGTAGGATTTTAGCCTTGTTTCCCGAGTGTTTAACCGTTGAGCAAAAAATTGAGGATGCTTTGTCAGAGTTAGGCGAATTAGCTAAAACACCTGAAGCGAATATTATTAAGTTGCCCAATATTTCAGCGTCTGTTCCTCAGTTGAAGGCGGCTATTTCTGAATTGCAATCACAGGGCTACAATGTGCCAGATTATTCGGCTGAAACGGCTGAACGATATTCGAAGGTGTTGGGGTCTGCGGTTAACCCTGTTTTAAGAGAAGGAAACTCTGATCGACGTGTTGCAGATGCGGTCAAGGCCTATGCACAGTCTAATCCTCATCGTATGGGAGAATGGACAGCTAACTCTAAATCACATGTGGCAAGCATGCCAGGAAATGATTTTTATGGATCTGAACAGTCTACTGTTATGAAAGATGCGAGTGATGTTCGTATTGAATTTGTGTCAGACTCTGGTACGACAAAGGTACTAAGGTCTTCTATATCGTTATTAGCTGGAGAACTGATTGATGCCTCATTCATGTCGGCTGCGGCATTGAAGCGTTTTTTAGAAAAAGAAATTGAAGCAGCGAAGGAAGACGATGTGCTTTTTTCTTTGCATTTGAAAGCAACCATGATGAAGGTCTCAGACCCCATCATTTTTGGCTATGTTGTTGAGGCCTTTTTTAGGGAAGTATTTGAAAAATATGCAGATGAATTTAAGAGTATTGGGGTTGATTCAAAACTTGGTTTAGGCGACTTGTATCAACGATTAGAGCAATTACCTGCTGCTAAAAAGGCTGAAATTGAATCGTCGATTAAAGCAACCTATCAAATCAGACCCCGTTTGGCGATGGTGGACTCGGATAAAGGTATTAGTAATTTACATGTGTCTTCAGATGTGATTATTGATGCATCGATGCCGGCAATGATCCGTAATTCGGGACAAATGTGGGCGGCGGATGGCAAAAGTTATGATACCAAAGCCGTGATTCCAGATAGAAGTTATGCAGGTGTTTATCAAGCAACGATTGATTTTTGTAAACAGCATGGAGCCTTTGATCCTCGTACAATGGGGAATGTCTCTAACGTGGGGTTGATGGCGAAAAAAGCGGAAGAATATGGGTCGCATGATAAAACATTCAATATTGAAGCGGCTGGGACAGTTCGAGTTGTGGATAACAAGTCAGAGACTGTTTATTTTGAGCATCAGGTTGAAGCTGGAGATATTTGGCGTATGTGTCAGACCAAGGATGTGGCCATACGTGATTGGGTACGTTTAGGGGTTGAACGCGCGCGTTTGACAGGAAATCCGGCTGTATTCTGGTTGGATGAAAAGGGCGCTCATGATGCACATTTGATTCGCTTGGTGACCACTTATTTGGCAGACCATGATACCACAGGGTTAGAGATTAAAATTTTGGCACCAACAGAGGCTGCACGCTATACCTGTGAACGCATTAAATTGGGTCAAGATACCATTTCTGTGACCGGTAATGTCTTGCGGGATTATTTAACAGATTTATTTCCAATTTTGGAGTTAGGGACATCGGCGAAGATGTTATCTATTGTTCCCTTACTTGCTGGGGGTGGTTTGTATGAAACAGGAGCTGGAGGCTCAGCACCTAAGCATGTTCAGCAATTGATGGAAGAAAATCATTTGCGTTGGGATTCTTTGGGTGAGTTTTTGGCGGTGGCGGCCTCGTTAGAGGATTTGGCACACAAGAAAAATGATCCGTTAATTAAGGCCATGGCAGAGGCGCTGCATTCAGCGAATGGACGGTATTTGTCTGAAAATAAAGCGCCATCTCGTAAGGTTAAGGAACTTGATAATCGTGGGACTCATTTTTATTTGGCTTTATATTGGGCAGAAGCGTTGGCAACTTGTGAACTGGATGCCTTGAAAAATGTTTTTGAACCTGTTGCTAAACAATTGAAAGAGGCGGAATCTAAGATTGTGGATGGGTTGGCTGATTTGCAAGGTGTTCAAGTGGATATTGGTGGTTATTATCGACCCTCCCAGGAAAAATTGGCCAAAGTGATGCGACCTTGTGGGTTGTTTAATTCGATTATAGATGCGATTTAGTGTGAGTTAAGTTTTTTTTTAGTTTAACTTTAAAACGTTTTTTGCACCTTTAAGGGGGGGGCGTTATGATGGGGTGTTATGTTACGGGTGAGTGAGCAGTTTTATTCGATACAAGGAGAAGGTGTCACTACGGGTACATTAGCGGTTTTTTTGCGTTTGCAGGGCTGTAATTTACTTTGTGAAGGCAAAAAATGGCGTTGTGATACGATTGAGGTCTGGCAAAAAGGTCAGCCTTTAACGTGTGAAGATATTGTGGCGGTTTGGGATCAAAAGGGATGGCTTGATGCTTTAAAAGCGGGGGCACATTTGGTGATTACGGGTGGAGAGCCTTTGTTGCAGCAAGCTGAGTTGATCTTGTTTTTAAAAATGTTAGATACGCAATGCCAACAGCCTTGCTATGTCGAAATTGAAACCAATGCGACGATTTTGCCGCAACAGGCTTTGTGTGATCGGGTGAATCAATGGAATGTGTCGCCGAAGTTATTGAATGCGGGGATGACTTTAGGGAGGGTGTTTAAACAAGATTGTTTGGCTGCTTTTTCACAGTTGGAAACGGCATTTTTTAAGTTTGTGGTGACCTGTGAAAACGATGTCAAAGATGTTTTAGATCGTTATGTGACCCCTTTTTCTTTAGTTTGTGATCGGGTGATGGTGATGCCGGCGGTGGATTCTAGACGAGGTTTTTATTCTGCTTATCGTGATTGTCAGCTATGGGCGAAACGCTATGGACTGACGATGAGTGGGCGTTTGCAGTTGCAGATTTGGGATCAGACAACGGGTGTTTAGAGTGGGGAGATTTTTTTGAATGTGTTAGTATTTAGTCTATGTTTATAGATGATTTAGGAGTGATTTTATGGCTACTTTAAGTGTGTGTGTGATTGCCTTTAATGAAGAGCATAATATGAAGGGCTGTTTAGAATCGGTTAAATGGGCGGATGAAATTATTGTATTGGATTCTGGAAGTACGGATAAAACTTGTGAAATTGCCCGTCAATATACAGAATTGGTGGAGGTGGTTGATTGGCCTGGGTATGGTGTGCAAAAGCAGCGTTCGGTTGATCGTGCAACTTGTGATTGGGTTTTGTCTTTGGATGCGGATGAACGGGTGAGTGAGCAATTGAAAAAAGCGATTCAAGAGGTGCTTGTTCAGTCTGAGTATGATGCGTATGGGGTTGATTGGCCCTTGGTTTTTAATGATAGGGTATTACGATCTACCGTTTCATCAAAGGGACGCTTGTGTTTTTTTCGACGTGGAAAGGCGTCTTTTTCGTCTGATAAAGTACATGAGAAATTTAATTGTACGGGTAAAGTTGGGTATATCAAAGCACCTTTGTATCATTATTCGTTTCGTGATTCGATGCATATGGTTGAAAAACTTCAACATACTGCGGAAGTTGCAAAAATTCGTTGTGATAGAAATGTTAAATCTTCGGTTTCAAAAGCTGTTTTTCGTGCAATTTTGATGTTTTTAAAATTTTATATTTTAAAAGGCGGTATTTTTGAAAGAAAAGAAGGCTTTATAATGGCTATGTATTTTTCAACGTGTTATTATTATATGTTTTTACATGTGATGTTTCTAAATCAGCAAAAAAATGTCAAAGGTAGTTAAGGTTTTTTTAGTCTCTAATTTAGGTTATTTTTTTAGCATTAACTCCAGTAATGCCATACGGACATAGAGACCATATTCGGCTTGCTTAAAGTATTTGGCATTGCTTAGGGTATCGACGGAGGGTTCGATCTCATTGACCCTTGGTAAGGGATGCATGATTGTGGTGTTTTCTGCGTCTTTGAAATCTTCTTTTTTAAGGATATAGGTATGTTTGTGATTGCTGTGTTGTTCGCTTTCGCTGAAACGTTCTTTTTGGATGCGAGTGACGTACAAAATATCTAATGTGTGGAGGATGTTTTCGGGGGATTGGTGTTCGTGGAAGGAACAATTGTGAGCTTTTAATGTTGTTTTGATTGATTCTGGTAAGCGTAGATCTTCATGAGAAATGAAATGGAAGGTGTTTGAGTACCGTTGTAAGAGGGTTATTAGTGAGTGTACTGTGCGGCTATGTTTGAGATCCCCCATAATACCAATAGTAAGATTGTTTATGCGTTCTTTTTCTTTGTAGATAGTGAAGATATCTACAAGAGATTGGGTTGGGTGTTCGTTATTGCCATCTCCAGCATTGATGATGGGGATAGTGGATTCTTTGGCAAATTGAGTCACACTTCCGGGCTGATGATGTCGTACAACGGCAATATCTGCATATGCAGATATAATTTTGCCCATGTCACTGAGACTTTCACCTTTCTTGATTGAGGATGAACTGCCTTGTTCGAGAGATATGACGTGTCCACCAAGTCGGTACATGGCAGATTCGAAAGAAAAACGGGTACGGGTACTGGGTTCAAAAAATAAGCTGGCTAGAATTTTTCCTTTTAGGCTTGAGGAGGGGGTGTTTTCATAATAATGATTTGATCGATCAATTAATGTGTGAATATCGGTGTCTAAGAGTTGTTTGGCTGCAATTAAGTTCTCAAAAGATAGCGACATAGTTGCTTATTGTTTGTGTTGTTTATAGTCTAATTCATCTAGCGATTGAACGTGATATTGATTGTTTAATCTGGCCATGGTTTTAACGGATTTGGCCATTGCATTAAATGAACGGATGGTGGTGGTGTAGGATGTTTGGTTCATGACGGCTGTTCGACGTAGATCGTAGCTATCTTCTTGGGTTTCAGCATCTGAAATATTTAGAATAAGCGAGAATTTTTTTTGTTCGATGAGTGTGACTACGTTGATGGCATGTTCTTTGATTTTGTAGACATGTTGTGTGGGGATGTTGTGTTTATTTAAAAAGTTGGCCGTGTTTTGGGTGGCGTAGATTGAAAATCCCTGATCTTTAAAGATGTTAACGGCATCTAGAACACGTTCTTTTTCACTATCTTTGACAGAAATAAGAATATTACCTTTTATTGGAATAGTGTTTCCTACGGCTTCTTGGGCTTTGTAAAAGGCCATTTCAAAGCTGCTATCAATCCCCATACTTTCGCCAGTAGATTTCATTTCAGGCCCCAAACATGTGTCGGTTCGCTCGAATCTAGGAAAAGGAATAGTGACCTCTTTTACACAATAATGAGAAGGGTAGGGGCTTTTAAGTGAAAAATCTTTGAGTTTTTTTCCGATCATGAGTTTACAGGCAATTTTTGCGATACTATTCCCGGTTGCTTTGGCAACAAATGGGACGGTTCTGGAGGCTCTAGGATTTACTTCAATGACGTATATTTCGTTGTTTTGAATCGCAAATTGTACGTTCATTAACCCTTTTATGTTTAGAGCCTTCGCTAATTTAATACTGTAGGTCTCGATTGTTTTTACAAGATCTTTGCTGAGTGAATAGGTGGGTAAACAACATGCCGAATCACCGGAATGAATACCGGCTTCTTCGATATGTTCAAGGATACCTGCAATAAATACGTCTGTGCCATCACTTAACACATCAACATCAATTTCAATGGCGGTTTCTAAAAATTTATCTATGAGTATTGGACCGTCTAAAATAAACGCGGTATTCATGTCTAAATAGCGATTGAGTTCATTGTCATTGTGTAAAATTTCCATGGCACGTCCTCCAAGAACGTTAGAAGGACGAATAACCACAGGATAGTTTAGTTGTTTAATGGTTTTTTTAATGTCTGATATTTTGTGACAAATAGCATTTTTAGGTTGTTTGAGATCTAAGGAATGTAAAAGGTCTTTAAAACGTTTTCTGTCTTCAGCTAAATCAATTTTATCTGGTTCAGTACCGATGATGGGGATATTATTTTTTTCGAGAGCTTTGGATAATTTTAGAGGCGTTTGCCCGCCAAAATGGACAATGACTCCTTGTAAATGACCCTTTTTTTGTTCCGTTAAAATTATTTCTAAGACATCTTCTTCTGTAAGTGGATCGAAATATAATTTGTCTGAGGTGTCATAATCGGTAGAGACAGTTTCGGGATTGCAATTGATCATGATACTTTCGATTCCTTCTTCTGAAATAGCTTTTGCCGCATGAACACAGGCATAATCAAATTCAATTCCTTGTCCGATACGATTAGGGCCACTGCCTAAAATGATGATTTTTTGCTTGTTGGAGGGCGCTGATTCACAAACACTATTTTGTAAGGCATTACCTTCATAACAGGCATATAAATAACTAGATGTTGCCTCAAACTCTGCGGCACAGGTATCAACTTTTTTGTACACAGGGTGACAGTTTAAGCTATGACGTATCTTACGAACATTTTCTTCTGTTTGGTGAGTTAATTTAGCGAGTCTGGCATCTGAAAAACCTTGTTTTTTTAATTTTAAAAACGCAGGTTTATCCTTTGGAAGTCCGTGTTCAATTAACTGGGCTTCTTCGTTGATTAATTCCTGTATTTGTTCAAGATACCAGGCGTCATATTGAGTTTTTTCTTGAATTTCTTTAAGTGAAATTTTATGTCTCATTGCTTCTGCAATAATTAAAATGCGGTCGGGGCAAGGATTTGTTAGTGCTTTTTTAATGAGGGTTTGTTTATCTTTTAAAGAGGTGTTTTGTGTTAGTTCTTTTATTAGTGGGGTATCGAAGCCGCTTAAGCCCGTTTCAAGAGATCGGAGTCCTTTTTGCAAACTTTCTTTAAAACTGCGGCCAATAGCCATGGTTTCACCAACAGATTTCATTTGAGTCGATAATGTTTGTTTTGAATTAGGGAATTTTTCAAAAGCAAAACGAGGTATTTTGCAGACGATATAGTCGATGCTAGGTTCAAATGAGGCAGGGGTGCATTGGGTAAAATCATTGTTGATTTCATCTAAGGTATAGCCGATCGCAAGTTGAGTGGCTACTTTGGCGATAGGATACCCTGTGGCTTTAGAGGCTAATGCTGAGGATCGAGAGACTCGTGGATTCATTTCAATAACGACTAAGCGACCCGTATCAGGATGTGTGGCAAATTGAACATTAGATCCACCTGTTTCAACACCTATCTCTCGTAATACGGCAATGGAGGCGTTTCTCATTAGTTGATATTCTTTATCAGTTAAGGTTAAGGCCGGAGCTACAGTGATACTATCTCCTGTATGTGTGCCCATAGGATCTATATTTTCGATGGAACAAACAATAATGGCATTGTCGTTTTTGTCGCGGATAACCTCCATTTCATATTCTTTCCAGCCTAAAATAGATTCATCAATTAATACTTCGGTGTTTGGGGATAAATTAAGACCATTTTTTACTATTTCATAAAATTCATCTTCGTTATTTGCGATTCCTCCACCGCTACCACCTAATGTAAATGAAGGGCGAATAATAGCGGGTAAGCCAATTTTCTCTAAGGCTTTTTTAGCTTCTGCCATATTATGAACAATGTCGTTTTTTGGTACATCAAGACCGATATTTGCCATTGCTTTGTTAAATAGATGTCTATTTTCAGCCTTTTCAATGGCATTTGGATTGGCGCCTAAAAGAATGATGTTGTATTTTTTTAAGGTGCCTCGTTTGTGTAAGCTTAGTACTGTGTTTAAGGCAGTTTGACCACCTACAGTGGATAAAATGGCATCTGGTCGTTCTTTTTTGATTATTTTTTCAACACAGTCTGGGGTGATTGGTTCAATGTAAATATGATCAGCTGTTTCTGGGTCTGTCATGATAGTCGCTGGGTTTGAATTGATAAGGATGACGGTATAGCCTTCGTCTTTTAAGACTTTGCAGGCTTGGGTTCCAGAGTAATCAAATTCGCAGGCTTGTCCAATGACGATTGGGCCTGCACCAATGACTAAAATACTTTTAATGTCGCTACGTTTTGGCATGTTTTTTCTCTCGTTTGTGTCGGATAATCATTTTTATAAATTCTTCAAATAGATGGCGGCTCTCATGAGGTCCTGGAGAACTTTCTGGATGAAATTGGACTGAAAATGCAGGTCGATCTTTAAATCGAATGCCTTCGATACTTTGGTCGAACAAAGAGATGTGTGTGATTTCTATGTTCTCAGGGACCGATGTTTGTGAAACACAAAAGCCATGGTTTTGGCTGGTGATTTGGACTTTTTTACTTTGTAAATCTTGTACAGGTTGATTAGCCCCACGATGACCTTTTGTCATTTTTTGAGTGGTTAATTTGGCGGCAATGGATAATAGTTGGTTTCCGAGGCAAATTCCAAAAATAGGGATGTGCTTGTCAAGTAATTCTCTAATGATGGGGGTGCTGAATTTTGCCGTTTCATGCGGATCTCCGGGGCCATTTGATAAAAATACACCGTCTGGTTGGTAGCTTAAAATTTCTGTTGCAGATGTTGCGGCAGGGACAACGGTTATTTTTGCGCCAGAATCAGTTAAACAGCGTAAAATGTTATGTTTGATTCCATAATCAATCGCCACAATATGCAGGTCGGATTTCTTGAGTGTTTTGTAGCCATCTTGTCCTAATTGAAAACTATGCTCTGACCAGGTATAGGTTTTTTTGCAGGTGACGAGTTGACTTAGTTCTTGGCCTTCGAGTGTGCCTTTGTTTTTGATGGCAGAGTGGATGCTTTTGATATCTATTTTTTGGCCGGGTTCGACGGAGGTGATACAGGCGTGTTTGGGGCCTTCTTTACGGATGAGTGTGGTTAATGCGCGGGTATCGATGTTGCTGATACCGATGACCTTGTTCGTGATGAGCCAGTTGTTTAAATGTGTGTGAGATCTGAAATTGGAGGGGTTAGTGATATCTTCTCTGATGATGAGCCCCTTACAAAAGACATTTTTTGCTTCTAAATCATCTGGATTTGTTCCCACATTTCCGATATGAGGAAAGGTAAAGGTGATGAGTTGTTCAGCATAAGAGGGGTCTGTGAGGGTTTCTTGATAACCGGTGATGCCGGTATTAAAACAAAGTTCCCCTTCGGTTTTGCCTAAACATCCAATTCCTTTACCTATAAAAAATGATCCAGTCGATAATACGAGTACGGCGTTGTGATCTGAGTTGCTTGTAAATGTGTCTATAGTCTTCAATTTTAGCCTTAATTATGGGTGTCGCTGTTAATTTAACGCTAATGTTATAGGGTATTAGTAAAGAGTCATGTCGTCAATAGTTCTTTTATTTGGTTTACACTGACCTTTTTATTCGCCCTACAATATATTTTTGAATATTGCCTTATTTGAGTGAAAGGTTATTTTTACTCCGGTTTAAGAAAGCAGTTGAGTCTGTTTTAAACGCTTAAAAAAAGTGAGTTACTGTATTAAATGAGAATATTACTGTATAAATAATAAGATGTCTCATGTTGGTAAAGGTATTCTAGTTTCTTAAAGAGGTGGGTTTTTTAGAAGGGTTCCTTTACAAGGTAGGTTTTTTAGAAGGGTTCCTTTACTTGATAACTCTTCAGTGTTACCTCTTTGGTGTAAACCGCCAGAGCATTTATATCCACCCGGATGCCCTTATCGTCGATGTAAGGCTCTTCCTGATCATGTTGCTTTTTGTTTCGTGGATAAATGTTGTTGGAAACCTTAATCAGTTACAAGAAAATAACATGACTTTCTCTAGGTTAATTAGGTTGTTTTTGTTAGTATAGCTACTATGACGGTTCGATTACGTTTTGCGCCATCCCCTACGGGAAATCTTCATTTGGGGACCTTGCGAGCGGCGTTGTTTAATTGGTTGTATGCGCAAAAGAAGAAAGGGGTTTTTCTGTGTCGGATTGAAGATACGGATCTACAGCGTAGTGAGGCTCGTTTTGAAGACAGTATTTTTGAGGGCTTGGCGTGGTTGGGATTGACCTGTGACGAAAGTCCGATGGTGGGAGGTGATTTTGGTCCTTATCGTCAGTCTGAACGCAGAGGGATTTATCAAACGTATATAGATCAGTTGATAGAGTCGGGTTACGCGTATTATTGTTTTGCAACACCTGAAGATTTGGAGGCTGAGCGTGAGGAGGCCAAAAAGGCCAAAAAGCCCTATGTTTATTCTGGGAAATATCGGGACTATTTTTTGGATGAAGCAAAACAGCGTGTGCAGGCTGGAGAAAAGGCGGTCTTGCGGTTTAAGATGCCTCAGTCAGGGACAGTGACAGTTCATGATTTGATACGGGGTGAAGTGACATTTGATTATGCCTTGATTGGGGATTTTATTCTTCAAAAATCAGATGGGACCCCTGCTTTTAATTTTGCGGTGGTGGTGGACGATGCCTTGATGAACATTACCCATGTGATTAGAGGGGAAGATCATTTATCTAATATGCCCAGGCAGCTGGCAGTTTTTGAGGCTTTGGGGTTTGAACCACCCCAGTTTGCGCATTTGCCGATGATTTTAGGTGCAGATAAAAGCAAATTGTCCAAGCGTCATGGGGCAACGAATGTGATTGAGTATAAAGAGCAGGGGTTTTTACCAGAGGCGATGTTAAATTACTTGGCTTTATTGGGTTGGACGCCCTTTGGAGGTCACGAAAAACTTCCACTTCAGGATTTGATTCAGGCCTTTGATATTGATCAGGTTAATAGTTCCGGGGCTGTTTTTGATGTGAAAAAATTGAGCTGGTTAAATGGTCAATATATACGTGACTTGTCTGCAACAGATTTTCAGCATCGTGTCGTACCATTTATCGCAACGACGGTGATGAATAAGCTTAAGGATCTTTATAATGACCTACAACTGCAGCAAATAATGGGACTAGCACAGGCCTCTATCACGTTTTTAACAGAGATGGAGGATTTTTTACAGGTGTTTATCGAGGAGGATAGGGCGTATCAACAGCGCTTAAATGCGTTGGGTTTCAAGCCTGAAGAGCAGGCGTTTTTGTCGCTTTTTACTCAAAAAGTGACTGGGTTAGACGCTGCATTTTCTGCACAAGATATGAAGGTAATATTAGAGGAAATTGTGGCTGAGACAGGGCTTGGTAAAGGCAAGGTGTTTCGCCCTATTCGCATAGCGATGACGGGGTTTCAATCGGGGCCTGATCTGATGCAGGTTTTGGCTTTGTTGGGTAAAGGATGTTTACTGCGACGTTTGGGGATGTTGATAGGCTGATTTTTCTGTCGTTGTTTGTTTTTTATGGTTTTTTTTGTAGGATTAGGGTATGACCACCTTGTTTACAAAAATTATCCGAGGAGATATCCCTTGTTTTAAATTGGCAGAAGATGAGCGTTTTTTGTCTTTTTTGGATATTCGGCCTATTGCTAAGGGGCATGCCTTGGTGATTCCAAAGCAAGAAATTGATTATATTTTTGATTTAGATGATATATTGTTGGGCGATATTATGTGTTTTGCTAAACCTATTGCGAAAGCCATTGAAAAAATTGTGCCTTGTCAGCGTATAGGGGTGATGGTGGCGGGTTTAGAGGTGCCGCATGCCCATGTGCATTTGGTGCCTATACAGTCCATTGGTGATTTGACCTTTGCGAATGCACAGCTGGCGGATCAGGATGAGTTGGGGGTGCTTTCAGGTCAAATAAGGGATAGTTTGGTATAGCTTTTTTGACGTTTATTTTTCTGAGGGGGAGGTTATATGATGGTTTTTTTATTTGACTATTTTAGCGTTAATCTAAAGACGTATCGTGTTCAGATTATGTATGTCTATGACTGATAACGCCACCACCTAAGACAAATTCTCCTTTATAAAGAACAGCAGATTGGCCAGGGCTGACCTGATTTTGTGCCTTGACTAAGGAAAGCGTGGCAGTGTTTTCTTGGATAGAGAGTACTTTGGCGTGAAAGGGGGTCATTTGGTAGCGTGTTTTTACCTCAACGTTTGTGTTAAGAAGAGAGTGGCTGTTGTTTACAGTGGAGAATTGCTGAAGGTGGATGTTTGTATGGGTGATATCATTGGCGTTTCCTACCACAAGTGTATTTTGGGCAGAGAGTATATTTTGAACATATAGTGGATGAGGACTTGAAATCCCTAAACGTTTACGTTGACCAATAGTATAGGCGTGAATACCTTGGTGTTGGCCTAATATCTTCCCATCTGTGCTGATGATGGGGCCTGGTTTTGGGGCTTCGGGAAGTTTTGATGTCACGTAATCTTTGTAACTGCCTTGTACAAAGCATATTTCTTGGCTGTCAGGTTTTGTGGCATTTCTAAATTTATAGTGTAGGGCAATATCACGTATGTCTGATTTTTGGTAGTTCCCTAGGGGGAATAAGATGTTTTTGAGTTGTTGTGAATTTAGCATGTACAAAAAATAACTTTGGTCTTTGCTGTGGTCTTTGGCTTTTTTTAAAAAATAACGTTGGCCGTCAGGGCTACGGGTTCGTTTGCAGTAATGACCTGTTGCAATATAGGTTGCGCCTAAATCTTTTGCACGGGCATAAAGTTCGTCGAATTTGATATAGCGGTTACATTCAACACAGGGATTGGGTGTTTCGCCGGCTAAATAGCTGTTGATAAAAGGGGTAATGACTTTTTCTTGAAAGGTGGCGCGGCTATTGATGGTGTAGTGGGGGATGTTGAGTTGAGCACAAACACGTTTGGCATCGTCTACAGCAGATAAATTGCAGCATTTAGATTGACGTTCTTCTTCTTTTGGAAGTAGTTGCATGGTCATGCCAATGACGTCATATCCACGTTTTTTGAGTATGGCGGCTGTGACAGAGGAGTCAACGCCTCCACTCATACCGACGATAATTCGTTCTTTTCGTTTCATTTAGCTTAGTTTATCATGTTTTTAGGATATTTTTATGTAAATTACTGTATCTATTTTACTTTTTACTTTTTATTTAGTTGGCATATTGTATTATTAGGTATTTTTTATAAATAAAAAATGGCAATGTGTGTTTAGCGAGTCTTGTGTTAATAAGGAGAAATTTTTATTTAATACTTTTCATAAAACATTACATTTTCTTACAAAATATTCTATATTAGTTGACTATATAAAAAGGATGGTCATATGATGAAGATAACAAAAAATATTGTTGTAGATATACATTATACTCTTACAAATGATGCGGGGGATGTTATTGATAGTTCTAAGGGGCAAGATCCCTTACAATTTATTTTTGGTTCGGGGATGATTATTAAAGGGCTTGAGCGTGAATTAGAGGGGAAAAAAGCTGGAGATACATTTGTTGCTACTGTTGCACCAGAGGATGCTTATGGTCTTCGTTCTGATGAACATGTATCGAAAGTACCTCTTCATCAATTTGACTCTCCTGAAAATGTAAAGGTTGGAGCGCGTTTTCAAGTTGGTGGACAAGGGGGAACGATTGCGGAAGTGGTCGCCGTAGATGCTGAAAGTGTGACGGTAGATACCAATCACCCCTTAGCTGATCAAACCTTGCATTTTGATGTTAAAGTGTTGTCATTACGCCAGGCGACAAGTGATGAATTAAGTAAAGGAGCACTTACAAATACCGAAGGAGACTGCTGTAGCCAGGGGACCTGTTCTGGTTAAATAGATGTCTTAAACGTTTTTATATGTATTTTTTTGTATTTATGTTACTTTTTTATTAGGGTAAACTTATTATGTCATCATCATCATCATCAGTATTACCCCCATCAGTGCCGAAGGGACCACGGCCAGTAGCAGCAAGTGCAGCAAAAGCAGCAGAAGAAGCAATTGCAGCAAGTGCAGCAAGTGCAGCAAGTGCAGCAAAAGCAGCAGAAGTAGCAATTGCAGCAAGACTAGATAGATTCACAGGGGGTGTAGCCCCATCTGCACCTGCACCTGCACTTGCATCTGCACCGGATAGCGAACCAAATGAAGGAGTAGCTCGTGGTGGGAAAAGGCATACAGAGGGGTTAAGGCTTAAAAGTGCATATCAAACGTTAAAGGATGAAGTAGAGGGTTGTTTGGTTTTGTTGGATAAAAATATACAAGATTGCCTGATAAGGGGTTTTTTTGGACAACATGTAACAAGTATACCAGATTATACGTCTGATAATATGAGGATATTAAGGTTATTAAAAGAAGATATGAAAGTATTAAGACCAGTAAATTCTCAAATATCAGCAATTGAAGAGACAACAACAGTAGAAGGATTACAAAAAGAAGTTGATGAACTTAGATTAGATCGTGAAACACTTCAATTACAACATATCAAAGACCTTACATCTCTTAGAGCAGAACAAAAAGCAGCAAAGGCTAGGATATCAGAGCTAAAATTATTGCTTGCAAAACAAGGTGTAAAAGAAGGAGGCTTACAAAATGAATGTGATAGTTTGACAAAAGAACTTTCGAGACTAATGGTAGAAAGCTCTGTAGAAAAAGTTAAATCTGGAAGACAATTAGCAACTGCTAGATCAAAATCCCTAGCATTAATGTTACGCTCAAGAAATGAACAACTTTGCCTTAACGTTTTTCATTCATGGATAATAGCTGTCAAGAATGCAAAAATTGAACAATCTTATGAAGAAGTAACAAGATTAAGAGAAGAGTGCTATAGGTACGAAAAATTTATAGATGATAGTGTCAATACAACTTGTGATGAGATTGAGAGTTTACCATCACCACCACCACCACCACCACCACCACAACAACAACAACAACCAAGAGTGTCAGATATAGATGCTCAAGTACAATTTATTCTTGATGATTTTCTCTCTTCTCAGTCAGGGCATCAAGAAGCTTATGATAGGATTGAGCGTGTTTTACGGGAGCAATCAGATTCGTTTCAAACGCCTAAGTCTATATCTTTAGATCCACGTAAAGCGGTAGATACCATGATCCAAAACATTCTTATGCTTGATGCGGGTTCACGTGTTTTTCTTGTTTTAAAAATCTATAACCGTATAAAGGCAGAGATTGATGTTCTGGAACAAAGAAGAGCAGAGCTAGATCAAGGAGTTGTTTAAAAATCTTTCATCTAAGCTGTAATTAGCGAATGTTTTTTTTCGTAGTGGGTATTTATTGTGAGAGGCTTGAATCAATTACAAACAAGAATTACCCTTCTAAGATCATTACTTGATCAACCAAGAGGTCACTATTTATCCTTTGATATGTTTTATCTAACGTTGATGTTGGATGACCTCTTGGCAATTGTTGAGTTTGGAGTACTCAAATAGGTTCATTAAAAACAATGTCAATAATGCTTTATGCAGAGGTTTCTTGTACAACTTTATTGGCTTTAATCCAAGGCATTAGCTTTCTGAGTTTAGATCCTGTTTCTTCTAGTTGATGTGCACGTGTTTTTTCGCGCCATTTGTTCATCTTGCTAGCACCATTTTTGCAGTCGTCCATGAATTCTTGGGTGAATTCGCCACTTTGAATGCGTTTTAAGACCTCTTTCATGCGGGCTTTTGTTTCAGGAGTAATGATGTCTGGTCCTGTTCTGTAATCGCCAAATTCAGCTGTATTAGAGATCGAATAGCGCATGTTGGCCATGCCACCTTCGTAAATTAAGTCTACAATAAGTTTCATTTCATGTAGGCATTCAAAATAGGCCATTTCAGGCGGGTAACCTGCTTCGACAAGGGTTTCGAATCCTGCTTGCATCAAGGCAGTAACACCACCGCAAAGCACGGCTTGTTCGCCAAATAAATCTGTTTCACATTCGTCTTTGAAGGTGGTTTCGATAATGCCTGAACGGCCACCACCGACACCAGATGCCCATGCGAGGGCTAAGTTTTTGGCATTACCTGTGGCATCTTGAGCCATTGCAATTAAACAAGGAACACCAGCTCCTTTCAGATATTCACTTCTTACAGTGTGGCCAGGGCCTTTGGGGGCAGTCATAAAGACGTCTAGGTCTGGACGTGCTTGAATGAGTTTGAAGTGGATGTTTAAGCCATGGGCAAACGCGAGGGCGGCTCCTTTTTTTATGTTTGCTTCAATTTGTTTATAGATATCTGCTTGATGCTCATCAGGTGCTAGGAGCATGATAATATCAGCGTTTTTTACAGCTTCTGTAGGTTCTTGAACGTCAAACCCGGCTTTTTGGGCACGTTCAGCGCTGCTAGATCCGTTACGAAGACCGATTGTGATCTGTGTAACGCCACTATCTTTTAAATTTAGTGCATGGGCGTGACCTTGGCTGCCATACCCGATGATGACGATATGTTTGTTTTGGATGTCTTCTAGATTTGCGTCTTTATCATAATAAATATTTAGGCTCATGGTTTCTCCTTTTTATTCTTAGCATGCTGTTATGTCTGCGCATGTCTTCTTCAGCTTTTTTTCTGCGAATAGTATAGCGTACTTTGTTTTTTACGTTAACTGTGACCTTGTGGAGGTCAATTTGTTTATTTGGGTGAAGTTAGGGATGGATTTTCATGTAGTGTTAGCGATCTTAAATTCCTTTTTTAAATAAATAGATTTTTTTAATATTTTTTAAATCTTCTTGCTTTTTTGGGGGTATTTTTGTAACTTTTCTTTAACATATTGTTTAATCCTTTATACGGAGTTTGTATTTTGTATTTATTCATTAGATCTGTTGTAGGTCGTGTTTTACCATCCGAAGTTTCAAGATGTTTAGTTTCAGCTTGTTTCGTATCTACGCGTCCAAATTCTCGAGGTCCGGTTATTTCTCAAGAAGGGGTAGGTGTTCATCGATTTTCACATGCTCTTTTTTCGGGTGTTAGTAGTGATGTTAAGGGAGTTTCTTCGGGTGTTTGTGTCGCTAAATCTGCTTCTGCTTCTGCTTTTGGGAGCGTTTCAGGTAGTCACAACGTTTATTTTCTTGCTTCGTCCTGTCAGTGTTTAAATGACTTGAAAGATTTTTTGAATGTTCTAAAGGAGGCGCCGGGGGATCAATTGTCACATGAATTAAATAGGTTAGAGGGGATGTATGCCTCAGGTTCTTCTCCTTCTCAGGTGCCGATGATGTCACCTCTTTTGACTGATGCGCAAATAAGCAGAATTAGTCAATCTTTAAACGTTAAGGAAGATTTTTCGCTCCTTTTGGGCCTCTTTGAGACTGATCGAAGCTTTTTAGAAGGGGCACCATTAGTTACTGCTGATCGTTTTTTGCTTCAGGCAGCAGGTAAAGGGGCTCGGGATTTATTTTGTCGATTATGGGCAGACGTTTTGTGTATAGAGAAGGCTGATACACGTTTGATGGCTGTTATTGAGATTCTTAGAAGACTTCAACAGTCTGTTCATGCAGATGATATATCGGATGAGGCGTTGATTAGGCGTTCTTATCCTGCATTGTACCGTTTAATGGGTGTTAGCAAAACGCTTGATTTCTTTTCTTGGAATGTTGTAAAGGCCTTAAAGAGTATTTTGAGCTTGGAAAAATCAGGAGAGGCTGTGTTTGAATCTGTGCGTAGTGATTTGTGTCACATGATAGATGCTCAATTGAATGATTTAGAAAGATCTTATGATCAGTCAGATAGTTTTGAGAGGTATTATGAGTCTTTAATGAAAACAGCATTGTTTAAAATTGCCTTGGATTTACTGCTGCATTGTTCGCCTCTAAAGGATCGGGCTAATTTTTCTCAACTACGAGAGCGTGTTTTAAAGATAGGTGAATTATATACGGTATTGTATCAATATTTAGATGATGTGCGAGAAGTTTATGGGTTGGTGGAGGGGAAAGAGGCAGGTCAAGATGCTAAAAATGGGTTGAGGACCTTGGTTGATTTTAAGACAAGGGACGGAGCTTTTGTCGAAATAGAGCGTGTTTTTCAAGAGATTTGTAGCTTGGTGAAGTCTTTGGAGCAGGATTCTTTTAATTTAAACATACAGTCTTTAGAGCCATTGTTAAAGATGATGAAGGAAACGATAGATGGTTTACATGAGGCAACAGAGGGACAAGAACCTTGTTATACGGTGTCGGGATAGACTCATAGATAGGCTGCGTTGCCGGCTATCCATCCTGTTGCCCAAGCTTGTTGAAAGTTGAATCCGCCGGTGACTCCGTCGCAGTCTAACAGTTCGCCGATAACAAATAAATTTGGGTTGTGTTTGCTTGCCATTGTTTTGAAATTAATGGCTTTTTGGTCCACGCCTCCACAGGTAACGAATTCTTCTTTGAAGGGCCCTTTTCCTGTGATGCTTAATTGTTGTTGTGTCAATATATCGAGAAGTTTGTATAGCTGTTTTTTTTGGAGTGTTTGCCATGTTTGACTAGGATCTAAGTTTATTTTTTGGCAAAAGTATTCCCATAGACGTAAAGGGATTTCTTTGAAAGGGCTGAGTGATGTACAACGTTTGTTTTTGTGGATGTCTTTGTTTGTGAGAAGTGTTTTTAAGATAGTTTCCTGTGGGTATTTGACTAGCCAATTGATTTTACACATTGCCTGATAGCGATGTTTGTAAAGTGTTTGGGCTTGCCAGGCGGAAAGTGTGATGATTGCGGGACCGCTTAAGCCCCAATGGGTGATTAAAATAGGGCCATTACTGGGTTGTTTGGGAGCTAGATTTAATGTGATTGAGCTGTGTTGAACACTGAGCCCTTGTCGTGATTGTAGTTGTGTATCGTCTGTTTTGAAGGAAAATAAAGAGGGGATAGGGGGGATGAGTTTTAGGCCACAATCTTGAGCGAGTTTGTAGCCCGATCGATTACTGCCAGTTGCGAGGATGAGTTGTTGGGCGAGTAAAGGGCTGTGTTTTTGGCTGTTGATTACAAAGGTGTGGTCTACGTTTTTGATGGAAGTGATAGGGTAGTTTGTCCAGATTTTAATGCCTAATTTTTTGGCGGTACTGAGTAAACAGTTTTTGATGTCTTGTGCTTGGTTACTGACAGGGAATATGCGCCCATCGGCTTCTGTTTTGAGTTTTACGCCATGTTTTTCAAACCATTTAAGGGTGTCTTGACAATCAAAACGTTCAAAAACACTGCGTAAGGCTTTGTTGCCACGGGGATAGTAGCTGCAGAGAGTTTGGGGGTCATAACAAGCATGCGTGACATTGCAGCGTCCCCCTCCGGATAGGAGTACTTTTTCTAAAACGTTTGAGCTTTTTTCAAGGATAATGATGTCTTGGTTTGGGGCTGTTTTTTTTCGTTGGATAGCAGCAAAAAATCCAGATGCACCTGCGCCAATGATGACGGTTGGGGGTGTTTTTTGTTGGGTCATATGTGTTACTTTAGCATATATTTCGGTTGGTTTTTTGCTGGAATGAGAGGGGGGGTAGATCTGAGTTTAAATAGACACGCCCTTTTTTTGTTTACGTACTATTTATTATGGACTGACTTGCTTCCCAAAGATTTTTACATACTGCCCATGTTTTAGTTGATTCAAATGTTTGTTCTTGGCCGCTCAATACAGCAATGCTTTTGATGTTTAGGCTGTTTCCTGCTTGGATATCACCTGTTTTGTCTCCAATTAAATAACTTTGAGATAGATTAATCGTATAGTCTTTTTGGGCTTGTAGTATCATGCCGGGGTTTGGTTTTCGGCAGTGGCAAGTTTTGATATAGGGGTTATTTTTTTTGATCTCGGTGGGGATATTATTGCCAGGATGATGTGGGCAGTAGTAAAAGTGTGTGATTTGGGAGTTGTAGGTGTTGAGGTGTTGATTCATGTGTTGGTGGATGTTGTTGACGGTTTTTTCATTAAAATAGCGGCGAGCGATACCGCTTTGGTTGCTGATGACGATGAGGAGGTATCCAGCTTTTTTAAATAATTGCAGAGCTTCAGGAACTTTGTATAGCCATTGAATTTTATCTGGGTGGTTTATGTAACCTGTATCTGTGATTAAGACCCCGTCTCGGTCGAGGAAGATGGCTTTTTTGGTTTTCATATTGTGCATGGTAGCGAATTATGCACGTCTTAGAAAGAGAGCTATTGACGAATGTTGTGCTTTTTGGTTTAATTCCTATAAATTATATGGGAATTTAGTAGTATGAGTATCTTGAGTCAAAAAGTGATGTATGCCCTAAAAGCCTTGTTTGTGATGAATCAACAGCCTGTTGGTATCCCTATTCAGGTAAAGGAGATTGCGAATCAGACGCAGTTGTCTATTAAGTATTTGGAAGTGGTTTTTTCGGGCTTGAAAAAGGCGGGTATTGTTCAAAGTTTGAGGGGGAGTCGTGGAGGCTATGTGTTGATTAAACCCTTGGAGTTGATTTATTTAGACGATATTATGGAAGTTTTTGAGGGTCCTTTAAAGGTGTTGCCTGATGGAGAAAAAGTATCTGGGCTATCAGGTTTTTTTGACCAACAGATAGTGGATATTCGGGCTTTGTTTCGGGTGACCTTAAAGGAGTTGTGGAGCTATCAACAGAAAGCAGCGTCTGTGTTAAGCTACAGTATATAAAATGAAAAAGAAAAGTCCCTTAGATTTAATCGGTAATACGCCCTTGTTGTATTTGGACAAATTGTCGAAAGAGGCTGGTGCTGATATTTATGGAAAATGTGAATTTTTAAACCCCAGTGGATCTGTTAAAGATCGGGCTGCATTGGGCATGATTGAAGAGGCTGAGGAAAGTGGGAAATTGACAAAAGGGATGACGATTGTAGAAGCAACCTCGGGTAATACAGGGATTGGTTTGGCGTTTATTGCAGCGGTTAAGGGCTATAAGGTTATTTTAACCATGCCAGAGTCTATGAGCTTGGAGCGACGTAAGATTTTGAAAGGATTGGGAGTTGAATTGGTCTTAACATCTGCTCATTTAGGGATGAAAGGGGCATTGGATACATGTCAGAAATTGGTTGATACACGGGAAGATGTGTTTGTGCCGAGTCAGTTTGATAATCCGGCAAATCCAAACTTTCATAAAAAAACAACGGCGGAGGAAATTTGGGCTGATACTGAAGGGAAGATCGATATATTTGTGGCGGGTGTTGGGACTGGAGGGACTATTTCTGGGGTTTCGGAGGTTATTAAATCAAAAAAAGCGTCGTTTAAGGCGATTGCGGTTGAACCTGAAGATTCGCCGGTGTTATCGGGAGGTGAGCCGGGGCCGCATATGATTCAAGGGATCGGTGCTGGCTTTGTCCCGAAGAATTTAAATCGAGATGTCGTTGATGAGGTGTGTTGTGTGTCGAATATGGCTGCTTTGGATATGGCGCGTCGTTTGGTGAAAGAGCAAGGATTAATGGTAGGGATTTCGAGTGGCGCGAATGTCTATGCAGCTCAGCAGCTTGCAAAACAGTATCCTGGAACAACCATTGTCACGATTTTATGTGATTTTTCAGAACGGTACTTGAGTACCTTATTATTTCAAGACTAGGAGGTAAAAAACATGAAGTTAAAAATTAATGGAGAAGAGGAAACGATAGATAGGGAGACACTGACGGTGACAGACTTGTTGACCGTCAAAGAGGTTAAGATGCCAGATATGGTTTCTGTTGAATTAAACGGGGAGATGTTGGAACGTGATACCTTTGAAACAACGTCCTTAAAAGAAGGTGATGAAATTGAGTTTTTATATTTTATGGGTGGAGGAATGATCTAAAGGTGCCCAAAAAAGACGCAGAGCTTGAAACAAAGCTGGTTCATGGTGGCTTTGAAAAGGATTTAGAAACGGGTGCTAGTAATGTGCCTATTTCCTTGTCTGCGGCTTTTGCTCATGACAGCGCTGAACAAATTTCGAATGTGTTTCATGGGAGGGATTTTGGCTATGTGTATAGCCGTATTGCAAATCCATCTGTGGTTGCCTTAGAACAGCATGTGAACTTAGTGGAAGATGGTCGTGCTGCAGTTGCAACAGCGTCTGGGATGGCGGCTATGGCTATCTTAATTGAATCCTTGGCAAGTGTCGGAGATGAGATTGTTTCCTCTAAAAGTATTTTTGGTGGTACGTATTATCTTTTAAAAGAAGTTGCTGAAAATCAGGGTATTACGGTGACGTTTGTGGATACCTGTGATGTGGAGCAGTATCGTGCGGCTATTAGTGATAAAACGAAGGCAATTTTTTGTGAAAGTATTGGGAACCCTAAGTGTGATGTCCCGGATTTGAAGGCATTGGTGTCGGTGGCCAATGAATCAGGTATTCCTCTTGTGGTGGATGCGACAGTCACGACTCCTTACTTGATGTCAGCGAAGGCCTTGGGTGTACATGTTGTATGGCATTCGGCAACGAAATGGATTTCGGGTGCAGGGTCTGCGATTGGCGGATTGATTGTGGATTTAGGACATTTTGATTGGCGTGTGTCTAAAAGTGAAAAGATTGCAACGTTGGCAAAACAATATGGGTTGTTGGCTTTTGTGAATCGTTGTAAACGTTTACGTAGTAATAAAGGCGCCGTATTAAGTCCCTTTAATGCCTTTTTGTTGGCCCAAGGCTTTGAGCATTTGGCTTTTCGAATGAAGGCACATTGCGATCATGCCATGGCATTAGCCTTGTTTTTGCAGGATCATCCAGCAGTTGAATCTGTGGCTTATCCTGGTTTAGCAAATGATGAGGGTTATCCAATTGCTAAGCAGCAAATGAGGTATGGATTTGGAGGCTTGCTTAGTTTTCGCCTTAAGACCCCAAAAATGGCTTATCAGGTGGTTAATGCCCTTAAAATGGTTAAGAATTTGGCTAATTTGGGAGATGCAAAGACATTGGTGATTCATCCTGCATCGACTATTTATCGTGATCTTTCTCCAGAAGATCAGAAAGCGGCAGGCGTGTATGAGGATTTGCTGCGTGTGTCTGTTGGCTTGGAACATCCAGAGGATATTATTGCTGATTTTCAGAATGCCATGGAGGATCTTGTATGACGAGTTATCTGGATAGACTTACAAATATGGAGGTTACGTTATGACGTTGAATGAGGAACAAATAGAGCGCTATTCTAGACACATTATTTTGCAGGATGTGGGAGGTGCTGGTCAGGAGAAAATATTAAATGCGAAAGTATTGATTGTGGGGACGGGTGGTTTAGGGGCCCCTGCGGCCTTGTACCTGGCTGCAGCAGGCGTAGGGACCTTGGGCTTGATTGATGGAGATGTGGTGGATATGAGTAATTTGCAACGGCAAGTGATTCATTTTACACCGGATGTCGGAAAGGATAAGGTGTTGTCTGCGAAAGAGAAAATTGCTCAGATTAATCCCGATGTGAAGGTTCATGCGATGAAGGATTTATTTCGAGCAGACAATGCCTTGGATATTATCAAGGACTATGATTTTGTCATTGATGGGACAGATAATTTTCCGGCTAAGTTTTTGGTAAATGATGCTTGTGTAATGGGTAAGAAAGCTTTTTCACATGGAGGTATTTTGCGTTTTGATGGTCAAACAATGACCTATGTGCCAGGCTCTGCATCGTATCGATGTGTATTTAAAGAGCCTCCGCCACCTAATGCTGTTCCTAGTTGTTCGCAGGCAGGTGTTTTTGGGGCGATTGCGGGGATGTTGGGAACCATTCAAGCAGCAGAAGCATTGAAATTTATTATTGGCAAAGGCGACTTATTAACCAATCGCTTACTTATTTTTGATGCCTTAAAAATGAACTTTCGTACTGTCAAAGTGAAGCCGAATCCGGATCGTTTGAAGATTGATAGCTTGGTAGATTTTGAACAAAAGGCCTGTGATTTAACATGATAAAACAAGAAATATTAACCCTACCAGAGTCTATTTATAAGGACATAAAGTCGCATGCTTTCTCCTTGGCACCCATAGAATCATGTGGCTATTTGGGTGCAAAAGATTATGAGGTCACGAGTTTTTATCCTATGACCAATGTGGATAACAGTGACGAACATTTTTCGTTTGATCCCAAGGAACAATTTGCGGTGATGAAACAGGCCCGTGCGAAAGGTGAAAAATTATTAGGTGTTTATCATAGTCATCCTGCTTCTCCAGCACGTTTGTCAGCAGAAGATGTACATTTATTTAATGACCCTGAGTCTATTTATTTGATTATGTCTTTGTTGAATGATCAACCAGAGTTGAAAGCGTTTAGAGTTAAAAAGCCGTCCGAGCAGGAAGTTCATGTATCGGAAGTTGTTTTAGATATTAAAAAAGGAGGATGAATATGCGTTTTTATGAAATTCCAGAGACATTATCTGCCGAAGAAGATCAGTTTGAAAAAGATTTGTTGGGGTTTGCTACCGGAGATATTAATCCCGTAAAATTTAAAGCTATTCGTGTGGCGCATGGGGTTTATGAACAGCGTCAAGAACATACCTACATGATACGCATACGTTGTGCAGCGGGTGGTATTACCCCGGTTCAACTTAAAAAAGTGGCGGAGTTAGGACAGTTATATGGTAGTTCGGAAGTCCATTTTACGACTCGGCAAGAGGTGCAAGTTCATAATGTTTTGATTCAGGATGTGATGAAGGTTATTAGGGGCTTGAGAACCGTTGGTTTGAGTTCAAAAGGTGGAGGGGGTAACACGATTCGTAATATCTTAACTTCGGCTAATTCGGGTGTAGATCCAGATGAGGTTTTTGATGTGGATCCTTATGCGATTGCCTTAACGTCTCGTATGATTTCAGAAGGGGATTCATGGAATTTGCCGCGTAAATTTAAAATTGCGTTTTCTAATGGTCCTAAGGATACGTCCTATACACAGGCAACGTGTTTGGGTTTTGTGGCGACCATGAAAGAGGGACAAAAAGGATTTTCGGTGTATTGTGCGGGGGGCATGGGAGCGAAGCCTATGGTTGGACATTTGTTAATGGACTTTGTTCCTGATGTGAAAATTTATCAAGTTACAAAAGCATTAAAAGTGATGTTTGATAAACATGGTAATCGTCGTAGTAAATATTCGAGTCGTTTAAAGTTTTTGTGGAAAAAATTAGATCGGGAAGAATTTGTACGACTTTTTAAAGAAGAATATACGCAATTAGTGGATGATCGCTCCTTAGATCTTGAGATTGTTGAGATAGATAATAAAGCAGAACCTTGCGAATTAACACCACTTAGCTTGGATAGTATGGCTTTTGAATTATGGAAAAAACGCTATGTGTTTGTGCAAAAGCAATCAGGGTTAGTTTCAGTTAAGTTGCCTTTGTTGCTGGGAGACTTGTTAAGTAAGGATGCTGAGTTGCTTTGTGATTTTTTAGCCCATTTTGGTGATAATTGTATTCGTTGTGACCGAGATCAAAATATGCGTTTACGTAATATTCCAGAGCTTTATTTGCCAAATTTGTTTCAGATTATTGAGGATATGCAGCAAACGTTGGCTGATCGTTCTGCCTTTATTGGTAATATGATCAATTGCACGGGTGCGCAGACCTGTAAATTAGGGATTTGTTTGCCGCGTGGATTGTCTGTCGCTATTCATGAGCGATTGGCTAAGGGGAACTTGAATTTGGATGCCTTGTCGGATTTTCGTTTGAATATGTCGGGGTGTCCTAATACCTGTGGCATGCATCATGTTGCTGATTTGGGCTTTTTTGGAAAAATTAGTCGTAAGGAAGGCCAGTTGTATCCGGCTTATTATGTGTTAGCTGGTGCTAAAACAGGTGAAGGTAAAACAGAGTATGCTAAGAAAATGGGCGAGGTGGCTTCTCATTATATTCCGGATTTTGTGTATGCGTTTTTAGAGGATTATCTTGAGCAACGTGATGATTTTAAGGACTATCATGATTATTTAGAACAGGAGGGTGTTTCTTTGATTAAATCTTTGTGTGAACAGTACAAAGAAGTGCCCACCTTACAGGAAGATAAACGATTTTATATTGATCATGGGGCTAAGCGACCTTTGTCTTTGGATGAAATGGGGACAGCGGAATGTTCAGCAGGGATGTTTGATATGATTAATGTGGATCGGAAATCAGTAGAACTGGCAAAAAAAGAATTAGAAGAGGCGTCTTATATTGCGCCGTTGTTGTATAACATTATGTTTCATAGTTCACGGATGTTGTTAGTGACGCGGGGTTTGGATGCTAAAAACGAGGAACAATGTTTTAGCTTGTTTGCCAAACATTTTGTGACGGCTGGCTTAATAGAAGGGGATTTTATGGCGGTTCTGGATGCTGCTAAAAAGCAGGACGAAGCGGCATTGATTGATAAAAAAGAACAGGTGTTAGCGCTGGCTGATTCAGTTGAGGGGTTATATAAAAGTATGGACGACTCCTTACGTTTTAAAGTCGAACCTAACGAACAACCTGCGCTTAAAACCGTTGATCAGTCTGAGGTTATCTTGAAGGATTATCGAGGGGTTGGGTGTCCGATGAATTTTGTGAAGGCAAAATTGGTGTTAGAAACATTGGCAACGGGTGCCTTGATGGATGTGCTATTAGATGATGGAGAGCCTATTGAGAATGTCCCTAATTCATTGAAATTAGAAGGACATAAGATTCTTGTGCAACAAAAAGAAACTGAGGGTCATTGGTTGATTCGTGTTCAAAAAGGTTAAAAAATGGTGGAGAAGGTTTATCGTAGTATTGTGAAGGCTTTTTCGTGGCGTATTACAGCGACTGTAACAACAGTGTGTATTGCTTATATCATTACAGGGGAGGTTACGGCAGCGTTATCAATTGGTTTTGTGGAGTTTTTTGCTAAGATGTTTCTTTACTATATTCATGAACGTGTGTGGAATCGTATTGCTTTGGGGAGGGTGAAACTGGAGTATCATATCTGATGGCCAATACCTTTGTGTCGGAGAAACAGGCGTGTTTTGAAACTTTAGATTTGACGTCTATTGTCACCCAATTGTTAGAGGTCTTTGGGGAGGATGTTGTGCTTGCGTCTAGTTTGAGTATGGAGGATCAGGTATTGACCTATGAGCTATTAAAACAACAACCTAATGCTTCTATTTTTGTCTTGGATACGGGTCGCTTGCATCAAGAAACCTATGATGTCATGCAGGAGACGATGTCTAAATATAATTTTTCATATCAGGTATATTTTCCAGATCAACTTGCTATTCAAAAAATGGTGGCTGAAAAGGGACCAAATTTGTTTTATGAGAGTATTGAAAATAGGAAACAGTGTTGTCAGCTGCGTAAAATTGAGCCTTTGAGTCGTGCCTTAGAGGGAAAAAAAGCCTGGATGACAGGGCTTCGTTCTGAACAGTCTGTGACGCGTCATCAGTTAAGTGTGTTAAATTGGGATGATCAGTATGATATGGTGAAAGTAAATCCTTTGTTGCATTGGACGACGACGGCTGTTTGGGAGTTTATTGAGTCACATGATATCCCTTATAACCGTTTGCATAAGAAAGGGTTTCCTAGTATAGGTTGTGCACCTTGCACACGAGCTGTTCCGGATGGTGACGATTTTCGTTCTGGTCGTTGGTGGTGGGAAGATCCAAAGCAGAGAGAATGTGGGTTGCATGTGGGAAGTAAAAAAGAAGGGAAGGAATAAGATGACCAGTAGAAAACATACATTGACGCATTTGCAGCAGTTAGAAGCAGATAGTCTTCATATTATGCGAGAGGTAGTATCAGAAACGGATAATCCCGTGATGCTTTATTCGATTGGGAAAGATTCTTCGGTTTTGTTACATTTAGCACGAAAAGCATTTTATCCCGCTAAAATACCTTTTCCTATTATGCATATTGATACTCGTTGGAAATTCAAAGAGATGATTCAATTTAGGGATCAATTGGCCAAAGATTATGACCTTGATTTGATTGTGTATATTAATCCAGATGGGGTTGAACAAAATGTAGGGCCTTTTAGTCATGGTTCGGCTGTACATACAGATATTATGAAAACTCAGGCTTTGAAAAAAGCTTTGGATAAGTATCACTTTGATGCAGCTTTTGGTGGCGCACGGCGGGATGAAGAAAAATCACGTGCGAAGGAACGAATTTTTTCTTTTCGTTCAGCTCAGCATCGTTGGGATCCTAAAAATCAGCGGCCAGAGTTGTGGTCTTTGTATAACACAAAGAAAAAACCGGGGGAATCGATTCGTGTTTTTCCCTTGTCTAATTGGACGGAATTGGATGTCTGGCAATATATTTATTTGGAAAATATCCCTATGGTTCCGTTGTATTTTGCCAAAGAACGCCCGGTAGTTTTTCGGGATGGGACATGGATTATGGTGGATGATGATCGCATGCCTTTAGAAAAAGGTGAAAAAATAGAACAGAAGGTTGTTCGTTTTCGTACGTTGGGCTGTTATCCGTTGACGGGTGCAATTGAATCGACTGCAGCTACTTTGCCTGAGATTATTCAAGAAATGTTGTTAACCAAAACATCAGAGCGTCAAGGACGTGTAATTGATCAGGATAGTGGCGCGTCTATGGAAATTAAAAAGCAAGAGGGGTATTTTTAGTGTTTTTTCAATTATATCGTATTAAACAAAAGGAGAAGGGTTAGTGTCACATCAGTCATCGCTTATTGAGACGGATATTTTGGCTTATTTGGAGAAGCAAGAATATAAAAGTTTGTTGCGTTTTATTACCTGTGGATCGGTGGATGATGGAAAATCTACCTTGATTGGGCGTTTGTTATATGAGTCTAAATTGATTTATGAAGATCAGTTGGCGGCGTTGGAACAAGAGTCTAAAAAGATGGGGACACAGGGGGATGATATGGATTTTGCCTTGTTGGTTGATGGATTAGCGTCTGAACGTGAACAGGGTATCACTATTGATGTGGCGTATCGATTTTTTTCGACGGAGAAGCGGAAATTTATTGTGGCGGATACACCGGGTCATGAACAATATACCCGTAATATGGCCACGGGGGCTTCGACTGCAGAATTGGCGATTTTGATGGTAGATGCACGTCAAGGTATCATGACTCAAACACGACGACATTCAACGATTGTGAATTTGTTAGGGGTTAACAAAATTGTTTTAGCGATTAATAAAATGGATTTGGTTGATTATCAAGAGTCTGTGTATCAACAGATTTGTGATGAGTATCAAGTGTTTGCGACTCAGATTGGGATCAAAAATGTGCAGAGTATTCCCTTGTCGGCGTTAAAGGGTGATAATATGACGAACCTTAGTGAAAAGATGCCATGGTATCAGGGGCCTTCGTTGATTGATTATTTAGAGACTGTTCCTTTAAATACCGAAACAACACAGGAGCCTTTTTCGATGCCAGTACAGTGGGTGAATCGACCTAATTTAGATTTTCGTGGTTTTGCAGGTCAAATTACGACAGGATCTGTTGCTGTAGGTGATGATATCACCGTATTGCCAGCTGAAAAGCAAAGTAAAGTTGCGTCTATTGTTGTTTTTGAGAAGGAGTTGAAGGAGGCTCAATGTGGTCAGTCTGTGACGATTACCTTAGAGGATGAAATAGATATTTCTCGTGGGGATATCTTAGTTTCCAATGCGTCTAAGGTGTCTTTGGGGCACCGTTTTCGTGTGACCTTATTATGGATGTCTGAATCTGCAATGTTGACGGGGCATTTGTATTGGATTAAAACGCGGGCAAAGTTGTTGTCGGGGCGTTTTGAATCTGTGGAGTATCGTTTAGATATTAATACCTTAGATAAGACTTCAGCGGATTCTTTTGTTTTAAATGAAATCGGACAATGTGTTTGTGAATTTGATCAAGATATTCCTTATGAAGCCTATGCCCAAAATCCCCATTTAGGTTCTTTTATTATTATTGACCGACAGCAAAATAATACTGTTGGGATGGGGCTTATTGAAGACTGTGTTGGACAAGAGAGTTGGGCGGTTCGTTATGCAGAAGAACGCAATAAATATTGGAGTAAGGGCTTGGTTTTATCGAAGGATCGATGTGTAAAAAATAAGCATAAACCTTTGTTACTTGTCTTAACAGGTAATGTTAAACGATCTGCTTATTCGGATGTGGGGATGGATCTTGAGAAGACCTTGTTTGATAAGGAGATTCAGGTGTATCGTTATGGCTTTCAATTTTTGAGAATGATGGATACGGATGCTTTGTCAATTTCGGAGCTTCGTCAAGATATGTTTCGTCAGTTATTGGATATTGGTTATGCATTTTTGGATGCGGGGATGGTGTTTATTACCTCTATTCGTGGATTAACAGAGTTAGAAGCAACACAGTTAAAAGATATTTCAGCGCCTTTTAATGTGTTGATTGTTGATTTGGAAAAAGAACGCTCTTTTGTGGATGTTGTTTGTTCTGATTTTGAGCGGTCGAAGGAGCTGGTTTTGACAGCTATTATGGATTACATTTATTGAGATTGATTTTTTTAGTTTTTTTTAAATAAATTTTTGTTTAGATCTTTTGCTATTTGGATATTGTATCCTTTATGCGCAAGACTATATTTCTTTTTGTTTTATTTGTTTGTATTGGGCTAAGCTTTTTTGTTTTAGATTATAATGCTGTTTTTTATAGTGAAGCTCAGCGTATTAAAACGCAGTATGAACAACATTTAACCTCAAAAGTAACAGATATTTTAAATACATTTTTACCTTCTTCAACGTATAGAGTTGTCGTGAGTGTTAGCTTGGATATGGAAGAGTATAATGTGGAAAAAATTGTTAACAGACCGCATAAGATTCGTGTTGTTGATGGGGTTGATATTGTTAATAATCGTGTTCCTGTAGATATAGTTGTTCCTGATGTGATTAAAAATCGTGATTTATCTATGCCAGGATTTTCTAAACTTATGCCTGATAAAGATTCGTATATTGATATTTATCAATCTCGTAAAAATATGGTACTGCCAGAAACAAAGGTGGTCTCGAATGAAAAACGTTTCAATGAAAAATTTTTAGTGGATACGGAAACATCACGGCGTGTGATTTCTAAGTATAAGCCACTTTATCAACATGTTTTTGTTTTACTAAGTGAGGATTCTTCAACTATTATTTCTGACGAGAAATTACAGACTCTTTTGATGAATGGATTGGGGGTTCGTGATGTTAAAGAAAATCGTTTAATCATTCAACGTTTTCGCTTTCGACTACATAGTAAGTGGTACAAAAAACTATGGGATTTTGCGCATCAGTACAAGACCTATGTGTTTGTTATCTTGGCTGTATTGGGTGCTATGGTGTTACTTAATATGGTTTATAGAGTGTTACTTGCTTATTTTAAACGACCTAAAGTTGAACAAAAGGATGATGTAAAACCTGAACCTCAGCTTAGTCCTGAGGTGACCTTGGAGGATAAGAAGCAGCAATTGTTAGAGTTTGCTAAGTCTGATCCGGATAAGGTCAAGGAGTTGTTGGATATATGGATGAAGTAAGGCATTTTTCAAAAGGGTCAGTTTCGTTAGATGTGTCTAATAACCATCGTAAAGCATTGGGATTTATTTTGTTTTTAGATGAATTTGAAAAGGGGTTGGGGGATCGTTTTTTGAAATCTCTTCCTTCAGATAAGATGTCTTCTTTATCGAGTATGGTTGAAGATCGACCTTGTTTTTCTGAAGATCAGATACAATCGTTGATTGAGGATAGTTATCGTGTGTTAATTGAAAAAAAAGATATGATGGTTAGACCGGAATTTATTGATTCGATTGATTCGGAATCAGAGAATCGTGTTCGTTTTAAAGAAGATATTCTTTTAAATAAAAAAAGTTTGTTGCGTGTTTTTCCAACGTCCTTTTTTCAAGAGTTAGCAGATGAAAAATCGTATTTAGCTTTGGCATTATTATGTAAATTGGCAACAAAAGAGGATGTTATTGCCTTGCTTCGTTTATTTTCGATAGAAGTATCAGAACAAATTTTATTTTTTTATGTCAAAATTAATACGAGCAGTGTTTTATTATTGGATGAATTCACTAGTTTTATGTTAGACCGTTTTGATGAAGAAGAAGAACGCTTGGATGACGGGGATAGTAATTTTGAATTAGCGCAGATTTTAGAGCAAAGTTCGCCAGCATTAGTGAAGCGTTTTAAACAACTTGCTGTGGATATTGATTGGAAAGATGTGGAGTCTAAGATGTTTAAATTGAGTGATTTGAAACATTTAGATTCGGCACAATTAAATCGGGTGTTGGATGTTTTTGTGGATGCGAAAGAATTGGCTGTTTTATTGAGTCAGGTGCCTAAAAATGTCTTAAGTCAACTTCAACTTAAGTTGACGGATCGTATTTTGGGGATGGTGGCTGAAGAAGGGGCCTATGTTCAAGGTTTGGATAAAGCGGCTAAACAGGCGGTTATTTCTAAATTTATTTCTGTTGTTCGAGACATTAAAACATTGGAGGACCCTTCATGAGTTTGTCGTTGTTGATTGCTTTTATTTTTGGTTTTTATGTGATGGAACATGCGATTGGGATGGAACAGATTTTGACGTTGTTTTATCAAGTGGATTCTTTATATATTGTTTTGGGGGGTACCTTTGCGGCAACATTGGCTACATTTCCCTTTAAACGTATTTTGTTGATGCCTGTATTGTTGTGTCGGGTTTTTTCTTTACAACGTATAAATCCGTCAAAAGATATAGAATTATTGGTTGCCTTAGCTAAAAAATCCAAGGAGCAAGGTCGACGGTCTTTGGTTGAAGAGTTGAAGGGTATTAAGTCGCTATTTTTAAAAACCAATTTACAGTTGATGATTGATCATAATTCCGTTGAAGAGTTACAGAAGCTCATGGAGCAGAATATTACTTTTATTTCTAAAAAAGATCAGTTGGATATTCATTTATTTAATACCTTGGGGAAATATGCACCGGCTTTTGGTTTGTTGGGAACAGTGATTGGTTTGGTGAAGTTACTCTCTAATTTGAATGATCCTTCGGCGGTGGGGCCGGGTATGTCGATGGCATTGATTACCACATTTTATGGCATTGTTTTAAGTAATATGGTGTTTTTGCCTATTGCAGGGCGTTTGCAATTATTTAGTTATGAAAAGGCCTTGTATGAAGAGTTGTTGATGGTGGGTATTTTGGCTATTTCGAGGGGTGAAAATAGCTTTATGGTGGAGGAAAAATTGCAGCTATTTTATCAACACAAATGGAAGAAACAGAAGGGTGAAAAGGCGAGGTCATGATAGAGGCTAAAATAGATGAGGTTGATAATTTTTTTGTTTCTTGGTCAGATATGATCACCTTGTTGTTGGTTTTGTTTGCGTATATTGTGTCTATTTCAACGATTGATAGTGTCAAATTACAAGAAGCATCTAGTTCTATCACTAATCAGTTGGCGGGTGAATCTAGTACAATTGTAGAGGCAGATGATTTAGATGTGTTATTAAATACCTTGCAATCAAATGTTCAGGCTAAGAATTTAGGCGAGAAGGTGACATTGTCTAAACAGGCTGATCGAATATTTATTCAGATTAAACAGGATTTATTGTTTGATCAAGGTGAGGTTGATATAAAATCTAAGGCAGATACTGTGTTAGCTGTTTTGGCTCGTTCCTTTAAAGAAAAAAGTTATTTTGTGTCGATTGAAGGGCATACCGATAATGTGCCTATTCATACGAATAAATTTGAAAATAATTGGGCCTTGTCGAGTATACGTGCTGTTGAAGTGTTAGATTTTTTGGTTAAGCATGGGGTTAATCCACGACATTTAAGAGCGATTGGCTATGCTGATACTCGCCCCTTGGTGCCAAATGATACCTCAGAAAATCGAGGTATTAATCGACGTGTTACCTTTGTTGTTGAATCTTTTCAGAGAGGAGGAAGGTAAATGGTGACGTCGATAGTGATGATTCAATTGATGATACATTTATCAGAGTATTTTTCAAAGCAGTTGGGGGTGCCTGTTGTTTTTAAATGGACACAAACAGAGACCTGTACGTTGGCGTCTATGGATTGTCAAGACGGAGTGGGTTCTTATATTCAGTTGTTTCAGAAAGATGATACGAGGTTAGTATCGATGATTGAACAAGATATCTTGTCTCATTTATCATCGATGTTTTTGGGCTTGAAGGAACCTGTATTGGGATCTGAAAATTTATTAATGATAGAGAAATTTATGGGGTGGCTTATTAATAAACAGCTTTCTTTATACTTAGCAGATCAGGATCATCCTTTGAGTAAGGGAGCTGTTTTACATTCTCCTAAACATATTTATTGTTTTAACGATGAAGAGTCTGTTGAAATGCTGGCTATTCACGTGTTTTCTGATCAATTGTCTTTGGGGCAGTTTAGGTTATTGCAGAATGTGAAACAGTCTAGGGAGAGATTATCATGAAACAATATAAAGTTTTTTTAATGCTAGTTCTTGGTTATTGCTCGACGTTATTTGCCTTACATGTATTGCCGTATAATGACATGCCAAAAAATCATTTTGGGATTTCTATTTGGGTTGATACGAATGCCAAAACAGAGTATGAGTTGGGGAGTTCGGATATTATTGGCTATAATACTTTTACTTTTAATTTTTCTAATGTCTCTTATGGCTTTACGTTACTTCCTTTGGTTATGCCAAAATCGATAGAGGTGAATACAGGGCCGTTGTCCTTTCCGGTTCAATCTGATGTGTTTATTCCGCAACGAGAAGCTACTGGTAGTCTTCCTCCGGGTGGAACGCCTGTTACAGTGACGATTCCTGCTGAAGAGGTTGAGTTGGATGGGACGATGACAAGCATGGGGCAATCAATACAATTGGATGGTACTAAACTACCGATGGAGGGAGTTGTGTTGCCGGTACATAATTTTACCTGGGAGCCCTTTGATTTTTCTTTGCCATGGCTAAAAAGTGGGGTTCGCATTCAGACTGGATTTTTGAATTTTGGTTTGCCGGATGATCTTATGTCTGAGGATTCCTTTCGTAAATATAATCGTTATTTGAAAAAGGCCTATGTGACGTGGCGCTTACAGCCCTTTTATGTGTATCCGTTTTATGTCTATGTGTCTAAATTTAATTTGCATGCTACATCTGATTTTCAAACGGCGTTTGCTATAAGTTTTGAACGTCAATATGTTCATTTTAAATTAGAATATGAGAAGATTTTGGATAAAGAGGTGTTTTTTGTTGGGATGGAATCATATTTATTTTCAGGATTGATTTTTAAATTAGGGGCGTATCCATTAGATAGTTTTAATAAAAAACTTTTGTATCGGCCCAAATATTTTCTTGGTTTTGAAATTCGATCCGCGATGATTAGTCGATTGATAGAAAAGAAAAAGAATAAAAAACGGGTTCGTAAGCCACTTTATATTGATGATTTTATGTTTTTAGAATTAGAAAAAGGGTCTTTGGATTATTTTAATATGGATTATCGTTCTGCGATGGTTCGTTATGAGCGAGTGTTGTCAAAGTATCCTAATTTTCCCTTGGTTTTAGAGCGCTTGGGGAGTATTTATTATGAGTTGGGCCTACATGCTCAAGCACAAAAAAGTTGGGAGGATGCTTTGAAGTATACGCCTGCTAATAAAGATATTCAGTTTTATTTAAATAAGCTTCGTTCAGAGAAGCCTGTAACACCTTAATGTTCTTTCAAGAGTTTTTCTGTCACGTTAAAATGGAGTTTCGCGACACAAGCGAGTTCTTCTTTGCCATATTTTTCATAGAAGTGTTTGGCAACGGCTAATGTTTTTGGGGAACATCCTTTTGGAAATGTTTGTTTGTAGAACTTTGAAAGTTTGTTGAGTTGTTCAACATAGGAGGCTCTGGCTAAGATGCTGGCTGCAGCTACTGCAATATGAGATTCGGCTTTGTGACGTTCGTATAGTTCAATGCGGATTCCTTGGTTAAATAGGGCAGCTTGAATGAGCGTTTTTGGGGCGAATTTGTCTGATAAAGCAGCGGTCGCTTTTTCTTGATCGAGTACGTTTTGTATGGCTTTGGCATGGGCCCAACTTAAGAGATGGTTGAGGTTTTTCATTTTTTCATATAGTTCGTTATAGCTATAATTGCTCATTAATATTAAGGAATAGGGACAAGTGGCTTTTATTTGGGGGGCTAATTGGAGGATTTGACTGTCTTCTAATGTTTTACTATCTTTGACGCCGATGGTTCGTAGGATTTCGGCATTTTTTTTGCTGACATAGACACCGGCTGTAACAAGAGGGCCAAAATAGTCACCTTTACCTGATTCATCAATGCCGATGAGTTCTTCGGGTTCTTTTTCGATGGGGGCGGGGGAGGTAGAGGACTCTTTTTTGGGTTGGTTATTGTTGATGTTGTATTTTTTGATGATTGCTTGGCAGCTTTTTAAAAATAATGTTTTGAGGTGGGGATGTTCGGCTTGAGAGAGATCTAGTTTGAGGCCTTTTTTGGATTTATAGAGCCTGATCAGGATAGATTGATCTTTTTTGAAAATGATGAATTGAAGCCCGTATTGTATTTCTCGGAAAGGATTTACTTGAAATCCATTCTTTGACAGCGTTTCTTTTAGTTCTTCATATAAAGGGATTAATTCCATCAACACCTCTTACGCGAGGAGGGACTTGAACCCCCACGCCTTGCGGCACTAGATCCTAAGTCTAGCGCGTCTACCAATTTCGCCACTCGCGCAGTTTTTTTAGTTTACCTAAAAGCAGGCTATATTGGCAATTATCTTTTTATAGCCATTGAGGTTCAGGTATGTTGTGTCCGATGTAGTCATGTAATTTTTCTTTGATGATTGTAGGTGAAAGTGGTTGTGTGCTGTTGTGTGTGAGACCTTCGATATAGAGAAGGCTTGTTTCAAATTCTTTTTTGATTACTTGGTAATTGTTAGGGTTACTTTGTATGTTTTTGAGGGTTGTTTTGTAGCAGTGATAAAGTTTGGGGATGTGTTGGTATTCGATTGTTATTTTCGTGATTAGCTGAGCACAGTAGCCAGCTAGGCATAGTGCATTGTAATGGCTGCTTAATACAGAATGATGTGTAAGTAAATGACAGTCTAATAGTTGTGGAAGTTTGTTTTTGATATTTATCTGAGCAGCTATTTCATTAAATAGTAGTAGGCGTCCGGCAAAACGTTTTTTTGATTTGGCGGCATATTTTGCAAGTACATTGAAGCGTCCTTTTTCTAAGCTTAATAAGGTGATCAGTCGATCTGATTCAAATATGACTTTGTTTTGAATGATGATGCCGTTTACTTTTTTTTGCATCTAAATAAAGAAGCTGAGGATGTATAGGGTGAGAGAAAAGTAGATGAGTTGACCGATGATATCTAGGGCAGTTGAAATAAAGGGCGCAGCCGCGATAGCAGGATCAATGTTTACATGATTGAATAATAAGGGCAGTCCCGTTCCGATAATGGCGGCCACAGCCATGTTGCATATTAGGGCAAGTGACACAATACAGGAAAATAAATACGAGGTGTTAAATACAAAGATATTTATGATGAGTAATAGACTGGCAATGCTTATTCCGATTAAACATCCTATTTGAAACTCACGTAATAGTTGCTTTTTGACAGGGGTATTTTTTAGTTTTCCTGTAGCTAAACTTCTGACGATAATGGTTGCAGATTGATTGCCGATATTTCCAGCTAGGCCGGTTAGTAAGGGAATATAGCTTAAAGAGAGTGCTAAAGAAAATAATTGATTTTTGAATATGTTGGCGTAAAATGTAATGATGATGGCGGATAAAATGCCGCCTATTATACTTAAGATGAGCCAAGGGATGCGAGTAAAAACGCTTTTTTGAAGAGATCCTGATAGAAGGTTGGTTTCGGTATTGTCTGAGGTGCCTGTTAATTTATAAATATCTTCGGTGGCTTCTTCAACCACTACATCAACGATGTCGTCAACGGTGATAATACCTTTAAGGATGTTTGTATCGTCTATAACAGGGATGACGACCAAGTTGTATTTTTGGAATTTTTTGGCGACGTCTTCCTGATCATCATTGATATGTGCGGTGATGGGGTAGTCGTTCCGAATGGATTTGATGGTATTATTTTCGTTTGCCAAGAGTATATTTCGGAGTGTGGTGAAACTGGTTAATTCTTTTTTTTCATTTACGATAAAAGTGTAAAATGCGACATCTGTGTCTGGGGGATTTTGTTTTTTGATAGTTTCCAAGGCGCTTTTACAACTTAGTTTTTCGGGAATAGAGATAAATTCGGTGGTCATAATGGCACCTGCACTATTTTCGGGGTAGGTGAGAAGTTCTTGAAGTTCTTGGGCTTCTTCAGTGGGCAGCGCATCGATGATTTCTTCAGCTTTGGCTTCATCGTTTTCTTGTAATTCTTCTAAAAGGTCAACGGCGTCATCGGGTTCCATTTCTTTGATAAACTTGGCGGATAGATCGGTTTTGAGGGTTTTGATGAGGTTTAATTGGGCATCTTGGTCTAGTTCTTCTAGAACGTCAGCGCCAAGTTTGATGTTGACGTTTTGGAAGAATTTTTGTTTTTCGTTTTGATTGAAGGTACTTAAAATTTCAGCGATATCTGCTTCGTGTTGTTCTTTAAATAGTTGGATGTAGTCTTTTTTTTGACCTTTTTTTATAAGGGAATGTAGATTTTTTTCTAATTGCTTTTTGTTTTTCTCTTCATTCACCTTATTAATCTAAAGGATATTGTGTTTTCTTTCAATTTGAATGAGTAGATTAATGTAAATAATTGTATTAAATTTAGATTATTTTTATAACATTTAGCAGTCTAGTTCTCTGATAGGGATGTTGTGATTGCGACAGGCTAACTTGATTTCTTCGATACTTAGGTCATTGAAATGTAGTAAGGAGGCTAATAACGCAGCGTCACAAATGTGTAACGCTTCTATAATATGTAGACAGGTACCGGCTCCACCTGAGGCGATGATGGGCACGTTTACGACCTCTTTTATAGCTTGGCAAAGGTCAAGATCATAGCCTGTTTTTTGGCCGTCTTGGTCCATTGAAGTGAGTAAAAGTTCGCCAGCACCCAGTTTACAGACGTGTTTGGCCCAGGCAATGGCATCGATTCCGGTTGCTCGGCGGCCGCCATGGCTATAGACTTCGAAGCGACTATTTGGGGTGATAGTTAGCTTGGGATCAACGTTTGTGCTGGGAATTCGTACCGTGTTGGCAGAGAGACGTTTGGCGTCGATGGCAACCACGATGCATTGGCTGCCAAATTTTTGGCTACTTTCATAGATAAGATTAGGGGTGCGGATGGCTGCTGAATTGATGGAGAGCTTGTCGGCTCCGGCATGTAAAAGTTCTTTCATGCTTTCTAGGTCTTGAATACCGCCGCCAACTGTAAAGGGGATAAATAGTTGTTTGGCACAGCGTTGGACCAGATCAATCAAAATTTTTTGTTTATTTGAACTGGCGGTGATATCTAAAAATACCAGTTCGTCAGCACCTTGTTGGTTGTAGCGTTGGGCGAGTTCGATGGGGTCACCTGCGTCTTTTAAGTTCAGGAACTGGTTGCCTTTGACGACACGGCCATTGGTGACATCTAGGCAGGGGATAATTCGTTTTGCTAGCATATTTTTAGTGTAAGGGGTTTTTGGGTTTTGGGGAAGGGAAGCAAGTTGTTTATTTTTTCCCCTTTTGGTAGATGTTTGGTAGCCCGTTAAGATCTTTATACCCTGAACATGCTTCCTGCCAGGTCATGGCTTTTTTGCCTTCGGGTTGAATGACAAGGATATCTAGATAGTTAGTCGTTATACGGGCTTTTAAAATTTTGAAACGTTTGTTTTTGATGAGGATGAATGCACCAGGAAAGGGGGAGTAGGCTCTGATTTTAGCGAGATTTTTTTGAGGGGGATCTTCAAGATTAAGTTTTAGATCTGCTTTGTTTATTTTTTGACAGGTTATTGTAGATGTATTTTCTTGGGGTTTTGGATGAATATTACTGGTTTCGATGTTTTTTTTGAGGTAGTTGAGTAGGGTTGTGGCACCTAATTGGGATAATGCGTCATGTAAGTGTTGTATGTTGTCGTTTTTATGGATGGGATGTGTGCATTGATCAAGGATGGGGCCGGTGTCACAGCCGTCGTCCATTTTGATTAAGGTGATCCCTGTTTGCTTGTCGTTATTTAATAAGGCGGCTTGCATGGGCGTAGCCCCTCGGTACTTGGGGAGTAAGGAGGCGTGAACATTGATGCATAAAAAATTGTCAGTGATTGTTTTTTCTAAAATAAAGCCATAGGCAACGACAATAATCAGATCGGGCTTTAGCGAGTTGACTTGGGTGCTTAGTTCCTGTTTTGTTTTTGGGGTGTATACCTTTATTTTGTGTGAGAGAGCAAGTGTTTTGATAGGAGTTGGGGTGATTTTTTTGTTACGGCCGTAGGGTTTGTCGGCTTGGGTACAGACGCTGATCTGGCTATTGGGATAGTGCTCAATGAGTGCCTTAAGACAGGGACAGGCAAAGTCTGGACTACCCATAAAAAGGATGTGATCTAACATTTTTTTAGTATAGCCCTTAATAGGGCGGTTGATAAAGGGAGGTGTTTCTACTTGCAAAGTTTTGGGCTTCTTTGTACGGTGAGTAGTTGAGATGAAAGATTTAATTGTGATTATGGGGCGACCCAATGTGGGAAAATCGACGTTTTTAAACCGTTTGATCGGTAAGCGTGCTGCCATTACCTTGGATGAACCGGGTATGACCAGAGATTTATTAAGTTATGATTGGACGTTTAAGGGGAAGACGGTGACCTTGATGGATACGGGTGGGGTGTTTTTGGGAGCGAAAACAAAGTCGTTTTTTCAGGATGCGATTGAAAGTAAGGTGAGTTCGGTCTTGGATGAGGCTACCTTGATTTTTTTTATGGTGGATGCCAAAGAAGGGGTTCATCCCTATGATGAGCAAATTATGCAGGTGTTACAGCGCGTAAAAGAAAAGGTTATTGTATTGGTTAATAAAGTAGATGAAGTGGTTCATGAAGATCGTATTCAGGCTTTTTATACATTGGGGTTTTCGGAGCTTTTTGCTGTTTCAGCGGCACATGGCAAGGGTGTCGCTGCCTTGCAACAGCGAGTTTTTCGTCGTTTAACAGTGTCAGTAAAGAAAGATGGCGAAGAGCGTCCGCCAAAATTGAGTATTTTGGGTCAACCAAATACAGGGAAATCGTCTTTAGCCAATGCCTTGTTTGGAAAGGATTGGGTCTTGGTATCGGATCAAGCTGGGACGACGCGTGATGTGGTTCAAGTGCCTGTGATGATGGATGGAAAATCGTATGTGTTGTTGGATACAGCTGGTTTGCGTCGTAAAAGTAAGGTGAAGCATCCTATAGAGTTTTTTTCGGGCTTACGTGCTAGACAGAGTATTTTGGATTCTGATTTATGTATGGTCTTGTTGGACGCAAGCTTGGGAATTTCGCAGCAGGACAAACGTATTTTGCAGTTGGTACTTGATGAAGCCAAGCCCTTGGTTGTGGTGGTGAATAAATGGGATTTGATGGAAGATGGCGCAGAGGTCAAAAAGGATTTTATGCGTTTTTGTCGCTATGAAATGCCGCGTTTAGAGTATTATCCTTTTTGTTTTATTTCGACGGTGGACCAGCATGGGTTTCCGGCCTTGCGAAAAACGGTTCAACGGGTATTAGAGGCGGTTGATAAGCGTGTGTCTACTTCAGAAT
>JAYNIM010000001.1:49269-70944 GCA_038109055.1 bacterium
GTTTGTTGAGCGGGTATTGAGTCGACGCCAACCACCAGGACGTGCGGGACGTTTGAATCGAATTTATTATGCCACTCAGGCTGAAAAAAAACCGCCGACGTTTATGTTTTCCGTCAGAGATGATGCGTCTGTTGATGAAAACTATCGTCGTTTTCTTGAAAAATCTATTCGGACGTATTTTGAGCATTTTGAAGGGGTAGGGATGCGTTTTCGTTTTAAGGGGCATCATGATGCAGGCCAAGAACACAGAAAGTGAGATGTTTTATTCCAATGAAATAAGCCCCATTTTTTTGTCTTGAAAGTCGTGTAAGATCTGCGAAATGGTTTTTTCTTCGTTGATTTCTTGGTTGGGGAGGTAGTAACGTCGTTTGTGGGCGATTTGGGCGATGATTTCTTTGGGGTTTTCGGCGATTTTTTCGAGTTGGTAACAGGTTTTGAGGGCGTTGGGGTAGTGTTTTTGTAGAAAGATAATGAGATAGTCACAAAGTTGTTCAAGACTGAGAATCTGTTCTTTGATTGCGGCAATAAGGGCTAATTTGATGGCTTGATCTTGGTTTTCGAGATTTGGCCATAGTAGACCGGGGCTGTCCATGAGTAGTAGCTCACGGCCAATCGGGATCCATTGGATTTGTTTAGTGACGCCGGGTTTATTAGCAACTTGGGCAATTTTCTTTTTGCGCCATTGGTTGATGAGTTGGGATTTTCCGACATTGGGGATACCCACGATGAGGATGTGTAAGGTGGTGTAGGCGATGTTATGGATTTTGTTTTTAGCGCGTTCTTGTTGTTGTTTGTGACAATAATCTTCAAGGAGACGGATGTCTTTGTTGTTTTTTAAATTTAGACAGAGTGTGGGGCAGTGTTGGGTTTGTTTGAGGTGTTGGCGCCATTTTTGAGTACGGTTTGGGTCGGCGAGATCTTTTTTGCTGAGGACGATGACTTTGTTTTTGTGTGCGTATAGCTTGGCTAATGTTTGGTTAAAGCTAGATTCAGGGATTCGGGCGTCTCTGAGTTCGATGACCAGATCTACCTGTTTGAGTTGGGTTTTTAGTTGGGTGAGTGTTTTGGCCATATGACCGGGGAACCAATTGATCTTTTGGGTGTTGGAGGCTTCTTTGCTTTGTTGACGTCGTTGACGACGTTCCTTTTGTTTTTTCTTTTTTTCTTGCTTTTTATTGAGCTGTTTTCCGGATTGTTGTTGTTCAAGTCGTTCACAGAGTTGGGTTTTGGCGCGATAACGGTTTCGTTCGCGTTCACGGTAAGCTTGGCAGGTGATGACCATGCCTGTGGGTAAATAGGTGAGTTGAACGGTGTTTTGTGTTTTGTTTTGTTTTTGACCGCCTTTGCCTTGGCCGCTAATGAAGCGTTCTTCTAGGTCTTTGGCTGTGATGTTTAGTTTTTTAAGACGTTTTTCTAAGGCGATCCATTTTTCAGGGGATACCAAGGGTGTAGACATATTATTCCTGATATACACAGCGTGAACTACAGGTTTCTGCGATCATGACGGATTGGATTTCACAGGGATAGTGGGGTTCTAGTTCTTTTTTTGCTTGTTGATAGATATAAGTAGCGATGACTTCGCTGGTTGGATTGTGGGGGAGGGTGATGACTTCCCAATGTTGAGTGTGGCAGAAATCTATGAGTTCGTGATCGTTTTCGTAGAGAATTAATTTATGATCGAAGTGTTTTTCTATTTGTTTTAAAAACGACTTTAATACAGCAAAATCAACACCCATATCATAGTGATTGAGTGTAGAACAGTTGACCGTGAGTTCACCCTTAAAGGAATGGCCGTGGATGTTTTTACATTTGTCTGGATAGCCTTTGGCTAAGCGGTGGGCTGCCTCAAAGGAGAATGCTTTTGTGATTTTTATCATTACTTTCTTTTAGACGATCATGTTTTTGAGTTGGATTTTTTAGGTTTAAGTTTTTTCTGTTTAGTATTTGTCATTATTTATGCGTCCGTTACAGCACCCTGAGAAGCTGAATTAACAAGTTTTGCATATTTGGCTAGTACGCCTCGTGTGTAGTTAGGGCTTGGTTTTGTCCAGTTTTTTTTCCGTTTTGCCATTTCAGTTTCATTTATATGTAGATGTAATGTTTGTTTTTTTGCATCAATGGTGATTTGATCACCATTTTCAATCAGGGCTAAGGGGCCGCCTTCGTAAGCTTCGGGGGTGATATGTCCCACGACAAAACCATGTGTACCACCCGAAAAACGTCCATCCGTGATTAAGGCAACATCTTTGCCTAAGCCGCGTCCCATAACAGCGGAGGTAGGGTGTAGCATTTCGCGCATGCCAGGGCCGCCTTTTGGGCCTTCGTAGCGGATGACGATGATATCTTTCTTGATGACTTTTCCACTTAAGATTGCTTTGAGAGCTGTTTCTTCACTGTTGTAAACTTTTGCATTGCCTGTAAAACTTAGGCCTTCTTTTCCTGAAATTTTAGCAACGGCTCCTTCTGGGGCCAAATTTCCGTAGCAAATGACTAAGTGACCATCTTTTTTGATGGCATGATCGATAGGTAAGATAATGTCTTGGTTTTTGGGGTAGTCTGGCACTGTTTCTAAATTTTCAGCCAGTGTTTTTCCTGTTACTGTCATACAATCCCCGTGTAGATAACCTGCATTTAATAAACGTTTCATTAAGGGGGTAACGCCACCTATTTCAACTAGTTTTGACATGGTGAATTTTCCGCTGGGTTTAAGGTCTGCTAAAACGGGCGTTTTTTTACCAATCCGGCTAAAATCTTCTAATGTAAGATCGATATGTGCACTGTGTGCTATTGCTAATAAATGTAGGACAGCGTTAGTAGAACCTCCAAGTGCCATCACAAGTGTTATGGCATTTTCAAAGGATTTTTTTGTTAAGATATCCAAGGGTTTCAGATCGATATCGATCATATGTTTGACTGCGGCACCACTTTTTTCACAATCTTGCGCTTTTTCTTTGGAGATAGCCGCTAAGGCAGAACTGTTTGGTAAGCTTAAGCCTAATGCTTCAATGGCACAGGCCATGGTATTGGCGGTGTACATGCCGCCGCAAGAACCAGGGCCTGGGATTGCACAACTTTCAATATCTTTTAGGGTGTCGTCATTAATTTCTTTTTTAGCGTGTTGTCCAACGGCTTCAAAGACAGAGACAATATCGACGTCTTTACCTTTATGGCAGCCGGGCATAATAGTACCCCCATAAACAAAAATGCTAGGTCTATTTAATCGGCACATGGCAATTACACAGGCGGGCATGTTTTTATCGCAGCCACCCAAGGCTATAAAGCCATCAAAGTTTTCGCAGCCCACCACTGTTTCGATGGAATCCGCAATGACTTCTCGTGATACTAAGGAATATTTCATCCCCTCTGTGCCCATTGAAATGCCATCTGAAATAGTGATTGTGTTAAATAATACGCCTTTGGCTCCAGCGTTATTAATCCCTTTTTCAGCGTCTTTGGCTAAGTCATTGATATGCATATTACAAGGAGTGACCATGCTCCAGGTAGAGGCGATGCCAATTTGTGCTTTGTTAAAGTCATCATCGTTAAAACCAACAGCACGCAGCATTGCCCGAGAGGGGGCACGGTCTGGGCCGTCTACGAGGGTTTTGGAATAGGGGCGATTTTTTGACATGGGTTAGGGCTCCTTTTTTTTGGAACCTAGTATAAAGTGTTTAGCTTTAAAACGCTATGGAAACGCCCGCATTTGCTATGTTTTGTGTATCAAAGTCACTAGAAATACTGCTAGTTAAGGCAAGTTTTTTATTTATCTGATGCGTGATACCTATACTCATGTTTGTTTGTTGATCCAAGTCACTTGTGATGGCTGAGTTCAGGTTTAGTTTTTTGTTGGCTTTGTAATTAATCCCCACTGCAATAGCTGTATCTTGTAAAAAACTGCCATAACCTATATTGACTGTGAGGTCTTTTGAGCCCATGTCTTGGGTAGCCATTTGTTCTGCAGCCTGCATGGCCATGCGTTTTGATAGTGTTGAAAATTCTGACCGAAGACTGGGCGCTAATTTTGTGATATCGATGCTATTGTCTTGAAAGTCTTCATTTTGAAGGGAGCCATTTTGGATCTTGCTTGAGGTGATGCTGTTGTCTTGAAAGTCTTCATTTTGAAGGGAGCCATTTTGGATCTTGCTTGAGCTGATACTATTGTCTTGAAAGTCTTCATTTTGAAGGGAGCCATTTTGGACCTTGCTTGAGGTAATGGTGTTATTGTTAACTACTGCTGATCGTGGAGTAAATGAAGTGTCATATATTTCAGATGTTGTATTGTTTTGAATAGATATAGTAAAGTCACCATCAACATGAAATTTGAGTTCTATATTGGGTGTGATTGTTAATAGAACTTGTTCTAAAGTACGTAGATTTATCTCATTTGACATTGTTATGTCTCCTATAGATTGTTCACTATAAGGATCATCTCCAAATAAGATCCGGTTGTTTTCAATTTTTATTACGTCATCTAGGGGAATGTTAAAGTCGTCTACAAACTCTGCTACACCCTTGTTAATGGTCCATGTATGTGTTCCATTACTTGCGATGATTTGTTGTTGACTGTTTTCTGTGACGGTTAAGTCAGCTTTTAGAATGGTTGATGGGTATAACAATACTAGTAGTAGTAGGCTCAATATCGTTTTTTTGGTCATGAGAGTATCTCCTTACACGTGGTGGATTATAGGTCGATACCGAAGGATAGACCTGCGGCTCCTGCGATTTGTTTGTCCAAGTCGCTTGACACTGTAGCTTTAATTGCAAGATTATTGTTGATTTTATAATTGAGTCCGCTAGCTATTGCGTTATAGCCGGAGTAAGACCCATAGCCTAGATTAAGAGTTAGTGTTTTGTTTTCTAGTGTTAGTGTTGACATAGTCATTGCTGCTTGCATGGCCATGCCTTTTTTGAGGTCAGTAAAGGTATCTTTTACATTAGGGGCAAGTTTTTCTAGTGTGATAGTGCCATCTTGAATATCTTCATTTTGAATTGTGCCGTTTTGGATTTTGGCTGAGGTGATAGTGTTGTCTTGAATATCCTCATGTTGAATTGTGCCGTTTTGGATTTTGGCTGAGGTGATAGTGTTGTCTTGAATATCCTCATGTTGAATTGTGCCGTTTTGGATTTTGGCTGAGTTAATACTATCATTATTTATATTTGATTGGAGATTTAGTGAATGTATATCTAAGGTATCGTTATTTTCGCCACCTGTGATTGTTGCTTCATCATAGGGGTTTATATTTAGTTTAAGGTTTGAACTTGTTGTATCTTCTGTAAATAACATTTCTAAAGTATCATTATTGATTGTATTTGTTTGAGTGTTAGAGAAATCACCCATGTTTTTAGTCCGTGGATTGATTGTATCTAAGATCATTATTTTGTTATTGACTATTTGGTAATTTAGCTGTTGGTTACTATTTCTTTCGTCAGTGCCAATAGTAAGATTTCGGGTAGGATTGGGCCCATTTGGGTTGATTTGTGTGATGGTTACGCTGTTGTTCCCATTGTCTACAATGGTAATATTTGCTAACAATACGGATGGTAGCAGTAGGCTTAAAATAGCTAGTTTTAGTATAGGTAATTTCATTTTTATCTCCTTAATACAAGATTTTATTGGACTTTTTATAATAAAAGATTTTATTTAACTTTTCTACTTATTGTTTACGTTTTTTTTAAGTAGAAATTTCATTTTATAGATTTTAATTGTATTTTATTCTTAAATAATTTAATGATATAAAATTAAAATTTTAACTCGTAAAATAAAAGTAAGAATTTATTTTTTAAATTTAGGCCTAAATTTTTAATTGTTTTGATTTTTTTTGATTATTTTTTGATATACTTTAGTTATGACAATTTTTTCGACAGACTTTGACTTTCTTTTAATGTCTTTACGTGAACAGTTTCAGTTGTCCTCAGCGATTGCTGTTTTGCATTGGGATCAAGAAGTGTTTATGCCGGAGTTGGCTTTGCAAAGCCGTAGTGATCAATTGGCCGTATTAACAGCGCAATTACACCGTTTGCAAAGTTCTTCTCATTTTGAAAGACAGTTGTCAGAGTTTCTTTCTTTGGAGGATGGTCAATTATTAAGAGATGATTTTTCTGTTTCTGAGAAGCGTTTGCTGTTTTTGACGTATAAACAGTGGCGTAAGGCTTCTGTATTGCCAGAATCGTTTGTGGCTGATTTTGCAGCATTGAAAAGTCAGGCTCAGTTTTATTGGCAAAAAGCCCGTTCTTCGGATGATCCTAGCGATTTTTTACCGTATTTGTCTCGGATTATCGAATCGTCTCGTTTGTATGCAGGCTACATGGATCCGCATGCAGATGCTTATGATGTATTGTTGGATGATTATGAGGAAGGTATGACAGGGACACGTTTGGAGGCTGTTTTTCAGCCCTTACAACAAGAGTTGAAAGATCTGCTTGCGGGTATTTCTAAGAATTCAAGATTGGTCTTTGACAGACCCTTTTGTTTGGATAAACAGCAGTCTCTCAATCTTGACTTGTTACAGGCATTGGGATTTTCTTTGTCGGAGGGGCGCTTGGATAGATCTGCGCATCCTTTTACGACCTCGTTTCATCCCAAAGATGTGCGTTTAACGACACGTTATCAAGAAAAAGACTTATTTGAGGCACTTAGTTCAACGGTACATGAGGCGGGACATGGGTTGTATGAACAAGGACTTCCCTTGGAGTGGGCAGGGTTACCGATTGGGCAGGCCGTTTCTTTGGGAATTCATGAAAGTCAATCTCGACTTTGGGAAAATATGGTGATGAAAAGCTATCCATTTTGGCAGGGTTTTTATCCCAAGGTACAGTCGATATTTTCAGATAATTTATCAAAAGTGTCTCTTGCTGCTTTTTATCAGCATTGTTTGACGGTTAAACCAGGTTTGATTCGGGTTGAATCAGATGAAGTAACCTATAATATGCATATTTTTATTCGTTTTGATCTTGAAAGGCGATTGATCTCGGGGAAGTTAGGGGTAACGGATCTTCCAGAGGCCTGGGCAGCTGCGTATGAGGCGATGTTGGGGATTCGCCCGAAGACTTATGCGGAGGGTTTTTTGCAGGATGTACATTGGTCTTGTGGCTTGTTTGGTTATTTTCCAACGTATGCGTTGGGTAATATTTATGCTGCTCAGTTGTTTGATCAGATTAAAAAGGATTTGCCTGATATATATACGGACTTTGAAAAGGGCGATTTTTCAGCTTTGTTAACATGGTTGCGGCAACATGTACATTCGCAGGCATCCTTGTATCAAGCGGATGATTTGATGACACGTTGTTGTGGTCGAGGATTAGATGCAGGGCCGTTTTTGGCCTATTTGCGTGAAAAATATATCGACTAAGCCTTTTGTTATTCGTATACTATAAGAGATGGATATTTTAAGTCTGTTTTGGCTTAATGGGGGCTTGCTTTTGTCTGCGCTTGTAGCTGCGTTGACCTGGCTAGTGTTCTTGTATTGTTATTCTTTCCCTTTAGTATTGCGGCGTTTGATGTTGGTATTGTTGGTGTTTTTTAGTTTTTCTTTTCATGCCTTATCGTATTTTTCGCATATTTTGAGTCAGGAGGCCTGTGTTCAGCTTGTATCGGCTGTGTTGATTGCCTTGGCTATTTTTTATATGGCTTTGTTGCGCATTCAGTCACCTGCATTGCCTGTGTCCTTTGTCTTTGTGTTGTCGCTGTTTTTTTCACTGTTGATTGGTTGTTCGTTATGGCCTTTGTGGGGTATGTTACTTGGTTCCTGGCTATTGTGTATGTTGTTGTGGCGGCGTTTTTCCGGCTCTTTGTCTCGATCGACTCATTATCACATTGTTTTAGACTTTTATTCACCGGATGTATTACCGCAATTAGATGAGATTATTCACTCTTTTGGTTTGGTTGTGTTGAGTCGTGATTTGTTGCGTAAAAAGAAACTTCAATTGTCCTTAACATATGAAACGACAGCATTGGTTCAGCATCTTTTTATTAAACGTTTATGCTCGCTTAAGGGTGTGACGTATTTGTATAAGTCGTGATATGAGGAGGTGTTATGTATAAACTAGCATTTTCCTGTGGAGATCCATCGGGTATTGGAATCGAGGTTATCTTAAAGGCCTTGAAATTATTCCCAAAACCTTGGCCTTTTGTGCCTGTTTTATTTGGCTCTAAGAACCTGTTTGATTTAGCGTATGTACAAGAGTTACTTAAAGAGTTAGAAGTGGAGGACTATGATTCGGATCATTGTCAGAAAGATAGGGTTTATCTTGTTTCTGTATCAGAGTCGGAAATCTTCCAATTGGGATGTTCTAAGGCCGTATATGGACAGGCGTCCTTGGATTTTTTAACTGCTGCGTCTAAGGCAGTGATGGCTGGGGATTGTCAGGCTTTAGTGACGGCGCCAATTAATAAAGAATCCTGGCATTTGGCAGGGATACCCTTTTCGGGTCATACGGATTTTTTAAAGGATTTTTGTCAGGTGGACCATGTCACGATGGCTTTTTATTCAGCTCGTTTGTCGTTGGTGTTAGCGACTATTCATTGCTCGTTAATGTCTGTGGCTAAGTGTCTTTCTGATCCAGTATTGCTTGAACGGACACTTACTCACGCTATTGAGTTTTGTCGGGGATTTTGTTCTTCTAAGCCACGTATTGCTGTAGCAGGCTTAAATCCGCATGCTGGTGAATCTGGATTATTTGGTTCTGAGGAAATTGAATTGATTCACCCTTTTGTGGATTCTTGTAAAGATAGTGCAGCGATTGTGTCAGGGCCTCATTCGCCTGATACGGTGTTTTTGCATACTGTTCAAGGACAGTTTGATTGTGTTTTGGCCTTGTATCATGATCAAGGGTTGATTCCTTTGAAATTATTGGCTTTTGATGAAGCGGTTAATGTGACTTTGGGATTGCCTTTTTTGCGTTGTTCACCCGATCATGGCACGGCCTTTGATATAGCCGGGCAGGATAAGGCGAACCCGTCATCGATGTTAGCTGCTATTAGATATGCCATAAAGGCATTAGGGTAATGGGCGTTCGGTATGGACAGGTTTTTTTAAAAGATCAGAATATTATTGACAAGATTTTAGCTTCACTTTCCAGTGATCATGTTTCGGAGATCCTTGAGATTGGATGTGGGGAGGGAATTTTAACAGAAGCCTTGTTGACGCGTTGTGATCGGTTGCATGTGATTGAAATTGATGCCGCCTGTATTCAGGCAACTAAGGCTCGTTTGGGAGATCTTTGTGAGCGGGTGACTTTTCATCATCAGGATGTCTTAACGAGTCAATTGAGTGATGTTTGTCAAAAACCTCTACCGATTGTGGCGAATGTGCCGTATTATTTGTCCGCTAAATTGATTAAGTGGATGGCGAAACAGCGGGATTTGTTGCAGGAATCTGTGTTGATGTTTCAGTTAGAAGTTGTGGATAAGTTTTGTGCGAAGGCCGGGCAGGATTTGTATACGTCTTTGTCTGTTTTTACTCAGTTTTATTTTGAGGTTTTGAAATTATTTAACGTCTCTCGGCATTGTTTTCGACCTGTTCCAAATGTCGAGTCGGCCGTGCTGCGTATTGTGCCTCGTGTCAGTTTGGCGGATGTAGATAGATCTGTTTTTTTTGCTATGGTTCGATCATGTTTTTGGGCACGGCGTAAAATGTTGAAACGTGCATTGCTAGATTCGCCTTATCTTTCATTGGACCCTTCATTTGTGAAAGAGGATGGCTTTGATGTGTTTTCTAAAAAGCGGGGGGAAGTCTTGGAGATGGGTGCTTTTTTGAGACTTTATGAGGTGATTAAGTCCTTTGTTGTGTCTGTGAGTAGTGACGTTTCGTGATGTATGAAATTGGATCTATGCATTAACTGGGTTTACATTACTCTTTATTTCAGTTAAATTTTGTAAAAATAATTTACTTTTTAAGCGAAGTATTTATATTTGTATTTATTTTATAGGGTGTATTTGTAAAAAATGGTTAATGAGTCTTCTATGGTGTCACGTCTGGGTTTATCTCTCTCTGATACATGGAAAATGGCACATGGCTTTACTGCTGCTGTCGCTCTTTCGGGCAAACAATTTATCGATTTGCGGTGTGATAATTTTGTAAATGGAGAACCACATAATGATTGTGTTTATTTTGATTCTAAATTTTTATTTTATCCTTTTTTTGCTTTGTCTTCTTTGTCTATTATGTATGCTGTTTCTTCATCTTTTAAACTTGATAAGGGAGAAAAGCTCGAAGACGATGTTTTTTTGTCGAGCGTTGTTGAAAATAATAAAGTTAAAGACTTCTCTGCTAATGTTTTTTGTAAGTCTAGTTTTTTGTTTTTGTATTTTAACTCATATGTTAAAGGGGCTACTCCAGGTACTGTAGTTTCTGTTTTACGTGTTTTTTCCCGAGTTTGTTTGTTTTTATGTTTTGTTTCTACTCTAGGAGTTGCATGTTCTAGAATTCAAGGATCACGATTTAAATCTAATATTAAAGAGAAAGTAGTAAACGTTTCTGATTTTATGAAAATGGAGTTAGATCTGACTGTTAAACAGGAACTTGATGCCTCATTGCGTATGTGGGGGAGTGTTTATATGGCTTTTGCATCCATAATACCTGATCGGTCTAAAAGGTTCGTTTCTATTGAAAATAATGGTGTAATTTTAGCTGCCATGCTTCTCTTTAATAGTTATTTAGCAATTTTTCAGTTTTCTTGTGCCTTTAAAGGCTATAAACTTACTTCGGAGCTTTCGGAGGCTAATGGTCTAGGCTGTCATCTTTTTTTAAGAGAATTAAATCATAAGTATTCTAAGTCTATTTCTGAGTTAGGAAAACCTGATATGAAAAAATTAGCTTTTATATTTATTTTGGCTCTATTCCCTAACAGCATTCAATCTTTGATAAATGAAGATCAGTTATTTCAATTTGCGTGTTTTTGCATTTATTATCAACTTTTAGGGTGTAGTTATTCTTTTGTGTTTAAACACCTTGGGTTTAGATATATAGCGTCTCAATCTGAAAAACAATTTAATGATTATGTATGTAAAACAGATGATTTTTATGAAGAATATTTAAAAGAATTAGATACGCTTCATGTTTATTTCTGTGATAATGAAAATATATCTGCAAGACAAGGTGATCTACCTGAAATTGCCACTGACCATGTTTGTTCTGAGACCATTCACAACGATTCACAATTATTATTAACTGATCAGAGGGCTGATTTAGGAGATAGATTTTCTGGAGATAATGTTTCTGGAGATAATCATTCTACTAGTAAAAGTGGTGGTGACTTAAGCGTAGCTAGAAAAAAACCTGGAAAAAAACATGGAGATAAAAGATCCAAAGGGGCGTTTAGGCCAGCATCAGTGCACAGACGTGAAGGTGTAGTGTCAACGTTAGAAGGTCGATCTTGTGCTGGGCAAGTTGAATTACTAGAAGCGTTTAAGGGGTTGTTGTCTCCAGAATTTATTACGAATAATTTGTTGGTGGGCCCTTTATACTATGGTGATAATCCAGTTCCTCATTTTGTATCTGTTGATAAAGATTTATGGTGTAAATATTACATAATTGACCATTTTAATGCTATAAGTTTTGCTAAAAAATGGGGCGACGCAGGTTTGAAATATCAAAAGGAATATAAAGTATTTGTTTATAAAAACTATGAAAGAGATTATAAGCAGCTAAGAGTTATTGGGCTAAAGCTTCGAGGTTCAGAAAATTTGCAAGTATTGCCAAATGGACAAAGATATATGCATTTTCCTCTTGAACATTTAGAAACAGATATTTGTAAGCGTTTAAAAAAATAATAGTTAACCATAGATAGTGGTGTATTTATCTATGTAGCGTGTTTTTTTAATTTGTTTGAGGATTATCTTTGTTTTATATAAAGATAAAGGGTGATATTAAGGGGGTATTTGATTTTGTGGTAGGTGGCGGGTGTTTAAGTTAGTATCTCTATTAGCTTTTTTTCGTGATACACTTTCTTTATGTGGAAGTTTTTTTGTTTTATTATTGGGGTTTACCTTTGTTTGAACACTGTTGTTTTAGCAACGAACAATATCCTTTATTTATGTATAGAGGGAGTGAGCCGAGAGACGTTTTTTGCCCTGCTTTATAAGGATCGTTTACCGTCTATTAAGGCGTTGATCGGGGAGGGGAATTTTAGGCGGATGACGGCGAATGGGTCCTTGGATAAAGTGGCTCGTTATCAGGATTTGTTACTTGATTATGCGGATTCTTTGAATGATGAGGCTAGTGATTCTAATTTTACATTATTTGATTTGGTGAAACAGGTGGCACCTGAATGCCGGACAATGTTGTTGTTAAGTCGTGCTTCTGAGCAGGAACAGGCCTTGTTGCCTTCATTGAACGTGGGATTGGCGAATATTGATGTTTTGGGGGATGAACGTTATCGGTCGCCTAGTGATATTAGTAATGAGATACGTGCATTTATTGATCAGTCGGAGACGCCTTTCGTAGTGATGGCTAATTTTCCCTCCCCAGCATATATTGGGCATCATTTTAGAGAGGGGTGTCAGCGCTATTCTGACGTGATACGACGCTGTGATCGTGCGTTGGGGGCTTTGTATCGGTATCTCCGTAATAAACAACTTTTGGAGAATACTCTTATTGTGATAACCACGGATTATGCCTTTAAAGCTAAAACTGCGCAACTTTCTTCAAAGGTGTGGATTGCCGCGTCTAAAAAGGTATATCGGGAGGAGAATCAACGCTGGATTGTGGCGTCTTTGGGGGCTGTGTTTGGTGAGAAAGATTTTAAGACTAACTTGTTTTTGCCGTAATTGTTGAGATTGTCTTAGGGTGTTTTAGAGATTATTCGATTTTTCTTGAGTTTTTTTAAAAGATTTATTAGAGTATTTTGATGTTTGATGAAATCCTTATTAATAATTTTTATAAACGTTATAAAACGGCTTTGTCTCAGGTTAGGCAAGTTGTTACTAAACCCTTAACATTAACCGAAAAATTACTTTATGTTCATACCAGCGATCCTTGTGAGAAGCCTTTCCTTCGAGGAAAAGATTATGTGACTTTTCATCCTGATCGTGTTGCGATGCAGGATGCGACGGCTCAGATGGCACTTTTGCAGTTTTTACAAGCAGGGCAAGCCAAGGTTGCTGTTCCGGCAAGTGTGCATTGTGATCATTTGATTCAAGCAGAATTAGGCGCTGAAAAAGATGTTATTCAGGCCAGTAAGGTGAATAAAGAGGTTTATGATTTTTTAGAGTCAGTTTCTCGTAAATATGGGATTGGTTTTTGGAAGCCAGGCGCAGGGATTATTCATCAAGTAGTCTTGGAGAATTATGCTTTCCCTGGGGGCATGATGGTTGGAACAGATTCTCATACCGTTAATGCAGGTGGTTTGGGCATGATTGCGATTGGGGTTGGGGGTGCCGATGCGGTGGATGTCTTGGTTGGAGAACCCTGGGAGTTGAAGTTTCCAAAGGTTATTGGAGTACATTTAACTGGTTCGTTGAGTGGCTGGACATCGTCGAAAGATATTATTTTATATTTAGCTGGATTGTTGACGGTGAAGGGCGGGACAGGTGCGATTGTCGAATATTTTGGGGAAGGGGCTGAGTCTTTATCCTGTACTGGAAAGGGGACTATCTGTAACATGGGTGCTGAGATTGGGGCCACGACCTCTATTTTTCCCTATGATCGTTCTATGTCAGCTTATTTGCGTGCGACTGATCGTTCAATGGTGGCGGATTATGCCGATGATATGATGTCGGACTTGGGGCCTGATCAAGCTGTTTTGGATGATCCTGAGGCGTATTATGATCAGGTTATACATATAGACTTATCTACGTTAGAACCGCATGTTAATGGTCCATTTACGCCTGATAAAGCCTGGCCTCTTTCTAAATTTGCTAAAGCGGTTAAAGACAATAATTATCCCGTGAAGTTAGAGGTAGGGCTTATTGGATCGTGTACAAATTCTTCTTATGAAGATATTTCACGATCAGCTTCTATTGCAAGACAAGCCAGAGATAAACAGTTAAAGGCGAAGTCAGAATTTACTATTACGCCAGGTTCTGAGTTAGTTAGAGCAACTGTTGATAGAGATGGATTATTGGATGATTTGGGTAACATCGGTGGGTTGGTTTTGGCCAATGCTTGTGGCCCTTGTATTGGCCAATGGAAGCGACATGCTGAACAAGGTAAGCCAAATTCAATTATTACCTCTTTTAATCGAAATTTTGCCAAGCGTAATGATGGGAATCCCAATACGCATGCATTTGTTGCATCCCCAGAGTTAGTAACGGCTTTTGTTTTAGCAGGTCGTTTAGATTTTAATCCACTTACAGATACGCTAGAAAATGCGAAGGGGCAGCAGGTGAAGTTGGATCCCCCCAAAGGAGAGGCCTTTTCTAAAGATGGCTTTACTGTGTCTGATTTAGGGTATTTAGCGCCAGAAGAAGACGGCGCTGAAATTGAGATTGCTGTTTCTGAATCATCTGAGCGTTTGCAGTTGCTTCCAGAATATGAAAAAAATACAGTGGATCGTTTTTCTGGATTACGTTTGTTGATCAAGGTTAAGGGTAAGTGTACAACGGATCATATATCGATGGCAGGACCCTGGTTAAAATTTAGAGGTCATTTGGCGAATATTTCTAAAAATATGTTTTTGGGTGCAATAAATTTTTTTAATGATAAGGCAAATGAAGTTTATAACCTTGAGCAAAATAGCTATCTCCCTATTTATGATAGTGCTTTGGCCTATAAAGAAGCGGGGATTGGAACACTTGTGGTTGGGGATGAGAATTATGGTGAAGGGTCCTCGCGAGAACATGCGGCTATGGAACCACGGTTTATGGGTGTTAAAGTCGTTATTTGCCGGTCGTTTGCTAGGATTCATGAAAGTAATTTGAAAAAACAAGGTGTGTTGGCCTTTTGTTTTGCAAATCCAGATGATTATGCAAAAATTTTGGAACGAGATATTTTTGATATTAAGGGTTTAGACTCATTCTCTTCTGATTCTAAAATTTCCTTAAATGTCCTTCATGAAGATGGGACTACGGACATTATTGAGTTGTTTCATACATATAATGATACTCAAATAGCTTGGTTTAAGGCTGGATCAGCCCTTTCCCTGATAAAGCAGTCAACATAATTTTTTTTAATTATTTACGCTTTTGTTTTGATGAGTTCTTGAAAAATAATTTTGTGAAAGGTATTGATACAGTCTAAAAGTGTTTTGGGTTTGAGTGATAGTGATATCAATTCATTTTCGCTTTCAAATTTATATTGATTGTTTTGTTTGATGATTTTTATATTGTTTTTTGAATTTAAATTTTGTCCTGAATTTTTGTTCCAGTTTGTTACGTTGGTACAATCTAAAAAGAAGCGGACATCTTCTTTTGTAAAAAGTTTATTTTTTTTCATAGTTGGGGTAACCTCTTACTATAGTTATCGTTAGGGGGGTATGAAAAATTTCATTTTTTTTATTTAAGGCGCCATTTAGGCGCCTTATGTTTTGTTTATTTTATTTTTATTATTTTATTTTCCTCTTTTTTTACTTTTCTTATAGTTATTTTTAAAATTTCATTTTCAAATGATGCATCAATATTTTCTGGGTTTAGGTAACCAATGTTTAGGGATCTTTCACATGTTCTATGTGTTGTGAATTCTTCTAAAAGGTACTTTTTATCGGGTGTTTCTTTTTTTGTACTTGCACTTATGTGTAGATAAGGTGCATTATTTGTTATAGTGATCTCATCTTTTTTGAACCCTTGGCAATTAGCTTTTATAATATAGTCTTTTTCTGTTTCTTCTATATTTATTGTTAGTTTGTTGCTGGGTTTATTTTGAAACATCCAGTTAATTATATCCTCCTCTAATGATGTGTGGTTTTTAATTTGTGTCATATACATAATGACCTCCTTTTTTTTTTCAGCATCGTTTGCTGTGTTTTACTATTTCACTTTTTGTGCCAAGTATGTCTGTATAAAAAATGGACACTTTTTATTGACTTTTCTTTTGCTTAGCGTCATTCTAAGTTGATGTCTAATGTAAATTCTGAGATTTTAAAGCGCAGAACGTTTGGTATTATTAGTCATCCAGATGCGGGTAAAACGACGTTAACGGAGAAGTTATTGTTAATGGGCGGGGCTATTCATGTTGCTGGTACAGTGAAATCTAGAAAGTCTGGGCGCTTTGCGGCAAGTGATTTTATGGAAATTGAAAAGCAGAGAGGTATTTCGGTGTCTTCATCTGTCATGGGCTTTGTGTATAATAATTTTCAAGTTAATTTATTGGATACTCCAGGGCATAAAGATTTTTCTGAGGATACTTATCGTACTTTAACCGCAGTTGACTCAGCCTTGATGGTGATTGATTGTACAAAGGGTGTTGAGATGCAAACTCGCAAACTTATGCAGGTATGTCGTATGAGACAAACACCTATTTTGACTTTTATTAATAAATTAGATCGAGAAGGTAAACATCCGATTGAGCTTTTGGATGAAATTGAGAAAGAGCTGGATATTAAAGTTTGTCCGTGTTCTTGGCCTATTGGGATGGGACGATCGTTTAAGGGTGTTTATGATCTATTACAATCTAAAGTTGTGTTTTTTAAGTCACATGCTCGCTCTGATTCTGGTGATTCTTTTACTTTTGATTCATTGGATGATCCAGAGTTACAACGTTATTTGGGTCCGCTTTATGCTACCTTGCGTGAAGAGTTGGAATTGCTTTCATTGTATCCTGCATTTGATGTGGAGGCGTATTTAGCAGGGTCTCTTACACCTGTTTTTTTTGGTTCGGCAGTAAATAATTTTGGGATTCAGGAGTTGTTGGATTGTTTTGTGAATATTGCGCCTTCTCCCTTACCTCGGCAGACTTTGCAACGAGAAGTTTGTGCCCAGGAACCTTCTTTTTCAGGTTTTATATTTAAAATTCATGCGAATATTGATCCAAAGCATCGAGATCGTATTGCCTTTTTACGGATTTGCTCTGGAGTTTTTGAGCGAAATAAAGCGTATTGGCATCCTCGTTTGAAAAAAAAATTGCGTTTTGCTAATCCTACCTCGTTTATGGCCAGAGATAAGAGTATTGTAGACATTGCTTATCCTGGAGATATTGTAGGTTTACATGATACGGGAAATTTTAAGATTGGGGATGCATTAACAGAGGGTGAAGGTTTGAAATTTACGGGCATTCCGCATTTTTCGCCAGAGATTTTTAGAGTGGTTGTGAATAAAAATCCCATGAAAGCAAAGCAATTACAAAAAGGATTGATGCAACTTTGTGAAGAAGGTTTGGCACAGTTATTTGTACGGTCTTTGGATCAATCTAAGCTTTTGGGTACCGTGGGCTTATTGCAATTTGATGTTATTCAATATCGCTTGGCACATGAATATGGAGCTGAATGTCTTTTTGAGCCCTTTGATTTTTATAAAGCATGTTGGGTTACAGCTAATGATGCGGCTATTTTGAGTCAATTTTGGAAATCTAGACAGCGTCAGCATGCTACGGATATACAAGATAGACCTGTTTATTTAGCGGAAAGTCAGTGGGGCTTGGATCGTGAAATGTCAGAAAATCCTGATATATCTTTTTCTTTTAGTTCTGAAATTTAGAATCCTTTAATATTTCTTCTTTTTTCTTCTTTTTTCCTCTTTACTTTAGTATTATTAAAATGATTAGTAATTACTATGAAAAAAGGGTTTATTTTTAATATTATTAAGATTTTTATCTTATTCAGCCTCTTATTTGTTCAGGTTGTTAAGGCTGATGTTACTACTTTACTGTCTTTGAGTTTGTCTTCTGTGAATCAACTGGGTGAGTCTACGCCTTTGAATCAATCCAACGTCCAAGTGAAAATTGAAATTTATCATCTTGACGCTGGTTCTACATCTTATACTGAGGGTTCACAGGTTCATCAGCAAGTGTCACATTCAGATGTGAATGCTGGGGTTGCAAGGGTGGAATTAGAGACTAAGGTTTCTCATTTTTTGCATGAAAATGTTTGGATGGTCGTGTCTGTTTGGAATACTGATATTATAGCGTGGGAGACTTTTGATGCGGTCCGTATTCATGCGGTGCCCTATTCGGTTCTTTCTCACTATTCCTTAGAAGCTGAAAGTATTCGCTGGAATGAAGACACCTTTCCAACCTTAAATCGTATGTTGGTTTCTACAAACGCTTTATGGGTGGCTAGCCCAAATTTTTCTTCGGGTGGGGGATCTGCTTCGGGGGTGGTCTTAGGCGATCGTTCTGTTTTGAGTGATTATTTGATGGATTATTCTGTGACGGAGATGAAAATTGCGACGGATGCAGTGGGGCTTAGAGCATTAAGTACAAATGTTACGCTTCAAAATTTATCGGGTTATGAGCAATTGGGATTTTTGGCGACACAAAATAGACTTGATGCAAGCTTAATTGATGGATCTATTCCTGTTCATCAGATTAGTGGGATTAATTTTGGAGCATCGGCAGTATTGTTAGATCATTCTGTTGAAAATCGTCATCTTAAGTCTAAAGTTGAGAATGGTTATTCTGGTATAAGTTTTAATAAAAAGATTAATTATCACACGCTTCCTCTTAGTTTACGACGTTTGGTTTCGATGAATTTGTTAACGCCATCAGATTGGACTAGTGATGAGGGGAAAATTAATTTGGGGGATGTTTCACAGTTATTTGTAACACCTAATGGGACTACAACTAATCAGTTAGATGCGCAGCGCTATATTTATTTTAATCCAGGGGTTAGGTTGATTAGTGCAAATTCTGTTGATTTTCAAAGTCAATCGATTCCTTTTTCTGCTGTAGATTTTGTCCATTCAAATACTAACCAAGTAAATTCTGTCATTCCTTTTTCTGCTATTAATATGGGGGGGGCTTCGCTTGCAAGTAAGTTGGAGGATTTCAGTATTTCAGCAGATAAGTTACAGCGTGGTGGGTTTGACACGACTTTTTTTCAAATTGGGTCTTTAGATGCTAGTGTCTTACAGTCTCAAAGCATTAAACATCAGCATTTGGATACCTATATTGTTCATGAAGATTCTATTTCTGATAATGCTATTGTTTCAAGACATATTAGTTTTTCCTTTACATCCGAACAATTTGCTGATGGGGCTGTAGATTCTAGGATTATAAAGGATACGTCTATTTTAGGTAGTGATATTGCGGATAATGTTATTGGAGGGAGTAAATTATCTGCAGTGTTGTTTAGTCGTGGAGCGGTTAAGTTAGAGGGTAGTCGTGCCTATTTAGATGTTAAATTAGATCCTGTTGGTGGAATCACGAAGAATGCTTCTCATGAATTGAAAATTGAAGCATCTACAGCTTTTTCTCAGCTTTTTCCTGCATTAAAGGATGGAACTATTTCGGATGGGATTCTTCCTTATTTTAAAAGAGATGAGAATACCTTTGCTGCTAGTAATATTTACTATAGTGAGGTTGGTGATAATAAAGAAATAAGTATTGGTATCGGTGATCCGACCTCTAAATTTTTTGTGTATGGGGGAGCTTATTTTATGAAGGATGCAGTGTTTTCAGGTTTTGCTACTTTTGAAAATATATGGATTAACAAAGGAGTTACACTGAATACAGGAGTTGTAGCGGTTATTCCAGAGATTCAGGGGCGGGTAAATAACGGGTTTACCTTGTATGCAAGAACTATAGATGATAGTCATCCCTCTGAGCGTTATTTGGCGTATAGCGTGAGTTATAATGAGTCTATTATTAACAATAACAAGACACGTTTGGGGTTTCGCGGTGAGGTTACGGATAATAATTTTATGACTATTTTTCATGGTGATACCTATGTTGCGGGGGCATTGACAGCGGATTTGATTTCGCAGAATTTAATGAGTGTTCAGTATTTTAATGCGAATAATATTGTTGTTCCTGAGGCTGCTGGTGTACATGTGACGTTTAATGCTGATACATATATTTCGAGTAATTTGGGCGTTTTGGGGATGGTTTTTGTAACAGGTTCATCTTTTGTTTCGGGTAGTTTTGATGTTCAAGGAAAAGCGTTTTTTCATGATACGACCACGGCTAATAACTTGGTTGTCACTCATGATTTGAGTGTGTCACATATTCGTGGATCTACTTATCCCGATCTGTTATTTATTGAACCTATGGTATCGATGGATAAGGTGTTGACTGTTAATGAGGGGATATATAGTTATCAATACTTTTCTACGACATCGACAAATGGCTTGCAATTTTATGCGGGGGATACGATGGATCTTCCGGCGATATATGTTAGTGATAATGGGCGTATTGCTATGGGTAGAGGATCTTATCCATCTTATTCAGAATTGATGTTGAATGAGGTTAAATTGCTTCCGACGCCCCAGTTATTTGTGTCTGGAGATGTGGCGATTTCGGGGAATATTGCCTTTAGTAAGGGCTTGACAGCGAATGAGCAAAGTTTTTTCTTGGGTGGGTTGGACGTTTATGAGAGTTTGTTGGTGAGTGGTTCAATGATGCGCATTGTGTCGGATGATTTTACGTTGTTTTCTGCGTTTATATCTGCGCCTAATGATGTTGAAAATAGGGCTATAGGTATAGGGATAGCCACGCCTAATATGATGGCTACTTTTCCTGGCTATCCATATATTTTAGAAGTATCTGGAAATACCCATTTGAGTGGGAATGTCTTGATTGATTCGACTTCGACGTTAAATACTACACATATTGCTGGTTTAAGAACGATTAATGTATCTGAAGAGGGGTTACATATTGTTTCAGGTGACCATCATTTACTTAGATTTCGGATGGTAGAATTGGATAATCCTCCACGGCAGTATCCACAGGTGTTTATGGGTGTACACGATCTTAATAAGACAAAGCAGTTTACGGATAAGCAGGTAATACCTACCGCGACATTGTTTGTTTCGGGAGATGTGCGTGTATTGGGTACTTTGCATGCCGATAAAGAAATTACAGATGCGTTTGGGACGTTTTTTGAATATGCGTATACGGAGCATTTTGAGGTTGTGCCTAGTGATGATATCTTAACGGGTACTCCCATCTTTTATGCGACTATGACTAAAAATGTATCAGGTGCTTCTGGTGGTAAGGTGGGGATTAATACTAAAGATCCTGAATTTTCATTTGATGTTCATGCAGACTCTGCTTTTAGAGAGGCAGTTACGATTAACTTTTTAGGCGTTTCGACCTCAATGATAGTTACCCAGGATGTGACGGTGAATTCGATAGTGTATGCGTCGAATTTTCGATCTACTTCTGATACAGGTCTTCGATTATTTGGATATGATAGAACGACACCGTCTATTTTAATAAGTTCTAATGGGGTGGTTGCTTTGGGACTTATGAAGGATGAGTGGTTAACGACTTATAATAAGTATCAATTCGTAGTAGGGGGTGATACGCGTGTGTTAGGTTCTCTGGATACAGATTCATTATCTGTCTCCAATGATTTGTTAGTTTCTAGAAATTTGACCGTAAATTCGACCGTCTATGCCTCCAGGTATCGAGCTGTTAGTGATGATATTGGTTTCTTGATGTATGCGACAGAGGACACGCCGAATGTGTCGTTTTTGGTGAGTTCAAATGGTCATGTGGGAATTGGGTATGGGGTGACCTACAATGCTGGATCAGGTGTTGATCGCTTTAATTTGTATGTGTCGGGAAATACAGGCGTCGAAGGGCATGGAAAGACTGCGATGTATGTGACAGGGGGAATGCAGATTGATTATGTGACAGCGAGTGA
>JAYNIM010000001.1:71044-299354 GCA_038109055.1 bacterium
AAGGTCATGGAGAGACTGCGATGTATGTGACAGGGGGAATGCAGATTGATTATGTGACAGCGAGTGAGATGATTTTTACCCAGTTATTGCGGATGAATGATTTTATTTTAGATCATGATTTAACGGTAAATTCTGTCTTGCATGCCTCTCGATATCGAGCTGTTAGTGATGATATTGGTTTGTTGATGTATGCGACAGAGGGCACGCCGAATGTGTCGTTGTTGGTGAGTTCAAATGGTCATGTGGGGATAGGGTATGGAGTTAGTTACAATGCTGGATCACGAGTTGATCACTTTAATTTGTATGTGTCGGGAAATACAGGCGTCGAAGGTCATGGAGAGACTGCGATGTATGTGACAGGGGGAATGCAGATTGATTATGTAACAGCAAGTGAGATGATTTCTGCGAATAGGATGTGGGTTGGGGATATTTCTAGTAACAGTTTGGCTGCTATAGGTACTACCTTAAATGTGGATGCGAATTCCTTTGTTGTTGGGTCTGGTAATCTCTCTGTTTGGGATTATGCTACGGTTGTTGGTCGCTATAATGCGACGAAGAATGTGAATGTGAGTGGTAATCCGGTTTTTGTTGTTGGGGGAGGTTGGGATGATGATAATCGTTATAATATTTTGGAGGTTATTGCCTCTGATAGTATACATGTAACACCTCACGTTAAGATTAATAATGACTTATATGTTAAAAATCGACTCTTTGTCCATGAGGTTTTTGTTACGGGGTCAAATACGCTTTATGTAGATTCTATTAAATCTTATTCAAGTCTTTCTGGGTCTAGTGTTGATCATAATACGATTTTATTTGATGGACATGTAGATTTTACGGGTGATATTGATGTGTCTAGTATTGATGTTTCAGAAAATGTCATGATTACTGGAAATCTTTCTATTGGTGTTTCTCAGAATAATGTCCCTTTTTATGTGAAAGGAGATAGTGTGATTCAAGGTATATTGGCTGTTTCGAACTTAAATGTCACAGAAAATATTATCTTTCCTTCTTTGTTACATGTAGATAGTTTAGTTGTAAGTCACTCATTGCTTGTTTCACAGAATGTTTCGGCTAATGCCTTGTTTGTGACAGATCAAATGAAGATCGCAAATGTGGCAGATTTTACGCAGTCATTTGTGACGATTTCGCAACCTTTAGCTGCAGAAAATGGTCTTTCTGTAAATAATATGTTGTATGTGGATACACTGGCGCCTTATTCAGATTTGGGGACAACCCTGAATTTGTCTCATTTTAAGAGTTTAGTTCTTGGGGATGCACGTGTTTTTGGTAATTATTCAACTGCGTGGGGACAAGATACCCATGCGATAGGTACTCTTTCAACTGCTTTTGGATATGGTACCTGGGCTACTGGTAATTATTCAACTGCGTGGGGACAGGATACCCATTCGATAGGTACTCATTCAACTGCTTTTGGATATGGTACCTGGGCTACTGGTAATTATTCAACTGCGTGGGGACAAGATACCCATGCGATAGGTACTCATTCAACTGCTTTTGGATATGGTACCTGGGCTACTGAGTATTATTCAACTGCGTGGGGACAAGATACCCATGCGATAGGTATTCTTTCAACTGCTTTTGGATATGATACCTGGGCTACTGGTAATTATTCAACTGCGTGGGGAAATAACAATAAGGCCTCGAATGATAACGCGACTGCTTTTGGTTGGAGAACCCTTGCTTCTGGATCTCGATCTACTGCTTTTGGTCATGACACTCTTGCCCAAGGTTGGCAATCTACTGCTTTTGGACAAAATACGATAGCTCAGGGCAGTCAATCTACTGCTTTGGGTCTTGGGACACATGCTTTATGGGATAATTCGATGGTGGTGGGGCAATATAATATTACTGAAAATCTTAGCATTAGTGGCAATCCAGTTTTTGTTGTTGGGGGTGGTGAAGATGAGGACAATCGTTATAACGTGATGGAAGTTTTTGCAACCGGGAATGGTCATGGTCCTCGTGTTGCTATTTATGATGCTCTCTATGTGAATGAGGTTTTTGTCACAGGGGACCATACCTTGGAGACAGATTCTATTGCACACTGGGATGATGCTAACAATGAATTAGACTTGTTGTCTCATGTGTTAATAACACCACGTCATAAGGATAGAACGGTGAGTTATGATTTGCCTTATGCATTGTCTGTTTCGGGGGATGTTTTTGTGACAGGCGCTGTTTATTTGAGTAGTTTGAAGGATCTTAATGGAGATGATTGGCAGTTTGAGGGATCACATTTTCTTAGTGGAAATAATATCTTAAATGAAGGGTTATATTCGTCCGCATGGGGAATGAGTAATATTTCAAGCGGTGATTATGCAACTTCTTGGGGATATAACAATGATGTCAGTGGATTTAGTCCAACAGCTTGGGGAAGTAGTAATATTGTAAGTGGAAATAGAGCGACTGCATTTGGAGATACTAATCAGGCGTTGAATGATAACGCGACTGCTTTTGGTTGGGGAACCATTGCGTCTGGATCTCGATCTACAGCATTTGGTCATGACACTAGTGCTCAAGGTTTTCAATCTACTGCTTTTGGACGAAATACGATAGCTCAGGGCGATCAATCTACGGCTTTGGGGTATGAGACACAGGCTTTATGGGATAATTCGATGGTGCTGGGGCAATATAATTTGTTGACATCTGAATTTTCTAATATTACATCTTCAACTGTTAATGGATTAAGGTTCGTTGTTGGAAATGGGTCCTCTGGTTCTAGAAAATCTGTCTTTGAAGTGGGAGATGTTCAAGCAGGACATTCTTTTGTCTATGTTCGGGATCAATTGGCAGTTGAAGGTAAATTATTAGGCGTGGGGGCTTATTCTTTTAGTGTTGAAAATGGACCATCTTACTTTGGGGATGATTTGACTGTTTATGGTACGTTTACAAATTCGAGTGATGTTTCCTTAAAAAAAGATATTCATTCCTTAGACACTGTTTTATCTAAAGTTTTGAATTTACGACCCGTGTCTTTCCGTTGGGAAGATGTTAATAAAGGGGCGGCTATTCAGTATGGCTTTATTGCTCAAGAGGTTGAAGAACTGTTTCCATCTCTTGTTGTTACTTCGCTACGAACTGGAGATAAGGCATTAAAAACGATGCAGTTTACGTCGTTACTTGTGAAGTCTGTTCAAGAATTACATGGGATTATTTCTTCTCAACAATCTGAAATAGAGCAATTAAAGCGTGACTTAGAGGGAATGAAATCTGATTTTGAATCTCGTTTATCTGCCCTTGAGGCGTCGAAGTAAGAGCGATTTTTTGTCTTTAAGTAACGGGTTAATGTGTAGGGTGCTAGGTTACTTTTTATCTATGCTAATCTATTTTTATTCTGAAGAGCATAGGGTGTTTTTAGAAAAGATAGTGGAGATTTAAAGCGACCTTTGATGGTTTTCTTTTTAACATTAGGGAAGGGTTTAGTGTTTTGAAAGAGCTAAAGACGTTTATAGCAGATTTTTTGGATGTTGTTTGTGCTTTAAGTGTTAGATGGGAAGTGTTTTTATTCGCCGGATACTTTTTTGAATAGGAGTGGTTTTTCTTCTTCTTTAGTGACGGAGCTGTTGATGTTAGAGGAGGTATCAGCATTGATGATGTTGACTTGAGCCGGGGTAAATAAAAAAATGTTTTCGCCAATTTTCATCATATGGCCGTTGATGGCATAGGCTGTCCCACAGATGAAATCTATTAAGCGCTTACTGCTTTCTTTTTCGAGATATTTTAAATTTATGATAACAGGGGTATTGTTGCGTAGTTGTGCAGCGATATTTAGGGAATCTTCGTATATGCGAGGCTCTTCGACTTTGATTTCGAATAGTTGGATGGGTTTGTTTGGGTTTTTTTGATTGATTAAGGGTTGTATTTTTTGGACTTGTGTTACTTGTTTTGATGATGTTTGCATGTCTTCATTGATGGGTTCACTTTCATCAAAACCAAAAAAAGTTTTCAATGAATGTAGTAAACTAGTTGTCATATTTGTCCTCCTTGAATAGGGATGATCCAATTCGGATCATGTTTGCGCCATGTTTGATTGTGATTTTGTAATCTTGGCTCATTCCCATGCTTAAATAATTAATTGTTTTTATTTTTTTTTTCATTTTTTTATAAATTGTATTTGCTTTTTGACTATATTGTTTACGTATTTCATCATTATCTGAGTTTGGTAACATCACCATTATGCCATTTATTAATACATTTGGATAGTCTGAGGGATTTAGGGGGGTGATGATTATGTTTTCTGGACAAAACCCGTATTTTTGAGGTGCATTATTGATATTTATTTGTAGGAAAATGTTCATTTTTTTATTTGCTTTTCGACATTCTTTTTGTACAACTTCTAATAATTTTAGGGAATCTACAGATTGAATATGACTGAAATATTGGATGGCTTTTTTGACTTTATTTTTTTGGAGATGGCCAATAAAATGCCACGTGAGATCTAGTTGTTTTAAGGCTTCTATTTTAGGGATTGCATCTTGAATTTTGCTTTCTCCAAATTGGGAGATTCCGGCTTTTTGGGCTGTAATGATTTGTTCTATGCTCGCATATTTGCTAGCAGCAATGATGGTAATTTCTTTTTGACTGTGTTTTTCTATTTCTTTTTTTAATGTGTTTACTTTCTTTTGAATAGTTGACATTGATTAGTTGAATCATAAAGAATGTTTATGTGTCAATACGGTTTCGTTTTATTTCTTTTTTTGTTTTATGTGGAATTTGTTGTTGTCTTTTTGTTCCAAAGTTAGCATTTTTGTTAGTTCATGAAAATGCTCCTAAAAAGGTAGATGCGATAATCTTGTTGTCTGGAGGATCAGGTTTGCGCGCTCAAAAGGCGGCTGAACTGTATCTTCAGGGGTATGCGCCTATTGTGGTTATTACGGGCTCGGATGCCCCGTATTTTCATACGTCTAGATTGTCTTTGTTGCGTGAGTATGTGTGTTCGTTGGGGGTAGATGCCTCGTCTATTTTGCTTGAGGGGGATTCACGAAGTACCTTGGATCATATGTCCCATCTTAGATCTTGGGTTTCACGCTATAAATGGAAGAAAGTGATGATAGTGACCTCCGCTTTTCATAGTGCTCGAGCCTATCGTGTTTTTCGTAAGGGCTGGAAAGATTTGCCTGTTGATATTGTCTTGGTACCCTCTGAAGATGGTATTGATTATCAGCGTTGGTGGCGGCATTATGAAATGTGTGAAACTGTTTTGATGGAGCTTTTTCGTTCTGTTTTGTATTTTTTTAGGGTTTAGCTTAAATATTCTTCTGGTTGTAAACTGAATTGATTGCTGTACCAAAAATATTGGCTTGGGTATTTTTTGATTTGTTTTTCAATATAGTTTTTTATTTTGGTGGTATCCTCTTGTATGTTATCGGAGGGAAAGTTTTCTAAGGGAGGTAGGAGCTCTTGGGTGTAGCTTAGGTCTTTATTTCGTTTTGTTATTAAAGGTATTATTTTTGTTTGAGTGATTCTTGCTAAATCGCTACATGTGGTGAGGATGTTTTTATGGTGCCCTAAAAAAGGAAGGTCTAGGTGTTTCTTGTGTTGACTCATATATAGGTCGGGTAAAAAGAAAATCGCTTTGTTATTTTTTAATGCGCGTAGAATTTTTCTTGGGCTTTGTTTTTCTATAAATTCCAGGTAATGGCCACGACCTTTTTGTTGTAAATATTCAAAAAATGGATGAGAGGCGGGGGTGTATACCGCACTTAACTTGATGTTTTTGATACTTTGATGAAAGGTTTTCATGCCTATATCTATGAGTGTGAAATGTGCGTATAAGATAATGGCGCCTTTTTTTTCTTTTAAGGCAGCTTGAAGATGGTGGTCGCCTTTGAATGTGATGTCTACTTTTCGTTTAGGGTTTGTGTAAGCGAGTGCTGTTTCCATAAGGAAGTGTCCGAGTTCAATGAAATGTTCTTTTACCAGTTTATTTAATTCCTGTTCATTTAAGTTTGGAAAACATAATGAAATATTTTTTTTGGCGAGAGCTACTTTTTTGGGGATATATTTATAGGCTATTATTCCTAATATATGACCGATCTTATAAATGAATTCTTTTGGTAGTCGAGATAGTAGATAGAATACAAAATATAGACACCATAAGGGATAATATTTGGGTTTGAGTAGGTCTCTTGCGTTAATTTTCATGTTTTATCTTTAAATAGTTGGTGTACCCAAAAATAATTTTCGGGTCTTTTTTTGATGCTTTTTTCTATTGTATCAAATATAAGTTGTGTGTCTTTTTGTTTATCTTTTGTCGGTAAATTTTTTAAGGGTTTGTTGATTTTAAAAATATAGGTTTGATTATTTATGTGATACTCACAGGGATATATTAAGGCATTACCTAACTTTGCAAAATCTGAACATGTTGATAAGGCCTTTAGTTTGTTGTTGAAAAATGTAATCGTTTCTTTTCTGGTTATGCCACTTATATTTTGATCAGGGACTATATGTAGGATTTTTTTCTTTCGTAAATGGTTAATGGCTTGTTTTGGATTATGAAGTGAAATGGGAGTGAAATATTTTTTTCGTTGTCTAAATATGAATCTTTCGATGATTTTGTTTGTGATTGGCATATACAATGCGGCTGTTTTATCTTTGTTTGTTTTGAGGCTAATGATACGACTTGCTACTTCAATTTGAGTGAAATGACCTGTGATTAATATGGCTCCTTTTGTTGAATCAATATTTTCTAATCCTTCTAATTTTGTTATGGCGTTTAATCTTTTTTTGGAATAGAAGCAGCTTATAAATACTTCTATGATGCCTTTTCCTAATGATTCGAAATGTTTGTGTGTTGCGTCGAGTTGCTGTTGGTTAGTTTTATTTGGATAACATTTTTTGATATTATGAAAGGCGATTTGGAGTCTTTTTTTTATTAGTAAAGCTAGGAGCTTCCCTAACCCTTTACCAAGAAGCATACTTTGTTTGTAAGAAATTGTTTTGATTAATAGGTACATGAGTCCTAAACCTGTATGTATGGCTATGTAGGAGGTGATTTTTTTAAGGGGGTTTAGATGGTTGTTAGTTGTCATGCTGCTTTAATGTTTGTTTTAGCTGTTTGAATACCTCTTCTACATTGATATTTTCCATACAAGTTGAGGTTTCTTTGTTTATACTGCATTTTTTTCTATTACATTTTGTTGTACATTTTATTGAACTTTTTATATGTATTGTATGTTCACCTATAGCGGCACAGTATGTATAGGGTGATGGACCATATAAAATTATGCAAGGGGTTTTTAGCGCATTTGCTAAGTGGGCGATTCCGGTGTCGACCGCAATAACGCAATCGACTGTTTTTAACGTTTCTAGTTTGTCTGTGAGACTGCTGGCTTCTATGGGAGGTGACTTTTTTTTATTTAGGAGGTGTATTTTTGGATATTTTTTTTTATAGCCTTTGTATTTTTTAAGTTCGTTTTTGCCATGCCAAGATAGATATATATTATAGTTTTCATTTAGACATCGTTTTATGAAGTCCAGCCAATTTTTATCGGGCCAATGCTTGGTTGGCCAGGTTGTTCCAGGATGTAAAAGGATAGTTGGCTGAGATGTTTTTGTTTTTTTGTGGGTGGATAGGCCGTAATCTATCGTCTTTGGATTTTGGCTGTACTTTAAGGCTTTGCTTGCTAGTTGTTTGGCGCGTTGCGTAAGATTTAAATTTTTTGCGGGATGATTGGTATATATTTTATGGCTGTAAAAATAACTTGCAAAGGGTTCAATGGCGGATTTTTTGTCGAAGCCATAGCTGTTTTTTTTGAGATGACGGATGAGTAAGGCACTTTTTAAGAGGCTTTGAAAATCGATGATATGGGTATAGTTTTCAAGGGTGAGTTGATGTTTTTTTTTGATTATTTCTTGGATGTTCTTAAGTGAAAATAATGTTTTTTTTGTTTTTCTTAAGGGAACAGTGTGTGTTTTTTGGATGAATGGGTGCCAATTTGGTATTTCGTTGAATTGTTCATCGACGAGCCAGTGGGCAACTGCTTGTGGATGTTGTTTTTGAATGTCTGTTATGGCAGGAAATATCTGTAAAATATCTCCGAAAGATGAGAGCATGACGATTAATAATTTCATGAGACTTTTTTTTCTATTTCTGAGATTATTTTAGAAGGTTTTAGTTTTTTTAGACAATCGTAATGTGTGAGAGGACACTTTTTTTTGAAGCAGGGGCTGCATTCAAGATTTAATGTTTGAATAGAGGCTTTGGTATTTAAGGGAGGAGTAAACTTGGGTGAAGATGATCCGTATATAGCAATTTGCCTTTTTTTGATTGCAGCTGCGACATGCATGAGACCACTGTCATTACTGAGGATTATTGTGGAACTGCTTAATAGGTCGATGACGTCGTCTAAATGGGTTTTGTTGCAGAGATTAAGACAGCGTTTGTTTGCAATAGTTGTTTCGATTATTTGGCATAGTTGGGTTTCTTTTTTAGCTCCTATCAGGATTATGAGCCATTTTTTTTCAATAAAATGAGAGGCGACCTGTGTAAAATAGTCACTAGGCCATTGTTTTGTTGGGCCGTAGGCAGCTCCTGGACATATAATGAGTGACGGTTGTGTGGGATTTATGGCGTATTTTTTTTGCAGACTTTGGGTGTTTTCTTCGTTTGTTTGTAAATGTGGAAGCGGGTAGGGACCCCTTTTGAAGGGGCTACGGTGTAAACTGTGATAAAGTTCGACTTGTTTGAAATCTTTTGGATATGCGGCGTATTCATTAAGTAGTCCGAAACGATTTTTGATGAGCCAGGCCTTGTAGTGCCAGCCGCGGCGTTTAGGAATCTTGGCTAGCCAAGGGATTAAAGCGGCTTTCACGGATAAAGGGAGGATAATGGCTAAATCATACTTTTCTTTTTGCAATTGTTTGGCTAGGAGCCAGCGTTTTTTTAGGCTCAATTTTTTTTGTTTGTTTTCAAAGATGATATGCTTGGAAATTTCGGGCATACGTGTTGCCAATGAGTGAGTCCAGGATGCACCTAGTAGATGGATGCGACAGTTTTTATGCTGTTTTTTGAGTTCGATAAATAGGCTTTGCGCCATGACTAAATCACCGAGCCAATTGGGGGAGATAATCAGTATTTTTTTCATGTTATTTTTGTGTTTTATAGATCTGTAATTTTATGAGGGGCATGCTATGTTTTTTTATTATATAGTAACGTATTTTTGCTAGTTTAAAGAGTGTTTTTTGTTAAGATCTTTTTTAGGGCGCTCAAGGTTAGGGAGATATCTTGTTTTGTGAGGGCAGCTGAGAGTTGTAATCGGACACGTGGCGTTTCTTTTGGAACGACGGGATAAGCGAAGGCGATGGCTAATATCTGTTGCTGTCTTAATTGTTTGGATAGAGTTAAGGCGTTTTTTGCGCTTTTGCAGAAAATCGGTATAATGGCGTGGCAGTTAGGATCGATCGAGATAGATAGTGTCGTTAACCCGTCTTTAAATAGAGAGATATTTTTCTGTAATTGTTCAATTTTTTTGTTGGATTTTTTTAATTGTTTGAGGGTGTCAATGAGTGGATAGACGAGTGGCGGTGCCAGACTATTTGAAAAAAGATAGGGACGTGATGTTTGACGTAGGTATTCGATGAGGGTGTGATGGCCAGTGACAAAACCGCCTGAAGCGCCACCCAGAGCTTTGCCAAACGTACCACTAATCAGATCGACTTGGCCAAGTAGGTTTTGAGCTTCGCTCGTTCCTCGGCCTGTGTTTCCAAGTACGCCGATGCCATGAGAATCGTCAATCATCACTAGGGCGTTGTGGTTTTTTGCTAAAGACATTAGTTTGGATAGTGGGGCTTGTTGGCCGTTCATAGAAAAAACACCGTCTGTCACGATGAGTTTTATTTTGGTGTTTTTTGCTTCTTTGAGTTGTTGTTCTAGCATGGCCATATTACGATGTTTGTAGCGATATCGTTTGGCTTTACAAAGGCGTATTCCGTCAATAATGCAGGCGTGGTTGAGTTCGTCACTAAAGATGGCGTCATTAGCTCCGAGTAAGGCTTCAAAAAGTCCGGCATTGGCGTCATAGCAGGACGAATAAAGGAGACTGTCTTCGCAGTGTAAAAATGAGGCGATTTCCTGTTCGAGTTCCTTGTGAATGCGTTGGGTTCCACAGATAAAGCGTACGGATGCCATGCCATACCCCCATTGTTTGACGGCCTTTAGACAGCTTTTTTTACTTTGTTCATCTGCAGCTAAGCCGAGATAGTTGTTGCTACATAAGTTAAGATATTTTTGCTTGTCACTGAGTGTTACCCAGGCACCTTGTTGGCTGAGAATCTCTTCTTCATGTTTATAAAGAGACGCTTTTTTTAAGTTTGCTATAGACTCTTTAAAATAGCTGTTTGTTTCTTTATCCAACATGTATTAGTTCCAATTTAAAAGTATTTTTCCACAGTTTCCAGAGGCCATTAGTGAAAAGGCTTTTTGATAGTCCTTTGCGGCAAATTCGTGTGTTACGAGGGGGAGTGGGTTGAATCCTTGTGATAAATAATGATCGAGTTGCTGCCATGTTTTAAATATTTCACGGCCGTATAAACAATGTATATTTAGGTTTTTGAAAATGAGTGAGGGCCAGTTTATTTGGCTCTGGTTCGGCAGTATTCCCATTATAATAATTTGTGAACCGGGATTTAGATTTTTAACTAGTTTTTCTAATGCGGATGTTTTGCCAGACATTTCAAAGCCAATATTCCAGCCCTTTTTTGGTTTTTTTAAACGTGTTTTTGGGGAGGCTATTTGTGTGGCACCTAGTTTTTTTGCGAGTTTTTGGCGGTAGGTATTTGGTTCAATGATCGTAACGGAGTTTGCTTTTAGAAAGAGGCATAGCATCATCGTAGCTAGTCCGATAGGCCCTGCCCCTGTGATTAGGATATCTTGGTTGTAAATGTCTGTTCTAGATGTGGCATATAGGGCGTTTCCTAGAGCATCAGCAAAGGCCATGATTTTGGGGTCAATGTGAGGGCAGGCCCATAGATTGCTTTCGGGGACACAGACGAATTCTGCCATTGCGCCATTTGTATGTATACCTAAGCCTTTTGTGTTTGGGCACAGGTGATAGTTTTTATTAGCACATTGATCACATTTTTTACAAAATAAATGGGCTTCGGCTGAGACGATGTTATTTGTTTTTTGTGTTGTTACTTTTGAGCCTATTTTTACAATTTTACCCACAAATTCATGTCCAATGGTTTGTGGAAGTGATAACACACTTTTTGCCCAAGGAGTGTAGTTGTATAAACTTAGATCTGTACCACAAATGCCTGTTTTTAGTACCTTGATAAGGACCTCGTTGGATTTGGGGATGGGGATGTCTTTGTGACAGAGGTTTAGGCCTGGTTTTGGTTTGCATTTGCAGAGTGTTTGCATGCGTGGTTGTTGATTTTTTGCATGTATAGATTGCATATGAGGGTTATACCCATTTATGGGGGAGTTAAAACGTTATTCTTTTGTTGTTGGAGGAATAGATAATTTTAACGTTTAATTGAGAACCGTCTGTATGATTTCGCAGTGTTTTTCTAAACTTCCTTTAGAGGCTTGAAGGAGCTTTTTTGCCTTTGTAGCCGTTTCTTGACGTATTCTATTGTTTTGGATGAGTTGTAGACTGATGGATTCAAGATCGTTTGTGTGTGTTAATTGATGGATGGCTTTGTTGATTTTAAAGGTGTTACAGATGCTTTTATAGTGATCCATATAGGGGCCAACTAGAATACATTTTTCTAGGGCAGCAGGTTCGAGGATATTGTGACCACCGATAGGGACTAGTGAGCCGCCTACAAAGATGAGATCTGCACAGGCACAAAAGGGAATCGCTTCACCTAAGGTATCAACCAGATAGATGTCTGTTGATAAGGGGGTTTTGTTATTTGCACTATGGCATTCGACACTTAGTTTGTTTTTTTTGCAAAAATTGAGGATGTCATTTTTTCTTTCGGGATGACGTGGAATCAAGACCAATAAAAGATTTTCTTGTGTTTTTTTGAGGGATTTTAGGGTCGTTAATAGAAGAGTTTCTTCGCCGTCTCGGGTGCTAACACAGCTGTAGATAAAGCGTTGTGGACAGCGGGTTTGTTTGAAGTCTTGCCCTTTTTTGATGGCATCTTCATTAATGCTGAGCTCAAATTTGAGATTACCACAGGTTTTAAGTTTTTCTTTGTTGACACCTAAGCTTAGAAAATGGCCTTTGTCAGTTTCACTTTGGCTGAGGATGTAATGGCAGTGATTGAGGGTTTTTCTCGCTAAGCCTTTGATACGCTGATAGTGTTGGACAGATTTTTTATCAATGCGGGCATTGGCAAGTATAATGGGGATTTTTTTATTTGCAAGAATGTGGTAGAGGTTGGGCCATAGTTCTTTTTCCATGACGAGGAGTAAGGTTGGCTTAAAGTGATGGATGAAGCGATGGATGACTGGGGGTAGATCAAAAGGGAAATAGCTATGGGTGATCTTTTTTGTATAGGTTGTTGTGATAAAGTCTGCACCACTTGGTGTGGTGGTGGTGATGAGGATGTGTTTGTTTGGGTAGGTGGTAATAAGCCAGTCGATTAAGGTTGTCATGCCTTTTGCCTCACCAAAGGAGGCTGTATGGATCCATATGCAGGGTTTTTTAGGCATTTTTTGGGTGTAAAACCCTATGCGCTCTGAGAAACGTTGGTTGCAACTGGTGTGTGTTTTGTATTTTCGGCGTAGGTAATTTGCATAGATGGGGTAGCTTAGAAATAGTAAAAGGGTATAAAGATATCTTAGCATAGGGAATGTTTGTTGATATGTTTCGCGACTTTTTGTGTAGCGCCAGGTTTGCCAAAATGTACTTTTAATTTCTTGAGTTTATTTTTACATGTATTGTACTTCGTGGGGTTGTCTAGCAGATTTAAGGCTTCTTTGTAGAGACTTTGAGGGGTTGCTTTGTCTTGAACACATTCTGGAAAGATGATTTCTTGGCTTAGGATATTTGGCCAACTAATAAATTTTTGAATTTGATATCTTTTTTTAACTAGCGCAAATGAGATAGGGTGGGCTTTGTAGGTGATAATACAAGGTGTTTCTAATAAAATATGTTCAATTGAAATGCTGCCAGAACAAGCCATAGAAAAGTGTGCTCGTTGAATAAGATTTTTGGCTGATTCTGTATAGAAGGCATGGTTTTTTAGGGGGTATTTTTGGGATATTTTTTTTATGGTTTTATCGAAATGTGGCGCTGAAATGGAGCTTATAAAATAGAGGTTTGGATGTGTTTTTTCTAGTTTTTGGGCGCATTGGCAGAGGATGGGGTATATTTTTTTAACTTCTTGTTGGCGTGATCCAGGAAAAAGGGCGATGACTTTTTTGGAGGTTGTTGGAAGGGAACTTGTTTTTTGAGGACTTTCTTTATTTAAAATATCGAGCAGCGGGTGTCCAAAATAATGATAAGGATGTTGTTTTTTTTGATAAAAATCAGCTTCTATTTGGAAGGCAGGATAGACATGTATATTTTTGTTTAGGGGTTGATATTGTTTGTAGAGCCACCATTTTGTGGGTGTGACATAGTAACTTAGGGGAATGTTTTTTTCTTGGCAAAGTCTTAAAAAGGGGTCGTTTAATACGCGACAATCAATCGCAATAAATAGGTCGATTTTGTTTTTTTTTAGCCATTTTTTTACTTTTTTGAGTTGGAATAATAAAAAAGGAAGTTTACTTAGTGATTCGATAAGGCCGATACTGCTATATGGGGTTATATCACATAATAAATGGATACCTGCTGCTTTCATTTTCTTTCCGCCAATTCCGACGCCTTCTATATTAGGGTTTTCCTGTTTTAATTTTTGAAATAACTCAGCGCTTAATTGATCGCCAGAATGTTCGCCTGCTGATAAAAATATGCGTTTTCTCATCTCTTTATCTTAGCATAAAAGTATGCTGTCTAAGCTTTTTTTAAGATAGAGAAGGTCGTTTTTTGGCATGGTGATTTTTATATGGATAACGAGTAATTTTTGTTTGAATTGTTTTGTGTTTATTTTAGTCAGATCTTTTTGGGTGCATATAATATAGTCGCTGTTTGTGGATTGTTTGTTAAGGATTGCTATATCTTTTTTTGAATATTGGTGATGATCTGGGTAAGGGATAAAATGTTGTATCTGGCACTTGAGATCTAGGAGAGTTTTTTTGAATGAGTTTGGATTTCCAATGCCACAGAATGCTGTTATATTTTTGTTTTGCAGGGTTTCTTTTTTAATTGGGTAGTTCTTTGTTTTATCGTAGCAAATAAGTGTGTCGAGTGTATGCATCGCTTTTAAAAGGGGGATTTTTGGACAGTGTTTAGTGAGTGTTTTGTGTATTTGTGTGAGTGTTTGAGGGTTACCTTCATCATATTTACTTAGGATAATAATATCGCTGCGGTTAAGGTTTTTGAGAGGCTCTCTGAGGAGTCCTGCGGGTAATAAATGATTGTTAGAAAAAGGGTTTTGACAATCAATGAGGACAATATTTAGGTTTCTTTTTATTTGAAGATGTTGAAAACCATCATCTAAGAGGATATAGTCTGAGTTGTTTTTTTTGAAAAATGTGCGACAGGCTTGGATACGATTTTTTTGAGCGATTCGTTGGGTGTTTTTTAATTGTAAGTGGTTAATATTTTCATCGTCATTATCTTGTTTTTTTTTGTAACCGCGACTTAGGATGAGTGTTTTTTTATTTTGTAAAAGTGTACATAGAAATATGACAAAAGGGCTTTTCCCAGTTCCCCCACAGGTGATGTTACCAACACTAATTACAGGGCAAGGTGCTTGATAACTTTTTTTTATTTGGAATTTATATAGGAGGATTCTGCTAGTTATGAGTGCACGATATAGAAGGGATATACTGTATAATAATGGAAAAATATAGGGAGGGAATGGGGGCTTATTTTTGTTTGTTTTGATCATTTTCTGCAATCAGGCTAGTTACTTTTATGCGAAGCTTTTCTACTTGTTTTGTTAAGCTGCAGTTCTTTAAATACTCGGTTAATTTGACACAGGGGTCACCTGCATAGGTGCCACTTTCTGTAATGGTTTTTCTAACGCAGGAACGGCCTGCAATGATGGTGTTTTTTGCGATTCTAATATTATCTACAATCCCCACTTTTGCAGCAATAGTAACATTGTCTTCGATGATGGTTGAGCCACCTATGCCTGAGCAGCCACACATAATGACATGTTTTCCTATTTCAACATTATGGCCAATTTGGCATTGATTATCTATTTTTGTGCCTTCTCCAATGATGGTGTTTTGTAATCTTCCACGATCAATAGAACTGTTTGCCCCTATACAAACATGGTCATGAATTGTGACATTGCCTATATGGGGAATGTAGGTGAGGGTATTGTCTTTTTCTCTTAAGTAGTTAAACCCGTCATTGCCGATACTTGTGTTTGTATCAATGAACACGTGGTTTCCAATAATGGTATCCTCGCTTATGGAACTATTACTTTTGAGTGTACAGTGATGGCCTATCGTACAATTTTTTTCTATGACTGTGTTTGCCTCTATAATGCTGTGTTCGCCGATGTGACAATTTTCATTGATTACAACATGATGTCCAATGTAACAGCTTTGGGGGATGGTGACAGAGGGATGCACATAACTGCTTGTTTCGACACCTTTTTTTCTGGAGTTTTTATTTTTTAATATATAGCTCTCGATGATGCTTTTGGATAATAAAAGTGGATTGTTTGTACTTACAACATTTTTTAAATGAGATAGATCTTCTTGTTCCAAGCTTTGTGGAATAATGACGAGTGTTACTTTTTTTTCTTTTAATAGGTTTAGATCCTTTTTTGAATACGCAAAGGTTAGATCATGTTCTTCACAATAACGTACGGTTTGTATTCGTTTAATGTAGGCACTATTGCCTTTGATGTAGGCTAATTCATGTTTATTTTTTAGTTTTTCAAATATTTCTTTAAATTCTCTGTTTAAATGTTTGATCATATTTTTTTTTGCTCTTTTACCAAGTGATAGAATAGATATCCTGCTAATGTAAGAATAATACTAAATAAGATATAACTTTCTTTGGGATATTTAAGTACAATTAAAAATGCGAGGAACGGTCCTAATATTCGACTTAAACTACCGATGCTTTCATAAAGGCCCATTGTAGCGCCTAATTGGTCTTTCTCAGTTTTAGTTGATAATAGTGCGGGTAAATAGGAATTAATTAAGCCAATTCCTAAGGATAATAGAGCAAGTGATATGTATAACAGGGGAATGGTTGTGCTGAGAGCGATAAATAGGAATGAGATCGCTGTTATTGCGAAGGCAAAGGTCAGAAGGCCTGTAAACTGTTTGATGGATTTTCTTGCTATGCTGCCTTGTATAAGGATTGCTAGGATTCCTACGTACATAAATAATAAACTGTTTTGTTTTTCGTTGAAGTTAAATATCTGGTGGGTAAATAGTGAAAAGGTGCTTTCAAAGCCTGAAAAAACCATCATGTAGATGAAATAACTTAGTAAAATACCTAAAATACTTTTTTTGTGTATGGATAATATATTTCTAAATGGGAGGCGTTCTTTGTTTGCTTTGTGACTGTTTGGTTCTTTCAGAATAAAGACTGTTAATAGAAAGGCAATGAATGATAAGGCGCCTGCGACAAATGCAGGTAGGGTATGCCCGTATTTGCTTCCGTATAATAGCCCACCTAAGGCAGGGCCTAGCACGAAACCTAAGCCAAAACTTATGCCTATGATGGCCATGCCTTTACCTCTGTTTTTTTCTGTCGTTATATCGCTGATGTATGCGCGTGCTACGGCGATGTTTCCGCCAGTAAAACCATCTAATAAACGTGCTATCAAGAACAATCCAAAACTTTGGCTTAAGCCTAGAACTATATAGGCAATAACGCTCCCAAATTTACTGATAAGGAGGACTGGTTTACGGCCAATTTTATCAGACCAGCTGCCTAAAATTGGGGCTGCGATAAATTGTGCAAATGAATAGGACGCCATTAGTATACCGATGAGAAATGGGCTACTTTCAAATTTGAAGGCAATTTGGGGAAGTATTGGGATGATAAGACCGAATCCAATAAGTTCTGTTGCTACAACAGCAAATAGACTTATTAATGCTTTTTTTTCTGTTGACATGGTCGTTTATGGTACCGTGTATTTGTAAACTAGACTAGTTTTTACTCTTTTTGTTTGATACTATTTTGTCAGTAATGGTGTATCGTCGTCCTTATATAACTTTTTTCTTCGGCTTTTGTTTAGGCTTTTTTGTTTCGTGTGTGACTATTTCTGTTCATCGTTTTTTAGAATATTATCATGATTTGCGTTTTTATGAACTTAATGTGATTTCTGTGACCTTGGCTAGTTTTGGAGCGTGTTTTTTAGGTACAATTTTGTATGCTTGGTTAAAGACCTTTTTTTCTAAACCTTGGTTGATTTTTGCCTGTATTTGTTTTGGCTTTGCTATTTTAGATTCATGCTGGGTGTTGTTGATGTATCCAGTTTCTGGATTTGCAAAATTGGCGAATCCCTTGCACTTTGTTGTTAGTGGGTTACTAGTTGTTTTGCTTCCATTTGTTGATCGTTTTTCTTCAAAAACTTTTTCTAAGTTTTAGATTTAGAATAGCTGTATAGCCTCCAGGTCTATCTGTTTGATCGTTTCTTAAACTGAAGGGATAATAGTATCGGTTGATTGTTATGTCTGCGTCAAGAATGAGGAGGCCGATTTTTTTTGATGTTCCAATGGTTAAGGTGAGGTGTTCTTTTTCAACTGATCTATCGGACAGTAGGAGATTTTTTTGTATATATCTGGTAATGAGTCGATATTCACCTTCTTGTTTGGGATAGATAATGCCTAAGCTAAAGATTTGTGAATCTCCTTTTATTGTATGGCCTAAGCTTTTGTTATAATACGTATAACCATTTGGATATATCGGATGGTTGTAAGCAACCCCAGGATGTGGGCCGAAGCCCAAATAGCTTGATTTACAAAGGGTGTTTGAAAACTCAAGAAAATAGTTGTAGTTTTTATGTTTTCCTTCAAGCCCGTGAGTGCGAATAAATTTGAAGGGATATAGACCATTTTTGAAATCCTCTCCTGTCCATTGACTGTAGAGGGCATGCTTTTTTTGATTCACTGTAAATTGCCATCTAAAATCTATGGATGCATTTTGGTTGCCAGGTTCATTTTCTTTGCTAAGACTATTGTTTGGTAGGACATTATCTCTGCCAAAAAACATATTAATAAATGTTTGTGCGTCTACTTTGCGATTTCCACCTCCAAACATGGCTATTCGACTTAGGCCGAGTGTTAAGGTAGGGTGGGGAAAGAAATTGATTCGCATACCATGAAAAAAAGGACTAGGGGTAGCTCTTTCTTTTTCAAGTTTTCCTAAAAATGTACGTATTGTCCAAGGCCCCAGTTTAGATAGATATTTATTTTTAAAAGAGCTAGGGGTATTTTTGTGAATAAATACATGAGGGAAAGGTTTTGCATTTGTTGATAAATTTAGACTGCTCTCCCAACTAGGTCCCCAACTTTGTTCAAAGCTGCCATAGCCAATAGCCCATTTTTTTATTTTTCTGATTATATAGCTATTATCATAAGCTAGTTCTTTTTTGTTGTTCCAATCTTTTTGTATGTTTAGACTTAAATTCGCATGGTATTTTTTATAGGATTTTGGGAGGTTAATTTTTAGTCGGTTATTTACCTGTGTTGCGTTTAAAAAATAAGTAAAGAAATCCTGTGATTTATGTTGTATTTCTATGTTTCCTAAATTATTGTGAGGCTGATGGACTATTTTTTTTAGTTTGTTGACTGCTTTTTTTTGATCGAAGTTTAAGTCGTTTTGATTGATGTTTTGATAGGCATCTCTTAAAACCGTTAGGTCTATGGGATAGCTGTTGATGTCTATTTTTATAATGTTTTGGTCGTTTAAATAATGGAGAAGATAGCGCTCAGAATAGGTGTTTGGGGTCCAGAAAAAAGCGTGATTATTTGCTTGTATTAGAACTGTATTTATTAATATGGATAGAACTAAAAAAAAAAAATTATGTTGTTTCATTCTGAAATAATTCGTTATAGCTGCCTGTTTTGGAGATTTTTCCTTGATCAAGAATGATGATTTTGTCTGCATGTTTGAGATTTGTGTGTCTATGTGAAATAGCAATTAAGGTATATTTTTCTTTAATGTTGTGCAGAGCTTCTTGAATTTTTAAATCACTTTCATTATCTAATTGGGAGGTTGCTTCGTCAAATATCAGGCATTGAGGTTTTTTGAGTATAGCTCTTGCAATTGCGATTCGTTGTTTTTGTCCGCCAGATAAACCACTGCCATTTTCTCCGAGGGGGGTATCGAGTTTGTTAGGGAGGGTTTCTATGAATTCCCAAGCATTTGCTATTTTGCAGGCTTCAATTAGCTCCTTGTTGCTGGCATTTTCTTTTCCGATACATAGATTGTTTTTTATTGTTTCTTTAAATAGAAAAGGATTTTGTGGGACATATCCAAAATATTGTCGCCAGTTTTGTAGTTTGATGTCCTGGATAGGAATATTTTGACAGGTGATGTTTTGATTTTTTATGTGGTAGAAGCGTAATAGTAGGTATATAAGGGTGCTCTTTCCTGAGCCACTTTCTCCGATTATTCCTGTAAATTGCTTGTTTTTTATTGTTAATGAAATATTATTTAATGCTTTTTTTGTAGTACTGTCGTATTGAAAGTAAAGATTCTTTATTTTTATGTCACCTAAGGTTTGTAGATCTTTTTTCCCTGTTATAACGTTTGATTTTGTTTCTAATATATCTTTAATTCGAAGAATACATGGAATGGTTTCTTGTATGTGTAGCCATTCTGCAATGAAGAGCTTGAGTGGGGCAGCTAAAAAGCCTATCATGGTGAAAAATTGTAATAATTCTTCTTTTGTTAATGTTTGGTTTTTTATTTGACTATTGCCACTGTATAAAATAAATAAAATAAATGGAAATATAATAAGTTCTTGAATAGGGGTACTGCTTATTTTTATTTTTATTCGTTTAAGTTCGGTTATGATGTAATCTTGATTAATTTTTTTAAAATTATTTATCATTTTATTTTCATAATTAAAGCCTTTGATTACTTGGATACCAAGTAACATTTCTTGTAACGTATGAAGCATTTTTGAATACATGCTTCGGATCATAGAAGCTTTTTTCTTAATGTATTGGCTGAGTATATAAATGATGATTCCAACGATGAGACTGCCAGAGAAACAGATTAAGGTTAACTTATAATTTATAATGCATAAGCTTGTGATTAAGCTTATGATGACGAATGCGTTTAATATAAATTGTCTTCCGATGGTTTCAATTAAATTATTAAATAATTGAATGTCATCCATGAGAACGGCTAAGATTTTTCCAGAGTTTTTTTTGTCAAAATAATGAAAGTCTAATTGTATAATATGTTTGAATAATGTGATTCTGTACTTATATATTAGTTTTGTTCGGAACCATTGTAATAAATATTGGTATCCGAAGAAGCTTATATTTTTAATGAGTAGTATGGCGATTAAAAATATGGCTAAATTTAATAGAGTAGAGGTATTTATATGTAAAAAATTGTTTATGGTTTCTTGAATGTGGTTAGGAGTTAGTGGGATTGTAGTATTGTTTGTGCTTTGATGAAGGAAAGATCCAAGATAAAGACCTAATAACGCCGTAGATAAGCTATAAATGATCCCTAGTATAAATATTAATAGAATATAGCCTTTAAATGCACTTATTTGTTGGATAAGATTTTTTTTAAAGTTCATCTAAATTTTTACAATAGTTGTGTATCTTTGTGAGTGTTTTGATGGTTGTTTCGCATTTTTTTAATGTTAACATGGTTGCTGCATCACTTTTAGCTTTTGTTGGATTTGGGTGTATTTCAAGAAAAAAACCTGAAACACCTATGCTTGCAGCTGCTTTTGCTAGATCTAATGACAGGTGAGGGTCTCCTAAACTGTGGCCTTGACCTTTTCCAGGTTTTTGGACGGCATGTGTGATGTCGTAAACAACCGGACAAAATGATTTCATGGTAGAAAGGGCTCTAAAGTCTACAACTAGATTTTGATAGCCGAAACATGTACCACGTTCTGTGAGAAATATATTTTTATTGTTTGTGGAGTAAGCCTTTTCTAGTACATATTGCATGTCTTCTGCAGCCATAAATTGTCCTTTTTTGATGTTGACGGCTAAGTTACTTTGAGCAGCGGAGACGATTAAATCTGTTTGTCTGCATAGAAAGGCAGGTATTTGTATAATATCTATAATGTTTTTGATTTCGTTGACCTGCCATGTTTCGTGGATGTCAGTCATGATGGGAATTTGATACTTTTTTTTGATTTTTTCTAAGATTGATAATGCTTTTGAAAAACCAATACTTCTAAAGCTATTTATTGAGCTACGATTTGCTTTATCGAAGGATGCTTTAAACACGATATTTATTTGTTCTTCTTTTTGTAATTTAATTAAGAATTCTGCGATTTCGTCGCAAATACTCTCGGACTCAATTGCACATGGCCCACTGAAAAAAACCAGTTTATCTGTGCCTAAGGAAAGTTTTTTTGTTAAGGATATTTGTTTTATTTGATTCATTTTCTTAGGTGTTTATTTTTCCTATGATATCGTGCAATCTAAGTAAACCGCAAAGTGTATTTTTTTTAGATATTACAGGAAGAATTGATATCTCCGATGTTCTATTTTGCATTTTTTCTAAGGCTTCTTTAAGGGTTTCATTCTCTGTTGTTGTTAGTGGATTTACGGTCATGATGTCTTTTGCTTGAAGGTTTTCGAATTCTTTTTTCTTTTTAGCCATACGACGAATATCGCCATCTGTAATGATACCGAGTAATTTTTTATTTTTATCAGTAATGCATACAGCGCCTAAAGGTATTTTTGTTAAAATATCTAAGATTTCTTTACTCATACTGTTAGAGGTTAAACAGCATAAAGTATTTAATGGGTGCATGTTGTTTTTTACAGGTTTAAGTAAGTGGCCGAGTGTTCCAGCAGGATGATTCTTTTGAAAATCTGCTAAGGTTATTTTTTTCATTGACATGAGTGTGATGGCGATAGCGTCTCCCATTGCTAATGTTGCAGTTGTGCTGCAACTTGGGAGAATGTTTAATGGGTCAGCTTCTTTTTTTACTTTTATTTCTATGTGATGCTGTGCCTTTTGTGCTAAAGGTGAGTTGTTATTATTTGTTAAGGCGATTGTCGTACAATTTTTGTGTTTAAGATAGATCAGTAAATCTAGGAGTTCTTGCGTTTTTCCGCTATTTGAAAGTAGCAGGCAACAACTTTTGTTTTCTATGATACCAATATCGCCATGTAAGGCTTCGTTTGGATGTAGGTAAATACTTTTTATACCTATACTTGTCAGAGTAGCGGTGATTTTTTTTGCAATGAGGCCAGATTTTCCTAAGCCCGAGAGTATGATAGGGTGCTTTGTTTTATTTAATAGTTCACAACAGGTAGTAAATGAGTGATCTAGATTATTGGCTAGGTCATTTAATACTCTTGCTTCAACTTTTATTACATTTTTTGCTATTTCTAAAAGGGTACTTGTCATGCTATTTAGATAGTTTTTAAATCTTCTGGAGAGTCTACTGCCTTGATATCCTTTTCATCGACTTCAAAGGTATGTATGGGGATAGTCATATCTAGAAATCTTAATTGTTCTAACTTTTCTATATTTTCTAGTGAACTATTTTTATGCGTATTATATTTCTGTAAGATGTCTTTTGTATAGGCATATATACCGACATGCCCCCAATGTTGTTTTTTTTGTAGCCATTTTGTTTGTTCTAAATCTCTGAAGTAAGGGATACATTGTCTGGAAAAGTATAAGGCTTGGTTTTTGCTTGATTTTACTACTTTTACAACATTTTTATTTCTTAATTTTTCCAGGGTATTTATTTGATAGATAGGTGTTAAAATACGCTGTGTATTTTTTTTCCACTCTTGTGTAAAGCGGTTAATGAAATCTAGATTACTTAGAGCTTCATCTGCTTGTATGTTTAAGATGTAAGGACTGTTTATTTCTTCTAAGTTGTTTGTAATTCGTTCTGTTCCACAACTACAAGGTTTGTCAGATAGAATGATGTTATCTACTTTGTTATGATATTTTTTTTTGATTTCATGGCTATCCGTTATGATGATACATTCTTTTTTAAAGGTGAATTTATTTGTTTGATCTAAAAGGTAGTCTAATAAAGGTTTATCTTTTATTAATTGTATTATTTTATTGGGGAATCGTTTTGATTTTAAACGAATAGGGATTACGATTGAAATCATAAATTTCAGTGTACTAATTTTATTGTTTATTTGTAAATTGATTTGGATAAAAAATATTGAGAATTAGATCTATGTTTTAATAGAGGGTATTTTTTATTAAACATTTGATTTTGCGTTCGTTTTCGTTCTGTGTTATATATGAGAATAAGCTTAATGGCTGAATAAAAAAAATATGGAGGATACAATGGAATTTTATAATGTTAAGTTGAAAAAGAAAGTAGAGGTTGATGAGGCTGATGTGGAAATAATTACCATGAAAAATGGTAGACCAGCTGCAAAAGCAGAGGTCACTATTGAAGGTGAAACTCATAAAATGTTTAAGATCCTCTCAAAAGAAGAAGCTGCTAAAGTTTCAGGTTAATTTTTAGAGTTTGTTTAGGGGGGGGGCAGTTATATCATCATAATGGATTTATTTAGGCATATAAATTAAGAAGTAATTATTTCCTTTTAATTTTTGACTCAATTTTATGTTGTTATTGTTAATGTTTGATGCAAGGCAGTAGATGAATTTTGTATTTAAGAAAGTGCTTGAATTAGTGATATATCTTTTTTAGAGTTCTGGCTGTTTAGCTGTTGTTGGATTCTATATTGTTAGTGATAACAGCTTCGCTGTATGTGGTTTTTTTGAAACTGATTGGGATTAATTTTATTTCTATTGGTTAATGATCCCTGCTTGTTTTCCGCTAATAATTAAGTTGAATATTATTTGGGTTACATTTGTGACTATTTTTAGTATATTAGGGGGTGTTTTTATACGTTCTTCTATGTAAATAGAGTCACCTTGTTCAATCACTCTTGGATTTATGATAATTTTTCCGTTAGCTTTAAAGACTAAGATTTTTCGTTTTAATGCAAAATAAGTGGTGTTTCCTGCTAATTTTATGTAGTATTTTGTAGGTTTATTTTTTGTGTATAGGTAGTGCCCGGGTTTGTTTACACCACCTGCGATTTGTATAGTTTTTGGATGTTTAGGGATGAAGATGATGTCTCCATTATTTAGTTTGATATTAGATTCGGACGTTTTCAATTCTTTGAGTGTTTTAGGTGTGTGTAGGGATATTCTGTTTGTTTGTGATATTTTTAAGGATTCTAAATAGGCGATACTTGCTTGTTGTAACGGTATAAAGCTACTTGGATCCTTTAGTGGAGGCGACATTAAATATAAATGATTTAATTGTTCTTTGATTATTTTGTTATATATATTTGACTTTTCTTTTTCAAGTTTTGGTCGATATAGTTCCAATCCGTATAGAAAACTATCTTTTTTTAGTCCGCCTGCTCGTTGTATTAGGCTGTATATTGTTTCATTTTGTTTTAGTGCATATTTACCAGGGTTTTGAATTTCCCCATCTAAAGTGACATATTTTGCTGTAGTGTACCCTTTGATTGTAGAAATGAATATAGCGTCGTTATTTTTTAATATAAAAGGCTTTTGTTCTTTGAGGTTGATTGTGTAAAGTCTTGTTTCTCCGTTTGTTTTGGTTCGTAATATTTGTATGTTGCTTGTATCTGCATAAGGATGTAGTCTGGTTAGTTTTAGAGCCGTCTTTAGTGAGAGATCTTTGCTTAGATAGAATGAGCCTTCTTTTTTGATGGCGCCGTTAAGGGTTATTTTTACGTTCTCTCTTGATTCTTCTATGTTAGGGACCCGAATTATGTCCCATTCTTGTAATGTTATATTTTCTTCAGATATGTTTGTAACAATGGTGTAGTAATTACCTTTTTTATCTCGTCTTAAAATTTCTATACTTTCTTTTTCTGCGTTTTGATTAAAGCCTTTACATTGTTTGATTAACTCTTTTAGGGTGAAGTTTGGTTGCAAGGGGTATATTCCAGGACTATGTATTTCTCCTAGTACTTTTACTGCGTTTGTTAAAGTATTAGTTTTTTTATGAACGATTACTCTGTCACCTGGGTGAATTTTTATGTTTTTGAGCACTTGATTGCTTTTGTTTTTTATATTTATGGCAATTGCTTGATTTTCTTCTTCTCGTAGAATGCTAAAATTTTGTGTATTTGCGTCTATTGTTGTCCCTGCACCGTATTTATATACCATGTCGTAAAGGCTTGTTTTATCATCTATTTCATAGATAGCTTCTCTGTTGATGGCTCCTTTTATTGAAGCTAATTTTTTAATGGGGGGGATATAGATGATATCGTTTTCTTTTAATGTTATATTATTTTTTATTTCTCCGTTAATTAAAAAATCGTATAAATCAATGACTCTGTTTTTGTTGCTTTTACGTTTAATTTGAATGTTTCGTAATGAGCCAACTTTTTTAGGGCCGTTTGCGTTGTAAAGTGTGTTTATTATGGAGGATTTGTCTTTTATTTCGTATGCACCAGGGTTATGAACCTCTCCTAATATAAATATAGTTATTGTTTTGTGTCCAACTAGGTTGATTGTTAGGTTTGTATTATTATATTTTTTATTTAATTTTTCTTTGATTATCCATTTTGCTGCTTTTATTGTTTTTTTTTGTAGTTTAATAGCGCCTAATTGTGAAATATATATGGTATTGTGTGTATCTAAGGTGTAGGTTTGTTCTTGGTTAATTCCGCCCCAAAATCTTATTTTTATGCTGTCTCCTGGACCTAGTAGATAGTTTTCGTTTTCTGAGTTATGGATGTTATTGGGAGTATATTTTTTTAAGTACTCATATCCAAATTGTTTTATAATTGTTGAATTAGTTTCTGTGAGGTTAGATTTTGTTTCATTTGTTTCATTCTTTTTTAGAGTTCTTTTTTTTTGGGTATCAATCAATGTTTTTATGTCTTTAGGCGGTAAAGGTAGGTTTAGTTGAGTATTAAAGTATTGTTCGTGTTTTGATAGGTCAGTTTTATTTTGGTTTTTGGTGGGTGGGGTGCTTATTTTTTCTTTTACTTTTTTTTCTTTCTTATTTGATTGCTTACTGTAGAGCTCCTTTAATTTCATTATCTCCTTTAATTGAGAGGATGAAAATTCTTGGCTAATAGTGATTGTTTGGATGCTTAAAATTAGTAATAGTGATAGGCTGAGTTGTTTTATTTTTGATATTTTTTTCATTTTTAGAATATGTTAGTATGTAAGAGAATAATTTTCAATTTAAATTTTTTGTTTTTATAAACCTTGATTTTTTTTCTTGAAGTTAGTAACATTATTATTGTCCCGTTTGGGATAAAGCTCTCGGAGATCCCCCCCCTATTCGAGAGCTTTTATAAAATCTCTGCTCTAACGAATATAAATATGGCAGAGTATGATATTTCTTCGTTGCTATAGTTAAAAATTTTTTTAAGTAATTTATTTTTTTTGAATTTTAAAATTCCCCCTGTATTTTTTTTCTTTTTGTTTTCAATTAATTTTGAAATTAATTTTGTCTCATTGTTTTGCAGAGTGAAATTATTTTTAAATTCTCTTTTGGATAGTACGGGGTAGTTGTTTTCGCCTAATATTTTCCATAGTTTTACGTTGCTAATTTGGATGTTTTGTTTTATGTCAATTTCGGTTTCGTTTTTTATTTCGGCATAAATACTTATGTTTAGTCCATTTTCTATCTGTTTTATTTCTTGCCAGATGACGTCATTTTTTATGATGTTGTTTTGATAGGGAGTACTTTCACCGAACTTGATAGTATTTGTCTCACCTATTTTGCTAATAAAAGTAGGATTGGCGATCATTTTTGCTTCTCCTTCTTCTATTAAATTTTTTAGTTTTATATTAAATTCTGTTTTTATTTTTTCGTTTAAGGTGTTGGGATTGATGTAGAGGCCATTATTGAGTCGTGAAAGAGGGCCTTCGTTTTTTTTGTTGTTTTGAAAGGACGCTTCAATTATTTCTATGCTTATTTCTATAAATTTATCTTTTAGATCGATCGTTTTTATGAAACTTTCCAGGATATCTTTTTTTGTGTCGTTGTAGGTGATAAATAGTTGGTTTTGATTTTTATTTATAATGACGGATACATGGGGAAATTTTTCTAATATTAAACGTTTACATAGTGTTGGATTAATGTATTTGATTTTGTAAAATAAGTTTTGCTGGTTGATTTTGTTTTCATCTAATTGAGAGAGTAGGCGTTGTTCTTCTTGATTTTGATAGGTTAGTACTGCAGTATTGGCATTCGTTTTTATGTTAAGTATCAGGATGCTTAATATAATGAGAAATATTACTGAATGTGTTTTGATGTGCATGTTTATCTTTTAAATATAAGGGTTATATTGGGGTTATTTTTTTTAGAACTTATTTTTTCTATCTCATTCATGGATAGCCACTTTATAAGAAGCGATTTGTTTTTTTTGAGTTGATTTTTGTTTAATGTTATGACTATTCTTTTTTTTGTTTTATGTATTGATTCGGGGCTAATGATCTTTTTTAGATCTGACAGCATATTTTTTTTTATGATTGATTGGAGTTGTTGTTGATGGCTCGTATGTGTTTTTATTATGGTTTGTAATTTTTTTTTTGCTGTTTGCCAATCCTGAAAATGGCTTGCACATAGTAAGAATACGATGGGGAGAGATATGTATTGATTAATTTTCATCTTTTGTAAGTTTAAATTGACTTTTTATTGTGATGGTTTGTTCTTTTTTTTTTGTTTCTAAATTTATTAATGAGATCTTTTCGTTTTGTAATAGTTGTTTTATGGAATTTTTAAACTTTTTTATTCTTTTTAGGGGTATTGTTGAGGTAATTTCGGCGTTATTTTTGTGGTGATTTAGAGTTTCAATGGGTGTTGTATATTCGCTTAGTAATGTGATGAAGGCCTTGTTTTTTTGTTTTTGTTTGTTTGTATAGGTTTTATATTTTTCTTGTATTTGTAGGGTGTTTATACTGTGATTACTGAGTGTATGTATGTGGAGATGGATTGTTTTATTTGAAATTGATAGTAATAAGAGGGTTATTATAGCGATATAATTATAGGGAGAAGGAAGTGGATGAAGGCTTTTGTCTAGGACTTTTTTTAGGGTAGTTTTGTTTTGTTTGGTGAGTATTTTGATTGTGTGTTCGTTAAATATTTCTTTTAGTTTGGCTTGAATTTTTTGTGTGTTTTGGCTGTGTTTTAGCTTGTTGTTGATTAAGTTTTGATTGATATATATGAGTAGTATGTTATTTGTGTTGATTTTTGAGCAAAGTTTATGTTGTTGTTTTGGGTTATTAATAAAACAAAAAAAGGATAGGTTTGTTTTTTTGTTATTTACCGTGTGATAATCCTTATTGAAATGTATAGTTTGATGCATAGCTAAATATTTTATTTTGTATATTTTATTGTAACTTTTATTATTTATCAATAAGGAGTGTTGGGTGAAATCATATAGAAAGGTGTTGTGTTTACATATTGATAAACGAAGAGAGTTTGTTAATATTACGGGGCAGGTTCAAGAGGCTTTATTAGATAGTGGGGTTAAAGAGGGGTTGCTTCTCTGTAATGCGATGCATATTTCGGCCTCTGTATTTATTAATGATGATGAATCAGGCTTGCATGCGGATTTTGAGAAATGGCTGGAGGGCTTAGCTCCAGAAAAACCTTATGAACAGTATGCTCATAATGGTTATGAAGATAATGCAGATGCACATCTTAAGCGAACCATTATGGGGCGTGAGGTGGTTGTTGCTGTGACGGATGGACAATTAGATTTTGGGCCTTGGGAACAAATTTTTTATGGCGAATTTGATGGTAAGCGTGATAAACGTATTTTAATCAAGATTATTGGTGAATAAATCAGATATTCGTTTTTTTGATTTATTTTCGCAACAGACTTTGGTTATATCGTCGAGTCGACCTACCAGGTGTTTTTTTTGTTCTTCTATTCATTCACGAAACGTTTTTCCGGACTCTAAGAAAGGTATTCCTAAACTATTTAATATGATTCATTCAGAATTGGATATTGATGAGACGATTTTGGATACGTTGAAAACTATTAAATCAACAGGTGCTAAATGTCGCTTATGGACGCCTTTATTATATTCATCTGATATTATTAATTCTTTTTTTGATTATGTGGATGAATGGGTGATTTATCTACCTGTTGCTAATCAGGCATTTTATCGTAAATTAACTGGATTTGATGCGTATGAACGGGTGCTCAAATCTTTGAATTTTTTAGGGGATCATCAGCAAGCTTTTTCCTTGTATATGCCGATTAAATCTGAAACCGTTTCTTATGTTCCGGATGTACATGATTTGGCTTTTCATTTTTCTGTTCCTTTATATCTTTATTTTTCTTCGCAAGCATTTAGACAGAGGGATACGGTGAAGTTTATTTTACGTTATCGCTCTATTAAGGATGTGTATGTTTTTAAGATGGCACAATCCGTGTTTTTTCCTTGCAGTGTAAAGAGGGGAACTTTGTTGGTTCCGCCTTGGCAGTGGGGGATGAATCGTTTGAGATATACATTATTTGGCTTTAAGAAATGATGTTGAGGGTTCAGTTATTTACTGGTTATGGCTATTTTTTAAAGATAGTGCTTTTTTGTTTAAAACGCTATAATTTTTGAAATGAGTATTCTAACGTTTCAGGTTATTATTGAAAAACTTCAGCGGTTTTGGCAGGCGCGGGATTGTGTGATTGTTCAGCCTTATGATGTTGAAAAAGGAGCGGGGACCATGAGTCCACATACCTTTTTGCGGGCATTAGGGGATGATCCTTGGCGTGTGGCGTATGTAGAGCCGTGTCGACGACCTACCGATGGGCGTTATGCTGAAAACCCTAATCGTTTGCAGCATTATTTTCAGTATCAGGTTTTGTTAAAACCTTCGCCGAAAGATGTACAGGCTGTTTACATTGATAGTTTGATTGCGATTGGGATTGATCCGAAACAGCATGATATTCGTTTTGTTGAAGATAATTGGGAATCCCCGACTTTGGGGGCTTGGGGCTTGGGCTGGGAAGTGTGGTTGGATGGAATGGAAATTACGCAGTTTACCTATTTTCAACAGTGTGGGGGCTTTCCTTGTGACCCTGTTTCGGTGGAATTGACCTATGGTTTAGAGCGTTTGGCGTGTTTTATTCAAGGCAAGGACAGTGTCTTTGATATTGTCTGGCAAACTCAGGGTGATAAAGAGATTTTATATTCGGATATTTATAAGCGATCAGAAATAGAACAGTGTCATTATAATTTTGAGTTGGCTTCTAAAGACCGTTTAGGGATTTTTTTTGACGGGTATGAACAGGAATCCTTACGTTGTATTCAAAAATCATTGGTGTATCCAGCTTATGATGCCTGTTTGAAGTGTTCGCATCTTTTTAATTTATTGGATGCCCGTGCTGCGATTTCAGTGTCTGAACGCCAGCAGTATATTTTACGAATTCGTCAATTGGCCAAATCAATTGCGGAGGTCTATCTGAATGGTTAAGTATGTCTTTGAATTGGGACTTGAAGAAGTTCCGGCTCGTTTTTGTCGTTCATTGACAACTTTGGTTGACGAGCGAATACGGCAGTCATTATCTGATGCGCGTCTTTCTTTTGACGGGGTGTCGGTGATGATGACGTATCGGCGTTTGGTTATTTGTATTGATGGGTTGGCGGAGTCACAGACGGATATTTCTCAGCAGGTGATGGGGCCGCCATGTCAGGTTGCGTATGATGCTGAGGGGCAGTTAACTGCTGCAGGACAGGGGTTTTTAAGAAAAATTGGAGTGGATATTTCGCAGGTGCAAACCAAGCAGGATGCGAAAGGTCGGGATGTGTTGTTCGTAGAAAAATCCGAGTTGGGTTCTCCTACCTCTCAATGTTTAGGCGCGTTGATTCAGACACTGGTCGAGAACTTACCTTTGTCGATTGCGATGCGTTGGGGTCAGGGGCAGGGGCCTTTTGTTCGTCCTGTGCAGTGGGTATTGAGTCTGCTGAATGATCAGCTACTGCCGATAACTTTGTTTGGGGTGACCGCAGATCTCTATACTTTTGGACATCGCTTTTTGTCTGAGGATAGGTCTGATCATTGGTTAGGATTGAGGATCTCTGTAAGATCGGCAGAGACCTTTATTCAGCAATTGCAAGATGAAGGGCAGGTAATTTTAGATCCGACACAGCGCAAGCAGGTGATTTGTGATGCTTTGCCTGATGGGGCTATGTTCGTGGATGATACTTTGTTGGAGGAATTAGTGTATTTGTCGGAATGTCCAGGGGTGTTGAGGGCTAAGATCACCGATGATTTTTTGACCTTGCCTCATGTTGTCGTTGAAACCTGTTTGACCAAGCATCAAAAATATATTCCTCTTAAAGATGCAGATGGGCGTTTGACGGGGGACTATGTTCTTGTATCGGATAATTTGACTGCGGATAATGATGCAACGATACGTCAAGGTAATGAACGGGTGTTGGTGGCACGATTACGGGATGCACAGTTTTTTTGGGAACAGGATCAGAAAGTAGGTTTGATGGCCTATGCACAGCGTTTGGAGGGATTGGTTTATCAAGCTGGTTTGGGGAGTATGGCGGATAAGCAGCGACGACTATTGGCTATATCTAGACAGTTAGCTGAGGCTTATTTTTCCTGTGATACAGCAAGTTTGGAGGCGTTGTGTGCCTGTTCGAAGGCGGATTTGATGTCGTTGATGGTGCAGGAGTTTCCGTCACTTCAAGGATATATGGCGGAGGCGTATGCCCGTTTGGAGGGGGCTCCAGAGTTACTTTGTGTTGCTTTGAGAGAACAATATGAACCACGCACAGCTTCAGGGACATTACCGCAAAGTGATTTGGGAGTGATGCTTGCGATGGCGGATCGTTTAGATCATTGTGTTGCGGCTTTTATTTTGGAACAAAATCCCAGTGGCTCGCGTGATCCATTGGGGATACGACGTTCGGTGGTGGCTCTGCTGCGTATTGCTTTGGATCGGGATTTGGATGTGAATTTTTCTGAGTTGTTTCGCTGTGTATATGAGGTTTATGGAAAGGAGTCACTTTATGCGGCACATGCAGAGGTGATAGAAACCTTTGTGTTGCAGCGCATTCAGTCGCAGTTTGAGGCTTTGGGATTGGCTTATGATGTGGTGGCAGCGGTGTTGCCGCTTTCGTATGTGTCTCTTGTTACGGCTTATCGCCGCGCTTTGGATTTGGCTGATTTTAAAGCAAAGGATGTATCGGGGTATAAAGCCTTTGTTGAAACAGGCCTTCGTGTTAGACGTTTATTACAAAAGCAGGATTCCTTTGTCTTAGATGAGGGCTTATTTGAGATGGATATTGAGCGAGATGCTTATCTTGGTTTACAGAATTGTGTTACACAAGAGGTGCTATCTTTACAGGCTTTAACGCCTTTTGTGACTGTTATGACGCGTTATTTTGAAGATGTGTTGGTGATGCATGATAAACGTGATATCCAGCAAAATCGTTTGGCGTTTTTACAGCAGTGTCATGCTGTGTTTGCTACTTGGGGAGACTTAGAAACATTAGTATTGTAGCTCGTTCGTTAATTTTACAGAGTCATGAACAAGGTTGGGCGGGTATTTCGCTGCAGACCTCTGAGCTCTCACCGCCTCAATCGATGGAGTTACAGTTGCGTTTGATTTCTGCGGCAGTGAATCCAGCTGATATTAATATGATCGAAGGGCGCTATTTGATTCAACCGCCATTGGGATTTTGTTTGGGGAATGAAGGTGTCTTTGAGGTGATTACTGTTGGGGAGGATGTGCATGGTTTTAAGGTAGGGGATCGTGTTATTTTGCCCTTTAAGGATGAACAGTCTTGGGTGGGGGGATGGTGTAGTCATTGTGTGGTATCGGCTGAGTCGGCGGTCAAGGTACCTGAAGGCATATCAGATCATTTAGCGGGCATGTCGACGGTGAACCCTTTGACCGCGTTATTGTTATTGACGCGTTTTGTGACTTTGGACCCTACATTGCCGATGATTCAAAATGCGGCAAATAGTAACTTGGGCCGTTGGGTAGCCGCATTTGTGAAACGTTTGGGGGTGACTTGTATTCATATTGTCCGTTCACAACGGGCGCTTGAGAGTTTGTCGGAGGCTGATCAACGGACGGCCTTGGTCTATGAAAAAGGGATAGAAACACAGGTGTTGGATCGTTATGGCTATTGTCAGTTGGCGTTAAACGGGGTAGGGGGTGATCAGGCTAAATCCTTGGCCAAGGTATTGGCCCCTCATGCGTCATTGGTGACCTATGGCGCGATGGCAAAGCAACCCTTATCTTTTGGAAATGGGCTGTTTATTTTTCAGAATATTGTTTTAACAGGCTTTAATAGAAGTCGTTTCTTGCAGGAACATCCTGTTGCTGAAATTCGAGAGTTGTATGAGTGTGTCTTTGAATGGATGTTGGACGTGGATCCGTCTTTTTTTCCTGTTTCTAAGACGTTTTCATTAGATTCGTATAACCAGGCCTTGGATCATGTGTTGTCGAATGAGCGTTTAGCTAAGGTTCTTTTTGTTGGGGATGGGGTTAAGTAGTTTTTGTGGTTTATTTTCGTTAAGAAGCCGGAGAAGATCTGTGTTAACTTGCTAAAGGAGCTGGAGCGATTATACATCTAACAATTACATTTAGTGGATCACAGATAATAAAGAATGGGAAGTCAATTAAGGTCATTCTTGATTTGCTAGAAGGAGAAGGTTCAACTGATGCTCTATTGAACATTTTTTCATAGTGTGATGATCAGACTGTTTCGTATTAATAGTAGTTATATTTTTTTATGATAAATGTTGGTCTAGACCAGGAAAGGGTGTGATATTGCCTGCTAGAGTGGCCTGTAATTTGGGGAGGTTTTTATTTTTCTCTTCCTCAGATCTGAAGCTTGTTTTGTGGTGAAGGTGATAGACAAAACATGAATATTTGGCTGATTTACGGAAGATGTTTTTTGCTAGGAGTCTGACTAGTAGATCACTATCTTCATATCCCCAATCTTGGTAATTTTCATTAAATCCATTTACAAGAAGGAGATCTTTTTTCCATATGGCAAAGCAGCTTGCTGTTTTTTTCCATTCTGTTTTTTGTGTATAACGTAGTTTTCCTAAAGGAAGGTTGATACTGGCTAAATATTTGTTGAGGTTTCCTTTTATTCGTTCTTTTAATACCCATAATGTTTTTTTCTTGGCTAAGGAAAAAGGTTTTTTTAAAAATAAATCAGTTAGGTCTTTATTGATAAAGATACGTTGATGGAGGCAAAAATAATTTTTTTGGGCATGTTTTCGATGGTTTGCAATGAAATGTTCGTTGCATATGTTGTCTTGATCAAGAAAAATAATGTAGTCGCCTTTAGCCTTTGCAATGCCTTTATTGCGTGTTTTTGAAATGTGGAAGCGGATATGTTTTTGCCATAAAAATGTGAGCGTATAGCCTAAATTTTTCTTTAGTTTATTGATCATGTTTTCTGTTTCTTTGTTTGACCCATCATCTGATACAATTACTTCAAAGTTAGTGTCTGTTTGTTCATTAAGCGCGATTAAGCATTGCTCGAGTGCCTCTGGCCAATTGAAGCTTGTAATTACCACGGAGATGAGCATGGTTTTGGGATTAATGTTCGTTTTGTTCATGTCTTGATGGTAGATCGAAGTGATGCTTGCGTCAATTTTGATTGTTTGATTGATTCGTATTTAAATCGGGAAATCGGTTAAATAAGGATTGTGTAAATAAGTTCTCAAGTTCTTCGGTGGATTCTGGGGATGAGCCGAAGACATGTTCGAACATATCCCAGCGTTCCATGCATAAATATAGCATAGGTTGAGAGGGGGATTGGGCATGATGGGGGCCTAGATGAGCGACCTGTAATGTGCGGCAGAGTTTTTTGTATATATGGGTGTAGAGCTCTTTTCTTAGGGGTTTGAGGTAGCGCATTTTGCCGTCTGGGCCGGTGACCATTTCGTTTTCTAGGGCCTTGGATTTGGGATAGAGGCTTTGCATACTGAGGCGCATTTTTGGATTAAAACGTAAACTTCCCATGGATATCCACGCGATTGTTTCGGGACGAATCTCAGCGAAAATAGCGTCAATCATGTTGTTATAGCCTTGTTGCCAGTTTTGGTAGAGCATTAAGGGTTCGAAATGTAGGCCAATTTTGTAACCGGCTTCTTGGCAGCGTTTAGCGGCAGTGAGTCGTTTTGTAAGAGAGGCTGTTTTATATTCTTCTTTTTGACATATCTCTTCACTGTTCATGGACCAAGAGACCACTGTTTTTCCTTTGTGATTTAGCGGGAGTATCCTGTCTACACAATCTGATTTGGTCTTCAGTTCTAGAATGGCGCGTGGGATTTTTGCGAATTCTTTTATCAGTTTTCCTGCTTGCCCTGTTTGATTTTCTAAGGCAAGTGAATCTCCCAGTTCCCAGGTGCCAACGCGGATAAATGCGTGGGGGTTTTTTTCGAGATAATCTGTGACCTCTTTGACAAGTGCGGGGATGTCCTTGGTGACTTGGAGCTGGGTATTGCTGAGGTAATCTTGTAAAAAACAGTAGCTGCATTCGTAGGGGCAGTTGCTGACGGTTTTAAGGACTTTGACATTGCAACAGATGTAATCGTCTCCTTTGGCAGAACAGGTATCAAAGGCCTGGCCTTTTTTGGCGACGAATTGAATGCTTTTTTTACCTATGCGTAGATCCTTTTTTTGCAGTGTGTCGGAACTGCTTTGGATGGGAAGGGTGTCTTTTTCTTTTATTTTTTTGCTCTCTGTCATATTTCTATCTGTTGATTATTTATAACATGTCTAATAAGCGGTCTATTTTCGTTAGTTGGGTCGTATTGACTGAGTTTAGTGTGTCTGAGAGCATGTTTTTTTTGTGGGTGTGGATCTGTAAGGTAAGCGCGTGTGTTTCGAGGCTTTTGTCCCAGATTAGGTCGATATTTTTAGGAAGGTTTAAGGCGTGGATTTGGCGCTTAATTTCCTTGTGATAGTAATGAAGAGTTGGTTTGGCATTCATTTTTAATTTTTCAAGGAAGGCGTTTTGGAGGCGTTTATTTTGTGAGGCTAGTTGGGGGTTGTTTGTTAGAATATCCTTTAGTTCGTCTGTTATCGAGACTGTATGTTGTTTGCTTTGTTCGATATAGCTTGCGGCTAGGATAAAGTTTGAGGCGGTCCATTGTAGTTGGGGATTTAATGCAATAAGTTGTTCTAGGGTGCTTTTTTTGAAGGTGATGATTTTTTTGCAGTGGGTAAAGCTGAATTTTTTTTCGCGGCAAAAGTGAAGGATGTTGGGGCTGAGTTGACTAAGTTTTTTGAGGTTGTGGAAATAACTTTTTTTCTGGGAGCTTGTTTCCAGGTTTTGTGTGTTTGAAGAGAGGGGGTGGGTTTCTTGTGTTAGGAGTGGGCTGTGTTCTCTGCCGAGTGTTTGTAAGAGTAGTGCTTGAATGATGGGGTTTTGGATCTGTTTGCTTTTGAGGGCGTGTATGAGCTGAAAAAGTTCTTTTGGAGTTTGGCAGGGGTGGGTACATGCGGGGACCTTTGTCATGTTTTGTTGCTGGGCCCAATATAGGCGTTTGAATCCGTCGATCAGGAGGGGTGTCTCTTTGTATATGGCGATATGTAAGGGGCTAAGGATGCCGTGTTGAGTAAGGGCGTGAGTGAGTAGGGGGTCTTTTTCTTGGGAAAGGCAGTATTTGAGTAGGACAGAAATTTGATGTGTAGGCATACTTAAGACTGTTTTCATGCCTTTTATATTAGCATAAGTACATTTAGGCCTCTTTTCTTGACTTTCTTCTAAAGCTATACAAGCATATAGAGTATGACAATAGATGATTATTTAAAGACTCAGCGTGTTAAACATCTTGATGATTTGCAGCCTTTTTTAAAGATAGCCTCTGTTTCTGCAGACCCTAAGTTTAAACAACAGGTTCTTGACTGTGCAGATTATCTTAAGGGCTATTGTGAAAAGATGGGTTTTGACGAGGTATCTGTGTTGAATACGGAGGGTTTTCCGGTGGTTTTTGCGCGCTTGGGAGAGGATACTGCTAAGCCAACGGTCTTGTTTTATGGGCATTATGATGTTCAGCCTGCGGATCCCTTGGATTTATGGCATAGTTCTCCGTTTGACCCTACTATTCGAGATGGGTATATCTACGCACGGGGTGTGGCAGATGATAAAGGTCAGGTATTTTGTCATTTATTGGCGATTCAGGCCTTGATTGAGCAAAAGATTGAGCTGCCCGTAAATATTAAGATCCTTATTGAAGGTGAAGAAGAAATTGGCAGTCCTCATTTAGCAGATTTACTGGAACGTGAACAAGAGCGTTTGTCGGCTGATTATATTGTGATTTCTGATACGCCGATGTTTTCAAAGGAACAACCGTCTTTATGTACGTCATTACGGGGCTTGGTGCATAGTGAAATTAAAATTGCGGCATTATCGGGTGATTTGCATTCGGGGCAGCATGGCGGGGCTGTTCATAATCCCATTGATGTTTTGGCTCATTTATTAACACAGTTAAAAGATAAAAAGGGGCGTATTCAGATTCCGGGTTTTTATGAGGATGTTTTAGCTATTAGTGAAGCTCAAAAAGAAGCACTTTCTAGTTTGGATTTCTGCCAAGATACGTATTATCAGTCTTTGGGTGCTGGTAAGGGCTTTGGTGAAGAGGGGTATAATTGTTTAGAACGCCGTTGGTATCGGCCGACCTTGGATTGTAATGGAATTTGGGGAGGCTATACGGGTGAGGGCTCTAAGACGGTATTGCCGGCAGAAGCTTCGATGAAGCTCTCATTGCGATTGGTTGCCAATCAGGATCCACAGCGCATTAAAGAGGCGTTGGATCGTTTTGTGATAGCCTGCTGTCCGCCCCATGTGTCGTTGTCGATACAGACAGAAGCTGATGGGCATGCCTATCATTGTAATCTTGATAGTAAGGCGATGTCTGCCGCGTCTGTTGCGATTGAAAAGTCTTTTGGTAAGCGCCCTTTATTAACTGGCGAAGGGGGCTCGATTCCGATTGTGCCGATGATGGCGACGCTTTTGCAGGCTGATGTGGTGTTGATGGGTTTTAATTTACCCGATGATGCTATTCATGCGCCGAATGAACGCTTTTTGTTGGATCATTTTTATAAAGGGATCAACGCTGCGGTCGTGTTTTATAAGGATTTTGGACAATAGTTGACGTTTTAATTGACTAACTTACCAAGGAAGTGACTCTCCATTACTATGTAAAAATTGGCCACTATTTTCTAAATTTAAGGCTTCGATGCGTGTGATTAAATTCTTGGCAGACTCCTGAACTGTTAATGGACCAGAATACCCTGTCATTTGGGTTTGGACCCAGCCGGGATGAAAAATGCCTACCGCAATGCCTTGTTCTTTTAGATCAATACTTAAGGATTTTCCAGCAGCATTTAGGGCGGCTTTGCTCATTCGATAACCATAGCGACCGCCTGAATCATTATCCGCAATAGAGCCCATACGGCTGGTGATTAAAATAAGTTTGCTGTTTTCTTTAAGGGTGTCTAAAAAGTGGTGTGTGATGAGTAATGGCGCTAGGCTATTGGTGATGAATTGATTTTTGATTTGAAAGACAGAGGTTGAATCTAGGTGTTGGATGTTTTCGTTTTGTAAGACCCCGGCATTGTTAATAAGGATATCAAAGCTGTTACATTCGCAGCTGTTTTTGGCGCTTTGAATATCTTTTTTTTCTCTTATATCGATATTAGAGATGACTTGGCTTGCGATGGCCTCTATGTCTGGGCTGCTATGTCGGCAGATGGCGGTAATTTTATGTCCTTGTGTATGGAGTTGTTTGGCGAGTTCAAGACCAATACCTCGATTTGCACCAGTGATAAGTATCTGATTGCTCATTTTTACTCCTTTTTTTTTATTTGAGTATAGCAAAGTCTTTATTTTTATATCTAGGTATTTGATATTGTTCCCTTTTTTTAAACCATATATGATGTCATGAATGAGTCATGATGTTCTTGTGGTAGGTGCTGGATTAGCGGGCTTGCGTGTTGCAGATCTTTTGGAACAAAAGGGATTGGATGTTTGTATTTTAGAGGCAGAGGAACGTATTGGGGGCCGTATTCAGACGGATGAGGTAGATGGATTTTTGTTGGATCGTGGTTTTCAAGTTTTTTTACCTCATTATCCTGCGGCTCGGAACTGTTTTGATTATCCATCTTTGGATCTATGTTTTTTTGATCGTAGCGCAAGATTGTGTAGTGATTCTCAGTGTGTCACTGTCGCAAGTCCGTTTCATCATCCTATTCAGTCTTTGGCTTCATTTTCTTTTTTTAAAAATTATTTAGCCGATTTTATTCGGATGGGGTTGGATTTTTTTTCAGGTTATACGCAGGACCCTAGCGCCTATGCATGTCGATTTAAGGAAGAGCCTTTGCGCTCTTTTTTTGAGGCACGTTTTTCAGCTGAATTTACAGATACATTCTTGGGGCCATTTTTTAGAGGTATCTTATCAGATTCATCTTTGCAATCTTCTTCACGTTTATATTATTTTTATATGCTTTGTTTTATTTTTGGGGGCTCTGCTGTGCCTCGAGGAGGTATGCACGTATTAGTGGATCAATTGTTCCAGCGTTTATCGTCTACTCAGCTTTATTTGAACGAAAAAGTTCTGGCATGTGATAAAGGGGTTGTGAAGACTGTTTCAGGACACTCATTTTCTGCGAAGCAGATTGTTTTTACTTGTCCACACGCTTGTTTAGCGCCGGATTTGGAACTGCCATCTGATTATTCTTCCTTGTGTACCTATTATTTTTCTGTAGATACGTTGCCATATTCGTGTAAATCGTTGATTTTGTCCTCAAAAGTAGGTTCATTGATTAATCATGTCGCAATCATGTCTCACATTTCGTCAGCTTATGCAAAGAAGGGAGAGTTGATTTCGGTTACTGTCCTTGGACAAACAGAGACTCCAGATGTGTATGTCGAAAAGGTGCAGCGTGAGCTTGCGGCTCTTCTTGAGTTAGAGAGCTCTTTGTTGACCTTTATTAAGGCCTATCCAATTAAGAAAGTTTTGCCATATCCTCAGTTTTTTTCAGGTCGTTTGTTAGCCTATGATCATGCGTATATTGATATTGCGGGTGATTGGTGTTACCAAGGTTCTATACATGGGGCCTTATATTCTGCGGAGTGTTGTGCAGAGCGAGTCTATGAAAAAGTTAGAGGTTAGTAACGGGCTTAGGATTATACGTAGTCAACGCCGCACTTTGAGTATTGAGGTTGTGTCTGAATCTGAGGTTAAAATTAGGGCACCTTGGTATTGTTCTGATCGGCGTGTCAGGGCTTTTATTGAAGAAAAATCTGATTGGGTAGCTAAAAAGCAGCAGCAGTTATCGGAAGAAGAAAAGATTAACCATTCGATAGTTGATCAGGGGTCTTTTAGTTATTTAGGAAGGTTGTATCGTATTGAACATCGGGCGGTCAAAGCGATTGGATTAGAAGGGGATTGTCTGTGTTTGCCAGAGGGATGGTCTGATGCACGTTGTCATACTCGTTTAGTTGCATGGTTTAAGGAGCGGGCCTTGGATATTTTGCTGGATCGGGTAGAATGTTATTCGCAAAAGATGCAGCTTTTTCCCTCAGAGGTTTTGTTAAGTAATGCCAAACGACGTTGGGGGTCCTGTAGTAGTGAAAGGGTTTTACGTTTTAATTGGCGATTATTGTCGTGTCCGATGTCTGTGATTGATTATTTGGTGGTTCATGAGCTGGCTCATATTCAAGAAATGAATCACTCTCAGCGCTTTTGGGAACTCGTGCAACACTTTGATCCATTCTACAAAGATGCGGAAGCATGGTTGAAGACTCATAGAAATGTATTGGATAGTTTTAGGTAGTTTTATTTTAGAAGGATATATTTTTTTAATATCAACGTTATACTTTGTAATTGTTTTTAAGGGTATTATCTTTTATTTAGGCTATTTTTGTGGTGTTTGAGTTAAGCTGAAGTCTGTTGTTTCTAATCATTTAGGCCAAAGGGGTGAATGTTTTTCTAGAAGGTTTAGTAAGATAAGTGACAAGGTCAAAAAATAATTATTCATATCAAATAAATTAGCTTTGATCACAAGCAGAAGTTAATAGAGTTTATAAATGTATAAGTGAGTATGCTCAACTTAGAAAAAAATAATAAAATAAATGAAATTTTTTGATAACTTTAATCGTTAACTAATTTTATGTTTAAAAATACTTTTATTAATTATAAAAAGTATTAAAACTGATTATAAAGGATGAGGGAATTATGACAAAAGAATACTATGCAGGATTAAATAGAAAGACTGTCATTGGAGCTATAGCTATGTGTGCATTAGGGATAGCAGCTGCTCCAACAGCAGCTGCATTCACAGGGGTCATTGGTATCTCAGCTTTAGGAACAGCAGCAACTGTAATAGTGGGCATGGGTATGGCACCTTTAGGCCAGCCAGTAGGAGTCGAGGATGCTGACTCATTGGGAATGATTCTAAACGCAGGTGAAAAACAATCAGAAGACCAGGGAAATGTTGATACACAATTTAATTTAGGCATTAAGTATGCATTTGGGCAAGGTGTTGAACGAAATGATACTCGGGCATTTGAGTATTATAAACTAGCAGCCGATCATGGACATGCTAAAGCACAATTTAATGTAGGAGTGATGTATGAAATTGGACAAGGTGTTGAACAAAGTGACACTCAGGCAGTTTACTTTTATAAACAAGCAGCAGCTTTGGGACAAGCTGACGCAGAATATAATTTAGCAGATAGGTATATGACTGGACGGGGTGTTAAACGAAACTATACAAAGGCATTTGAATTAATAAAAAAAGCAGCAAAACAGAGAAATCGTGGCGCGCAAAATGCTTTAGGTACTATGTATGCATTTGGGCAAGGTGTTGAACAAAGTGACACTCAGGCATTTCAGTATTATAAACTAGCAGCAGATCAGGGACATGCTAAAGCACAATTTACTGTAGGAGTGATGTATGAAATTGGACAAGGTGTTAAACAAAATTATACTCAGGCATTTCAGTATTTTAAACTAGCCGCAGATAAGGGACATGCTGAAGCACAATTTAATGTAGGAATGATGTATAACACTGGTAGAGGTGTTAGACTAAACACTAGCAAGGCATTTGAATTCATAAAAAAAGCAGCACAACAGGAAAATGCTGGCGCGCAAAATACATTAGGTTATATGTATGCAATTGGGAAAGGTGTTAAACAAAGTGACACTCAGGCAGTTGAGTTTTATAAACGAGCAGCAGACCAGGGACATGCTGACGCACAATTTAATTTAGGAGTGATGTATGCAACTGGACAAGGTGTTAAGCAAAGTGTTACTCAGGCAGTTGATTATTTTAAACTAGCAGCAGATCAGGGACATGCTGAAGCACAAAATAATTTAGCTGAGTATGAAGCTTGGCGAGGTGTTAAACTAAGAGACACTCTGTCTAGGTTAGTAATGCCCGGAATCGGTGTTATAGGTACAGTATTAGCTGCATTTAAGTGTAGGAAAAAAGAAGAAGTACACCCTAAGGCTATGCAAGATATTCGAAATACCTTAAAAAAAATCAACGATTTCCACATTAAGGATCGAAAATTTTGGGAGGATAAACAGGGTCTTACTTATTTTGAATATAAAAACGGATGTGTTGTTTTTAAAAAACAAGATAAAAATGTCTGTCGATCCTTCAATGTTCGTACGGTCAAAATCGCCAAAAAAGAAATAGATGAGTTATATACTCATTGTGATAACTATTATCAGTATAATAAGAAAATTGCTGATGACAAGAAGCGCGCCGAAAATTTAGCAAAGAGACAAATATCGAGTGAAGATAATGAACAACGCCGTCAATCTGTAAGAAAAGATCCAAAAGCAGGCGGTGAAGTTGGCATGAGGCAAGATCCTACAAAAGACTTGAGTAAGAAAGATGAAGTAAGATCTAAACGAAAGGAAGACAATAAAACATTTATAGAGACAAAAATGGAGTTGAAGCGTAAGATTGAGGATGTCTTGAATAGACATGGTAACTTAGATATATCTTTCAAAAAAGAGTTAAAGAAACTTGAAAGAATTTGTAAGGCGATAACGAGTAAAGATAAAGATAATAAATTCAAACAGCTTTCTGATGATTTAAGGAAAATAGAAGAAGCTATAGAAAATTCTCTATCTAATGCAGAAACGCAGCTAGAGCAACAAGCAGCAGAAAAACGTATGTTTGAACAAAAAAGTAGAGGTATCGTGTTGGCGAAAAAATTGCACACATTGACCACGAAGTATGACGTTGTAGGAATGAAATATACAAATGTTGAAAGACAACGTCATCAGTTTGATGGAAAAGATATAAGTTCAGAAGAAGAGGTGTGGGATCAGTTTAGATTGAAGATGCTCTCTGTAATGAGTAGAAAGTGGCCTGATTTTTCAGAAATTGAACAAGGTGAATTATTTCCTGAAGATCTACCTGAGGATCTAAAAGAAGACACACTGGATAGGATAGAAAAATATTTAGAATTTAGGCAAAAGGTAGAGGAATCATCTATTGCTCAAACGATCTTATTTTATATGCAAGATAAAGATGGTGGAGATGATGATAGAAGAGAAAAAAACTTTGCAAACTGGCTTAAGCATACTCAGGAGGGATTAACATATGAAGGTGAAGATCTGGCTGCAAAAGTAAGAGAACAATTAAATCCATTATCAGGTTTAATGGAGTTACCATCTTTAGGTTCTTCAGTTCCTTCAAAGCGTTGCATAGTCTATGCAAAACAGGCATTGGATATTGTACTAAAAGTACAGTTATCACAGAATACTTCGTTAGACTTAATGGGTTTGAAGCCTGTTCTTAAAATGTATCGTTTAGTTCAAATTTTAAAAGAGTATGATGATGATGTATCACATAGTCCATTCCGTGATTTGTATAATGCTCGTAATTCTGTGACGCATAATAAAGGTGCGTTTAATGCTGACAACTTTAGTTTATTGAAGGGTTTTGTTAAAAAACATCAGGATGCAATATCCGCTAGATTAGATGAACTATATAGTAAAAAGCAAACTAAGCAAGATTAACTATTCGTAAAGAATGACCTTTACTTATACGAACAGTAGGCTATTGGGAGAGTTGGGGGCCATCGTTTTTAAAACAGCAAAATGTCTCGGCTTCTTTGGGTAAATAATGTTGGTGTTTTGCCGCTTCAGAATGGCTATGGGGGTAAATATAGTTTTTTCCAAAGCCTAAGCTTTTTGCGGCGGGATAATGGGCGTCGCGTAGGTGATCTGGGATAGAGTAAATATGGCCGTCATCAATATGGGCCATGGCCTGGTTGATGGCCATATAGCTTTTGTTGCTTTTGGGGGCTTGTGCTAAATAACATACCACATGGCTTAAATTAATACGTACTTCGGGCATACCAATCGTTTGAGCCGCTTGATATGCGGCAGTGGCTAAGGGCAGGGCCTGTGCATCTGCCAATCCAACATCTTCAGAGGCAAAAATAACCAAGCGTCTGGCAATAAATCGTGGGTCTTCACCGCCCTTTAGCAGACGTGCTAGCCAGTAAACCGAGGCATTAGCATCCGAGCCTCGCATGCTTTTAATGAGGGCGGAGGCCAAATCGTAGTGACTGTCTTGATTGATGGCAAGTCCCTGATCTTGGCTAATGTCGCTGATGGTTGTTTCGGTGATGCTTGTTGTGGGTAGTTGGTTGCAAATTTCTAGGATATTAATCAGTTTTCTGGCATCCCCTTTGGCATGTTGGATGATGCCTGTCTTGGCTGGCTCTGTATATGTTTTATGCCTGTGTTTGTTGTTGGAGGAGGCCGTACATTTTTTGAGGGCATTTTCTAGAATTAATGCTAGGTCTTTTTCACTGTGGCGATGTAATTCAAAAATCTGACAACGGGAACATAAGCCAGAGATGACATGAAAGTAAGGGTTTTCGGTGGTGGCGCCAATTAAGATGATTTGGCCATTTTCAACCGAGGGTAAGAGGGCATCTTGTTGTGTTTTTGAGAAGCGATGAATTTCGTCGATAAAGAGGATGGTTTTGTTTTGTAAATGACTTTGTTCTATTGCGTTTTTGATATCGATTATTTTGGCCATAACCGCATTTAAGGTGATGAATTGAGCCTGGCTATGTGTGGCAATACATTGGGCAAGCGCTGTTTTACCACAGCCTGGAGGGCCCCAGAGTATCAAGGAGGGAAGGGTGTCGTTTTCGATGAGCTTGCGTAGGGGTTGGTTGGGGCCTAGTAGATGGGGTTGGCCGATGTAGTCGTCTAAGTGTTTGGGTTTGAGTTGCCAGGCTAAGGGGGTGTTGAAGGATGGCGTTGCGTTGTTTTTGCTTGTTTTTGTATTCAGTTCGAATAAACCTACTGTGTTATTCTGTAATTTTGTCATGGTTAATTTTTTTGATTGTCTATTTTATTTTAGCATAATTCTGGTAAAGGTATTTGCTCTGTAGGAAAAAAATAATCCCAAGGACCAAGAGGGTAAGGGGGAAGTTCTTCATAATTAAGAAACTGTCTGTTGAATTCAAATTGAATGGTCCGCCATACTGTCCAATTCGAATAAATATTTTTTGTTATTGCGCTTGTTTTGAGGGTACTTATGCATACTCTATCACCTTTTTGTGTGATGTTTAGAAATACATATTTTCCCGGGTCTTGAGTTCCATATCTTGGGTGAATACTTGTGGGAAGTTGATTATTGCTGGGGTCATAGGCACTACTGTTAATGTGATTTGTTGTACATATTTGGCATTGATTATATTGTGAGGTGTCCCAAGTAGGTTTAACAGGACGTGCTAAGCAAGCAAGATAATGCGGGAAATTTCGTGCTTGTAAACACATATTTGTTAGCGCCATTCGGAATAATGTAATATTAAAAGTGTCATTTCTAAGAAAAGGACGATTACTTAGATTATTTGTGGGAGCAGTTAATGTGGCGGGTTCATTTGTGGTATGTGTGGGTAAAATGTTCGATGTTAAGAGACCTTGATTGTTGTATGTAGTCGCATTGGTAGAATTTTCTTGAATGTTTGTGGAATTATGATTCTCCTGACCGCTTGAGTCGTTGTTTTCTGTCCACCATAGATATAAGTGATACGTTGCAAGACCTAAGAGTATAGCTATTAATGTTAAGATTATTTGGTTTAAGACATGTTTACATGTACGGAGTACTTGATTGTCCTTTTGTGTCTTTGGGTCAAATGCTTTAGCCCTTTGTTTTTGTGATGTGCTATGTGGTTGCTTTGGATCTGCAATATACGGAGATATTTTAGGCATTTTTTTTAGCTTAGCTTTTGTTTTTTTGGAGGTAGTTTAATAAAGCTAAAGCAATTCTTTTATATTATCAATTTTTTGAACCTTTCTTATTTGTGTCTTATTTTAGTGATTGATTGACCTTGTTTGCCACAATGTTTGTCATTTTGTAAACTTGTACTCACGGTGTATCGTGTAGAGTGTGTTTTACAAAAGGAGTGGTCATGACAACAAAAGAAAAAACGGGTGCGGAAGAGATTATTTGGGATTTGTCAGATTTATTTCTATCTGAAACAGATCCTCAGATTGATCTTGTGTTTAAACAGATTCAGAAGGATGCGCAAAGTTTTTCAACTCAGTATAAAGACAAGGTGGCAACGTTAGATGCCTTGGCATTAAAAACTGCTTATGAACAGTATGAGAGGATCAAAAAACCTTTATACAAGTTGTGTCAGTATGCGTCTTTACGTACGGCGATAGACAGTGCTGATGATACGCTTAAAGCGTTTGATTCTAAAGTGGATACTTTTGCCTCTGAGATGAGTAATGTGATGTTGTTTTTTGGTTTGGAGCTTTCGGCTCTTTCAAAAGACACTCAGCAAGCGTTATTAGATGATCCTGTTTTAGAGGATTTACGTTATGCCTTACAACGTTCTTTTTATTTGGGGCAATATGATTTGAGTGAAAAAGAGGAGCAGTTGATTAATATTAAAGATTTGACGGGTGCTGATGCGATGGAAAAATTGTATGAACAGTTTACCTCTGATTTTTCTTTTGATATTGAGATTAAAGGTGAAATGAAAACCTTGAACGGGTCTCAATTACGAGCCTTGCGTCAAGATCCAGACCCAGATGTTAGGAAACGTGCTATGGAGTTGTTTTTTTCACGTTATAAGAGTCATGGTCTTGTGTTTAGTCATCTGTATAACCATTTATTAAAAGATCATCATTTGGAAGGAAGTTTGCGTGGATATAAGACGCCTTTGGCTCAACGTGCTGAAGCGCAGGATTTGTCAGAATCCTTGATTAATACTTTAGAGTCTGTCACGACTAGCTCCTATCACTTGGTTCAGCGGTATTATCGTTTAAAATCGACTCTGTTGAATATGCCTTTAACATTGTCTGATATTTATGCGCCTTTGCCTCAGGCGATGAGTCAGTATTCGTATGAAGAATCTAAAAAAATTGTCTTAGATAGTTTTGAGGCCTTTGATCAGGATTTTTATCAGGGGGCTAAACTCATGTTTGATCAAAACCGTATTCATGCCCCTGTATTATCTGCGAAGCGCGGAGGTGCTTTTTGTTCGTCTTCAGTGCCCGAGGTTAATCCCTATGTAATGTTAAATTTTTTAGGACGAGCACGTGATGTATCTACTATGGCGCATGAATTAGGACATGCCATTCATGATATCTTGGCTTCAAAGCAGCCATTGACCTATTATCATCCTATTTTACCGTTGGCAGAAACAGCGTCTGTTTTTTCAGAAATGTTGGTTACAGATCGTTTGAAAAAACAGGAGACTGATCCTTTGGCCAAATGTAATTTGTTGTGTAATCAATTAGAAGATTGTTTTGCGACCAGTCATCGCCAAAATATGTTTTATCGTTTTGAGCGTTATGCTCATGGTGAGATGGCGAAGGGGTTACTATCCTCTGAGCAATTATGTACTGCGTATAAGAACGAACTGGCGCTGATGTTTGGTGATACAGTGGCTGTCCCTGAAAGTTATCATTGGGAATGGGCAACGATTCCTCATATTTTTGTGTCTCCTTTTTATGTGTATGCCTATAATTTTGGGAATTTATTGGTGATGGCCTTGTATCAATTATGGTTGGAACGAGGAGATACCTTTACTAGTCAAATTAAGGCTATATTAGCGGCGGGGTCTTCTGCGTCTCCATTAGAGATCGCGCGCTTGGCGGAGGTGGACTTATCCCAAGCATCTTTTTGGAAAAAAAGTTTGGCCTATATCGAGCATGTTTTAGATGATTTAGAGGCCTTGATACAAGCGAATCCGGATCTTTGTCAGCGTTAGTGGGTATAGTGAAATGACGATTCAGAAGCAAAAGGATGCAGTATTAAAGGCTTTATCGGCAATTATTGATCCTGATTTGAACCAGGATATTGTATCTTTGGGTTTTGTAAAGGATTTAGTTGTGACAGACAAGGGGGCAGTGTCTTTTGCTATCGAATTAACGACCCCTGCTTGTCCGGTGAAAGATGAGTTTAAAGCGGAGGCGCAGCGTTTGGTTGACGCTTTGGATTGGGTAACAGCTGTTTCAATCACGATGACGGCTCAGACCCCTAAGGCCAGAGCGGATCAAATGAAGGGCTTTGCTAAGGTTGGAAGTATTATTGCAGTAGCGAGTTGCAAGGGTGGGGTAGGAAAATCAACCGTAGCCGTTAATTTGGCAGCGGCCTTATCTAAAAAAGGGGCGAAGGTAGGCCTTTTTGATGCTGATATTTATGGACCGAGTTTTTCAATGATGCTTCGTCTTGATGATACCCAACCTAAATTGGAGGGGAAGTATTTACTGCCCTATGATTACGAAGGGATGAAGCTGATGTCTTTGTCATATTTAAAACAAGGAGCAGAGGATGATGCGCCGGCTATCTTGCGTGGTCCGATGGTAAGTCAGTTGATCACACAATTATTGTCTCAGACAAAGTGGGGCGAATTGGATTATTTGATTTTAGATATGCCGCCAGGAACGGGAGATATTCAGTTAACAATAGGACAATTATTGAAATTATCTGCCGCTGTGATGGTTACAACCCCTCAGATGGTGTCTATGATTGATGTTGTTAAAGGGATTGAGATGTTTGATACCCTGAAGGTACCTACGATAGCAGCGGTTGAAAATATGAGTTTTATGAGAGTAGCTGGCAGTGATACGCCTATACACCCTTTTGGACAGGGGGCATTGTATTCTTTACGTTCTCAATATGGTTTTGAAAATACAGTTGCATTGCCTGTATTAGAGCTTGTTTCTCAGGCGGGAGATTCTGGTCGACCTTTATTTTTTCAAGATCCAGATTCAGAGTTTTCAAGCTTGATTAAACGTTTGGCGGATCAAGTTGTGACAGAGTTAGCGAAACTTTTATATCATAAAATACCTTTACCCAAAATCGGTTATGCTGAGAAGCAGGGAGTTTTGTTTAAATATGAAGGGCGTGAAGGTTTTGCTATACCGGTTGATCGATTACGTGCTGCCTGTTGTTGTGCGCATTGTAAAGATGAATTAACTGGCAAACAACTTTATGATCCGTCCACAATGCCGGCAGATTTACATCCTTTAAGTATGAATCCTGTGGGTAATTATGCTTTGGGTGTTAATTGGAGTGATGGACATGCCTCTTTATATCCCTATAAGTCTGTGGAAGCATTGTTAGTCTCTCCATAAATAGAGATCTTCAGGTGCTAAACACCTGAAGATCTTTATGGTTAGTTAATGATGTTGAGTATTACTCTAGGTATCAAAATGATTATATAGATATCCTAAGAAGTAAAATAATACAAAGCCTAGAATGAATCCATAAACCAAACCTAAAATTGCTCCCACAAAACTTACGGAATATACAGGGAATAAGCCTGCTAGTATGTTGATATAGGCTAAGCCGTAGCCGGATATAACACCTAAAAGAGTAATAATAAATATAAAAACACCATACAGGACACCGCCTGCCATACCGAGTGACATTGGGTTTAATTTCATTACCTTTCCCCCTTAGATCAGTGTAGTTAAAGCTGACCTTATATTGTTATACCCATTTATTGCTCTAATTAAACATTTTTATTATTTTGCTTGGTAAATGTGTGATTAGTTTGAATTATATTGATGCCAAAATGACTGTGGATTGGATATATCTAATTCTTCATTGTTGGTATTTCTCGCATTTTTATTCATGTAATTTTCAGGTGGCTCGTTATAATAATAGTCATCAATATTTTCTTCTGTGATTTCGGGATGATCATAATCTCTACGTTCAGACTGTTCTTGACTGTCATTGGGATACGTATTTATAGGTTCTTCAGCAATATTTTGCTGAATAAGGTCTTTATTGTTTTTTAAAATTTCTTCATCGTATACATTTTGTTGAAATTGAGCGACGCTAGATATATGGTTTAAGACGATTAGAATACAAATAAGAATAGCGATTTTTCCCATTATTTAATGGGTTTTTTATTATATGTCAGTGTTTCTAGTTGCTTAAGCGCATTTTTTCGTACATTCTTAGGTAATCTTTTGTAGCCGAGTAAGGTTTTTGTCTTTTCATCGTTGATTAACCATAGGAGTAGTTTTTTTAGCTCAATTGCTTCTTTTTTTGACATTTCTTTAGAGCTCAAGTTTTGTTTAAGTATAATCCAAGAAAAAGAGGTGATGGGGTAGGCGGTTGGTTGTTTTGCATTAGTAAGAATAAGTTTACTGTCCATGATGTCTTTATCTTCGAATGATTTTTCTAATGCGTCTCTTGTTGGTTTAATATAATTCCCATGGTTATTTTTTATATTAGCTGTGTAGGTGTTCTGTTTTTTTGTGTAATCAAGTCCAACATAGGTGATGCCTCCCTGAATTTGGTGAAGTAGATCTATTGACTCTTGGCTGTCATTAGATCCTAACCCTACTGGAAAGTCGTGTTTTGCTTTTGTTCCCATTTGAGAGTTCCATTGTGAATCTGATTCACTAAGATAGTGTGAAAATATAAACGTACTGCCACTATTATTTTTTCGATAGATAGGAATTATTTTTATATGAGGTAGATTTGTGTGAGGATTAATTTTTTTTATTAATGGATGATCCCAATAACGAATTTTACCTCTAAAAATTTTAGATAATAGCTCACTTGTTAAATTTAGTGTTGGAATATTCTCTAATTGATAGCAAATAGCAATCGCTGAAAAAGTAGAAGGGATCTGTAATATAGCGGTGTTTAAATGTTTTTGTAATGTTTTATTAATGATTAAATCTGAACCGGCAAAGTGTGTTTGATTGTTCTTTAGTGCTAAATAGCCTTGCCCTGACCCTATTCCTTTATAGTGTATTGTTACCTCAGAGTCGGGATAGTTTTTAAATAATTCGTTATAATAAATGGCCGGGTAAGTTGCCCCTTTTCCTATAATTCTGACACTACCATATGTGTGAATATTGATTATTAATAAAACCAAAAGGATTGCTTTTGTTCTCATTGTGGGATTCTAACATTCTACGTTTATTGTTTCAATCTTAAACAACAAAACCTCATCTTTCGATGAGGTTTATGTTGTTAAGGTTTACTTAAACTTGGTGAGTTAAGTGAAACTTAGAAATTTGTACGAAGACCAAAACGAATTGACTCTTCTTTACTTGCGTCTACTTTAGGATCTGATTCGTAGCTTTGGTAAACAAGATAGGCATTTGTTTTTTTCGTAAGGCCTGTTTCTGCAGCAACTTTGATTCCTTCATATGCTGAACCAGTAATAAAGGCTGTGTCATCTTCGAAAGAAAGTTTTGTGCTGGCATCGTTTGGTGTTCCAAATGAATTTGCTTCTACTTTTCTAGATTCAATTCTAGCATTCCAGCTGCCTAAACCTTGTACTTTTTTGTCACCAACTACAACACCAATCGCTTGGCTTTTACCTTTTGTTGTAGCTTTTCCGTTTTCGTTCATTTCTGCATAAACACTTACGTTGTTTACACCTGGAGAAGCGAAGTCACCTTTAATACCAAAAACGGTACTTTCTAGTTTGTTAGCTTCTGCAGCAGTGTCGCCGTCAAGTGTTTGGTAGATGGCAACATAACCTTCTGCTTTGATTGTGGGAGAAATTTCATAAGATACTTGTGGTTGGATACCGAAGAACTTTTCACCTTTAGTAGTGCTGCTGCCCACTGTTTGATATTCATCTAGTACACTGTAAGCAACATTTATTGAAAAATCAGCTTGAGGCGTGATTTTTGTTGTGTAGCTTCCACCAAGTATATCCAATTTCAAATCTGGATCGAATAAGACAGTGCTGTATGAAGTGAAAGGAAGTGCAGCGCGACCTAAAGTGACCTGTAGGCCAGGTGCTGCTTTCCATTCGATGTTTAATTCGTTTATGTTAACTGGTATTTGAGTTGTTTTTGTTGTGCTAGCCCAAGTTGATCTTCTATCACTTCCTGTGCCGATTTCGTAATTTACTTTGAATCCATCAGGTAAACGTTTGCTACCATTTAATTTTAGTGACTGCTGAATGCTTACTGTGCTGTCTAGGCTGCCTATTTTTAGGCTTGTAATTCGGGCTTCGTGCTCGCCGTTAAAGTTTAAAAAACCCGCTTGAGCTTGTGTGGATAACAATGCTGTTGCAAGTAATCCTAATAATATTTTTTTATTTTGTTTAATCATTATTTCTCCTTGTTAGTTTGAAATAGGTTTTTTTCTCTGTACATCACCTCTTTGTGGATACTATTGTGCAATCATACACTATTTTGTTTTTTAAACAAAGTTTTAGATATTTACCGGCTACTGTGTATGTTGATTAATGTTTTTTAATCTACTATATTTGGATTCAATTATGTACGGATCAATTTGCTCATGCCACATCTGAAACAAGAAAAATTGTTTGCCTTCCTTATTAAAGGGTCTGCATATCTGGGTATTTTGATTTTATGTTTGTTTTTTGTTACCTTGTTTTACCAGTCTTGGCTTTCTTTAACGTCCATGGGTTTTTCTTTTTTTACCCGAGGTGTTTGGGACCCTCTTAACCAGCATTTTGGTTCACTCCCTTTTTTGTATGGTACCTTGCTGACGTCATTATTATCCATATTTTTGTCATTGCCAGTGGCTTTGGCAGTAGCGTTGTTTTTGGGGTATTTTGTTAAGACTGGTTTTATCCGTTTTTTATTTTCAACGATGATTGAACTTTTGGCGGGAATTCCGTCTGTTATTTATGGGTTTTGGGCCTTGTTTGTTTTAGTGCCCTTGGTTCGTCAATTAGCTTTCTTTTTAGATGCACCTCCTTTTGGCGTATCTTTATTGTCTGCGTCTTTGGTTCTTGCAATTATGATTATTCCTTATGCGGCTTCTTTTTCGAGAGAAGTTATTTCTTTGGTCCCTGCTGAGTTAAAGGAGGCGGCTATTTCCTTGGGGGCAACTAGATTTGAAGTTGTTCGTTATGTGATCTTTCCTTATGCTAAATCGGGTATTTTATCGGGTATTTTACTTTCATTTTCACGTGCTTTGGGCGAAACCATGGCGGTGACGATGGTCATTGGGAATGCGAATCGTATTGTTTTTTCCCTTTTTGAACCAGGTAATACTATTGCTAGTCTTATAGCGAATGAATTTGCTGAAGCCACTAGTGATATGTATATTTCTGCGCTGATGCAGTTGGGATTTTTATTGTTGTTTGTGACGGTAGGGGTTAATTTCTTGGGTTTATTGTTGATTAAAAAATGGAAAGTTAAGTCATGAAAGCTGGCTCTGAAGTTTCTGTTCGAAAAGCGTTTGATCTATGTTTTGTGGGGCTGGTTTATCTTTTTTCTTCTCTTATTTTTTTACCGTTGATTGCTATTTTTGTTTATATGGTTATGAAAGGCTTGCCTGCGCTTTCTTTTGATTTGTTGACTCATTTGCCACGTCCGGTTGGGAGTGAATATTCGGGGATTTCTAATGCGATTGTAGGATCATTGATATTGATCGCTATTGCCTCATTGATCGCTGTTCCGTTAGGAATTTTGATTGGAATACATTTATATGAATATAAACAAGCCCGTATGACGGATATTTTGCGTTTATGTATGGATGTGTTGCAAGGAGTTCCTTCTATTATAGTGGGTATTGTGGTGTATGTATGGGTTGTGTTGCCTTTAAATTCTTTTTCAGCTTTGTCTGGTGGAATTGCATTGGCCTTGATGATGCTCCCTGTGATAGCACGTAGTACCGAAGAAACCATGAATTTAATTTTACCTACGTATAAAGAAGCAGCTTTAGCTTTGGGCGTACCTTATTATACGGCTGTTTTTAAAGTGGTTTTACGTAGTGCGGGGAGTGGTGTGCTCACCGGGATTGTTTTGTCTGTTGCGCGTATTGCGGGTGAAACAGCTCCCTTGTTGTTTACTGCATTTGGTAACCAATTTATGTCTTATAATGTTTTTAAACCTATTTTGGCCTTACCTTTATTGATTTTTAATTATGCAACGAGTCCTTATGAAGAGTGGCAAGCGATTGCCTGGGGGGCAGCCTTGTTATTGATTTTGTTTATCTTTATGCTTAGTATTGGAGTAAAATTACTTAGTTATGAAAAAAAATAATCGTGTTATTTTAGATATACAACATTTAAGTGTTTCTATACATGGTCAGCCTATTTTGAAAGATATTTCCATGCAGGTTTTGGAAAATAAAGTGACGGCTATTATGGGGCCGTCAGGTTGTGGGAAAAGTACGATGATTCGTTGTATTAATCGTATGGACTTGTTGACTGAGGGGATGCTTCGTCGGGGACTTGTAACTTTGGATGGGCGTTCGATTGATGAGATTGATCCTATTCTTTTGCGTCGTCAGGTTGGGATGGTATTTCAGAGGCCGAATCCCTTTCCAACTATGAGTATCTTTGAGAATGTCTTGGCTGCTTATTTATTAAATGGTATTAAATTATCTGTTTCAGAGAAAGAGGAAATTGTTCAGGAATGTTTAGAGTCTGTCGGTTTGTGGGATGAGGTTAAAGACAATTTGAAACGCAAGGGAACATTTTTATCTGGAGGGCAACAACAGCGTTTGTGTATTGCTCGTTCCTTGGCTTGTAAACCTAAGGTGTTATTACTTGATGAACCTACCTCTGCTCTAGATCCTAAAGCAACCGCAAGGAATGAGCAGTTAATTAAAAAACTTAAAAATACAGTGACAATTTTATTGGTTACACATAACATTTCGCAGGCAGCACGTGTGTCGGATAGAACTGCCTTTTTATATTTAGGTGAGTTGGTTGAATATGATAAAACATCGATTATGTTTACCTCGCCTAAGGATCCTCGTACGGATCAATATTTAACAGGAAAATTTGGCTGATAACCTTGTTATATCATTTAAGGAGTGTATATGTTATTAGAAAAAGAACTTAAAAAACTAGAATCTAAATTATCCGTCCTAGCAGACGCTGTTGAAGAAAATTTTAGGCAGGCGATTCGTGCTATGCTTGATCATGATGTTCCTTTGGCGGATCGTGTCATTGCCAAAGATGCTGAAATTGATCAGTTAGAAATTGAAGTTGAGGAAGAATGTTTGAAAGTTTTGGCCTTGTATCAGCCAGTGGCGATGGATTTACGTTTTATTATTGCTATTCTAAAAATTAACAATGATTTAGAGCGCATTGGGGATTTGTCTGAAAGTGTGGCGAAGAGAGCTAAAACGATTATGGTGTCTAAAGATACCTTTGAAAATACGGATTATAATATGATGTTAGAAAAAGCTTTTGATATGTTCAAACAAAGTTTAACTGCTTTTTCATCTAAGGATGTTGCCATTTCTAGGAAGGTGATTGGTATGGATTTTGAAGTGAATGAGTACAGAGGGCGGCTTTTTTCAGAGCTTCGAGAGAGTATTGATCAACAGAATTTATCGGGTGACTTGACCTTGGCGCTGTTCTCTTTTGTTAATTGTGCTGAACGTATTGCGGATTTGTCTGTGAATATTGCCGAGGATACGATTTATTTGGTTGAAGGGAAAATTGTTCGACATAAAGACGTTGGTGTATTAGGTTAATCGTTTATTGAGCCACGTTTTTTTATTCTTTTTTTGTTGAATATAACCAAGATAGGCATTGTTTATTTCTGGATAGTCGCTGCGATAATGGGTGCCACGGCTTTCTTGTCTGATCAAAGCAGATTCGCAGATGAGTTTTGATAGCTCAAGGTAAACCTTTGTGTTGAATGACGTGTGTATAGAGTTGGGGAAAGTGTCGAGTTTGTTTTGAAGTGTGCTTAGACTTTTTTTATCTTTGAAAAGGCCGTTATATGTCCAATTTAGGTTTTTTATTTCTTTGATTATGTCTGCTTGATCTGTGTGTGTGTGGCGTGTTTTGGCTGATCTGAGTGAAGGATTGATGGGGCTGTGATTATTTTTGATAATATGTTCACTGGCTTGTTTTGCAAATACGATTCCTTCTAAAAGTGAATTTGAGGCTAGGCGATTAGCTCCGTGCACTCGGGTCGAGGCGCATTCACCGATGGCGTATAGATTTTTTATATTGGTATTTGCGTGGGTGTCTGTTTTGATGCCCCCGATGCTGTAATGGGCGGCAGGGTGGATGGGTAATAGGTCTTTTTCTAATGTGTAACCGTGTTTTTTGGCGTTTTTATAAAAATTTGGAAAACGCTTTTCTAGGTTTTTTAGATGTCGAGTATCTAGTACTATGGGGCCATTATGTTTAGATTCTATTGCGATAGCTCTGGAGAGGACGTCTCTGGGGCCTAGTTCTTCTTGGAGGGTGTAATTTTTTAAAAATTGTTTTCCTTGTCTGTTTCTAATAATACCGCCTGCACCTCGTATGACTTCTGATATTAAAAAAGGCTTGTCTTCTTCTGTTTCTAAATAGACTGTGGGGTGAAATTGTGTGAATTCTAAATTTTCTAGTATGGCACCCGCTTGATAGGCTAAGTAAATACCGTCCCCTTGGAGATCGCTAGGGGTACTACTGTATTTATAGAGTTGACTGTAACCACCTGTGGCTAAAATGGTATGGTTGGCAGATAGTTGGAGGCGAGAGTGTGATTTTGTGTGTGAGGCTATGATCCCCTGACATTGGTTGTTGTTGATGCATAAGTTTGTGACTTGGTAATGGTCATAAAGGGTGATATTGGGCTTTTTACTAAAATTTTTGTCTAGAGCCTCTTTGATTGAGGCACCTGTTTTATCTTTGTAATGGATAATGCGAGCTTTGCTATGGCCTGCTTCTAGTGCTAAGGTGAGATTGTTTTTTTCTGATGTGTCTAATTGAACGTTGATGTCTCTTAAAAATTCCAGTGCAGAGGGACTTTCTGAGATCATTAATTGAACCTGTTTTTCATCGCACAGATTACGACCTACATTGAGGGTGTCTTGTATATGCAGATTTATTTCGTCTTTATTTTTAGTTGAAATAGCCATGCCACCCTGTGCCCATGAAGTGGCTGTTTTGTTTAGATCGTTTTTGCAAATGACTGCGATATTGAATTTTGCATCTGCTAAGGTGAGTGCTGCACAGAGTCCTGAAATTCCGGCACCAATGATGATGACATCCACATGTTTCATGATTAATACGTTTTTTTCGCGATGGGAATTCGTCGGCCGCTACCAAATGCTTTTGATGACACACGAAGTATGAGGGGGGCTTGTTGACGTTTATATTCAGATTGTTGTGTTTTTACGATGAGAAATGGATCGGAGGTGCGGTCTGTTTGTCTTGTTTCAACTAAATCTTCCAGTTGTTTGTCGATCTCGTTGTAGGAGGGGAGGGAATCTTGATCTTTTTGATTTGGACGTAGCTCTGCACTAGGTGCTTTGTTGAGGATGCGATTGGGGATGCAGTTGGGGTATTTTTTGTTTAGTTGTGTCGCTAATGCGTATACCTGTGTTTTGCTTAGGTCTCCAATGGGACTGAGTGCTCCACATAAATCTCCGTATAATGTTGTGTAACCTAAGCATAGTTCGCTTTTGTTTCCGGTACTCACCACTAAGGCGTTGTTTTCATTAGCAAGCGCCATTAAAAGGGTGCCTCTGATTCGTGCTTGTATATTTTCTTGTGTTAGCGTTATTTTTGTTTGATTTATTGTTTCGTTGAGTGTTTCTTTAAATTGTTCGTATAGAGGAGTGATTGATAGAGAATGTAGGTTTTTTCCGACTAGTTTCTCTGCATCTTCTATACTTTCTTTAGAGGTATAAGGGGAGGGGAGCATACAGGGGATAATGGCCTCTTTTGTTAATGCTAAACAACATAGTACGTAGGTGAGTGCTGAATCAATCCCTCCAGATATGCCAATAACCGCCTTGGAAAAGCCTGTTTTTTTAAAATAATCTTGAATTCCTAAGGTTAAGGCAGCTTCTAGGTTGTCCATGGCGGAAAAATGTAAACAGGGTAGCTGTGTTGGTTTTGTTTTCAAGTTTATGGTTTTTATGGCAGATTGAAAGCCTGGAAGCAGAGTGTGGCATTCTTGATCTTGATTCATATAAAAGCTATGACCGTCAAAAATGATGGCATCGTTGGTACCGACTTGATTGACACATACTAAGGGGAGTTTATATTTTTTTGTTATTCTTTTTGCTTTTTGTAGGCGTTTTTCTACTTTTTTTTCTTCGAATGGGGAGGCTGAAATATTGATCAGAATGCTAGCGTTTTTTTTGATTAGGTGGGGGATGGGGGAGAGGTGATCCTCCGTTGTCCATAAATCTTCGCATATTGTGATTCCTAATGTTTCATTTTTGAATGAAAAGGTCTCATGTTGTGTGTTTTCAGAGAAATAACGTTTTTCGTCAAAAATGTCATTATTAGGTAGCAATGTTTTTCGTTTGTTAAAGAGTTGTTTGCCTTCAAATAGGAATAAAGCACTGTTGAAGAGTTGGCTGTTTGTTTCTTCTACGTATCCGATGAGTAAAGCAATATTTTTGCATGATTGACTAAGTTGGAAGAGTTGGGTAATAAATTTTTTGTGTAAATTTAGGAAATGGTGATCAAATAAAAGATCTTGGGGAGGGTAACCTGTACTGAAGAGTTCGGGAAATATAATGAGGTCACTTTTGTCTTTTTTAGCGTGATTGATTGCTTTTTTGATCTCCTCTAGGTTGCCTTCGAAGTCAGCTATGGTAGGATTACATTGTGCTAGTGTTATTTTCATGGACTAATTTTATACGAAAGCACTTTGTTTGGCCAAGCTTGTTTGTGTGTGGACTTAGTTTTTTTTCTGTGTCGTCTTTTCTCTATTCTTTTGATGAAAGGTATTGGCAGAAAGAGCTACCGAAACTGTTCGTGGTTGCCAGCTCTCAGCGCTCACCTTTAGCCGACATTAATGTGTGGATTAAATCGCATAATGTTGCGGGTGTTTTTTTATTGGGGTCGTCATTTTCTAAGGCGTCACATGTGAAATCCTATGTTGATTTTTTGCAGCAGGGGCGTGAGCTACCGTTATTGGTGGGAGTTGATCAAGAAGGGGGCCGGGTGCGGCGTATTAAACGAGGTATTTTGAGCTTAGATGCGGCGGCTGTTTATGGAGAGTCGTTTTCTGCAGGATATATGTATCGTCTGGGTAAACAATTAGGAGATGAGTTGCAGGCTTTGGGAGTTAATCTATGTTTGGGACCTAGTTATGATGTTGATTTTTCTGATTCAGCTAAGATTATTGGTGATCGCAGTTATTCAAGTAATCCCTATGTGGTAGCTAAATTTGCTTCTGCCTTTACCTTAGGATTGCAATCGTCAGGTGTTTATAGTGTTGCGAAACATTTTCCAGGTCATGGAGGCACATCTACGGATTCACATCTTTCCTTACCCACGTTGGATGTTTCGTTGGCTGAGTTGTGGCATGATGATTTACTTCCTTTTCGTTATGCTATCCGACATGATGTTTCGATGGTGATGATTGGGCATTTGTTTTTTCCACAGATTGATGTGTCATATCCAGCGTCTATGTCTTCGTTTTTTATTGAAGATGTATTAAGAATTCGTATGGGATTTCAGGGAGTAGTGATGACGGATGATTTGAATATGAAGGCGATTACGCAACGTTATTCCATAGAGGAGGCTTGCTTGCGCTCTTTACAGGCAGGTGTTGATCTTTTATTGATTTCTCAAAATTCGTTCGTGTTAGACCGTTGTGTAGAGTATTTGCTGGAGGCTATGAGGCAAGGGCAGCTTTCTGAAGAACTTTTACGTAGTAAAATACATCGTGTTCAATTTTTTCAAACAGCTAGGAGGTAATTTTGTTTTTTTTTGTTATAATTGACTTTAAGTCCTTTATTTTATTGATTTCTTATGACTAATTATTTTTATACCTTGCTTGATTCTTTTGGATCGTTTATCTTGTTTTCTTTACGTGTTGTGAAGGGGGTGTTTGAGCGCCTTTTTGATTGGGATCGTGTGTTTGATGAAATGTATCGTTTGGGTGTTCAAACCTTGCCTGTTGCGTGTTTGACTCTCCTTTTTGTGGGCATGGCGTTTACGTTTCAAATTATTCAGGAATTTATTAAATTTGGGGCAACAAAATTGATTGGGGGTGTGGTTATTTTAGCGATTGTGCGTGAATTGTCCCCCTTATTGTTAGGCGTAGTTGCTAGTGGTCGTATTGCGGCATCTATTGCAGCTGAATTGGGGAGTATGAGTGTTACGGATCAGATGGATGCCTTGAAGTTATTGGGTAAAAACCCTGTTTCTTTTTTGGTGCCACCTAAGTTGGTAGGAGTGGCCCTTATGTTACCTTTGTTGGTTTGTTTATGTCATTTTTTGGGGTTTTTAGGAGGTTTTTTGATTGTTTTTTCTAGTAATAGAATTAATCCTTTTAGTTATTTTCAATCTGCTCAGGTGATGTTAAGTTTTCATGATATTTTTAGTAGTTTGATTAAAGTTTTTTGTTTTGCGATTGTGATTGTTTTAGTGAGCAGTTATTTTGGATTAGCTTGTAAAGAGGGCGCTGCGAGTGTCGGAAAAAATACAACAAGAGCGGTGGTAGTTTCGTTGGTTTGTGTGTTTATTTTAAATTATTTTTTATCTAATTTATTGTTTTAGATATGATTTCTATAAATAATTTGTATAAAAGGTTTGATCAGAAGGTTGTTGTGGATGATCTTACTTTGACGGTTGATTCTGGTGATCGAGTGGCGATTATTGGCCCTTCTGGCTGTGGTAAAAGTACCTTGCTTAAATTAATTACGGGCTTGGTACCTTTGGATCGTGGTAGGGTTGTCTTAAATTCGCAAACATTAACGGTGGATGATTATGGCGATGTTCCCAGTACTTTTTTGGAGCAATTAGGTTTTTTGTTTCAATCTTCGGCCTTATTTGATTCGATGACGGTTAAGGAAAATGTGGCCTTTTATCATCGAGAAACATTGCAAGAACAGGATGAGTCTCTGATTAATCGTGTTGTGAGGGATAAATTGGCTATGGTGGATATGGCGGGGTATGAAAATGAAATGCCTTCATCATTGTCAGGAGGGCAGTGTAAACGTATAGCTTTAGCAAGAGCTTTGGCTAAAGACCCTAAAATAATGTTGTATGATGAGCCGACCACAGGCTTGGATCCTTTTTTGTCTAATAATATCGAAAATTTGATTGTTGATTTATCTGACACCTTGAAAGTAACGTCTCTGATTATTACGCATCAGCATTCTACTATTTTTCGTACCGCCAAAAAAATATATTATATGGATGATGGTAAGCTGATTGGGCCTGAAACACCGGAGTCTATTCTTTTGAGTACACATCCTAAAATTAGGGAATTTTTTTCTGCGGAGGTAAAATAGATATATGAAATCTCAAAATCGTTTTGTTGTGGGCTTTGTATCATTGGCTATACTCGTGATGCTTTCATTGGTGGTTTTATGGAAGGGCCATTTTCAGGTGCGTCAGTCAGGATATATATTGACCTGTAAATTTAAGAATGTTTCTGGCTTGCTTAAAGGATCAGATGTTCGTTATCGAGGTTATAAGGTCGGAGCTGTCTTGGATGTGATTCCCAGTGCTGAGGATATCCGTGTTACTTTTATGGTTAAAAAGGGCGTTTATATTCCTAAAGGCTCTAAATTAACGGTTAAATTTGATGGTATAGTGGGTCAAACATATTTGTTTATTGATCCTAATGAATTGTCTGATGTTATGCATAGAGCAGGGGATGTGTTGAGTGGCAGTCATTCGTCGGATTTGTCCTTGTTTTTGGATGCAGGATCTAAAGGTCTTGTTCAAGCGGAAGAAATTTTACAGCGATTAAATATACTTTTTAATTCAAAAGATGTTCAAGCTAAATTGGCCAATATCTTAGATAATTTTAATGAGATTTCAAATGGAGCGTCTGAGTTTTTTAAAGTGTTTGGGGATTCCTCTAATAAGGAAGCTATTTCTGAGATGCTGGGGCATCTTCAAAATGTGAGCTATCGTTTAGATAAAGTGACTGAAGTATTATTGGATGGTGAGGGATCAGAGTCAGATTTGCTTGCCTTTAAAACGGATGTTCTGGCAGCATTTGCTAATGTTAATCGTGTGAGTAAACGCCTTGATGGTTTGGTTTCTGATCATAATATCGATCATCTTTCAAATGTCTTGTCTAATGCGAGTGAGGTCTCCGATGAATTAAAGTCTTTACTTGTGGATACGGAGGCAGCTGTGGGTGAGGATCGTTCGTTAGGGTTTAGGTTTATACGGACGTTGTCTAAACTTGATTTTGATGCTGAGACGCGTATTTTTCAGGCGAATGTTGAGGAGGTTGCTTTTTATCAAGCAGATGTTTATTTAAATATGGATCATCGTTTTTTTAGAATTGGTTTTGGTGATCGTTATGGTAAGACAAAGTTTTTACATTTTCAGCAGGGGCTATCTTTAAGTTCTTCTTTTGATGTTCGTTTAGGCTTGTATAATGAGCTTCCTAGTTTTGGAATGGATTATTCCTGGAGGCGCAGCTCGTTTAATATTGACTTGTATGATTTAAATGACTTGAAATACCAATTGTTGACCTCCTTTCGTATAGGAAGACATGTGTCTGTATTTGCGGGCGGTGGTAGTAGTATTAACCCTTTATTATCTGATAATGTGCTGGCTGGAATGGCCTTGAGATTTTAATTTTTTTTCACTCCCCTGTTACTGTATTGTACATAATATATATTATGCGACATTGTAATGAGGGTTATGTTGTAATATCTAGGTCAATTATTGTTTTAGCTGTAACCGGCTCTTTCAATTCCTTCTAGTATAGTTATTAACTCATTTCTGGTTACTGTTGTTATCTCCCAAGTTGGTAAATTTAATACTTTTATTTCTAGCCTGTATAGATACGGGTTTTGACTGTCTTGTGTGTACTTAATAATAGGACCTTGTTGTCTTTGGTCGTCCCTTAGGACATTTATTGCCTTTGTCAGTAATTTTTGTATATCATGTTCTGTATTATTAGGTCCTTGTGCTATGGTGCTTAGTTCAGTTTTTAATCTCTGCAATACATCTTCTCTTGTTTCTTCACTTGCATGTTTGGGTAGACTAACGCCTCTATTTTTACGAAATGGGTCTCCCATCGGTGTATGGAGATGACTTTTTAGCCCGACTCCTTTAACGCGTTCCGGTGTGTCACTTGACTCTAGTCTAAAACCTGACATTTTTGCCGTGCCATCTGCACATTGCTCTTTGGTTTCTTTATTTGTTGAACCTATTTCGTATGTTCCTGCTAATAATGTAGTTAAATCATCTGTATAACTTTGTTTAGCCGTGCTTAAGGCTGATTTAGCATTAGGTAATCTGGCTTGGTATGTCTCTATACTAGCTATTAGACAATCTATTTCTATTGCTATCCTTTCACTTAGTTCTATTAGTCTTTCTTCAGTTAAGGGGGAGCCTTCCCTAAGTAGCGTGTGTAAGTGTGTCTTACTATAAATGTCTACTAAGGTTGTTTTATCTGGGAAAGTTTCAATTGTCTCTATTGCTATTTCTAGCATGTCTTTTGTTGTTAATTGATAACCGTTATCACCTGATTCTCTATATTCAGTCTCATATTCACGTCTAAGTTCATGCAATAAATCGAGTTTTTCTTGTGATGCATCGTTTTTATTAAGGCCCTTGGTTCTATATTTAGGTTCTGTAGCTTCTCTTACCCTTTGTTTCTCTTCGGGAGTGAGACTGGGGTTGGTTTTTAACTCTTTCAACCTGTGTACTACTTTCCATTCACTAGCTTCTTTTGCTAGCATGTCAATGTTTTTTTTGTAAAAAGGAGTTGTTATTCCAGCTGCACCTATATATTGACCGTCCATTTTTACTGTGAGATTTTCACCCATTATCCAGTCAGTTAAATCCCAATCCTCTAGTCCCCCTATATGGCCATTGAAAAAGACATTTCCTATTAGTGCTCTAAATAACTCTTTTTTTTGGTTACCATTTAATTTTTCTACTAATGGGTCAAAATCATCGACTTCGCCTCCACGATCCCTGCCGCGATATTCTTCTGTTTTACCTCGACTAGTAGGAAATGCGTCTGGTTCATAAAGATCTCCAAGAATTCCGACTAGGTTTCCATCTGAATCTGTAGTTAGATCTCCCCATACCTTTGTCGTACCTTTCAGTGCGGGTTCTAGTTGTTTTTCTATATGATCTTTTGCGTCTCCACTAAAGCGTACGTTTATAATGTTTCTAGTTGGATCTTGCAATCGCTTTGTGAGTTCGTGGTTTTCTACTCGTGCAAATTTTACTCTTACCGGTGTATCGGCTTTTAGATTGTCAGGGTTTAAAAATGTACCTGGGTTTTTGGCATGTTGTTCTGTTAAGAAGCTTCTATACACGTGTTTTGTGTCTTCATCAAGTAGTCGAAACTCTATATCTATAGCTCGTTGTGCTCTGCCATAGCCCTCCGTCGAGTGTAGTCCATCTATACGTTCAATGTTTTGTGTCGTTGTACGTATCCTTGTTTTCGCGGCAACTCCTAGAGCCTCCATTGAGTTTGCTTTAGCTTCTGCTTCTTTTAGATCGACTATGCGTATACCCTTGCTGTCTATTTGTGCGGCTCCACCTGTTATTAATGGTGCTGTTCCTCCTGTTAATGTTCTTTGTCCGGTTAGAGCTGGTGGTTGTGGGGGATGCGCTGGTGGTTGTGGGGGCGAGAATGCTGCTGCTGCGTTTGTTCCTACTGCTACTATTGCTGCCATTTGTGCCATTTCATAGTAGCCAGAGGTTAAAGCCACTAGGGCTATAGCTCCAAAAACAATGGCTCTTGTACTAGGCACTTGTCACTCCTTTTTAGGTTATTGAGGATTTTTTTTTGTAATTTCTTAATAAATTTGTTCCCTATATAGGGTATGCCCTCATAAACATAAAATTAAACATCACTTAATACAAAGGCGTTATCTATGATTGAACATTATTCGTGCGTATGTGGATATGTAAGTGTTTACATATTTTTTTGGGTATGTTTTAGTATCTTTGATAAATAGTTTTTGAGAGGTTGTTGATGAAAAAATGCATTAATATCTTGTGGATTTTGACGGTTTCATGCTTGTGTTTAGTGGGTTGTTCAGGGCCTGCTACAACAGTAGATTCGGGGACTGAAGCCAAAGAGACGAAGGTAATTATGGGGGCTGGTGCAACTTTTCCCTACCCTCTTTATGCCAAGATGTTTGATGCGTATTATCAACAAACCGGTTATCAGGTGAATTATCAATCGATTGGTTCTGGTGGAGGTGTTAGGCAGTTGTTAAAGAAAACCGTTGATTTTGGTGCCACCGATGCATTTATTACAGATCAGAAAATGCGTGATTTTCCTGCTGAGATTGTACATATACCTACCTGTTTAGGTGCTGTTGCGGTGAGTTATCATGTTCCGGGTGTAAAGAGCCAATCACTTCGCATTTCAGCGGCCGTTTTAGCGGATATATTTTTGGGAAAGATTCGTTATTGGAATGATGCGCGTATTGTAAAAGATAATCCTGGGGTTTCTTTACCTAAACTTAAAATTACCCCTGTATATCGTTCGGATGGCAGTGGGACTACGGCAATTTTTACGGATTATTTGACGAAAGTGAGTGGTGAATGGAAAGCCAAGGTTGGTATGGGGAAATCTGTGAACTGGCCTATGGGTGTGGGTGCAAAAGGAAATGCAGGTGTTGCGGGTGTTTTAAAGCAAATGCCCGGGGGGATTGCCTATATTAATTTGGCCTATTGTATACAGAATTCACTGCCGCTTGCTGCGGTTGAAAATGGGCGTGGTGATTTTGTTGTTCCTACGATTGAAAGTACGACTTTGGCGGCAAGCGCTAAGATACCTGCGGATACGCGTGTATCCATTACGAATTCTTCTGTTAAAAACTCCTACCCTATTTCGGGCTTTACCTGGTTAATCATTTATAAAGCTTTACCTGAATCTTCTAACTCTACACGTATTTCGGAAATAAAAGATTTATTTTCTTGGATGGTTTCTGATGCTCAATCTTATGTGGCGCCTTTGCATTATGCGCCATTGCCCTCTAATGTTCGGGTTCAGGCGCAAAAAATTATTGATAGTATTATTGATTAATGTTTAATTCTCTTTTTTTTCGGGAATGACATATATAGAGTAGGCCTTTCTAAGAATCACTTATAGAGGTTTGTTCTTTTTTAAATGTTGTTTTCAAGGGGGGTATGTATGATGATCTTGGCAGAGCTTTTGATTGAGGTGTTGCTGCAGAGAAATGTGGGACATGTTTTTGGTGTACCGGGTGATTTTGTTTTAAGCTTTTATAAAGCACTTGAAGATTCTGATCTTGAAATTATTAATACCTGTGATGAGCAAGGTGCTGGTTTTGCAGCCGATGCATATGCGCGGATGCATGGGTTGTCGTGCTTGTGTGTGACTTATGGGGTTGGTGCTTATAAAGTCGTGAATGCGATTGCCGAAGCATATGCAGAAAAATCGCCTGTGGTGTTGATTAGTGGTGCGCCGGGTCTTTTTGAACGTGAACAGTGTGAGATGATTCATCATAAAAGTGTGGCCTATGATACTCAGTTTAAAATTTTTTCAGAGCTGACGTGTTATTCGGCTGTTTTGGATAATCCTGAAACGAATGCTCAAGCTATTTTATCTGCGATTTATCATGCCATGCTGTATAAGCGGCCCGTGTATTTAGAGTGCCCCAGAGATATGTTCTTGTCTAAAATTAAGAGACCTGGTTCTATGACATTTAAGCGTCCTAAATCGAAGACTGTTTCATTGTTAGCGGCTAAAAAAGCCTTGTATCGGCGCTTGGATTCTGCGAAGAAATCAGCCATTTTATTGGGGACGGATATCCAGCGTTACTCTTTTCAGGATCAAGTTTTGGCCTTTGCGACACGTTTAGGTTTACCTATTTTTTCGACGATTATGGCCAAATCTGTTATTTCTGAGCAACATCCTTTGTTTTGTGGGGTCTATCAAGGACATTTGGCGGATGAAGAGATTGCTGATGATTTGGAATCTTGTGATTGTATTTTGAGTCTGGGAGCGTGGATGAGTGATGTTAATTTGGGGATTTATTCCTCTAAATTAAACCAGAAACAGCTTGTAGAATTTAACTCAGATAGCTTGGTCATTGATGGTCATTGTTATGATACGGTTTTATTAGAAGATAGTTTGTCCTTGTTGTCTGATTATCAGCCTAAAACACCTGTTTTTGAGTCGTCATTTTCTAAGCCTTTAACTTCCAGGGGCTTTGTGGCCGAAGAAGGTGTTGAGATGACGACACAGCGTTTATTTGCTTGTTTGTCGCAGTTTATTGATGGGAATTATTGTGTTCTTTGTGATGTTGGGGATGTGTTGTTTTCGTCCTTGTCGATGCCGATGCCTGAGAGAAGTCAGTTTTTGTCGCCGGCCTATTATACCTCGATGGGCTTTGCGGTTCCGGCAGCTTTGGCCGCGGGCGCGTTGTATCCCAATAAGCGGCTTTTGGTCTTGGTTGGCGATGGTGCCTTTCAGATGACTGGGATGGAGTTGTCTACTTTGCAGCGTTTTGGTATGGCGCCAATTGTGGTCGTGTTGAATAATCAGGGGTATGGAACGGAGCGGCCGATTCAGGATGGAAAATTTAATGATATTTTAAATTGGGACTATCATCGATTACCAGAGCTTTTGGGTTGTGGACAGGGTTTTTTGGTGAAGGATGAAGCGCGTTTGGTGCATGCCTTGGCTATGGCGGATATTTCTACAGATTCGTTTACGATATTAAATGTTTCTGTTCCTAAGCATGACCATTCACCATTGTTAAAACAGTTGGCAGCTGGCTTGCATGATCAGTTATAGCTTAAGACCTATAAATATAGGTTGGTTTAGTGTGTGGTAGGTCTAATTTAATTTGTTTAAGCCTTTATTTATATATCGTATATTTTCTTCTAGTTTGAGCTTATCATTTATGGATGTATTTTGTGATTCTTTAATGAGTTGAATCATTTTATGTGAGATGCATTGTGCGATGATAGGCGTTAAGGATGCAAGTATTTTTGGCCATTTATCAGTCAATAGTATTTTCGCAAGTATGTGGGCGATCCCCTCCCCTCGCCGTTTTTCTTTTCTTTTTCCAATAATGAAGCTTGGTCGTAGTATGATATAATTGAGTGAGTAATAAGGACTCACAAAGACCTGTTACGCCTATAAATAAGGCCGTTTTTTTGCTGCTCATTGTATTATTTTCATATAATTAAATGGAAACGATTACTGATGATGGATATAATCAACAACCGTTGAGCGATCACAATGAGATTTGATTATGTCTACAACCTTCAAATGTTCGGGGTGGTCGCGATATATCTCAAGATCATTCTTATTTTTAAAGGTGCATATCAATACCATATCGGCAGCACGTGGACTTTCAATGCTATTTAGGCCGACTGTTATATTTATTAAACCGTCTATTTTTTCTTTAAGACTTTCTAATTTTTGCTTGCATTCATCTAATGCCAATTTTTTATTTGGATGATTTTCTTTGATGTGAAACATAACCACGTGAGTAAGCATGGGTTTATGTTATCTTTTTATGCTTGTTTTTTGTAGTCTTTTTGCTCTTTTGGTTTTTATGTTTGGTATTGAGTATACTGAGAGTGATGCTTGCTATTCGTTTATATCAACAAACAGATTGTCATTACAGTGCGGCTGAATTTTTGAAAGCAGACGAGCTGATGTCTAAAATCTATGGGGTGAGTGTGCAGCAATTGATGGAAGTGGCGGGGCTACGTTTGGCGGAGTTTGTGAAGGAGCTTGTAACAGCGAAAGGCAAGATTGTTGTTGTTTGTGCTAAGGGGAATAATGCGGGGGATGGCTTGGTGGCGGCGCGGTATTTGAGCCATTGGGGCTTGGAGGTTCAGATTGTTTTATGTTCGGATGAGTCTGAATTGACCTCCCTACCCTTGCAGCATTTGGCGTCTGCTAGGGCCTTTGGTATTGAGGTTTTGGCGTATGATCAGGGGTTATTTTCTGCTTTGACTAAAGAGGATGTGCTGATAGACGCGTTGTTTGGTTGTGGCTTGCAAAGAGCGCCAGAGGGCATATATGCGCAGGCCATCGTAGCGATGAATAATGCTGAGGCAGCGATTGTTGCGGTGGATGTGCCGAGTGGGTTGGATGCGAGTACGGGACAGTGCTATCAGCCCATGGTTCAGGCGGATTTTACCTTGAGTTTTGCAGCGGCTAAACAGGCATTTTTGACGGTTCCCCTGCCCCAGTTGTATATTGCGGATATTGGGATTAATGAGGACTTATTTCGCGAGTCGAGTGCCGATATATACCAGGCTGATACCTAGAATGTTGCTTGTAAGGATATAGCTTAGGGCGAGCATCCATTGGCCTTTTTGAATGAGAGTGAAGCTTTCGAGTCCGAAAGCTGAAAAGGTGGTGAAAGCAGCGAGTAAACCTGCAAAGAGAATAAGGCGGCTGTGGTAGGGCCAATGGAATTGTTCGCTCCATGTCCAACATAAGCCGGCGAGTAAACAGCCGAGTAGATTGACTGTTAGGGTGCCCCAGGGAAACGAGGAGGATAGGTGTTTGCTGATGAATTGTGAGATGAGTACTCGTAAGACTGTGCCGACACTTCCGGCTATACATAAGGAGAGTGTTAATTTGATCATGGTATGATTTTAGCAGCTTGTTTTTTATCTTGATAGCATAGTGGATTCTTGAATGAATGGGGGCGGTTATTTTGAGTAGTATCTGTTAAAATGAGTGGATGTACGGTGATCAGGTTGAACGCTACTTAAGCCTTTTGAAAGAGTATAATGAGCATACCAATATTTATTCGAAGAAGGCCTATGATAAATTGGATTTTCATGTCAAAGATAGCTGTGTTTTGGCAGGTTTAATTGGTAATAAGTCGTGTCGGGTGTTGGATATTGGTTCAGGTTCTGGATTTCCTTCTGTGATTATTGCTATTTGCAACCCTAAAAATAAGGTTCGGGCAGTCGAGTCTAAATCTCGTAAAACGCGTTTTTTAGAGCAGGTTAAAATAGACCTTTGCTTGGATAATTTTGAGGTGGTTCAGGCGAATATTGTGGAGTATGGCCGTTGTGATGTGCCAAAAGCAGATGTAATAACAGCTAAGGCGTTTGCTTCTTTGGAACGTGTAAAGCACGTGTCAAAGCCTCTCAGAAAGGCGCGACATTGTATTTGGATTCCGATTCATTATGATCAATTTGATGAGATTGAGGATACGAAAACCTGTCGTATCGAAAAAGACGGATTTTATTATTTGAAACGAGAGGGTTAGATGACGCTTAAGGTATATCGTTTGGCTGAAAGTGATGAATTGAATTTGCCTGTGTATAGTAGTCAGGTTTCTGCTGGGTTCCCCTCCCCTGCGGATGATTATTTAGAGGGACATTTAGATTTGAATGTGCATTTGATTCAAAATAAAGAAGCGACGTTTATTGTTCGTGCGTCGGGTGATTCGATGCAGGGGGCGGGAATATTTGATCATGATTTGTTGTTGGTGGATCGTAGTTTAAGGCCTGTTTCTGGGAATGTGATTATTGCTTGTTTGCATGGTGAATTACTGGTGAAACGTTTACATATCCAAAATGGCTGTTATCAACTTTTGGCTGAAAATTCGGCTTATGCGCCTATTAAAATACATAAAAGTGATGATTTTTTAGTTTGGGGTGTGGTGATTCATGTCATTCATAAGCTGTGTTAGATGGTTTTGATGGAGACTATTCGTATGCTTTATAAAGCTTGTTAGGCATTTTTGATGTTTGCTTTAGTTGATGCGAATAATTTTTATGTGTCTTGTGAACGGGTTTTTCAGCCTGATTTGGAGGGGAAACCTGTTCTGGTCTTATCTAATAATGATGGGTGTGTGATTGCACGTTCTGATGAAGTGAAAGCTTTGGGTTGTAAGATGGGTGAGCCTTATTTTAAGGTGAAAGAAAGGTTGAGTGGGCATGGTGTACGGGTGTTTTCCTCTAATTACGCCTTGTATGGAGATATGTCAGCACGATTGATGGCTCTGTTGATGGCTGGGTCTGCTGATGTAGAGGTGTATTCGGTGGACGAGGCGTTTTTGTTTTATCGAGATAGGCAGGATTGGAAGACGGAGGGGGCATCGTTAGTTGCGAAAATTCGACAGTATTTAGGGTTGCCGATTAGTATTGGTTTTGCTGCGACGAAGACCTTGGCTAAAGTAGCTAATCGCTTGGCGAAACAGGATAAGGAGCGGTATCAGGGAGTGTGTGTTTTAGATGACACCAATGTGGATCGAGGATTATCGGCGTTGCCGTTAACAGACTTGTGGGGGGTTGGACGTCGTCATGCGCGTTATTTGCATGCCCAGGGATTTTCGACGGCTTATGATGTGAAATATGCGCCCACTGCTATGATCAAAAAACAATTGAAATCGCCGGGGCTTCAGTTGCAACATGAATTGAAGGGTCATGTTTGTCATGATTTAGAGTATGAGCCTGCTTTGCGTAAAAGTATTTGTGCGTCTAAAAGCTTTGGACGTAAGTTGTCAGATGTGGATGTTGTGTTAGGAGCGCTGTTAAGTAATGTGGATCGTGCTCATGAAAAACTTCGTCAACAGGGGCTTTATGCAGGGTTTATGTTGGTGTTTGTTCATAGTTCACCTTTTAAGGGCGGGTATGTGTTTCATCGGGCACAATGTTCCTTGTCTGATCATGAACAATCATTGTTGTCTTTGAGTGGGATTGCAAAGAGGGCCTTGCTGTCTTGTTTTGATTCTAAAGTGAGGTATTGTAAATCAGGGGTTTTGCTTTGGGGCTTGTATTCCAAGGATTGTGTGCAGCCATCGTTGTTTGAAGATAAAGTAGGTAATAGTAAGCAGTCAGAAAAACTTGATCAGGCTTTAGAGGCGGTGCGAAAGCGCTATGGAAAGAACAGTGTGGGGCTGGCAAGCACAGGGTGTTATGCGGCTGAGTATCAGATGAATTCTGCGCAACGATCGCCACGTTATAGCACGCGTTGGGATGAATTGTTAGAGGTGAGTTAAGCTGGGTTTTTTGGGTGATTTTGCTGTATGTGTGTAGGCCGTTTTTCCCTTTGCTGTCTTTCTAAATATATGTTCTAAACTTTTTGCTATAAGCCATATCGCTAAGCCAAGAATGAGCGAGTTAATCACAAGTAAGCCCCAGGATCCTTGCTTGAAAAACTGCCATTGATTTGCGAGTGATGCCCATAATGTGATGGCTAATATAGCGACACAAGGAAGAAAGCTGACCCATACATAGCCTTTTTTTTCTTTTTTAAGAAACATTGTCACAAGGAGTAAGGCAAGGGCTGCTAATAGTTGATTGACTGTACCAAATAATGGCCAGAGAGCTAAAGCCCCTTTTCCATTAAGCCCTGACGAAAAGGCAAGTATTGCAGCTGAACATACGGCGATGCCACAACTCTTTGTGGGTGTTATCCAATTTTTAAGAGGGCTATTTTGACAAAGTTCAGTGATCATATATCGTTGAACTCGTGTTGCAGAGTCTAAGGTAGTTCCTGCGAAGGAGGCGATTAATACCCCCATAATTGCGCTGGCAAAAGATGAGGATATCCCAATGCCAGACATGAAGTTAGCACAGCCAGTTACTACGGCGACTAATTTTGATCCAAGCCCTGAGGAGGATTGCCATGATCCATAGTGGGTATTCCAAGCCTGGATTCCAATAAGTGTTTGACCTTCATTATCGGTATAGGCAAGACTTAAACCTGCACATACAGCAATAATGATTAATACGGCTAAAAACCCCTCTCCTATCATAGATCCATACCCCACTGCTTTAGCGTCTATTTCGTTATTTATTTGTTTAGATGTGGTACCTGAACAGATTAAACTATGAAAACCTGAAATGGCGCCGCAAGCAATGGTGATACATAAAAAAGGCCATATTGAAGGTGCTCCTATGGGTGAAGGGTTAATGGCGGGAGCATGCATTATTAAGGGATTTCCTTGAAGGGCTATAGCGATCATACCAAGTAAAATTAATGCTAGAGCTATGTATAGTTGCCAGGCATTTAAAAAATCTCTTGGTTGTAACAATGTATTTACGGGTATACGTGCAGCTACAAAGGCGTAGATTAGTAATATGAACGCCCAAATACCACTTGAAGGCATACTCCCCCAGTTAGGAAGTGTCAAAGGAAAGACTTGCCCCAGATATACGCAAACATACATGCCAGAAACACTTAGTATGGTTGCAAGGATTAAATTACCTTTTTTTTTAAACACCCAGTAGCCCATTCCGATAGCAATAGGGATTTCAAGCCAAATAGCGATAACTGAAGTTGGAAATTGGGTAAAAATGAGTCCCATAATTAAGGCAAAAATAGCAATCACAATCCAGAGTGCTAAACAAATAATCATAAAAAAAGCATATTTTAGCTGAGGACCCAGGTATTGCTCGCTTATTTGAGCAATAGATTGGCCTTTGTTTCGAATGGAAAGCATTAGAACGGAAAAATCATGGACGGCTCCTAAAAAGATCGAGCCAAAGATGACCCATAACAAGGCGGGTAACCAGCCCCAAATGACCCCAATAGCTGGGCCTACAATCGGACCAGTTCCCGCAATAGAGGTAAAATGATGCCCAAACATCACACTTTTTTTTGAGGCGATGAATTCTTTACCATCTGCCAGAGTATGGGAAGGTACAGAGGCCAGTATGTTGCAGTTAAAGATCTTTTTTTCTAGAAATCTTCCATAAAATTTGTAACCTGAACCCAGTAGAATTCCGCTGATAATTAAAATGAGTAAAGCAGACATAAGTGCATAGTTTAACGTATTGTAATGACTTTGTTGAGTTTAAAGTTCGAGTGAGAATTTTTATTTATCGACTGAGTTTCTTTTATGTTTGTATGTAGGTTATTTTTGGTTAATGGTTAGATATTCAATTTCTCTTTTTATTTGTATAATGAGTCCGTATGAAAGAATTGGGCATCGTTCATTTACGTATTATATCTCTTGTAGAAGGAATTTCTTTTTTATTGTTGCTTTTTGTGGGGATGCCGTTGAAGTATGGCTTAGGTATACGTTCGGTTAATATGTTTTTGGGGCAAACGCACGGGTTTCTGACTATTATTTTCTTTTTTGTATTGGTGATGGTCTGGAGTAAACAGCTGTTGAGTACGCGTTTTAGTTTGGGGGTTTTTGTGGCCTCTTTGATTCCTTTTGGGGCCTTTGTTGCGGAAAGAAAATTAAAAAAATTGAAGGGCTAACGTCAAGACTTCTTTAGCTTTTTTTGACTATTTTTTTGTTTTTTGTTGTTTCTTGCTATCTAAATAGACCAATAAAATCATAATGTCTGCTGGGTTAATGCCTGCGATACGTTTGGCTTCGTAGATGGTTTTAGGTTGTTCACTTTTTAATTTTTCACGACTTTCGTTACGTAAGCCTAAAATGCTGTCATAATTGATGGAGCTGGGGATTTCTTTTTTTTCTTGTTTGTTTATTTTTTCGATATCTTGGGCTTGTTTTTTAATGTAGCCCTCGTATTTGGCCATGACAAGCGCTTGATGTTGTCGTTCTTTTTCTGATTCGGTACATGTATCAGGCAAGTCAAGATGTTTGAGGGTGAAATCAGGGCGTTTGACCAAGTGTGCAAGACGGCATTGATGATCTAAATTGAATGTTGAGAGATGTTGGGGGGTACAGGGTGTTTTTTGCCATGATTTAAGAATCTGATGTATTCGTGTTTCATTGTTTTGAATTAGCGTGATTTGTGTCTTTGTTAAAAGATCATAGTCATGTGCTTTTTTACTTAAGCGATACCAGGGATTATCTTGGCGTAATAATAAACGGTACTCTGAACGGGACGAAAGCATGCGATAGGGTTCGTAAATGGGCTTGGTTATCAAATCATCAATCAATGTACCAATATAGGAATCTTGACGAGTTAAAATAAAAGGCTTTCGTTTTTGGCAGTTAGCGGCAGCGTTAATTCCTGCTATAACCCCCTGCCCTGCGGCTTCTTCATAGCCTGAGGTGCCATTGATTTGACCTGCTGAAAAGAGGTTTTTAATCTGTTTACATTCTAAGGTGGCCTTGAGTTGATTGGGATAAATAAAATCATATTCAACTGCATAGCCATAGCGAATGACTTTTACGTCTTCTAGGCCTACCATGCTTTTTAAAAGGGCTAATTGAATATCGGCTGGAAGTGACGTATTTAGTCCTTGTGGATAAATTTCATTTGTATGTAGACTTTCGGGTTCGATGAAAATATGGTGTTGATCTTTGTCTTTAAAGCGAACAATTTTATCTTCAATAGAGGGACAATAACGTGGGCCTACCCCTTTGATTACTTTCTGGTATAAAGGAGATCGATCTAGGTTGTTTAAAATTAGATTATGGGAGTCTTTGTTGGTATAGCTTAGATAGCATGGGACTTGGTTTTGGTAGCGGGTGTTATAGGTGGTTTCAAAAGAAAAATGTAGCCATTGATCATCGCCGGGTTCGATACGTAGTTTCTTGTAGTTAATACTATCTTTGTCTAAACGTGGTGGGGTGCCGGTTTTAAGTCGGCCGAGTTTGAGGTGTTTTTTGAGGCTATCAGATAGGGAGCTTGCGGGGGGTTCTCCGACTCTTCCCCCTTTTTTTTGTTCGTTTCCGGTATGCATCAATCCTTTTAAAAAGGTGCCAGAGGTGATGATTACGGCTTTGGCTTTGTAGGTTTTCTGACTAGCTTTGACGCCTTGAATGTGATTGTTTTCAATGAGTAATTCATCCACGCTGGCCTCTATAACTGTGATGTTGATGTTGTTTTGAATGATGCGTTGCATGTAGCGTTGATACTCGATTTTGTCGTTTTGAGATCGTAGACACTGTACGGCTGGTCCTCGTGATCGGTTCAAGACTTTCATTTGCAGCATGGTGGCATCTGCAGCTTTGCCCATTTCTCCCCCTAATGCATCAATTTCACCTACGATTTGACCTTTTGCAGGGCCTCCTATAGACGGATTACAGGGCATGAGACCAATATTTTCTTTATTAATAGTAAACATGATGACCTTGCAGCCCATTCGGCTAGCAGCAAGGGCCGCTTCTATGCCGGCGTGGCCGGTGCCAATGACAATGATGTCTGTTTTATTCATAGGCCATAGTTTAACATTTTTTGTTTGATTATATTATGACTAAACTTTATATTTATCATTTAAGTATCTTTATAGATTTTTTGAATGTGTGTATGTTTTTTATTTAAAACCTAAACTTAAATTCTCTGTATTTGCCTTTCTTTATTTTTGAGTAGCGTTTTCTTTTTTTCTTTTTTTTCTTTTTATCTTTATCTTTATTATCTTCTTCGTGTTCTATAGGCTTTATTTTGCTGTTATTGAGTTGCATAAAAACGTCGATGACTTTGTAGGTGATGCGCCATATGTCGAGGATATTGCTTACGGTTCGGGCGGCACTGCCGCTGCTGAGTATGCTTTGTGAAGGAATGGCGTAGTATAGCCCGATACTTATATGATAGTTGTTAAAATTGATACTAGATTTTTCTTTTGTTTCTAAAAGTTCAAACAAGGCCTTCGAGGTTAATTGTTTGGAAAATTGGGAGTAAATGTACCAGTTTTCATTGATAGCTTTGCGGTAATTGAGGCCGAATGTGAGTAAAAAAGCGCTGTTTTTCTCGAGCCAGCCAAACTGCCAGTTTTGTGTACGTAGCTGTTGACCATAGGCGCGTTCTTGGATGCCTAGGCCTCCTAAGAGGCCGATGCTGTGCCTCTTGAACCAATAACGTTTTTCTAGCATTAAGGTCCAGTGGGTGAGACGTTTGAGGTGGATGGTATAGTGTGGTGTTTGGGCGATGTTGATATTGGAGAGGGAAAGATCCGCGTGTATGGATAAGAACCAGTTGGGTTTGTTGAGTATTTTTGCTAAAGGGAATGTGATGCTACTTGAAAAGCTAGAGATATTTTTGCCTTCTATATTGAGTATTTGGCCATAACTTGCTAAAAAGTCGAGGCCTAAACGTGGATAGCTTTCTGCCCAGCTACCTACAGTTTGCCAGTCGCCCCATAGTTGTTTGGCTTGGTTGGGGGCTGTTGGTGTCGATTTTACCTTTGTGATTTGGATGAGACCTTGTTTTTGGATTTTTATTCCTGTGTTGTTTTGTTCGTAGCCTTTGAGTAAAAATTCGTCGCCAATCCTGATTGTTTGTAAGGGAGATGGGGCGAGTTCATAATAATCATTTAAGGCATAGGTGATGGTTTGACGCTGTTTGAGTTCGGGGATTGTTTTACTTTTGTTTTGGGCTGCGGCAGCGAATTCCTCGTAGATATCTAAGTGTATCCAGCGTGATGCATCATGGACGTTGATGGGGATTTTTTTTAAAAAATGTAGGGTGATGCTATTGTCGGGCTGTGTGAGGATTTGAAACCATAATACTCCGCCAGAGAGGCTTGTTTTTAGGGGTTTTATGTTGTTTTTTATAGGTATTTGTGTGATTTTTGTGATGAAAGGTAGATACATAAAACTGCTATTTTGTAACAACACTAAATCTTCTTTTGTGAGGGCTTTACTTTTGCCCTTTGTTTCGGCGAAGTTTGTTTTTGAGGTATTTTTTGTAAGGATATCTTTGTTTTTTTGAAGATTTTCTTTGTTTGTTATAAGTTGCTGAAAGCTGTTTTGGTAATGTGTTTGGATGAGTGTTTGGATATTTGGTGTATTTATTGCTTGAAGAGTATTTAACTTTTTTTGAAAGGGCTTCGTGATATTTTGGCTGACTGTTTTTGTTTGATAATTGTAGAGGGTTAATTTTTTATTTAGCTTTTGAGTTAATTTTTTCTGGTCATAGGCTGTATGAGATTGTGTATGCGTATTGATGATGACCGTGCGGGTATCGATAAGATATTTGGGGATGTTGAAGGGGTTTAGTGAGGCTGGGAGTGAAGGTTTTTCCAATCCTAATACGAGTAGTAATGTTAGAGCATATTTTTTTTTCATTTTGTTTATTATTGGTTTCTTTTATTATTTCTGCAATATCTTTGTTCTTAACTATCTTCTTAAGATTCTTGTTTTAAGGTATCGCATTGTTAATTTTTATGAGTTAGTGTGGTCGCCATGCTTTTATTTCCCAGTGCTTTATTTTTCGGCTGCCATGTTGCGCAGGGTTTATCTTCATTCTGTTGTCTTTATTTTGTATGCCAGGACCTAATTTCAGAGGAGTTCTATCAAGGGATAGCTTAGTGTGTTGCCATAAACAGTTCTAAGGGATGTTTTGGAGTGTGTGCGTGTAATGTGAGTTTGTGTGCACAGGAAAAACCGGTGACTAAGATGTTCGTTTTGACTTGTCTATTCCATCCTTTTTGAAAAATGTCGTTGCTAGCGTTTTGGTTTTGAGATTGATACCCATAAAGGCCTGCTTGACCGCAGCAGCCTAAAGGAAGGTAGTTTGTTTGAATGTTGAGTTGTTTAAATAATGTTAGCCAGTCTTGAATGTCTTTTGGATGGCTTTGTTCCATACAATGGGCGAAGAATTGCCATGTTATGTTTAGGTTTTTGGGGCTTAGCTTTGGGAGATCTTTGTGGTTGTTGAGTAAAAAACGTTGTAGGCTAATGAGGGGTTTTTTAAGTGCGGCATTTGCGTATCTGTATTCGTCGTGGAAGCAATAAAATATACTGGGTTCTATACAGAGTATGGCCCCTTTTTGATGGAGTGAATCAAGCATTGTTTTGTTTTTTTGTGCGATTTTTTTGAAGGTCTGGGGATGACCTAGGATCTCCTGTGTTTTGCCAATTTCAAAATATCTAATCAGCTGAGGATTTTTATTTAATTTTTCACATAAGATAAACAATGTTTCGATATATTTAGGGGTGTATAATCGGGTGAAGGGGTCTTGGATAATAAATACCTTTTCTTTGTTCGTGGAGGACTTTTTTTTGGGGATTTTTAGTTGACTTGTGCTTGGGATTGGCAAGTTTTCAAGTTTGAGAAGGTGTTTGATCCATGTTTTGATTATTGAATTTTTGAGGAGTGTACTTAGAACATATCGAAGTGTGATTTGTAAGGGAATACTGCGTTCAAATTGACGGAGTAGTTTATCCCTTAAGGGGCGTTTGAAATACTGATAGTACCAGTTGAGGTAATGACTTTTATATCTTGGTATATCGATAGCGACTGGGCAGGTTTCACTACAGGCTTTGCAGCTAAGGCAGTTTGTAAGGCTTGCTTTAATGTCCTGTAGGAGTTGTTTGTGCTTATAGATGTTTGTTTTGCTTGTATGTTTGATGTTTTGTAGCCAATGTTTAAGTAGCATGGCGCGGCCTTTTGGGCTGTGTAGTTTGTGGCGGCTGTATTTATATGAAGGACACATGTTCTGAGTGAGACTACTGCTGTGGCAGAGTCCATTACCATTGCAATGAAAGATATTTTGGAAATGATTATGGTCGTGTTTGCTTAGTGTGGATGTTTGGTTATATCGTAAAGGGCCTAGGCTATTGAATGTATTGAGGCTATACCCTTCTGGAGCAACAATTTTTCCAGGGTTGAGTTTGTTATGTGGATCCAGCAGTGTTTTTATTTGTTTAAGTAAGGGATAACAAGGTCCAAATATATCTGGGAGAGCTTCGTGTCTAAAGCCTTTGCCATGTTCAGCCCAGACAATACCGTGATATTTTTGTACGATTTTGATGGCTTCTCTTTGTAGATGGTTCAATTTTTGTCTGTCTTCTTCGTTGTTTAGATTGAGCCGGGGTCGCATGTGAATACAGCCGACGTCAGCGTGTCCATACATGGCAGCAGTGACCTTTTGTTTCTTAAACAAGTCTTTGATGTCATTGATATATTCAACGAGGTGTTTGGGGTCGACAGCATGATCTTCCATAAAAGGAATGGCTTGTGTATTGTTGATGACCTTGCTGATGGCCCCGACGCTTTCTTTTCGCAGCTGCCAATACTTTTTTATGTCGTTTTTTTCTGTGATATGTATGCTTCTGATGATCTGTGCCTTGAGACTTTTTGTGAGTGTATGGAGGGGTGTTTTTATGCTTTCTTGATCAATTTCTATGTAGGTTATGGCTTTTGTTGCTTCTTTTTTGGTGTTGCTTAGTTGGGAGATTAAGGGATTTTCTTGGCTGTGTTCTAATACCTGTTCATCGATGATTTCAATGGCAATGGGCCGTTGTTTTTTGAGAGTAGTTATACAGTTTAAGGCGGCGTCAAAGCTTGGATGGCTTAAGATGATTAAGGAGGTGTTTTGAGGTAGTTTTGTTAGTTTACAGCGTAGTTTTGTCACAATACCTAAAGTGCCTTCTGACCCTGAAAATAAAGGGATTAAAGATAGCGTATTTTTTTCTTTATTTAGGATATGCTTTAAATTATATCCACTTAAAAACCGTGTTGTATCTTTGAATACCTTCTGGATGATTGCTTGTTTGTTAATCGCGATGTTGTAGAGGCTTTGATGGAGTGTAGGTTGTGTTTGTAATTGATTTATTGGAATCGATGAGAGGGTATGTTTTTCACCGTTTGCTAACACAATGTCACAGCTTAGAATGTGTTGGCTTGTTTTGCCGTAGCGTAGACTGCCTTTTCCACTGGCATCTGTGCTGAACATTCCGCCAATGGTTGCACGATCGGCTGGTGAAACGTTGGGGGCAAAGTGATAGTTATAGGGGCTGAGGTAGTTGTTAAGTTCGGCTAGGGTGACGCCGGGATCTACGTCTACCCACTCTTCCTCTATGTTTAGTTTACCAATATGATGCATAAAGCGAGAGAGATCAAGAATGATACTGCTATTAAGGGATTGACCGTTACATCCGGTTGCTCCGCCTTTTGCAGTGATGCTAAGATCATGGAATTTTTTGTTGTTTAAAAGAGTAAGTGTTTCTTTTATGGCGCTTTCATTTTTTGGATAAATAATGGCCTCTGGCACTACTTCATAGATAGAATTATCTGTGGCGGAGATGATTTTTTCTGCCTTGCTGCTACTGATTTCAGCGTCGATGTTTTTTGTTTTTAGTGTGTCTAAAAAGAGTGTTACTGTTGGATTATCTGTCATTTTTGGGTATTTTTGTTCTTATTTATTAGGATATACCCTTTTTTGATAGTTTTTATACATTCATTTATCTGACATCTTATGTTTTTTTTTTAAATAGTCGATTAAGCGTAGATTTTTAATAAATAGACGTGTTTTTTGGGAGGTCCTAACGGGGTTTGTGGTGATGAGATGGATGTCTTTGGAATTTGAGACCTGTGTTTTTATAGAGTAGCTGTTGTACCTTTTTCCTTCTTTAATTTTAACGATTTGCAGGTCTTTTAGGTAGTGGGTATAGTTGTTTTTGATTACTAAGGTGTTTGAATTTATGATGTCTACTGGGATACTGAGTACGATACGTTTATTCAGTAAATAGCTTAGGGTAGCAAATAAGAGACATAAATGTATTATTAGGCTTAGTTTGATCAAGTTGTGTTTTTTCTTTTCTTTTTTGTTGGTCATGTTTTTTGGGGTTGTTTTGATAGTAGAGTTTGGCAACAGTCGAAGGGGCTATTGTTGTGATTATCTGTTTGGAGTGTATAGCTTAATTTTAAGTTCGTATATTGTTTTTTGAACAGGTTTTTTTCTATAGTATGGCAGGCATGATCAAGGTCTTGGCGTGCTTTTTGTGTGGATGTGTCAATAAAAAGTATCCACCATTGTTCTTGATTCTTATGGCAAAGGATGTGTTTGTTTTCTAAGATCAGGTCTAAAGTTGTACTTAGTTCGTAATTGAGGTTCTCTTCAATGTTAGTTACATTATGCGTGAGTAAGGCTAGCTCTAAGTTATGCTTGTTTAAGCGAAGGTCATTGTAACGGGTTAGGAAGTGTTGAAAGGAGCCAAATTGTTGTTCGTAGAGTTTGTGAAAAGGTCCGCGGCGCTGAAGTAATTCTTCGAGACTCCCTTCTTCAACGACGGAACCTTGACTTCCGATGACGACTATTTTATCAAGTCCTTGGAGACTAGATAAACGATGTGTCATGATGATCATTGTTTTCTCTTTTTTTAATTCTTGAATAATACGATGGATGTATTCTTCGCTTTGACTATCTAGTCCGCTACTAGCTTCATCGAAAATCATGATTTTGGGGTTTGTTGCCAATGCTCTGGCGATAGCAATACGCTGTTGTTGTCCTTGAGATAGTGTTTGACCGTGTGGATCTATTTTTGTGTCGTAACCTTGAGGTAAGTTGGTGATGAAATCATGGCAATGGGCTTTTTTTGCAAGTGTGATGATCTCTTGGTTTGTTAGGGATTTGTTTAGGCCAAGCCCTATGTTTTCTTTAATACTCAACGCTAAAAGGGGCGTTTTGTCTTGTATGAGTGCGATTTGGTCTCTGTATGTGACGAGATTATAGTCTTGTATTGGGATAGAATCGATGAGAATGTCTCCCTTTGTGGCTGTGTAAAATCGAAGTAATAAATCTGCAATACTGGATTTTCCAATGCCTGATTTTCCGACAATACCTACACTGCTTCTTTTGGGGATATTGAAATTAAGGTTTTGTAGAATATCTTTGTTTTTGTGATAACTGAAATAGATATTTTTAAACGTTATTTGGCCAGCTAGAGTTTTTTTTATATTTTGTGTGTTATTACTTTCATTTTTTGCTTTAAAAAGGTCTAGAATTCTTTCGAAACTCACTTTTGTACTTTGCCAGGCCATGTATTGCTGTAGTAATGTTTGGCTTGGTTCTTTGATCATACTTATTAAGGCTGCTAAGGCGATAATATCACCCATGCTGCAGATGTCTTGAATAACAAGGTAACCAAGAAATAAGGCAATACTTAGGTTCCAAATTTGGCTGATTGTAGTTTGTATGCTTTGAAAGATGGCTTTATATAGCGTATTTTTTTCTTCTATTTTAAATAAAGAGTTTGTTTTGTTTGTGAGAGCTTCTTTTTCATTTTGCCATTTTTTGTATAGTTTAATGACTTTTAGACTGTTGAGACGCTGTTCTAAAAAGTCAAATAAATCTGCATGAATTTCTTGATTTTCTTTTTGTATTTTTTTAATTTTTTTACTAAAAATCTTACTGTTTATTGCGGAGAAAGGGACGCCTATAAATGCAAGAAAGATAAAGGGTTTATATATGTAATAACACAGGGCGGTGATACAGATGATTTGTAGACTGTGTTTGATGCAGTTGGGGATTGTATACAGATAGAAATTTTCTATTTTGTGTAGGTCGTCGTCGATTCTGTATAGGAGATCTCCCGTACTATATTTTAGGTATGTCTTATAGTTAAGATGGTAAAGTTTTTTATATGTTATTTTGTAAAGTCGTTGAAATAATGTTTGGCTCATGTTTAGTGTTAGCCATGCGTGATGTTGGTTGATTAGGCCTAATAATAAGGAGATTGTGAAGGGAATTAATGATAAGTAAAGGAGAAGTTGTAAATCTTTAAGTGGATAGGCATAATCAAAGACCGCTCGTAAAATAAGGGGAATACTTAGTAAGGTTAGTTGTTTACTGATATCGGTGATTAAGCCGAGTGTATGGTTAAGCCATAAGCCTTTTTGTATATCTTTGAAGGGAGTGAATTTTTTTTTGTTTTTCACCTCATTAACTTATCATGTCTCGAGTGCTTTTGTTTATTAGTTTGAGGGCTAAATATCCAAATGATTATATTTTTGTTATGCTTTTTGTTATGCGGTTTTTGTTTCTTTTTTTTATTTGTCCTAGCGTGTTGTTTTCGTTAACCTTTCATGATTACCCTATATTGAGCCCTTTGCGTTTGGAATATACTAAAGCTTATGCCAAGCGACATTATGGTTTAGATAGCTATCATTTGATAGATCCTAAAATGATTGTAATCCATTATACGGCTATTGGAACCTTGTCTAATTCGTTGTTGGCATTTAAAGCAGCTGAAGCGTCGTTGGCTCGCTCTAAATTACGTTATTTTGGTGAATTAAATGTTGGGTGTCATTATGTTGTGGCATTGGATGGTGCTGTTTATTCGTTGTTACCTACAACGGTGATGGGCCGTCATATTGTGGGTTATAATCATGTTTCTATTGGGATTGAAAATGTGGCATCTGAAGCCACACATCTTAGGGATGTACAATTGGATGTGAATATTGAATTGATTCGCTATTTACTTAAGAAGCATCCGACTATTGAGTATCTTATAGGCCATTATGAATATATGATGAAACGTTATCCGCATTTTGCTTTGCGACGCCAGCTTGATGAAGGGTATGAAGCGCCGATTAAAATTGATCCAGGCTTTGTTTTTATGCGTAAATTGCGAGACCGTTTACGTCAGGAACATCAGATAGTATTAAAAAAGTAAGTTATTTTTTTAGTAGTTTGATATTGTCTATTTCGATGTCAATTTCGGCATGTTCCTCTTCTTGAATAAAGATGAACTGGGCTTGTATAAGGCCGCCTGACTTATTTTTATGATTGGGATTCCATTTGTTATCCCCTACCATTGGGTTCATATCTATAAATAGGTTTAGGGGAATGTAGAGGATGTTAAGGCCTTTTTTTGATATGGTTTGATCATAGACAAATTTATCGTCATGACTGGGTAGATAAGGTAAGGTTTTATTCAGTTCAATTACGTGATTGTTGTTGTCATCATCATAAAGTTCAATTTTTAATTGAAAGGGTTTTTTACTTTTATTGATGAGGCTTATTTTGAGTGTTTTGTAGGTGCTAGCGTCTGTTTTTAAAAAATTTGCTATGCCACCAATAAAAAATTTTCTTTTTTTGCCGTATAGGTGTAAGGCGTTTTTACTTAACCATTTATATTTGTTTTTGTTATTGATGATGATGTTGCTCTTAAGGTCTCCAAAGGTTTTCCAGTTTTTTTTAAAGCTTTTGTTATCAAAGTCATCGAGTAGTAATTTGTTTGTGTGCTTGTATATATGTGTGATGGGTTCTAAGGTTATTTTTTGGGGTTTATAGGTATCTTTTTTTTCTTTGGATAGAGTTAAGGTGTTCAAGCATAAAATAAGTAGGCAGATATTAAGGTAGATTCTTTTCATGATTTACCCTTAATAATAATGCATTCTCTTGTAGATTTACAATTTTATAAGGTTCTGCGATTTCTATGCCGATCACACATAGTATTTCGTTGTTATGGCATAGGAGAGGTTGCCATTTTTGTTGGGATAACGGAATTTGTTTTTTTTTGAAAAATGAGTTTAGCGTCTTTTTTTCTTTTTTTCCAAAAGCGTGAAAAGTATCTTTTTGTTGAGGGGATCTTATGTATAAATCTTTTGCTTGGAGTTTTTTTAAATTAAGGAGATGTGTTTTTTTGTATTTGAGTCTTTCCTTTGCTATTGTTTTTGTTTTTCTTAGTTTCCAAGTGATGTGTAGGGGGTGATTTGGGATTAAGAAAACGCCTGATTCTGTTTTTAAGGGGTGTTTATAGGGAGTATCTCTTTTTGTGTTGGTTGTTAAAAGGAGGGTTTTGTTTTCATAGTAAGCACGTAGACCTTTTGGAAGTGTGAGTTGTTTTGAATTGTTTCGTTTTTTTAGAAAAGATTCTAAATTTTCTAGATGAGATTTGGATAGTTTTGGAAGTGTTTCTTTGAGACCCTTAGTGTGTGTATAGGTGTTTTTTTTGAGTTTTTCATAGCAGAGATAGAGTAAACGTTTTTGTTGAAGCGAACTTAAGGGGTCAAAATGGCGTATTTTTATACGGAGTGTTTGGTTGCTTATGTGTATTTGTTCGAGTGCTTCTTTTAGGCTTTGGTCGATATAGTTGTATTGATCATGAACAAGTTCTTCAATGTTTTTTAGGGTTTTTAGGATGGCTGGGTTGATTTTTTTGAGCGTGGGTATGACGTTTAACCGTAGTTTGTTTCTGTCGTAAGTATCCTTTGAGTTGCTACTATCTGTGTAATAAGAGATGTTTTCTTTGTTAAGGTAGTTAAGGATTTCTTTTTTTTCAATATTGATTAGTGGGCGTAATAGAGTATTTGGAGGTTGTTTTTCTTGAAATGTAAGATTACCGAAGTGGTTTGCACACCCTTTGATGATACGTAGTAAACGTGTTTCAAGATGATCATCTTGGTGATGTCCCATACATATTGTTTGGATATTTTTTAATTTTGCATAATGTTTTAGTATGGCTTTTCGACAAAGGTGGCCGGATGCTTCAATTGATAATTTGTATCTTTCTGCATGACGTTTAATTGGAATTCGTTTTATTGTTAGTGGGACATTTTCGCTTTTGCTAAATGTTTTGATAAAGGCTTCTTCTTGTAGATGGTCTTTCCGTAGTTGATGATTAATATAGAGTAAGTGACAGTTTTTTTTTCCTACGTGGCGACTGATTACCTTGTATAAACATATTGAGTCTGGGCCACCAGAAAATGCAATTAACACAGGGTTTTTTTTTGATAGTTTTTTAACTAATTCAGGCTCTATTTTTTCGTAAATATTGCGAAACATTTAGATATAATTACATTTTTTCTGGCGTTGATAAGCCAAGTATGGTTAAACAGCAATCAAAAACTTCTTTTGTTTTTAAAATAATCAGTAAACGCTGTGTTTTTTGTGTGTCGCTGGCTTTTATAATGGGGCAAGATTCGTAAAAGGTATGAAATTTCTTGGCTAGTGTATAAAGATAATGACATAGAATTTGTGGATTAAGCTGTTCACCTGCCTGAGTAATGTGGTCTTTAAATTGGCTGGCATGCAACATTAGGCTACGTTCTTTTTTTTCTAGCTGTAGGTGCTTTTTATCCATTGTTTTTGAGGGTGAAATTTGTTTTAAAATACTGTTGATGCGGACGTAGGCATATTGAATGTAATAAACAGGGTTTTCATTACTTTTTTCTTTTGCTAGCTCTAAATCAAAGTCTATGTGGGTATTTGCGTGATTTTGTGCTAGAAAATAGCGAGTGGCATCAACACCAATTTCATCCATGACCTCGGATAATGTAATCATATCTCCGCTGCGTTTGGACATACGTATTGGTTTTCCTTTTCGTTTAAGATTGACGAGTTGTCCTAGAATAACGGTGAATTTATTTTTATCTTTATAGCTGTTGCCATGTAGAGCAATGAGGGCTGCACGAACACGGGCAATATATCCGTGATGATCAGCTCCCCATATATTGATTAGGGTGTCATAACTTCTTTTAGCCTTTTCGTTATGGTAAGCAATGTCTACAGCAAAATAGGTGAATTGGCCATCTTTTTTAATTAATACTCGATCTTTTTCGTCTCCGAATTCGCTTGATTTAAACCATAGTGCAGCGTCTTTTTCATAGGTTAGATTTTTCGTTTGTAATAGTTCTATGATGGGGTTGATTTTGTTTTCTTTGTGTAAGGATTGTTCTGAATACCAGTTTTTGAAATGTGTTCGAAGTCGTTTTAAATTGGCTTTTTGATTGTCAATATTACTTTTTAGGGGATTGGTTGATTCTTTTGCGAGCTCTTTCATGTAGTTACCGTGATAACCATTTTCAGGAATTGCTTTATTTTCTTTAATGGCGCTGATGGTAGCGTTGAAATTGTTTACTTGTTCACCTGTATCATTGATGTAAAATTCTTCATCCACACTTGCTCCGCAAAATCTGAGTATATTTGCCAAGCAAGATCCGATACTTGCCCAGCGTGCATGGCCGATGTGTAAAGGACCTGTTGGATTAGCAGATACGTATTCTAGTAAATATCTTTTTCCTTTTTGTATCTGTATAGCCTGGGTGTCTAGTTGTTGAAAATAATCCCATAGAGAGTTGTTTTTAATTTTAAAGTTAATGAACCCATTAATGGCACTGACGTCAAATTCTTGGGATATACATTGCTTTGCTAATGTTTCTGCTAATTCTTTGGGGTTTTGAGACTGCTGTTTGGCTAGTTGAAAACATAAAGGGGTTGAATAATCGCCGTGTTCAACTATTTTAGGTGCTTCAATGATTATTTTCTGGGTATCAAAAGAGAGCTGTTGTTGCTTTAATAGTTTTATTAGGGTGTTTTTTAGAATGTTTTTCATGGGGCGTTGAATTTTTTGTTAAGTTTGTTTTCTATTTCTGGAATTTTGGATAGTAATGCCATGATTTCAGCTTTATTTATTAATCTGTTTGGATAAAAGTAGCTGTATTTTGTGGATAGAATATCATTGGTTATGGCTGTTTTGATATAGGGGAAAACCCAATGTGTGTCTTGTATGTCCCAGAAAGGAATTTTTTCTATGTCGGATTGTTCTGTTAACTTGCTTGCTCGAATAATGGCGCTAAGTGCTTGTGCACGAGTAAGGTTTTTTTTTGGTTGAAAATGTCCGTTTTCGTCTAAATTCATAATTTTGTTTGTTAAAATTGTTTGAATTGCATATTTTTTTTTGTTTTGATGAACATCAGGAATATTTATTAGTGATATGTTTGCACTGACCTTTAAATCAAAAATATTGTTTAATAGAGAAGCGAGATCTTCTCTGTTGACCAAATTTTTGGGGTTAAATGTTTCTTCATTTTTAATTAAACCTGCATAATTTGCTTTAGCTACTGTATCTTGGATCCAATGTCCTTCTAAATCTTTTGGGCTTTCAAGATAGTGAATGTGTAGGGCTTTATCTTCGTTTTTTATTTTTAATATAAATATGTTTTTACCTTTTTTTAAGGTAAGGTCTTTAGAAAAAAAACCATAGTGATCTATTGGGATGCTTTCATTATTTATGAGCAATTTTGTGGGGGGATTAATTTGGCCTTCAAGTGTGAAATTTTCGTTATATACGATTTTTGGTTCTTTGAAATTATTAAGGTAAATTTCAGGATGTTCTTGTTGGTTGAAATTTTTTTCTAATCTTTCTGTGATTATTTTTTTTAGATCTAACTTAATTTCGTGTGTTTCTTCTAATTTGTTGATTTGTATATTATTTAGTTCTGATTGAATTTTTGGATAGTGGCTAACACACTCAATAAGTGTGGCCCATGTTAGTTCTTCAAAGGGGTGGCTTTGGTGGTTTTGGGAGATGAATTTTTCGTTTATTGCGGCTTTGAAATAAGGAGTTGTCCAATGTTGATGTTTTTTGGGGGGTGTTTTTATTTCTACGTTGTTTGCTTTTAGCATACTGAGTATAAAGTCTATTTTTGTGATACCTTTGTCTGGTTGGAAGCGTTTATCAGGAAAGGTACTTATCCACTTCTTTTGCATCGCGGTGTTGATGTAGTCAGTGGCCCAATGAGACAGAGGGACATCAGGATGATGAGATGATTCTTTGATTAGTTTTGTTTTGGTTAAGGTGCACAAAAAATAGGCTAATTGAGCACGTGTCACTTTTGTTTTTAAGGTGTCTTTATTGTGTTTTGCAAAAATGGAGTTATAAAAGTTTATATAGTATTTACGGTTGCTTTTGAATTCATTGATATCTTTTGGGGAGTCTAATTTTTTTACGGTTCTATAGACAAGGATGTATTTGTTTTCTGGTGTAAAAAAAATGATGGGGATGTGATGTGTTTTTGTTTCTTTTAGTGGGTATTCAACATAAAAATTTCCGTTATTATTGCAAGGAATGTTTTGGTTATTTATGATGATATTTGTTTTGTATTTATTTTTTCCTTTGATTATTAGTTTATCTTTTAGTGTTAATATTGGGATTGGAGTTGTGTAGAGTTGTAGGCTGTCTTTGTATTTTTTTGGAATTTCATATAATGATTTAGGCGTGATTTGTTGTGTTTTAAGGTGTTTTTCTTGATCTTTACTTAAAGGATTTTCTGTTAGGCTAGTTTTGTTGATGAGTGTTTGAAATAAGTTGTCTGAGGACGCGTTTATTGTGGCATATAATATACAAATTAAAAGCGGCGTTAGGGCTATCAAATTTTTCATATGATTAGGGGTGCCGAGAGGCGGAATCGAACCACCGACACAGGGATTTTCAGTCCCCTGCTCTACCGACTGAGCTATCTCGGCTTGAAGCCGGCGAGAGGATTTGAACCCCCGACCTACTGATTACAAGTCAGTTGCTCTACCAACTGAGCTACACCGGCGTAAATTGTGTCTTAGTTATGTTATACAATACAAAGTTGATTTACAAGGTTTTTTCTTAAAGAATTTATTTTTTTGTGCAAATTAGGGTACTTCGTTGTGGTCGTGGATATCCTTCTATTGTTAGTCGTGGGTCTTTTGGGTTTAAAAATTGTTCTAATGAATGACTATAGGTCCATTTAGTTTGTTGTTGTTCGCTAAACTGTGTGATGTTTCTTTCGATGCATTCAATATTAGAAAATCCGCTCTTTAGACACCAATTTTTTAGGCAGGGCCAGGTGGGGATGTGATAGACATTTTTCATACTTGCGTATCGGTCTTTGGGGCTAAAGGCTACCTCGCTTTCGCCTGGCCAAATAAGTGTTTCTAGAATTAAATGGCCTTTGGGGCTTAATAGTTGTTGACAGTGTTTAAGATGAGCGATTGGGTCTTTTCGGTGATATAAAATGCCCATGTTTAGGATTACATCTACGATGTTTGATATATTTGTGAACGATTCTATACCTAGTGGCAGAAATTCTATGTTTGGGGTGTTACTTTGATGGACGATGATTTCAAATTGGTAGTAGTAGGCAATATAAGGATCTATGGCCAAAATAAATGTGGGTTGATGTTCTAAACTTCGTAGTGAAAAATAGCCTGATCCAGCCCCTATATCTAAGATTCGTTTGTTGGTCATTAGGTGATGCAAAGGTTTGAGGCGCTCCCATTTCATATAGCATTGCCATTCTGTGTTTATGTGGATGTCCCCAATTTGAAAGGGACCTTTTCGCCAGGGTTTGAATTTTTTTAGCTGTTCTTCGAGTGTGTTTCTTGGGTTTATTAGGTCTATTTGTATCACTTTTTGGTTAAATCTGTGATTTGTAAAGTTGTTTTTTTTAATTTCCTTAAGATGTTGATTGTATGTTCTGGCTATAGGTGTGGTTATTTTTGTGTTGTATTCGTTTAATAAACGAGTTGAAACCTCTTTTTTGAGGTGTAATTGCGCGCTAATTTTTTCTATTCTATCTTTGCTATTTTTCATTTTATTCTTGTCAGTTAACTTTTTTTAAGGCACAATCGAAGCATGACCCTTATTATTTCTAGTAGTTTAAACCCTAAGAGTAAAAGTTTACAGTTAGCGCGTTTGTGTCAGGGGCTTTATTCTGAAATTTGTTCAGATGTGACCTTGTTGGATATGAAGGAGTATGACTTACCCCTTTGTAATGCTGGATCCTGTTATCAAAATAGCTCGGTTAAGATCCTGGGGGAAAAAATTTTGAATGCGAAAGGCATTTTAGTTTCCACTCCTATTTATAATTATGATGTTAATGCTGCCTTGAAAACATTATTGGAGTGTACTGGTAAAGCATGGTCTAATAAGGTCATTGGCTTTATGACTGTTGCCGGAGGTACGGGGAGTTATATGTCGTTGATGGGGTTTATTAATTCGTTGATGTTGGATTTCCGTTGTCTTGTAGTACCGCGTTTTGTCTATGCGACGGAAGCTGATTTTGATCAGGAGCGTCTAACAAATGACGCTATCAAAGAACGTTTAGCCTTGTTGGTTAATATGCATTTTTCGGTTAGCTCTGCGCTAACTACTGTTTTGAATAGGTGATCTGTGACGGTTTTTTTGGAGTCTTTTCTTCCTTTAGTTGAAGATCCAAAAATTAGACATTTTTGTTTGGATGCATCTGGTGTGTTGTATAACAAGCCGCAGGGATTGATTCCGGGTGTATTGGCCTCGATTCGTCGTATACGTTCGTTGGGTAAATCATTGTTTTTGGTGACCAATAATAGTATGAAATCTGCTGCGGATATCTCTTTATACTTATCTGAGCAGAAATTAGACTGGCCTGCGTCTCATATTTTTTCTTCAGGCTTAGGGTGCTCGCTTGATTCTGAGATGTTTCGTCATTTGAAGGGAAAAAAGGTGTATGTCAGTGGAGATGTGAGTAGTTTATCTTATTTAGACGCCTTTGATAAAACCTGCTTTGTTTCGTCTTTTGATGGGGCTGATTGTATTATTTTGCTTTCTAACCCTCAGGCGACGATTCCTAGTAAGTATGCAGATTTATGTGCATACTTGCGGTTGAATCCGCATGTCTCTGTGTTTTGTTGTAATCCAGATCGTTTTGTTTTAAATCAGGGGGCTTTGTTACCTGTTATGGGGTACTGGGCGGATTATATTTCAATGAAAATTGCTCGGCCTGTTTATTATTTTGGGAAACCCTACCCTGCTTATTTTTCGATGGTTTCGACATTATTGGCTGAGGGTTTTGGCATTACTGACCTGACTTCTTGTTGTTATGTGGATGATTTTATTGATAATTTGAAGGGCTGTGAATTGCCTTTTGTGAAAGTTTGGGCAAGAGATACTGGTTTAGGTGTATTTTTTAATTCCGAGTCAGTTCAGATTAAGAATGTTGATTATGTGTTGTCTTCTATTGCTTGTTAATTAGGGTGTTTTTACTCCATAATGAGTGCTTTGATTTCGGATAGATTTACTTTTTTGGCTTCAAGGCTATCTATTTCAACGATTTGGCTAAGGAGCGCCTTTTTTTCTTCTTGTAGGGATTGAATTTTTTCTTCTATGGTTCCTTCTGTGATGAATTTGTATACAATGACTTTGTTTTTTTGTCCTAAACGGTGTACGCGATCTGTTGCTTGCGCTTCAACGGCTGGATTCCACCATAAATCCATGTGAATGACATAATCAGCTTCAGTTAAATTAATGCCGACGCCACCTGCTTTTAAAGATACTAAAAATACCCCTGGTTTTGTTTCTTTTTGAAAACGGTCAATAGATGTTTGTCTACTTTTAGCGTTTTTACTTCCGTCAATTCGTTCAAAATAATAGTTTTTCTCTTCTAGCCATTTTTGCATAATATCTAGCATACGTGTAAATTGAGTAAAGACGACTACTTTGTGATGTTCAGCCATCAGTTCTGTTACTTTATCTTTGAATAGATCAAATTTTGCAGATTCTAAATTACTGCCTTTAAATTCGCTTAGCATGGCTGGATGTGTACATACTTGGCGTAATTTTAATAAAGCACTTAGAATATTTAGACGTTCTCTCTGTCCAGCAGCATTGGTCATTCCTTTTCTTGCTGCATCTAGTACTGTTGTATATAGTTTTTTTTGAACCTCTGACATTGGGCAGGTAAGAATGACTTCTGTTTTTTCAGGTAAGGCATCTAGAACTTCTTGTTTTTCTCGTCTTAAAATAAAGGGTTTTACTTTATTTCGTATTTGGCTTAGATTTTTATTTTTTAATAATTGTTCAAAATCTTGTTTTTTACCTAAATAGCCAGGCATGACAAAATCAAATAGGTTCCATAAATCTTGTAATTGGTTTTCTATGGGGGTACCTGTAAGGACCAAACGAATGTTTGCTTGAAGTTTTTTTAATGCCTTGGATATTTGAGTGTCTGGATTTTTTATATATTGTGCTTCATCTACCACGATAAGGTCGAAGTTTACATGTAAAAATGTTTCTAGATCATTTTTGATAATGCCATAAGATGTAATAATATAGTCGTAGTTTTCTATGTCTTTTTTATATTGATGTCGGTTGCTTCCACCGTAAACTAAGGTATTTTTTTTTGGTAAGAATGTATTTATTTCTTTGGCCCAGTTGTATATGACGTTGGTGGGGCCGATGATTAAGCAAGGGGCATTTCCGTCTAATTTACTACTTACTGCAAGTGTTTGTACGGTTTTTCCAAGCCCCATATCATCTGCTAAAATACCTCCAAATTGTGTTTGGCAAAGAAAATAAAGCCAGTTAACACCGTATTGTTGATAATCTCTTAGATCACCTTTGAAATTTTTGTCTGGTTTGCAGCTGTCTACTATATTGATTTGGGATAATTGGTCGATAAGTTCTTGAGCTGATTTACCCTCTGCATGGATGTCACTGTCCAATAAAAAAGGTAGCATGTCACGTTTACTAAATTTTTGTCCTACTTTTAGGGCCCCTGCTTCGGCAAAGGTTTTGAGATCTTTTTGGGATTTCTCGCTTAATTTAACGAATCCAGTTTTTGTTTTGATATACCCTTGATTTTGTATCATTAATCGGGCTGTTTCTTGTAGTGACATGTTTTGTCCATTGATGTCACAGTTAGATTCAAAATAAAACCAATCTTTGCCACTGTTGTTGATTTTGAATTGAATATCTACGGGTGTTTCTTGAACAGCAAATTGAGGAACATCTGAGTTTATTAACCATCCTTTTATGATTAATTTTGGAATGACTTTATCCATAAATTTTGCAATGTCACCAGGGTTTTGAAGCATGAATGGTAAATCAAATTTTAAAAATAGTTCCATAAGGTCCTTTTGGGCATCTTCTTCCATTTCAGGTATACGTTGATGGTTTTTTCCGGTTTTTTTATCAAGAATTAAATTGTTTTTATCTGAAGATGATACTGTTGTTGCACCGTATTGGAAGGATAAGTCACTCTTTAGTAAAGGTTCGTGGTAATTTAGGGTGAGCAGTGGTATCGGGGTCGTGATTTGTGGCATTAACTCGGATAAATCTGCTTGTATTTGCCAGTAAATGAGGTGTTTGTTTGGTTGATAGACTTTATTGATAAAATGAAAGATATCATGACCCTTATAAATGCTGGTTTCTTTATCTAAGAAATGATTCATGAATGTTTCAAATTCGTTTGATATGTTTGCAATTAATACGCCGTTACTAAAACAAATATTTTCATCATTGGTTCGAAACATAAGCCAGGCCAAGGGGTGTGTTAACCAATTTTTTCTATCCTTTAATTGACAATGTAACGCGTTTCCTTTTTGTGTGACGGATACGGTTAGTGGGATGGGGCCAATTTTTTCGATCATACGAATACAATTATTATGTTCTAGAAATAAGGGTATTTTATTTTGTATGGCCTTTAAAAATAACAAGGTCATGTCGTGGTCGTTGGGAATTGCAAAGTGAAATTGGCCCTGTAAATTTATTTTTTTAACAATTTTACTTAGTAGATAGCAAAATTCAACGTCTTCAGGTTTTAATGTTTTTTCATTTCTATAAATAAAATGAATAAACGTACCCAAGGATAAAGGCACTTCTTGATTTTGCCACTTTAGTATTACTGCTAAATATAAACGTTTTTCCGTATCGAATAAAAAAGATACTTTTAGTTCAACCCTGTTATCTTGCATTACTTGTTAAGATGTTCTGTTTTTAATTGCTTAAAAATAATTGTTATTTATACTATTTTCAGCTTTATTTGTGCTTAAATTTTATCAGATAAATTATGTTTCTTGCAAGTTTTTAAGAGGATGATTTTTTTGTTTATGTTGTGTCCTGGTGTAAACTGGATAAAGTAATGAAAAAAGATTTTTGGCGATTCTATGTTGATATTGGGGGTACGTTTACTGATTGTTTGGCTGTGAGTCCAGAAGGTGCTTATCACCAAAAAAAAGTTCTTTCTTCGGACGACAGTGTGTTGCTATGTTTACGTTCTTTTTTAGGCTTGAACTCAGATGAGCCATTCCCTTTTTTACAACTTACGTTAGCAACGACTATTGCCACGAACACTTTGTTAGAGAAGAAAGGATCAAAGGTTTTATTTATTTGTCAAAAAGGGTTTAAGGATATGTTGTCTATTGGAACTCAGCAGCGTTCAGACCTTTTTTCATTAAAGATTTCTATGCCATTTTCGCTACATGCGGCAGTCTTAGAAATACCGGATAGAATTACGCCAGATAATCGGGTGTTGGTTTCTGCTGATGATTCGGCTGTGTTTTTAGCGTTACAAAACTATTATCAACAGGGGTATCGGGAGTGTGCGATTTGTCTTTTACATAATCACCTTTATTCTCAGCAAGAACAACGGATTTTGGCGTTGGCGAAACAAGTAGGATTTACATATATTAGTTGTGGACATGAAATGTTGCCTGAATTGGGGTATTTAAAACGATCAGTTAATACGGTTTTGGATGCGTATTTAAGCCCTACTTTGAAGCAAAAGATTCATCACTTATCGACTCATTTAAGTTTAGACAAAAAAAACTTTTTTATGATGTCTTCGAATGGTGGGTTGGTTTCCCCTACCTCTTTGAAAGGAGCTCAATCTCTGTTATCCGGCCCGGTGGCTGGGGCGTTAGCCACCTCGGCGTTGTCTACGCAATATAAAGTCAATTTATTGGGCTTTGATATGGGAGGCACGTCAACGGATATTTGTGTTGCTGTTAAGGGGCAAGTGAAAAAATCTTATTCCTTTTTTTTACACGATTATTTGGTTCATGGTTCTAGTTTAAATGTTGAAAGTATTGCAGCTGGAGGGGGCTCTATTTGTCGATTGCAGCGGACAGAATTCAAGGTTGGGCCAGATGCTTCAGGCTCTCACCCAGGGCCATTATGTTATGCAAAAAAAGATTCGGATGGGGTTCCCTTAGCAACGGAACTTTGTGTGACAGATGTTAATTTGATTTTAGGGCGAATTTTACCTACTGAATTTCCCCTTAATCTTCATTTAAAACCTGTGATTAATAAACTGAAGTATATGCAACGTGAGTTGAAACAACTTGGCGAGACCTTGTCGATTGAAGAAATTGCAGAAAGTTTTTTTGATATGGTTATTATCATGATGGCGAAAGGGGTAGAAAAACATGTGTTTTCTTTGGGATATAAGGCGAAGGATTTTGTTTTGAATTGTTATGGAGGGGCGGCAGGTCAGCATGCTTGTGCATTGGCAAAACGTTTGGGTATTAAGGAATTGCTTTTTCATCCGTGGGCGGGGTTACTGTCTACCTTGGGTCTCTGTGTTGCTAAAAAAATGTGGGAGCAAAGTTTTCCTGTGAATCGTTTGCTGTTATCTGAGCAGTCGCTTAGTCAATTAAATCATCAAATTTCTCAGCGTCTTCACTTAGGGAAAAAGGCCTTAAAGATGGAAAATGAAACCAATTTGCGTTGTGTTGTTGTCTTAGATTTATGTTTTAAAGGGACTGAATATTGCTTGAATATTTCAGGAGAGACTGTTGATGATTATAAACAGAAATTTTTAGAGGCGTATCAGGCTCAATTTGGCTATGTTCATAAGGCGGATATCGAAATTCGTCAGTGTCGTGTTGAGCTTTTTCCAAACGAATCTGAGTGTCCTACCTTAAACTTGTCTACGCGTTCTAAAACATTACCGAAGGCAGAACAATATTCTATGTTAATTCTACAAGGTAAGCAGCAACGAGTTCCGGTATATCGTAGAGAGCAACTTCCTTTTTTGACGGAGATGCAGGGGCCGTTAATGGTCTTGGATGCATATTTTACGTTGGTTGTTGAACCTGAGTTTGTACTTGTTTTATTTGAAGATGGTTGTCTTTATTTAAAACAAACTGTTTGTTCTCAGCAGAAAAAATCGTCCTCTTTGGCTGTTTCTAGTAGTTTGCTGCAAAAGCAGTTTCAGGGTATCTCGGAACAAATGGGGTGTGTCTTGCAGCGTAGTGCGATGTCTTTAAATATTCGTGAACGTTTGGATTTTTCATGTGCGTTGTTTACGTCTACGGGGCAGTTAATTGCGAATGCTCATCATATACCTGTGCATTTAGGTGCTATGTCTACAACGGTTCGTTCGCTACTTAAAAATGTGAGCGTCTTTAAAACGGGGGATGTTTATGTGAGTAATAACCCTTATAAAGGGGGCTCACATTTGCCAGATGTTACGTGTATTAGCCCTGTTTTTTTTGAAGAAAAGCTGCTTTTCTTTGTTGCGACAAGGGCACATCATGAAGATATTGGAGGTATTACACCTGGGTCTATGCCTGCTTTATCTCGACATTTACTTGAAGAAGGCGTTTTGATTGATGATGTTCGTTTGGTTTCTGCTGGCTGTTTTGATGAAGCTTTGTTTGATAGGCTTTTTAAGCAGGGACAGTATCCGTCACGTAAACCTAAACATAATAAAGCAGATTTGCAGGCTCAGATTGCGGCGAATTATTATGCTGTTCAGGCATTAAGGGACCTGGTTTCTGTTGAGGGAAGTGACTATTTATATCGGAATATTCACTATTGTTTTGATTTGTCTGCTCAGTATTGTAAAGAAAGTTTGATTCCTTTTTTTAATCATCCCCGTTCTTTTTCGGATACTTTGGATGATGGCGCTGTTATTAAAGTGAGTCTTTATGAAAAGGATGCTCTTTTTTATTTTGATTTTTCCGCTTCAAGTATGCAGCAATCATCTAATTTGAATGTTCCTCCTGCGATTGTTGAGGCTGTTGTAGTATACACATTGAGAACGTTAATTGATAAAGATATTCCCTTAAATGATGGTTTGTTACGTTATGTCCGTATTTTGCTAGCTCCACAAAGTATCTTGAATCCAGGTTCAGGTGCGGCTGTTGCAGCAGGTAATGTTGAGACATCACAGCGTTTGGCGGATGTTCTTTTTGCTGCGTTGGGATTAGCTGCAGCTAGTCAAGGAACGATGAATAATGTAAGTTTTGGGAATGATATTTTTGGTTATTATGAAACAATTGCGGGAGGTACAGGCGCTGGTCCTGGTTTTTCTGGTGCATCTGGAGTTCATTCACATATGACCAATACACGGATTACTGATCCCGAGGTTTTAGAGTCTTCTTTTCCTGTTCGTCTTCATTCTTTTTCTTATCGTTCTCAGTCGGGAGGATTAGGACAATGGAAAGGTGGAGATGGGTTGTATCGTGAGTATGAGTTTTTAGCTCCTTTAAAAGTTTCCTTGTTGACACAGCGACGTGTTAACGCTCCATTTGGATTAGCAGATGGTGAGGCGGGTCAAAAAGGTCAAAATGTCCGTTTGTTTTTTAAAGATGGTGCTTGGCAACATAGGATCTTAGCGAATAATGTTGCTTACCAAGCTTCTCGAGGAGAACGTTTGGCTATTTTAACGCCCGGTGGGGGTGGTTGGGGGCCTTATGATCGTTAACCCTACCCTTATTGATGCGCGCTTGTTGTCTTTGTTTCGGCATATTGCCAAAGTAGGTGGACGAGCGTATTTTGTGGGGGGCTTTGTTCGAGATCTTTTTTTGTTAGGTTTTGTTAGTAAAGATGTTGATATTGAGGTTTATGGACTTGATTTTACATCCTTAAAGGCCTGTGTCTCCTCTTTTGGTCCGGTGAATGAAGTTGGAAAATCGTTTTCAGTTTTAAAGTTAGTGATGCAGGGTTATGAAATTGACTTATCCTTGCCTAGGGTGGAGCAGAAAATTGGGAAAGGTCATAAGGGATTTTCGGTGACGCCTAATCCTTTGTTGTCTTATCAAGAAGCCGCTTTACGTCGCGATTTTACGATTAATAGTATGGCTTATGATCCGTTGGCGGATTGCTTATTGGATCCATATGATGGTCAAAAAGATATCAAAAAGAAGGTTTTAAGGCATGTAAGTTCGGCTTTTGTTGAGGACCCTTTACGTGTTTATCGTGCGATGCAATTTGCGGCTCGCTTTGAGTTTTCTATTGCTTCTGAAACAATTGATCTGTGTCGGGAGTGTCGCTTGGAGGAATTGCCTAAGGAACGTGTGTTTGAGGAAATTAAGAAATTGTTTCTTAAGTCTAAACGGCCTTCATTAGGGTTAAATTACTGGGAGGCTTTGGGTATTTTACCCTATTTTCCTGAGTTGGCAGCAATAAAGGGCGTTTTACAGGATCCTGAATGGCATCCAGAGGGAGATGTTTGGGATCATACGATGATGGTTGTGGATGAATTGGCGAGTTTTGATATTGAAGATGACAAAAGAAAGTTGATTTTGTCTTTTGCTGCTTTGTGTCATGATTTTGGTAAATCTACAACGACGTCTATGATTGATGGACGATGGCGGAGTCCGGGGCATGAACAAGCTGGTGTGAGACCTAGTCGCTCTTTTTTGCAACGTATTACCTCTGAAACCTTTGTGATTGATTCTGTGTGTCATTTGGTTAATTGTCATTTGAGGCCTGCGTTACTTTATCAGGCACAGCAAACACAGTGTGTATCTGATGCGGCTATTCGTCGTTTGGCGATACAGGTGCCTATTTCTGATTTGCTGTTATTAGCAACGGCTGATCATTTTGGGCGTCATACCGAGGATGCATTCGCGAGAGACTTTCCGGCGGGTCAGTGGTTAAAATCTCGTGCTGAATCATTAGAGGTTAAGGATCAGGCACCGCAACCGTTGATTTTGGGTCGAGATCTTATTGCCTTGGGTTATGTCGCTGGTCCGGCATTGGGTAAGCAACTTTCTATTCTTTTTGAGGCGCAATTAGAGGGGGCTTTTTCTACAAAACAAGCAGGGTTAGATTGGTTAAAAGATCAGAAAAGCTTTTGATGTTTCTGTTTATCGGTTAGAATGTTTAGGCTATGTCTAAGAAAAAGAAGAAGCCCAAGTTAAATAAAAGTAATTATTTGGAAAATATGTTTTTTGCACATTATGAGGGGTATAATCCAAATAAAAAGAAACAATTGTGTCAGACCTTTTTTGATAAGGATTGGTCTGAATTAACAGGGATTGAATTGAATAAATTGGTTTTTTTTGGTCAGAGTATGGATTCAATACTTGAGCATTATGGTGTCTCGACACATCAATTCTTGGATAAGTTGCGTAGGGAATAATCTTTATGTGTAAGAGGTTCCTAATTAGTAAGGGGGAACTTCTTAAGAACCTCTTTCATAATTGTTAACGGCATTTTTCTTTTGAAATTTCATTTATTTTTTTATTAGTCATTAAGTAGATTAATCGTTTGCATGATGTGGTAACTCTTCAATTTCCTTTTCTTTACAAAATATCTCAGATGATACGACTCCCATAAATATCCAAGGTGCTAAATAAAGACTAAGGTACGGTATTGCAATACATAGTTCTTTGATTGTATCGAAGATGTTTAATTGAGCTCGTTCTTGTGGATCGAGCATAAATAGACTATAAGCTGATTGATATATTATTTTATTAATACCGATCCATCTGTCTTCTGTTTGATCTGCACATGCTTTTAAATAGTAACTTTCTAGTGAAGGAAAGCTGTTTAAGGTTGATGTTTGAAAATGTGCATGACAAACACTCAGGTCTGGGTTTCTTTTTATATTTTGGGAACCATGTACAAACCACGTATCGTCTAATTCTAGAAGCCAACTAATTAAAATGCCGGATGCAACGCCTAATATTAAACTTAGTTGAAAAGACTTTTTGATGTTTCTTTGAAAGTTATTATTTAGATGTATTGCTAGTGGAATTGCGAATAATAGTGCACAAACATCTGGTAGAATTGATAGTTTGTCGCCTACCCATTTTCTATTAAAATATCTTTTTTCATTCCAATTTTCGCAGTTATTAGCAGTAGATAATACGTCTAATTGTCTGTGGTCTTTTTTTATTTCAACCTTATCATTTCGTATTGCTTCTACATAATCTTTCAGATATTTAGGTAACATTGAAAGATCTTCAACTCTTAATGAAAGATATTCTAAACGTCTTATATCAATATCATTCTGTAGATTACTTAATACAGTTTCAAAGTTACTTGTATTTACAAATAGGTCCCATATTAGGCTTGCTTCAAGCTGTTCTAAAAATTGATTGCTCTTTTCTGGATTTAGTACGTAATTTATAAGAAACTTATTTTCTTGAATATCTTTTTGACAAAAAAGATGCGGTAAGACGTGTTCTACTATATCACTGATATTTTTATTACTAACTTGTTTTGTGCAATTAGCTTTGATATCTTTCCATAACGTTTCTAAGTGTAGCCATGTGTCACACTTAGCTTTAGTTTGGTTCCACTCTTGTAGTATGCTGCATTGTAGATGCTTTGTTTCTGCTTTATTACATGTCGATCTCATATCTTTTAATTCACACATTAGACGTTTATTTATCATTGGATCGTGTAAGGTTGTCCCCTGAAGGTTGTGAATATTTCCTGTACGAAGAAACTTCTTTATCATTTCTTTCTCTAATATTTCCCAGTCAGTTAAATTTAGAGCAAGTGATTTTGATAATACATCTTTCATCTTATCTGGAATGAAATTAGATTTATAGTAGTCAATTGGTTGGAATTGGGATATAGAGATTATATGATTAACTACATAAACGACATCCTCAAAAGAATAGTCCCCTGGTTGTATTGTTTTATACATATCCCCAAGATTCATTTGAAATGTTCTTTCAGCTGATACACGTTCTTGAGTGATTACTGGAGTATATGCACTTCTTATTATTTCCATTTCTAGAAGTTGTCCTCCTAAACCTGAATGACAAGTGTCTCCATTTAACCCTGCTCGATCTGCAATGATGCTTATTTTTGTGGCCCCACATTTTCTGGATCCCTCTGGGCACAGTGCTAGCTTTTTTAAAAAGTCAACGGCTTCGGGTTTTTTTAGTACAGGATCAGAGGTGTCCCATATTATGACTACTTCATCCATTTCATATTCTAGACAGTGTGAAACCCAGGGTGCTAACTTTGACCATGGAACCCCTTTAAAGCTTAGGTCAAATATATCCGCAGGGCCTGCTGTTAGAGGCTTTAATGGAGAAAAATTTGTTAAACCTTCTAGAACTTTAAAATCCCCGTAATGTTCACCTGGTACAGGATTTTGAGTTAAACCAGGGAGGTCTAATTCTAATACTGGCATACAAGGTGCTTGTGTAGGGTCTTCTTTTATTGCATCTGTCATTCCATGGGTTTGTGTTAATGCATTGTGTTCACCCAATGGGCTGTCATACCAAGGGGCTTTTATCGCTTGAGATGTTTGTTTATTATTATTGCTGAGACGCCACAACATTACTCCATTTTGAATTACGTAAATAAATGCTGTTGCTGTTGCAAGGCTCAGGCTCCATGTTGCTGTTTTTTGCCATATTTTCTTGCAGTGTTCTGTTACGTCTCTTTTTCTAAATTGATTTCTTGGATGTTTTGAACTTTTCAGTTGAGTTATATTATGTGACATAAATGTATTTTTTTAATTTATTTCTTTAAGTTAATTTCAAATTTCCTGAGGGTAGTTTTGCTAAACTGGTAAATTTAGTTTTATTAGTTAATTTTGAGTAGACTTTTGGGGTTACTTTGGAAATTGAAATTTTTGATATGTACCTAGTAAAAAAATGGCTAAATTTATTTGTTTTAGATTTTTTGATAAAATAACTTTTTAATTTTTAGCATTTATTTTATTAAACGTAAATACTCTTTGTGTTTATGGATAGGTGTTTTATCAATGATTATTTTATTAGTGGGTGTTTAGAGTTTTAAAATAACGTTTCATTGTATGTGTTATTTGCTGTAACTCTTGTTCCTTGATGATATAAGCGGGAGTTGTGTATAGAAATTTTGAGAAAGGGCGTAACCATATGCCCTGTTTGAGTGCGTAGGCTTGTGCGTCTTTTAGAGTTTCTGGCTCTTTGACTTCGATGATAGCGATGGCTCCATGGGTTCGGCATGAACGTACAAGGGGGTGTTTAAAGTTTCGAAAGGCTTCTTGTAAGTGCTTGCTTATTTTCGTTATTTTTTTGAGATAGTGTTGGGATTCAAATAGATTTATACTTGCCTGAGCGATATTACAGGCTAAGGGGTTTCCACAGAAGGTGGGGCCGTGCATAAATGGGTCTTTGTCTTCGGGTAAAAATGCTTCGAAGATAGCATGGCTTGCAAGGGTGGCTGCTAAACCTAGATATCCGCCTGATAGGCCTTTTCCTAGGACTAATATATCAGGGGTGATCCGACATTGATCAAATGCGAAGCGTGTTCCTAAGCGGCCAAACCCTGTAGCGACTTCATCAAAAATAACTAGGATATTATAGTGTTTGGCTAGTGCGCATAGTTTTTCTAGATATACGGGACTGTAAAAAGACATGGAGGAAGCGCCCTGAAAAATGGGTTCTAGCATCAGAGCGGCAATACTGTGATGCTGGGATTTAATCACGTGTTCAGCCTGAGAAAGTGCTTTTTGAAGATCACTGTCTTTTGGGTTAAGTCCTCCTTTAGGTGGCGTTAAAAAAAGGTGTTTAGATCTTTGTTGACTTCCAAAGGCACGATGCATGCCATCGTTTGGGTCGCAGAGTGCCATGCAGCCGATTGTGTCTCCGTGATAGCCCCCTTCTAGTGTGAGTAATCGTGTTTTATTTTTTTTGTTTAGATTGTACCAGTATTGTAGGGCCATTTTGATCGCAACTTCACAGCCTACCGATCCGCTATCGGAGAAAAATACTTTATCAAGTCCTTTTGGCGTTAGCTGGATCAGTGTATCAGCTAATTTTTGGCTGGCAGTGGTATAAAATCCGCCAAGCATGATGTGTGAGACTTTGTTTAGTTGTTCGTTGGCAGCTTGGTTTAAAATGGGGTGGTTATAGCCATGAATGGTGGACCACCAAGATGACATGGCGTCGATGAGGGTTTGATTATTTTCTAAGGTGATGTGGACGCCTTTGGCAGATGTGCAGTGTAAAATGGGGCTTTTTTGTTTCATCAGACTATAAGGGAACCATATAGGGCTTGTAATGGGATTCATGTCTCTTGTTATAGCAGACATCCGCTTTCTTTAACATTAGTTTGACCATCTCTTCGAATCCGCTTACAATTTGAGCATGATCGTTAATGCTACCCAGATTCGTGTAGGGATGATTTTACTTTTGGATGCAGAGTTGTATCGTGTGCTCTGGACTATGCATCGTACGCCTGGCAAAGGGAATGCGTGTATGCAAACTAAGTTGAAGCATGTCTTAACAGGAAAGAATTTAGAAAAACGATTTTTGTCTACAGAGAGAGTTGAGCGTGCTACGTTGGATAGTGAATCCATGCAGTATTTGTATCAAGAGCCTGATGCTTTAATTTTTATGAATAATGAGACCTTTGAACAGATTTCGGTGTCTAAGGAGTTACTTGCAGATGGGGTGTTGTTTTTAAAAGAGGGAGATAATTACGATCTCACTTTTTATGAGTCGCAGGTTGTGTCGGTACAGTTGCCGTTGACAGTGAACTTAGAGGTGACTTATGCGGCACCAGAAGTTAGAAAAGCGACGGCGACGTCGTCGTTGCGTCCCGTTGAAGTTGAAAATGGGATGACGATACAAGCACCAGCCTTTATAAAAACGGGTGATGTCATTAAAATAAATACAGAGACAATGTCTTATGTGGAGCGTGTAAGTATATGAAAAAATCAGACGGTGAGAATACTGAAATTCAATTGGAACTTAATGATGCTGTTGCGCAAGGCATTTATGCTAATTTATCGATGGTTAATTATCGCGCTGAAGAATTTGTGTTGGATTATATTTTTTTGCAACCCAATCTTCCTAAGGGGAAGGTTTTGTCTCGCTTGATATTGTCGCCTAAGCATGCCAGACGTTTAGCCAATATGCTAGAGACTAGTTTAGCAGATTATGAATCGAAGGTGGGCCCTATAGATGATGATTCTGAAGTTGCTGATGCGGATTTGAATTTTAGTGTTAATTAACGTTTTATAGGGTCTCTTTTGTTAAGAGATAGCGAATTTTTGAATTTGGCGATTCAAGAAGCAGATAAGGCCTTCGTAAAGGATGAGGTTCCTGTAGGTGCGGTCATTGTTAAGAGTGATGAAGTGATTGCCTTTGCTCATAATGAGAAGGAGTCATCGAATGATATTACGGCTCATGCAGAAATATTGGCTTTGCGACGAGCAAGTGAGCAATTGGGTGATTGGCGTTTGACCGGATGTACCCTTTATTGCACCTTGGAACCCTGTGTGATGTGTGCCGGAGCTATTTTTCATTCCCGTATTGATCGGGTTGTTTTTTGTGCCTGGGACTATAAATGGGGTGGCCTGGGTTCTAAGGTTGATTTGTGTTGTTTGGGTTTAAATCATTCTTTGGATGTCCTGTGTTTGCCTAATGAGAGGTATCAGCAGACCTTAAGCGCTTTTTTTAAAAGCAAGCGTTAAATTTTTTGTAAAAATACCTCATTTAATCATCACCTATTTTGGTTTTGGTATTGATAGGGGTGATGATTATAATGTTGAAAAATTAAAATTTTTAGATATTTTTCGCTTTTTTTGTGATATTTCTTAGGTGATGATTATTAATTTTTTGTTTCTTTTTTTTATTATTTTCTTCTTTCTTTCTGTACCTTTTTGGGCTTCTTGGTTATTATTTTTAGAATATGGCAAAATCTAGAGTATTGTTTGTAAATCAAGGATGTCGTTTAAATCACGCTGAAACAGCGGTCATGCAGCGCCAATTGGAGTCTGTGGGATATGAAACTGTGGGGGATGTTACGGATGCTGATGTGGTGGTCGTGAATACTTGTACTGTTACGGAAAATGGCGATAAAGACACGCGTCGCTTAGTGAAGCGTTTAACGCAGGTTAACTCGGCAAGCCGTGTGGCGCTGGTGGGTTGTCAGGCGCAAATTTTAAAGAATAAATTATTCGAATTGCCGAATGTACACTGGGTAATTGGTAATGAGCAAAAAATGGCGCTCCCTACCCTCTTGAAAGAAGATAAGATTTTAGCGATAGAAAAGATTAAGCGTGAGTCCTTTACCTTGCCTGTGGCAGGTGTAGATGAGCGACATGTACGTGCAAATTTGAAAATTCAGGATGGCTGTGATTTTTTTTGTGCGTTTTGTGTGATTCCTTTTGCCAGGGGACCTGCTCGTAGTCGGGTATTTGAGGATATTTTAAAAGAAGCAAGGATTTTGGTTGAGGCGGGTCATCAGGAATTTGTTTTAACAGGGATTAATCTAGGGACGTATGATTATCATCACAAGTCGATTTTAGATGTGGTTTATGCCTTAGAAGAGATTGATGGTTTAAAACGTATTCGGATTTCATCTATAGAACCTACGACTATCCCTAAAGATCTGATTCGTCATATGGCTAAAAAAGAAAGTAAACTCTGTCGCTATTTGCATATTCCAGTACAAAGTTGTTCGGATAAAATTTTAAGGGCCATGAATCGTCATTATACAATGGCAGACTATCGTGAGTTTATTGACTTTTGTGTTGAAACGGTTCCGGATGTATGTATTGGAACGGATATTATTTGTGGGTTTCCGGGTGAAGATAAAGCGTCTTTTGATGAGACGGTTGCGAATGTGATGACCCTACCCTGGCATTATGCGCATGTTTTTTCGTATTCTCAGCGTCAATTTGCACGTAGTCAGAAACTAGATGGTCAGGTTAATCCTGCTGAAATAAAGCGGCGAAGTCGTGTGTTGCAATCCCTATTTGCAAATAATCGTTTGGCGTATCAGGAGCGCTTTATTGGGGAGGAAGTTCAGGTATTGTTTGAACAGCAAAAGAAAGGATTATGGCAAGGATTAACAGATACGTACATTAAAGTATGTGTCGAAACGGAGCTTAATCTTAAAAATACCTTTTGTTCGGTACGTTTGTTAGCTAATGGGCCGCATTGTATCGGGCGCTTATGTCACTAATTTAGATAACATCACGAAATCATAGACCTAGTTCTTTTAACAGGTGATAAGTTGAATTAGATAACTGCGCGAAATGATATGGGGTACAGCCAACGAATAAGTTGTTTGTTCCATCTGGGTTTAACTCTGGACGTTCTAATGTTTGAAATTTTTTATCTTTAAGTAATCCCTTGTGTTCAGGATTATTTCTTATATACGTTAAGACAGCCGACTGAAATTCTTGAATATTATATTCTGGCCATCTTTTTTTAGGATCAAATACATAGTGCAAAAGTGTCCATCCCAATGGTCTAGTGATCTGGGCTTTAGTTGCCTCTAAAAGCTCCTTAATTTCATTGTTTAACATTTCTTCTGTTTTATTATGATATTGTTCAAAGGCTGTTTCCCAGTTCCTCATTAGTTCTTCAGGTGTTTTACCAAATATGGTTTGGCACTGTTTTAGCATATTTTCTACTTTTTGACCTCTCTTAAGTGCTGTCACAATTTTATTTGTTATGTCTTGGGCTCTTTCTATGGTCCACCAATCTTTACGATTGTACATTAGTCTTCTTTCTAGCTCTTCTCTTGTCTCCTCCCTATCATTTGGAGGTTTTAATCTGCCATCTTTGTACGTTCGTGGGGGTGCTGGTTGCTTATGTCTTTTGGCAGCTGGATTCTCGGGTGGGGCGGCCGCTCTTTTCGTTGAGTTACTTCCTGGCTGTGTAACTTGATTTGCTGGATTTGCTGGATATTGTTCTCTACCTCTACCTCTACCTCTACCTCTACCTAACACTGCAGGAGTTGCTGCTTGTATTGCTGGATTTTGATTGCTAAATGGGTTATATCCTGTAGCTGTTGCTACTTGATTTGCTAGATTTGCTGGATATTGACCTCTACCTAATACTGCAGGAGTTGGTGCTTGTATTGCTGGATATTGACCTCTACCTCTACCTCTACCTCTACCTCTACCTCTACCGAACTCTGCAGGTGTTGCTGCTTGTATTGTTGGATTTTGATTTCTAAATGGATCTAACCCTACAAGTATGTTTGCTACTTCTCTTTCTGGACTTTGATCTCTAAATTGATCAAACCTTGCAAGGTCTGTTATAGCTGCTTTTACACCTTCTTCTTGTTTAATGTTTGGAGCTGACATGCTCATAGACATGATTGATTCCTTTTATTATTGAAAATTTTTACTTAATGTTGTTATATTGTGCTTAGATTCTTTAATTGTCAATCCCTTATTAAGGCTTCAAGTTATAAAGTAGACTTTTGATTTATAGTCTCATACACAATTCTTGATCTAATTGAACATTAAGTTGCTGTTCTTCCTGGCTTAAGTCAAGATATAGTTGCTTTGCATCCTGTCTTACAAGATAAAAACGATCTGGATTATAGCCAATTCGATCTGTTTCACATACATTTTCATAATAACCATATCCTGTTATTGTTAAAAACCTTTTTGCCATTACATCTAAATGTTCATATATGAGTGAAGCCTTTTCTTTTCCAAATATCCATGCACAAATTTCCTTCATGTCTTTAATTTTTCCATCATTGAGTTCTTTTCGTGCTTTGTCTACATAAACACGTTTACAATCTAAATTATGAACCATATACCATATTTGATGTATCAACCCATAAAATACTCTCTCTTCTTTTGACCCTTCACACACTTTCTTATATAGCTTCTTGTCATGAGGGTTATCGCTTTTTGCTAATACCTCAATTGGTATTCCTGAAGAACACATCAAAATAGATATCGCTTTCTTTATTTCTTCTGAGATACCTAGTTGATCTGCATAGCACTTCCATAACTCATATGATCGTTCATACCAATTATCTTCTGAGAGATGATTATATTCATTTATTCTTCCTGCTCGAATCAAAAAACATGCTAATTCTAACGAAACATGCCACTCTGGGTTTTTCATTTTTTCGTGTAATACATTTGTTGGGTATTTTTTTTGAATATATTTAACTATTGCTCTGAATAAAAACATTTGCCGCATACTATGGGTTCCATCATGGTTATCGTTTTGAGTTCTACCTGAAGGATTAGATGACTGTGGATAATTTCTAAGACCACCTGCTTGGACTAATATGGCTACTAACTCATCATTAACTCTCCCTAACCCCTTATGTTTCATCTGCATATGAACTGGTAATTTAGCCACAACAAAGTCATATGGCATTCCTTTAGACCCGTTTCTTTGATTTACACAGAGATATATTTTTTTCCACTGAAGGTCATTTCCTATAGGTAATAAGAACTCATGACCATTTGGATTAATTTCATCTACTAGATCTTCATCTATCTTATACTGACGAACTTTTAGCTTTGGAAATTCAGGATTTTTTTTCCAAGCCTCCGTTAATTCTTTGTGGGCAGTTGTGCTTGTAACACTGAAATGTGTGGGTGTTTCACTTTTTCCTGTAGTAAATGCTCTCCAAACTTGTATGGGAGGGGTCCCCTCTCGTTTAACCGCTGTTCTGTGTAATAGGGCTGAGTTTACTAGTAGTGAATATAAGATCCCTAACTCGATCATTTGACATATTATTTTATCTTTGGGATTAGCTAATTTTGAACGTATAACTTCAACTACCTTATCGGGGTTTCTTATAGTTTGGTTTGCGAATGCAAAATTACCTGTAAATGGCATGTCTTCACTTGGTAGTCCAATTCCCATTTTATAGTCCTCTAATATATTGCTATTCATATCATATAAAAAAGGTCGCCATCGAAGACAATTCATAGGGACGTTGCCATATGATAAATAAAATTTGTCTATTGCAGTGGCTACCTCGCAGAGGCTTTTCGTTGTCTGAACTTGTACATTAACTTGTCTATGAACTCGATGTAATAGGGCCATTGCTGAAATATTCAGGTCTTCTGTTATTGGATACATAAAATCTCCATGACTGATGGTATAATTCATCCATTCTTTCCAGGTTAAGTCTCCAACATGTATTTTTCCATCTTTTATGCGTAGAGCCTCTACTATGAGTCCGTTATTATGAGCTATTATGTCTTGAATTAAGCCATGCAAAGTAGGTGCTTGTATTTCCTTTCTTGTTATGCGTCTGTAAAGCTTTAAATATCTTTCATTTCGTGCGTCTATTCTTCTTCTATAATATTTTTGTATAACTTTTGTGCATGTTTCCTCTATTTTATTCTTCATTTTTTCTGATAATGGGTAGCACCCTTCGATCAAAAGTTTTCTTTGCATTATCTCTTCTAGGTGATCAAATACCATCTCATTTTTTTCTATGGCTTCTAATATAAAATGATAATCAAATTTTAATTTCTCACCAGAAAATCTGAATGCAGCTGGGTCATTTTTAATTGCTGCTAATACAACTTGTTTATTATTTTGGAATGAATCATGTGCATGTTCTAACAAACTTCCATCCAGTTGGACTGCGGTTAAAACAAAGGGTAAACTTTTTTTCATTTTCTTATCTGCACAGGCAAATGCGTCACTATTATAAGTGATTGCAGCTAAAAGAAAGTCTTCCTCCTTTAGTTTTTCCCCCGCATAACGATATGCTTCTTTGTTGATATCCATCGCAGAAACTAGAAACGAATCTGTTTTTAGTTCTGGGGCTACATAGTGTAATACTTCTGCATTTATTTTGATTGCTTCTAATAAAAACCACTCTTTTTTTTGCGTTTGATCTATATATTCTAATGCTTTTGCATTTACTTTGATTGCTTCTAATAGAAACCACTGATTTTTTAGTCTTGGGTCTACATATTGTAATGCTTCTGCATTTATTTTGATTGCACATAATAGAAACGGCACTGCTTTTAGCTTTGGCTCTATATATTGTAATGCTTTTGGATTTTTTTCGATTGCCATCAATTGAAATTGCTCTGTTTTTAGCATTGGGTCTATATATTGTAATGCTTTTGGATTTTTTTCGATTGCCATCAATTGAAATTGCTCTGTTTTTAGCATTGGGTCTATATATTGTAATGCTTTTGGATTTTCTTTAATTGCTTGAACAATAAATCTTGGATCATCTTTTAGTGTCTGGGATGCGTATCGTAATGTTTCTGGCTCTTCTTTTATTAACTTTAAAACAAGCTCTTTATCTTCTTTTAGCTCTGGGGCTGCATCTTTCAACGTTAATGGATTTTCTTTAACTCCTTCTCTTTCAATATCTAACAGGTCAGGAAGATTTCTTATTGCTGAGAATGCCTGTACATAGTTGGGTTCTCTTTTTTTAGTCAATGCTCTCACAAGACCCCTTTTACACGAATGCAAACGCGTACCAAAACCCCTGCCTATACTTCCCCATAAAGTTGGTAGTTTATGCATTAATAATTATCCTTAAAATTAGGTTCTTTTTTTCTCATTTGAGTTATTTAACACGTTTGTAACCAATTAAATATTAATAAGTGGCTAATTTTTTTAATTATTTCTTTTATAATCTTGGCCTTAATTTTATATAAAGATAGAAGTTATGAATGTTTATTTTTTAATGAATATATGTAGTTATTTTTTAAATTTTATTTACTACATTTTATGACGTATTAGTTATTTTTAATTAAATGTATAATATGTCAATATATTAATATATACTATATCGTTTTTTTTTTTAATTTATGTTAGGTTATAGGTCTATGTCTAAGCGCGTCTTTATTGAAACTTATGGTTGCCAGATGAATGTCTATGATAGTGAACTGGTTAAAAGTATTTTAGTTAAACATAAGTATCACTTTGTTGATTCCGAAAAAGATGCTGACGTGGTCATGTTGAATACCTGTTCAATTAGGGAAAATGCAACGTTTAAAATTTATAATAGAGTGCATGAAATTAAGCGGCATCACTCTACGGGTAAGGTAAAGGTGGGGATTTTGGGATGTATGGCGACGAATTTTAAGACCGAATTGTTAGAAAATAAAAAACTCAAAATTGATTTTATTGCGGGGCCAGATAGTTACAAAGTTTTGCCTCAATTGATTGAAGCTAGTACTGAAACTGGCCAAAAATCTTTTGATGTGACCTTGTCTGAATTTGAGACTTATGAGGATGTGTATCCTTCACGGCAAGATGGGGTGAATGCTTGGATTGCAATTATGCGTGGCTGTAATAACTTTTGTACCTTTTGTGTGGTGCCCTATACGCGTGGTCGAGAGCGTAGCCGATCTGTTGTATCTATCTTAGATGAAGTCAAACGATTACGTGATGAAGGGTATGAACAAGTCACACTATTGGGACAAAATGTAAATTCTTATAAACATGGAGAGGATGATTTTACCGAGTTAATGGATCAGGTGTCACAGGTTGAGGGGATTAAGCGTATTCGTTTTACCTCTCCCCATCCCAAGGATTTTCCCTTAAAGCTATTAACTTTAATGGCACAGCGACCTAATATTTGTAATCAAATTCATTTACCACTTCAAGCAGGTAATGATCGTATTCTAAAAAAAATGAATCGTTCTTATACCAAAGAAGAGTTTCTTAATTTGGTCGCGCTTATTAAGAATGTTATTCCTAATGTATCTTTATCTACAGATATTATTTGTGGTTTTTGTTCGGAAACGGCAGAAGAATTTGAAGACACCTTGGATGTGGTTCGTCGGGTTGAGTTTGATTCTGCTTTTGTCTTTAAGTATTCAGAGCGCCCTAATACCCGTGCCAGTCAAAAATTTGAAGATGATGTGTCAGAGGCAGAAAAAACACGGCGAATTATGACTTTGTTAGATATTCAAAATCAGATTTCGTTATCTAAACATAAGAAAATGATTGGTCAGACACAGCGAGTATTGGTTGAACGTGTAGGGACAAAGCGTGATCCCTTGTCTTTGCAGACGCGTAATGATGCGAATACCTTGGTTATTTTGCCGGCTCATGAGCGTTACAAGCAGGGCGATTGGTTGGATGTGTGTGTGACTGATGCGACAAGGAACGTGTTAAAGGCTGAGTTCACTTAATCCATCGAAAAAACTTCTTGTTTATTATTTCTTTACTAGGGGTATGTATATACTGTTAGGGGGAAGATGATGAATAAGTCCTTTGATCAGGCATTATTTTTAAAGCAATTAAACATTTTTCGTAAAACACTTTCGTCTGTAGTTAAAAAATCAAATCAGTCTTTAATTATTACGCCTATTAAATCTAACATTGATATAGGTGATTTTAAGTTGTCTGTGGGGAGGAATAAGATTTTATTGATTTATAAAAGTAAACAATACACATTGGACTTTTCTTTTAATGATCAGGTTTTTTATATTGATAATAATAAAGAGCCTTTGAGTAAATTGACGCTATTTTTGGATGAAGTAAAGTCGATTATGGCGGGTATTAGGGAAAATAAAATGAGTTGTGTTTTGTCATGACTTTTCTTGGGGAGGTTTTTTAGATGGTTGTACCGGGTCCTCGTTCTGTCTCTACTGCTCCTTCTGTTGCCTCAGTTGGTTCGAAACCATTTTCTAAGCCTGTTTCTGCTAAACAAGCTACGGCGGTCTTGGATAGTGTCAGTGAGTTAATGGTGGCTGCTGGTGCAGAGGAGGCTGTGGCTGGTGATGCTACGATAGTCCCCAGTAAAAAGAAAGCTGAATCTAAGAAAGAACATCCATCTGTGTCGTCTGATGATCTTTCGGGGACAAATCAAGAAGCTGCTGCCCAGGCTGGTGATGTTTCTTCTGGTGTAGATGATGCGAAACGATTGAAAAAACAAGCTTCAAAAGAATCGTCGTCTGTTACATCTGATACGGCTAAGGAAGGCGCAGCTGCTGGTACGGTTGACCTCTCTGAGGCTGATGGTGTGACTGCAAAAAATAAGAAGAAAAAAGCTCTTGCAGCAGGTAAGTCCGCGGTACAAGCTAAATTGGAGGATCCGAGCGGTGCTGGTTCAATGTCTATTGATGATGATACTGGAGCAGAGCTTGATTCTAATGGTATGCCTGATGTTATGACTGAGGTGGGTGATGATGATACTGACTCAGAACCTGGTATTGATGGACAGTTAGGTGGTTTCCCTGGAAGCATGAAGGATTTGTTAGCAGCCGATGAGGGTGATACTGCTGCGTTATCTAGACCTGAAAAAAAGTCAGTTGGTTTTGCAGATGAGGTGTCTGGGGGGTCGTTAGAAGAAGTTCGAGAGTTTGATTCTGTGGAGGGCCGACATCGTCTTATTTATAGCATGTTGGGGATTAAGGGGCCTGGGGATAGTGATGCTATTCATTTAAAATCAGACCTTATTGATTTGTTTGCGACGTATTCAGAGAAAGAGTTAGCAGCTTTTTCTAGATTTTGTGTAGACGCAATGTTGGATTTTTCTAGCTGTCAAACCTTAGAGGAATTTCAGGGTAAGGTACTAGCGGAGTCTTTTATCAATGCTAGCTTGAAGTCTGAGACTTCTAAAGTTATTCTTAAACCTTTTTTTGATTCTGTTCAAGATGTTGAGCATGATTATCAGACACTTTCGCAGGTTTATTTAGAGGGCTTAATGGTGCTTGTTCGGGGTGATAATCCTGAACTTGCTCGTCATGAAGATGGTTCAGAACAGGGATCTGTAGTGAAAGGTGTTTCATTTTCGACTGCTTCGACTGCTTCGACTGCTTCGACTGTTTCTAAACCTCCAGTGAAATCGCCTAAATCAATTTTGAAAAAACCGTCAGTTTCTTCTTCAGAGAGACATGCCTATTCTCCTTTTGAGGGTGTAGATATGCAGCTGTCTGCGGTTGATCCTGCGGATACCACCTTTGAAGAGTTAGATCGTTTATTAAATGGGACTGCTTTACAAAGGAGTTTGGCTCAGATTAAAGATGTGGGGGTATTTTTAGCTATTAAGAAGGGTCTTAAGGTGTGTATGGTACTTTGTAATGAACTACACCAGGATGGCTTGGATCTTATGGGCCATATTTTTGATGTACTGACGGGTGAATCAAAAATGGAAGATATTCTTGTTGATGTTGCTGCGAAAGGAGCAGGCCAAGCACTTTTAGGGCCACATTTATTAGCCTTATATAAACAGATGAAATTTATGAAAGGTCTTTATAATGCTGTTCATCAGGAACAGCAGAAAATTTCATATAAAGCTGTAGAAGAGCAGCGTCAAGGTCTTGATGGTGTATCTTCCCGTACTGTTTATGTCTCCAAAAAAAAGGGTGTGGTTTCTGTTCGTTCGCAAGCGTCTTTGTCCAGGAAATCAGCGTTGTCAATTACCGAGAAAACATTTCGTTTGTCTAGCTTGGATATGAAAGAGCGTTTGAAAATTTATTTAAAGACAGATGAATTACAGATATTTTCTGGTGAGTATAAAATTTCAGATCAGGAGGCGAAGGCTGTTTACGACTTTCTGTTGCAGCAACACTTAATTACACAAGATTCAGAGGATGGTCCTTATCTAATGTCGCAAGATCGTTTGTCTCAACTTAAAGGCTCTCGTCACTATCGCGACGAATTGAAGGCATGTTTTTCGGCCCATGCTGATAAAAAGATGGACTTGGTTTTAGATGAATTAGAGTCGCGTGTTGCTTCTGAAGTGGGTGGTAGAGAGGTGGATGTTGCGTTGCCTACGCCGAGTGAGGCCCTTGATTTGAGTGAGGTTGAGAGCGTTTTACCAGAGGCACTTTTTCGTTCCTTAAAACCAGAGGGTATGTCTAATGATGCGTTTAGATCAGCCGTACAGGCCTCTGCTCATGAAGATAAGGGACTTTTGGATTTTGCTACACGAACACGTCGTGATTTAAAAGGTCGCTTAATTGAGCAGGGACTTCCTGATCCTGACAAGGGACGTTTTGGTAAATTTTTTACAAGTTCTTTAGCAACCTTGGCTACCCTATTTAAAGCGCCGTATTCTTATTATTTTGGTGAGAAAAAAGATGTCGATGCCCATGTCGATAGTATTCGTTCTAAGTATCAATGGTTTCATAATGATTTATCGGGCAGATTGGATACTATGACGCCTACGACAACCCTGCAAAGTCGTCGCAAGGAGCTAAGCGTGAAGGAGGTAAAGGTTCATGATCAGGCTCAAAAAGTTGTGTCGACGGCTACTCATTCATTGGGCGATAAGGTTAAAGCGTTTATGGCGGGGGATAAAAATCCACGAACGTATGAAGACATATGTAATGAGTTTGATACATTTGTGTCTGATAAAGAAGCCTCTTTAGCCAAGGCGTATGGGTTGTCTACCTCTGATTTTGTAAAAGCAATGAAATCGAAAGTGGGGATGGATGTAGCGGATACGGATGTTTTAAATGAGGCCTTTTCTAATTGGATGCAGGTACAGGAAAAAGTTCAGGTATTCCGCGCACAGGTTTGTCAGGCGTGTATTGATGAGCTTTTAGAAAGTAATGATGGAGAAAATAAGGATCTTAAGGCTTCATTAAACTCTTTAAAACAACAATTTAAACTTGAGAAGGGGTTTTCTTTGTCCGAGAAAGAAAAAACCACCTTGCGTTCTAAACAAGGGCGTGAGTTTGAGAAGGCATTCAAAGAATTAGAGAATTCCAAGTTGAAGAAGTTGCGGGATCATAAACAGGTGTTAGATGAGCTGCCTGATTCAGCGTCTTTTTCTGAGTCAGATAATCTCGATTTGATGCCAGATGATGCAGAACTTTATGATAGCTTAGTCCGTGATATTCGCTTACAATCTAAGCATTTTTTGGCGGCGTCTTCAAAAGAATTTGTTGAGTTGGCTGCCTCTAAGGGCTTAGATGCGTCAACGATTAAAGGTTATGATCGTCAGGTACTTGATTTACTTAATATGGAAACCCAATCATTTACGGATTTATATCAGCAGTTATCTGCTGCGGATATATCATCAGATGATATGGCGGCTTTTCGTAGTCGTTGTATAGAATTAGGGGTATTGTTATCTCGTCCTGGTTTGGGGTCTATTTTTGGAGGGACTGTTACCTTTTCTCGTGATCCTATAGACGCCCTGAAACAATTAGAACAGTGTCAACGTCAATTAGCCTCTGTGCCAGTTAATAACCCCTTACGCCTTGAGAATGGGGCTGTTTTGGATAGTTTGCAGTCGGAAATTCGTTCGTTAATGGATGATATTCGTATGGATATGTCAGATACAACACGATCTAAATTTTCACCTTTAGCAGGGATGCTTAAAATGTCGGTTAAAACCTTTCATGCTTTGTCTCAAAAAGACTTTTCTACATTAACTTCAGATGAGCAGGCTCAGTGGGGGCAAGCTGTGCAGGACTTGGCATCTTTAAAGCAACAGTTGTTGGCGGATTGTGTGGCTGGTTTGGCACAAGGGATGGATATTTCGGGCTATCAGTCTAGTTTAGGACAAGTTTCGGATATGTTAGATTCTGTTTATTTTAAGCATGATAAGGCCTTTGCTTCTTTGAATTTGGATTTAACGGTTTCTTCTATGGATGCTTTGGCTTCTTATCTTATGACCTCGCCGGATCTTTCTAATTTAACTGACTCTCATATTCAGGTACTTCAGGCGTTTATTTATTCCCCTACTTCGTTTACTTCTGCTCGACATTTTTCTCAGATTCAGGATAGTTTAAGCTCTATTTGTCCGGAATTACTGCAGCATTTAATGCCTATTATGGGTATAGCAAAGGAACAGTCTGATGAGATTGTTTTACAGCTCGAGGGTGGGTCGTATCTGTTGGCTGATCAACATGTTTTTGAGGATCGTATGATTGTGACCATGTTTGATCAATCGACTATGCAGCGTATTCATGTTTCTCTTATGGATCCATCGCGTATCCGTGCTGGTATGTTTGATGATTCAGTCATGCCTTCATTGATTCGTTCCTCATCACTATCGTTGCTGCCTGAAGAATTAGGTTCGTCTTTAGAACAAAAAATGTCTGATCTTGTTACTGAGGGTTTGGATACGACTCAACAACAAGCCTTATATGACAAGTTAAAATCTGGTACTTTGCAGGAAAAGCAACAGTTTATGTCAGAGCTTCAAAGCTATAAACCTGTTGACTCACAAGCTTTGCAGGAATCAATGATGGCTACTAGAATCTTTCTGAGTCAGGCAGCGTCGATTTATAGGAGTCAAAAAGAGGATCTTGCTTCCTTTTCGGAGAGGTTTCAGCCTGTCACTGTTGAATTTTTATCTTCAAATGGGGTGAGTAAAAAGGAAGCTGAATTTGTGTATGATGCTTTGCAAAAAGAAGGCGTTCTTTCTGAACACGGATATTTACTTTGTGAGCAGAGTCATCTTGCGCGTATTTTAGGGCTGGTAGAACAATCTGGAGTCATTAGTGAATTTAAAAAAGAAGTAGGTCTTCTTTCTCGTGGTATTACAGATGAGAAGCGTCGTTTGTTACATAGGCTCTTATTTGATCATTGCTGTTTGTCTGATTCTAAACGTCAGACGATCGAAACTAATTTGCGAAGTGTTGTAGGTGATATGATGGAAGTTGATCGTGCCAGGGTCGCCGCTTTTTCAAAAGAATCTACGTTTAGTGGTGATATGAGGGATACTTTTAGTACCTTTAAGCAATTGCAGACTGCCCATGTTAAGGCTGTAGAAGCAGCAAATATTGAGGGCTCCTTGCAGGCCATTGATCAGGCGAAGGCTATGTCACGTTTGGTTTATGAAGAAGCTGTTGCTGCCTTATCTTTGAAATCGGAGGTGTTTGATACGGTTATTCCCTTAATGAGTGACTCTTTACAAGGATTGTATAAATCGTATTCTGAACATTGCGAAAAGGTTCAAACATTACAGAAAGAGCTATCGGTGTCTTATTCTTTTGAAAAAGAGAAAGCCCTGGTATTAGCTGTCAAACAAGCCGAGGTGCTTTTGACTGAATTAACGTCTGGTATTGAAGGTTCTCAGGATTCTATTTTTTCTCAGGAGGGACTTAAAGATTTCTGTATTTCTTTTCTGTCTTCCAAACAACAGATTCTTTCAGATCGACTTCGTTTGTCTCAGTTTTCACACTTTGATTCTGCTTTTTTTGAAGAAACATATGCAGCTCATGTTTCTTCATACATGTTGGCCTATCATGCGATGTCAAAGGTCCTTAAACCGTCTGGGGCTATTACAGATTTAGAGGTAGTTAGTTTGCATCAACGTGTTCAAAATAGTTTTACAGATGCAACACGTTCTGTGTTAAAACAAGCTGATGCGGCTGTTTTGCCAGATTCTATACAAGGGGCTTTGCGTGATTGCTATATGGATTTACAGCGAGTGTCTCTTAAAGAGTTATCTAAAACAGAAGCAGTTTTTGTGCAACAATTATGTCAGGGGTTAGAAACGTTTATGGATCAAAAAGCATATTTTGATTCGTCTTTTTTAGCAGATATGCAACAGGCAGCAGTGGTGTCCTCTCAAAAGGTGCAAGCTCAAATGAAATCAGGTTCTCGTCTGTTGCAAGGTGCTAGCTTGAAACCTTTGCAGGGTCTTTTGCTTCGCTATCAAAAATCAGGCGCTGTGCGTGATTTAGAGGTATTGCATGAGTCGCTATTGTCACAATTAGATCGTGTGCCCAATTCTTTTTTAAAGCAGGTGGATGAGCTCTCTTCCCAGCCTTTTTCATATCTTGAATTGAAGGCATTTTTTCGTGAACTAAAAAAGAAAGATCAGGACGGTAATCGTATTTCTTTGGGGAGCTCGGCGTTTAAATTTTCTTCTGACACTGCTATCAAATTACTGACGGGACATATGATGGGACAATTAGAGGGAAAAGCTCTTCAAGCATTTGATCAAAGGTATAAAATGGCTTTTATACATTTTTTTCCTGACCAATCAGCTGATTTTATTAATTTTGAGTATGATCAGCGTTTTTCAAAAATATCTGGTTCTTCTCAAGGGGTTGTTTCAGTAACGAAGAAGCAGGTGTCTGATAGTCAGTCTGAGACTAGTCCTGTTTCTTCTAATGAGTCTGATTTTCAACTTTCTGATACCTCTGCTTGTTCTGCAGTTATTACGTCATATTCACCTTCTGCCTCTTCAATATCATTACAAAGTTGTTCCCTTTCTCCTTCCGGAAATCATCGTTTAGAGTTAAGGGGGGGGGAACAGGGAAAGGATAGCTTTTCTTTTCAACTCAAATCGCCTCTATTATTAAAAAGGGATAAATCTGGAACTTCTCTTGATCCTGCATCGTTTAAATCCAGACCGGGTAAAACTTCAGCATTTATGCAGACGATGTTAGAGTCTATTCCCAAAGAGCAGCATGCAGCGGCTAAATTATTTTTGAAACAGTTTAAAACACCCGCGGATTATGTGACGTTTTATAATAAGGTTCAGCATAGTTTGGGGCAAGTGACCCCCTTGTCTTTTGTGACACCTGGATTGTCTGTTGAGGACAGTTCTCAAATCTATAATCGCCTAGAAGCTGAGGGAATTATTAAGGCGTCTAAATTTGTATTGGGGGCTGCGTTATTACCTGAGAAAAACTTGATTGCAGAATCTTTAACGCAAGCCTTTAATAAAGAGCCAAAAATTTTATTAACAGATTCTTTTGATTATATTGTTAAGGTTGTTTTTGGGGCCTTAGAACATCCGTCTTACACGTCAGCGGATACAGATATTCCTGAGGATGTTTTAGCGAAGAGGAAGGATTTATCTGAGGAACCACAATTTGTTCGAGGTTACCCTAGATTTGAATCAGCTATGACATTGGCCCTTTTTAAACAACACAATTTACAGGCACTATCGTCTTTATATGCTCGTATGGAATCTGCTAACCCTATTGTTACTATGTTAGAGAAGATTGATTCTAGACATACTTCTTTAAGAGCCTATGGTGATTTGTTGACACAATTTCATGCCTTTAAATTGAGTTTAACTGATGGGGCATCGTTGGATTCTACGGCTTTGGAAACTGTTTTGCATGACTTGACTACGCAATCAGAGAAAATAATGATGGATTTAAATGCTACTCTTTTGACGTCTATAGAAACTTTTAACACACGTGAGACGACGTGCCCTACACTTGTTTTGTCTGAGGATGGTTCTGATATTTTGCCAGAGAATATTTCTTCGGATTCGTTTATGACTCAGTTTAGGTCTTTTTATGAACATGTCGATATGACAGAGGCTAATTTAAGGGTGTTTATGGATGAATTGGCTTCAGGTTTAGCTGATGGCGCACTTTCGTTATCATCGTCAGATTGGGTATTGATTCTTACTTCGATTGATGAGGATTTTCAAGATACATTTTCTGAACAATTATCGTTAAGTATGTGTCGCTCTTTTAATGTCCTTCAAGGGGATGATTTTCACTATGATGCAGAAAGTTTTGAGATATTTTCTGCTTTTCTTTCTTCTGATGAAATGAGAGCTACAAATTTTTATTTTGAATCTTCTTGTTTGGATTCTCTGGCATCGGCAATGTTAGAAGAAACGGATTATAGGCGAGAGATAGCATTAACTTCAGTGGAACTTGCAGGACTTAATTTTTTGGATTCAACGTCTATTAACGCTTCATCACTATTATCGTTATCGGGGGTAGAAGCTCTTCAACGAAATGTGAGTATTGTATGTGATAATAAGGGTGAGCTTGACACATTTTTGAGTGGATTTAGTGCGGAGATTAAAGATGGGCTTAGCAAGGATGATTTGATGGATTGTTCAGAAGGAGCCAAAGATCTTTTAGAGATGTTTTTAGAAGATAGCGTTGATTTTTCTAGACTTGCATTAACACTCGATTCGCAAGGTATGCTTCTTTTTAAGATGAATGAGCATTCGTTTACGCTTAATTCTTTGCAGGAATTGTATCTTAACGTTGTAGAGAAACTGTTTCCTGAGTCGACAGATGTTCCAGAATTTAATGACTTACCTTTTGTAAATTCAATCATTGATTTGCAAGCCGCTTTTACAGCTGGTCAGGCGAAAGACCTGTGTTTGAGGCGTCTAGTTCATGACTCGGGTTTGCCAGAAGTTCTTGCTAGTACGGGCGTATTTTCTGAGTATGTTGATACACATTTTATGTCAACTGATTCTAATAATTATGTGCAGCTTGATAGCTTTCAGACGTTGTATCAATCATTCAAAACTTCGGAGGATTTACATTCTGAAGATGCTCAACGTTTATTTGAACATTGTGATAAGGCTTTGTCTTTATTGGGCTTAGTTGATTGTATGGATGAGAAGATTACAGATGTTCTAACCTTGAAGGCTGAGTTGGATCTCTTACGAGACTCAGCGGATGCCTTTGATCAATTTTTAGTCTCTATTTTCAGTGATGAGTGTCAGTTTGATTTCATTTATAAGTTGGATATACAGGTAAAGGTTGCGATGAATCGTCGATCTAAGTTGGAAGCTCAGGCTGTTTTGGCTGGGTCCTCTGAAGATGAGGGTGTTAGCGATGCATCTTCTACTTTGACAGAAGCGGCTAGTGTAGATACTGCTGTTGAAGCTGTTTCTAGTGAACAAGCGTCTGAATCAGTTGAAGAATCTGCTACTGCTGTTAACGAAACGGAGTCGGGTGAACCTGAAGATCTGGGGACTTAAATACGTTCTTTTAGTGATTAAAAACGCGTTCTAGAATTTGATCGTTGTGTGTACAGTAGTTTTTGAATGAAAAAATATTTGCTAATTCTTCTTTTGATAACAAGTTATTAATGGCGTCTTCATTTTGTATTAATGTTTCGAATAGAACTTTTTCGTCGAAAGCTTTGTGCGCATTTCGTTGAACCAGGCGATAGGCATCTTCTCGTAGCATGCCTTTGTTGATTAATTCTAATAGAAGTTTTTGGGAGAAAAAGACATGGTAGGATTGGTCGATATTGCGTTGCATTTCTTTTTCGTTGACTTGCATGCCTTTAATGACCTTTTGCATCAAACTGAGCATATAATCTAGGCCAATACAGGCGTCGGGAAAGATAATGCGCTCGGCGGATGAATGTGAAATGTCTCGTTCGTGCCATAGGGCTTGGTTTTCCATGGCGCTGACAGCATAGCCGCGTAGAACCCTGGCAAGTCCCGTTATGCGTTCGCAGGTGATGGGATTACGTTTATGGGGCATGGCAGAGGAGCCTTTTTGTAGTTTAGAAAAAGGTTCCATAATTTCGTTACATTCTGTTTTTTGTAAGAGCCTGATTTCGACGGCCATTTTTTCTAGTGTTCCGCCAATCATTGCGAGGCAATTAATAAAGGCCGCATGCCGGTCTCGTTGTAAAATCTGGGTCGAAACAGAAGCGATAGACAGTGTTAATTTCTCACAGACCAATTTTTCTAAGGAAGGAGGCATGTGGGCATAATTTCCAACAGCTCCGGATACTTTTCCTACACGGAGGTCTTCTAAAGCCTGTGTTAGTCTTGTTTGATGACGTTTAAGCTCAGCGGCCCATACGGCTAATTTTAAACCCAAGGTCATAGGCTCTGCGTGAACACCGTGTGTACGTCCCATCATTAAGGTTTCTTTGTAGGCGTATGCTTGAGTTTTTAAGAGGTCAATAAGGACGTTGATTTCCTTTTGAATCAGTTCCCCTGCTTCTCTAATTAGTAAGGCAAACGCCGTATCAACGACGTCTGAGGATGTTAAGCCTAAGTGTACAAAACGTGAATCAGGGCCGATGTATGAGGCGACATTGGTTAGAAATGCGATGACGTCATGATGGATTTCAGCTTCTATTTTTAAAATGCCGGGGACATCAAATTTTGCTTTGTCCTTAATTGTTTTTAAACTTTCTTTAGTGATGTTTCCAAGTGTTTCGTGCGCTTCACAGGCGGCAATTTCGATGTCTAGCCATTTTTGGAATTTGTTTTCTAAGGACCATAGATCCTTCATTTTTTTTCTGCTGTATCGTTCGATCATGACAAGGATTTTAGCAGGGCTTTGTTTTTTTTTGAATATTTTTTCACATTTATTTTTTATCCTCTTTTTGTTACTCTTTTTGAGTTCATGATGTCTTCTTTTGTTCAGTTAGCGTTAAAAAACTATGGATTGCATGCCTTGTCTTATGCAACATTGCAACCACATTGTCAGTATTTTTCTTTTAAGGATGGGTATTTAGCTTATTTTCAATTGTCAAATTTGGTCTGTGTTTTGGGTGATCCTGTTGCAGATAAAGCAGATTGGCCTGCCTTGATATCCTCTTTTTTAACTACCTTTGATCAGGTGTCTTTCTATTATATTTCTGCACGCTTTGCATGTTTTTTGCGTCAACAGGGCTTGTATATCACCCCTTTTGGTCAGGAACATCGTTTGATGTTGAATAAATGGACCTTATCTTGGAACAAAACGCCTTACCTTAAGCGCCAGCTCTCGAAAGCACGGAGTATCCGGGTGATCGAAGGCCGGCGTTTGGATGTTTTAGACTCTGACCTGCGTTTTATAGATGAAGAATGGTTGAAACATCGAGGAGGTATTACCCACAAACATATTTTTTTGACTCGGCCATTGTCGTATATAGACGAAGTTGATGTGCGGTTTTTTTTGGCCTATCAGGGTAAACAATTAGTGGCTTATCGTCTTTTTGACCCTATGTATCGTGATGGATCTATTTATGGTTATTATGCCAGTATATGTCGTTATCTCCCTCATTGTTGTTCAGGTGTTGCAACGACACTTTTAGTCTCTGCATTTAGCTCTTTTAAGTCTGAGGGGCTTTTTACTGTGTCGTTGGGCTTGAGCCCTTTTGAACATTTGTCTTTATGGCGGGGGCTACCCTTGTTAAATCCTTTTTTTATTTCCTTTTTTTATCTAGGCTATCCGTTGTCCTTTAGAGGATTGGCAACTTATAAGAACCATTTTCGTGCTCAGAAAATATGGCGTTATATGGCTTTTTCTTCTGTATTTCCTGTAGGAACTTTATGGAAAACAAAACGTATGATGTTGTCAGATTAGAATTGATCTTTATTTGATAATTTTATTTTTTGTGGTATTTTTTTTTTCATGTCGTATTCATCTTTTGTGTCCCGCCACATTGGTTCTTCTTCTGATGAACAACAGCAAATGTTGGCGTTTTTGGGCTATGATACCTTCGAGGCTTTTGTGGATGATTGTATTCCTAAGGATCTTCAAGATTCTACGATGGATTTCCCTGCTTTTTCGTCTGAATCTTCTTTTATCAAACATATGACAGATCTTATGGCGAAAAATAAAGAGTTTCGTTCGTTTATTGGTCAGGGCTACTACCCTACTCATACACCGCTTGTTATTCAGCGTAATGTGTTTGAGAACCCAGCTTGGTATACCGCTTATACGCCTTATCAAGCCGAAATCTCCCAGGGGCGTTTATCTTGTTTATTTAATTTTCAGACGATGATTGCAAAATTAACAGGTATGGAATTTGCAAATGCTTCCTTGTTAGATGAGGGGACTGCGGTTGCAGAGGCGATGTTGATGTTGAAGCGTTTGGATAAGCGTTCTCGTACTCGATTTAGCGTCTATGGTTCTTGTTTTACTCAGACACTATCTGTTCTCAAAACTCGAGCGGAGGCTCTAGATATTTCAGTTGATTTGTGTGAGGAGTTTAGTGATATTAAAGAGGATTCTTTTGGTCTTTTAATTCAATATCCGGATGCGCGAGGCAATGTTTTTGCTCTTAAAGAGTTGGTTGATTATTGCCATAAACGAGATATCCTGATTGTGGTAGCTAGTGATCTAATGGCATTACAACTTTATCAGCCACCGGGTGATTTTGAAGTTGATGCTGTTGTTGGGTCAAGTCAGCGTTTTGGTGTTCCTATGGGGTATGGTGGGCCTCATGCTGCTTTTTTTGCAACCAAAAATGAGTATAAACGACAAGTTCCGGGCCGTATTGTGGGCCTGTCTAAAGATTCGAGTGGTAAGCCGTCTTATCGTTTGGCTTTGGTGACGCGTGAACAACATATTCGTCGAGATCGTGCGACGTCGAATATTTGCACGGCTCAAGCCTTATTGGCTAATATGGCCTTGTTTTATGCGGTTTGGCATGGTGTAGAAGGTTTACGGGCTATGTCTCGTCAAATATTTGACTTCACGGCTATTTTGGCTGCTTCTCTGGATCTTTATAAGGGGATTGAACGGGTTAATTCTTCTTTTTATGATACCTTGAGTTATCGTTGTCATACTATGGAGATTTTAGCTTCTATTCGGACAGTTGCCTTAGATAAGAAGGTTAATTTTTTCTATGATGATGCGTCTTTAGAATTGCGTTTTTCGTTGGATGAACTAACGGGGCCAGATGATCTTGTTTTGATTAATAATATTTTTGCTGAAGCACTTTCTTCTGATGTCGCTGAGTTAAACTATGATGTATCGGGTACGATATTGTCTGGGTTAGAGCGATCAAGTCTTGTTTTACCTGAGTTATTTTTAAAACCTAAGTCTGAAACATGGATGATGCGTTGGTTGAATAGGTTGGTTTCTCAGGATTATAGTTTAGTAGATGGTATGATTCCTTTGGGCTCCTGTACTATGAAATGTAATGCAGCTGTTTATATGCAGCCTTTAAGTTGGGCGGGGTTTAATGGTGTCCATCCTTTTGTTCCTTTGGATCAAGTTAAGGGGTATCACGATATTTTTTCAGAACTTGAAAAGGTGTTAATGCAAATAACGGGCATGGATGCTGTCTCTTTGCAACCTAATGCGGGTTCTAGTGGTGAGTATGCCGGGTTATTGGCTATTAAATCATTTTTAAAGAGTCAAGGTCAGGGTCATCGTGACATTGCCTTAATACCAGAGTCTGCTCATGGGACGAATCCTGCTTCTGCACGTTTGTGTGGTTTTTCGGAGGTTAAAATTAAGCAGTTAGCGAATGGGTATATTGATGTAGATGACTTAGCCGCAAAGTTAGATTCTTATAAGGATCGTGTTGCTGTTTTTATGATTACCTATCCCTCTACCTATGGTGTTTTTGAAGAAACTATTAAAGATGTGTGTGATAGGGTTCATTCTGTTGGTGCTCAGGTATATTTAGATGGTGCTAATATGAATGCGCAAGTGGGTTTGCTTAAACCTGGTCTTTTGGGTTTTGATGTGATGCATTTGAATTTGCATAAAACTTTCGCTATTCCACATGGTGGCGGAGGTCCTGGTGTTGGTCCCATTGCGGTTAAATCTCATTTAATCCCATTTTTACCTGTTAAAGATATTCACTCCTTGCCATTGATTTCAGCTGCACCTAGCGGATCGGCTTTAATTTTGTTGATTTCGTATGCGTATATTTTTTTAATGGGAGATGCTGGTTTATTACGTTGTAGTCAGGTTGCGTTATTACATGCTAATTATATTGCGGCTTCGTTAGAAAAAATAGGGTATGTGTTGCCCTATAAAAATAACAAAAAGCGCTGTGCTCATGAGCTTATTGTTTCGTTAAAAGACCTTAAAAAGGAAGGTGTATTTGATAGTGATATTGCGAAACGTTTGATGGATTATGGTTTTCATGCGCCCACTATGTCTTGGCCGGTTGTTTCTAGTTTGATGATTGAGCCTACAGAAAGTGAAGATAAGGCTGAGTTAGATCGCTTTATTTCTGCGATGAAGCATATATATGATGAGATTGATGATTTTTTACAATGTACGGATAGATCCCAGCACTTTTTGAAATTTGCGCCATTTGTTCGAGATGAATTGATGTCTGAGGATTGGGCGTATTCATTTTCAAGACAGGCTGCATTGCCCTTAAACAATGCTAAGGCGACTGTTAAACGTTTGGATGATTCGTATGGAGATAAACATTTTTGCGCATGTTCCTAGATATTTATGAAATAATTCCTTTTTTTTCTCGTTAACATGTTCGTATTGAAAATATTTTTGGTGAAAATGCTAAAATATGTGTAGAATATGAACTGAGGAGTTTACATGTCAATGAGTTCAAACGGTAATAATCAAAATATTGAAAACTTAGAAAGTTTGGGTAAAAGTTCGAATTTTTTAACACCAGATCAAATTTTAAATTTGGTTGATAATCCTGAATCAGTTATAGAAAATATAGAGAATTTGATTGATCAAGGAGTCGTTATAGGAACTGACGATGCTGTTTCAAAAGAGAAAGGAAAGTCTCAAAATGTCCTATCTTCTACTGAATTGTCTCATTCTAGAGATATTGATATTGATGATTCAGTTAAAATGTATTTGCGTGAAATTGGCAGTATTAATCTTTTAAATCAGGATGAAGAGATTAACTTAGCTAAGGATGTTGCTGCAGGTTGTAACATTGCAAAGCAAAAGTTGATTAATGCAAATTTAAGATTGGTTGTTTCTATTGCAAAAAAATATACTGGCCAAGGTTTGTTATTCTTAGATCTTATTCAGGAAGGGAATACTGGTTTAATTAGAGCGGCTGAAAAATTTGATCATACCAAAGGATTTAAATTTTCTACATATGCCACATGGTGGATTAAACAAGGTATTACGCGGGCAATTGCAGATCAATCTAGAACAATTCGTGTTCCCGTACATATGGTTGAAACAATTTATAAGGTTAAGAAGGCGTCTCGGATATTGATGCAAGAGTTAGGTCGACGACCTAGTGAAGAAGAGGTTGCCGAGTATACGTCTTTGCCCTTGGAACATGTATTGTCTATTCGTAAATACTCTCAGATTCCACTTTCTTTAGAAATGCCTATTGGGGATGAGGATTCTTCTCAATTGGGAGATTTTATTGAAGATAAAAATATAGATACACCTGTTGATATTACCAATAGAAATATATTAAGAGAAGAATTGCTTAAATCTATGGATTTTTTGACTGAACGAGAACAAATGATTTTAAAGTTGAGGTTTGGTTTTGATGATGGTCGCCCAAGAACCTTGGAAGAGGTTGGGAAAGTTTATAATGTTACTCGAGAACGTATTCGTCAAATTGAAGAAAAAGCCTTGAAGAAGTTAAAACATCCTAGTCGTATGCAACGATTGGAATTGTTTAGAAATGCTTCTTTATAGATTTAATTGAATTATTTTTTGAATATTTAAGGGCAGTTTTTCGAGTAAGTTTCTATAGTCTTTTAACTTTTTACTTATGATTATGGTGAGAGGGGTGTTTGAGTCTGGAGACCATCCTTCTATGTGTTTATTTGTGCCATATCCTTTTTTTTTGGTTCTTATAATCCCAAATGGATAATTTGTTTCTAAGGATAGTAAGGAGGTTATTGTAATTGCATCAAGTCCTAGTGCTAGGAATCCTCTTTGTTTTGTGTTCTGAATTATTTTTTTAAATTCATTGAGTGATAGTGTCTGTTTGATGTTGTTTTTATAATTTTTTTTTATCTTTATTGTTTCTGTTTTTCTTTCTAACACTTTTTGTTTTTGATTTTCTCTATATTTGTTTGTTTAACTGTTGCTATTTGTTTTATTTCCTTCTTCTGTTGAGGTATCTTCTTTTTCTGCTCCTTCTACTTTGTCTCCTCGAGCGACTCTTGGGCTAAGGATTCGTATGATACTTTCGCTATCTGTGTTAAGGATAGTAAAATCAAATTTATTTCTAATATCTCTTACGGTTAAAAATTGATCCAGATCTATGTCTGTAATATCTATGTTTAATGTCTCGGGTATTTGTTCTGGTAGGCATTTAATTTTTAATGATTGAATTTTTTTAATTAAGATACCGCCTTTCTTTTCACCTTTAGCAGTTCCTTGTATGAGTATTGGAACGGTTACGTTGATTTTTTTTTCCTTGGAAATTCTTAATAAATCAATGTGTATATATTTGTTTGTAACACTATCTTTCTCAATGTTATTAGCGATTACTTCTTCAGTTGACTCTTTTTTTCCTTTAATGATGACCTTTAATAATTTGTTTTGGTCTTTTTTGAAGCGATATAATTTTTGTATTATATTTTGTTTTATTTTTATTGGAATTGATTCTTTTTTATTTCCATAGATGATTCCAGGAATGAACTCTTTATTTCGTATTTTTTTAATTTTATTTTTTTTAAGTTCTTCTCTGTATTCTACTTCTAGATCTGTTAAATTCATAATGACACCTCTTGTTTGGGACGAAATTTTGGCTCCCCCGGTCGGATTCGAACCAACGACCTAGCGGTTAACAGCCGCTTGCTCTGCCGCTGAGCTACAGGGGACTGACTTTAGTTATTATAATCAAGCTCTTTTGCTTTTACAATCTTTTTGCTTATTTGAATTCAATTTTGTAGCTATCTAGTCTTAATTTACTGACACCTTTCGTTGTGAAGCCCAATGTTTTTATTGTTTGAAGGAGTTCTTCTTTTCTATTTGGTTCTTCTATGTATGTGAGGGTTGTCACCCCTGTTTTTGTATCTATACTGCAGGATTTGAAGCCTTTTTGTTTGCTTAGTTCATTTTTTATTTTGTGTTCACAACTTTGGCAGTTTATTCCTTTTATAATGAATTTTGTTGAGGCAATTTTTTCTTTAAATGGCCCAATTTTATACACATAAGCACCTAGTGTTATCCCGAGTATCAATAAGCTTAGTATTGAGAAGATTAATAAATTTTTTTTCATAATATCTCCTTTTTTTTTTATCATGATAGCATTGTTTGTTCATTTATTAAAATTTATTTTGTTATATAATATATTATTTTATATAATATATTTTTATGTTTTTTTTATTCCCACTATGCTGTTTTTTCTTTTTTTTGGGTACATGGGTTTCCTTTTTTTATTTTATTGTTGTTTCTTTGTTGTTGCCACTTTTATTTTCTAAATTTCGTTGTCTCTTTTTTCTTTTTTTCTTATGTTCTTATTTGTTTACACAGCATAAATTACGTGATTATCAGTTAGATTTACGTCGTTTTACTCATTTGAATCAAGAATCTGTGGTTCTAGATGTCATATTGGTTGATCAAGATTTTGGCCAATCTATGGTACGAGCTTTTTTGCCTAGTCATGATGTCTTTGTTTTTCTTAAGTCAGATCATTCTTTACCTCCATATGGGCATTTAATCAGAGTTGAGGGTGTTTTTTCTTTGCCTATGGTGTCTCGTAATCCAGGTCAATTTGACTTTTCTCGTTATTGTTTAACTCATAATAGTATAGGGATAATTCATGTTTCGACTTTTAATATTTTAGATTCCTATTTATTGAATCCTATTAAGCGTTTAGCTTTTTTATTAAAAAAACGACTTTTGTCTCTTCATCATACGTCGTTATCGAGACCCTATTCTGATTTGTTTATAGGGTTGATTTTTGGTCAACATGGTACTCAGTTGCCTTTTCCGTTGGTTAATCAATATCGCTATGTTGGTTTAATTCATTTACTTGTTGTTTCTGGTGCTCAAGTGTCTTTACTTGCTAATTGTTCGTATCGCTTTTTTAGTATGCTAGCTTTCTCACCTTTTATTATATTTTTTATCCTTTCTTTTTTTCAATTTATTTTTTATTTTGTTTCTGGGGGGGGTGTTTCTATTTTTCGTGCTATTTTTATGACTGAAATTGTTTTCTTTTTCCGTCTTTTTTATCGTCGGGTTCCACCTATCTATGTTTTGTCTTTTGTTGCGTTGTTTATGGGGCTCTTAAATCCTTTGGTTTATCGTGATATTGGTTTTCAATTGTCTTTTGTTGCTACGGCTTCTTTGCTTTATGCAGCCCCTTTATTTCAGCGTATTTTGCCATCTTATTTTCCCTCTTTTCTTCGGTATTATTTATCTGTTTCTCTAACCCCCACCCTTTTTACCTTACCTTTACTTATGTATCATTTTTATATTGTTTCTTGGATTTCATTTTTTGCTAATTTTTTTGTTGTTTTTATTGTTGAGTTTTTGGTTGTTTATGGTTTTTTTATTAGTTTGGGGGCTCTTTTTTTTCCTTTTATTCTGCTTTTTTTAAATAAACTTCCTTTAGTGATTTTGATTGGAATTAATTATTTGGTTGATGTATTGAATTCTATTCCTTATGGTCAATTTTCGGTAGGCTCTTGTTCTCTTTTTTTTATTGGATTGATTTATTTGGTTTATTTTTATTTTTTTCGTTTTTCTCTTTCATCTTTTCGTTTGGATAACCTCAAATATTATTTTTGTGGATTGAGGAACGTTTTTTCTTCTCATCATTTTCTCTTTACACCTTTGGCATTGAGTTTGGCTTTTTTGCTTTATTCTTTACCATTTCTTTTTTTTCTTTGTTTTGTGTTTGTTTATTTTCTATTTAATTACCTTCAACCTCGAGCTTTCCGTGTTGTCTTTTTTGATGTTGGTCAAGGTGATTCAGCGTTGATTATGACGCCTAATGGTAAAAATATGTTAATTGATGCCGGTGATAAAGCCTTTGGGTTTGATGTGGGTCGTTCAGTTTTGTTACCTGCATTGCGCTATTATGGTATAAATCGGCTAGATTTTTTTATTTTATCTCATGCAGATAGAGATCATTATGCTGGTATTGAGTCTGTATTGCCACGTATTCCGGTGACACATTTTATTGATTATTCACCATCACGCCCGAAACACTTAAGGGCTCTTTTACATCGCTATTCTATAACCCCTACGCGTTTTTCAGCTTCTATGTTTAGGGGAGGTGATGCAGATTTAAAGATTGATTTTTTTCCCATGTCTTCTTTTTTTACTGACTCGAGAAATCAAGGCTCTTTGCTTCTTCGAGTTTCGTATAAGGATTGCTCGTTCCTCTTTACTGGGGATATAGAAGAAGAGGCTGAACATGTCTTACTTAATTTGGGGGTTCACTTAGATTCGGATGTCATTAAAGTGCCGCATCATGGGAGTAAGACCTCTAGTTCTCTTCCTTTTTTATTGGCTACTTCAGCACCTATTGCGGTTGTTTCCTGTGGACGCTTAAATCGTTTTAATCATCCTCACTCGGAGGTGTTACATCGTTATAAATCTATGGAGTCGATCATTTATCGAACGGATCATCATGGGGCGATTTTGTTTGAGAGTGATGGTCTTTCTATACGTACACGCTCATGGTTAGAGGATTGAGTGTATGTTAATTTTGCCTTTTAGCTTTTTACTTTTATTACTTTTTTTATTTGGAGCAATTTTAAAAACCTTGTACAATCTCTTTATGAAAAAAAAGTGTTTTCAGCCCAAATCTATGTCTCTTAATTTAGATGTTGGGACGTATTACTTTTGTACCTGTGGTCATTCTAAGGATCAGCCTTTTTGTGATTCTACACATACCTCTGATTTTAAACCTAAACGTTTCTATATTTCTGAGGCGTCTAACTATTCCCTATGCTTGTGTAAAGATAGTCTAAATATGCCTTTTTGTGATGGCTCTCACAGGAGGCTTGCTTCTTAATGGATAACGTTTTGCTTTTTTTTGATGATCCTTATGGGTATTTGTTTTTTATTCTTATCATTGCTGCTGCTTTTTTATTCTTCTTTAATCGCGTGTCTAAAATACTTTATTTAATGATTATGTTGGTCTTTATGTATTTGTTATATATGTATTTTAATGGTCAACCAGCACCTGAATTACCTCAGTTTTTAGATAAAATGGTCCAGGAAAAATTGACGAGTTTTAAGAATTGGTCTAAAGGCTTATTGTGGGATAAACGTACTGGGGTTTAGACCCTTTTTCTATGACCTTTGAATTGCTGCGTCTTCTTATGATCTGTTATACTTTTGTCTATGTACTATAGAAATTATAACAATGGGGGCAATTTTTTTTGGTTGGGGATTGTACTCTTTCTTTTTTTCGGAGGATTTCGAACACTTTTTTTATTTATTCCTTTAATTTTTTCTTTCCTTCCTATCATTGTTACTGCTTTTGTTGTCTATCAAATTTCTAAGGGTATTGGTAAAAATTTTCGTTTAGGTAAGCATGTTAATCTTGGCAGTAAATCCCGGTCTCGTTTTATGGAGCTTTTGGTACATATTTTGATTAAAGCTGTACAGGCGGATGGCAAGGTAGATCAGCGTGAGTTACACGTTATTCGTCAATTTTTTAAGCTTAATTTGCGTTTAAGCTCTATGGATATGACCTGGGTAAATGATTTAATTCAACATTCTTTAAAGAGCTCTTTTTCTTTAAATGAACTCTGTGCTGAATTTCAACAGTTTGATTCTCAGGCACGTTTGATATTATTGGAGTTGGTGTATCAAGTGATGGCTGCCGATCAGGTCATAAGTCGTTCCGAAATGACTTTTATTGATCAACTTGTTTCTTTATTGCAGATTTCTTCGCAGGATCATGATCGTGTTCGTGCTCATTATCAACAGCAAGGTCATTCGACGTCGTCTAATGGACATGATAACTATTATGATGTTTTGGGTGTGTCTAAAACTGCTAGTTCAGAGGATATAAAAAAAGCGTATAAAGAAGCCTGTAAAAAATATCATCCAGATAAAGTTCAACATTTAGGTGAGGAATTTAAGAAAGTTGCTGAGGATAAAATTAAGAAAATTAATGAAGCGTATGCAGTTTTACGCCGTTAATGCTGATTTATAGAAGGATATTTTCTTTCAGTTGTTTAAATTTTTTCTTAAATCATTTATCTTAGTGTCTTAGGAGATAGTAAATGAAAAGAATTAAGATTTTTGATACGACCTTACGAGATGGCGAACAATCACCTGGTTGTTCGATGACATTGAGGGAGAAAATTGAAATTGCGCAACAATTGGAGCGATTGGGGGTTGATGTTATTGAGGCTGGGTTTGCGATTAGTTCGCAGGGTGATTATGAGTCTATTGAGGCTATTTCAAAAAAAATTAAAAAGAGTTGTATCTGTTCTTTGGCCCGTGCTATTCCTAAAGACATCGAGGTTGCTTACAACTCAATTAAGTTAGCTAAACACCAACGTATCCATACTTTTATTGCTACCTCCCCTATTCATATGGAACATAAGTTGAAGATGTCTGAGCAGCAAGTATTGGATATGGCAGTTTCGGCAGTCACATTGGCAAAAGGTTTTGTTGAGGACGTTGAATTTTCTTGTGAAGATGCGGGTCGTTCTGACTTTGCTTTTTTAGTGAAGGTTTATGAGGCTGTTATTGAAGCGGGAGCTACGGTAATTAATGTTCCGGATACGGTGGGCTATCAAAGCCCTGATGAATATGGAGAGTTGATTGCTAATTTAAACAAACAGGTGAAGGGGATTGATGCCGTTGATATTTCTGTTCATTGTCATAATGATCTTGGATTTGCGACTGCCAATTCACTTTTTGGGGTCTTGAATGGTGCAACCCAAGTTGAATGTACGATTAATGGGATTGGTGAACGAGCAGGTAATACGGCTTTGGAAGAAATTGTTATGGCTCTTACAACTCGAAAAGATCGTTTGCCTTTCTCCCATGGTATTAATACCAATGAAATTTTTAAAACATCTCGTTTGGTCTCTACTATTACGGGGTCTGTTGTTCAGCCTAATAAAGCGATTGTTGGTTCGAATGCCTTTTCTCATGAGGCAGGTATTCATCAAGATGGCGTTTTAAAGTTTAAGGAAACTTATGAGATTATGAATGCTGAAAGCATAGGTTTGAAAGCGAATACATTGGTTTTAGGGAAGCATTCAGGTCGACATGCCTTTAAAGAACGACTGACTTTTTTGGGGCATCATTTAGAAAAAAATGATCTTGATAAGGCTTTTGAAAGATTTAAACAACTAGCGGATAAGAAAAAACAGATATTAGATGCAGATTTAGAGGTTATTTTAGCCGATGATATTTATCAAGTTCCTGATTTGTATACCCTTAAGTATGTACAAGTATCAGCCGGTAATCTGACACGTCCAGTTGCTGTTGTTCAGTTGATTAGGGACGAGAAGGTCCTGGAAGCGTCTATGTTAGGATCGGGTCCTGTTGATGCTATATATAAAGCGATAGATTCCTTGGTGGGTGAGACCTTTAATTTAAGAGATTTTGCTATTCAATCTGTTAGTGGTGGTACAGATGCCTTGGGGGTGGTCTCTGTTCAATTGTTTGAAAACCAGCGTATTTTTTCTGGACGAGGTTCGTCTACAGATGTATTGGTTTCTGCGGCTAAGGCTTATGTTATGGCGATTAATCATGTGTTACATGCGCGTGGTCAAAAAAAAATATATGCACATCTTTAAGGAGTTTTTATGTATCACATAGCGGTAATTAAAGGGGATGGTACGGGGCCTGAAGTTGTTAATGAGGCCTTGAAGGTTTTGAACACGGTTGAGAGTAAACATAAAATTGCCTTTCAATTTTATGAGTTAGATTATAATGCACAACGTTATTTATCTGAGGGAAAAACCTTAGGTGATGATGAACTTGAAAAATTAAAGAACTATGATGCAGTTTTGTTTGGGGCTATTGGTGACCCGCGGGTTACCTCTGGTATTTTAGAGCGGGATATTTTACTTAAAATACGTTTTGGTCTGGATCAATATATTAATTTAAGGCCAGTAAGATTGTATCCGGGTGTTGCCTCCCCAGTTTTGTATAAAGAAGGCTTTCAAGATTTGGATTATGTTGTTATTCGAGAAAATACGGGCGGTGTTTATACTGGTAAAGGGTCTGTCTTAGATAAAGGCAGTAAAAATGAAACAGTGTCACAAATTATGCATTATACCTATGAACAAGTAGAGCGTTGCTTAAGATATTCCTTTGAGTATGTAAGGCGTAGACATCTTGATTCGCCCTGGAAATTTTTGGATCAATCAGACCTTAAGAAAGGATATATAGGCAAGCTTACCTTGTGTGGTAAAAGTAATGTGTTGTCTTATGTATTTGATTTGTGGCTACGATTATTTGAAGAGATTGGAAAGGAGTATCCAGATATTAAACGTGACTATGTGCATGTGGATGCCTGCTGTATTTATATGATTGATGCGCCCCATATGTTTGATGTGTTGGTGACGACTAATATGTTTGGGGATATTATTACGGATTTAGCTGCAGTGACTCAGGGAGGATTAGGGGTTGCTTCGGGGGCTAATATTAATCCAGACGGAGTTTCTATGTTTGAACCTATTGGTGGAACTGCACCTGATTTTACAGGTAGAAATGAAATTAATCCGATTGCTTCGATTGGTGCTGCACAGTTGATGTTGGATCATTTGGGTGAGCGTCAGGCTGCCTTGGATATTGATTCGGCTAAATTAAGGGTGATTAAGGGAATGGATTCACAGGAAGCGGCTAAAATGGGGTGTTCGACTCAAGAGGTTGGAGATAGAGTTGTTGCTGAACTATTAAAATAGTGAGGTCAAAATCTGATCTTAGAGCCCAATTTTTAGATATTAGAGAACAGCTTGCTCAGGATTTGGTTCATTATAATTCTTTGCGTGTTGTGTCTAGATTAAGGTATTTTTTATCTAAGCTCTCTATCAAGACAGTTTTGGCATATATGCCCATTAAAAATGAAGTTGACTTATCTTCTTTGTATAAGGAGATATTAATTGATGGTCATTTTAGCCTGGTTTTTCCCGTTGTTCATAAGGGGGGACTTTTGTTTAGACAAGTTTCTAATATGTCTGATGACCTTAGTAGGTCTACGTATGGTATTTTTGAACCCAAGGAAGGTTGTGAGTGCGTATCCATTAATGAGATTGATTTGGCACTGGTCCCTGGTGTTGTCTTCGATTCTTCTGGGTATCGTTTGGGTTTTGGTGGTGGATATTATGATCGTTTATTAGCATCAGTTTCTTTCGATACAGTGGGTATTTGTTTTGATTTTCAAATTGTTGATCTTTTGCCCATTGATAGCTGGGATATTTCTATGAGCTATGTGTTGTCTGAAACACGATATCTTGATCTTAAAAGAGCCGCTGACTGAGGCCAACGGCTCTTTATCATTTAAATCAAAAAACCGTGATAAAGAAATACCAGTCCTACTACTAAGACGAGTAATCCGTATACCGGTGCTGGAACATGAAGTTTCATTTTTTTAAATATTGATATCCAAAACTCTGGCATGATGCTTCGCATTATTCCAATTAGTAATAGAAAATAACCGACAAGTGTTATTAATAATGTCCATCCGTCATTCCAACTGTTATGTAATGTTACAATTAAGGAACCTAACATTAAGGGTAATATGACATTGCTTATTTTAAAAGATTTATTATGTAATAACTCACTAAACATATCTTTGATATGGCTGTGATTCATACATATACCAAGGCCCAATACAGTAAATAAAATACCTAAGAATTTCGCTAGTATAATAACCATCTTACATACACCTCCTGATTTGTATGTTAGCTTATATATACCCGCTTTTCCTAAATATTAAACATTTTGTAATATTTTTAGTCTATTTTTTACTTCTTTGCCTATGTCAGCTGGTGAATTTACAACAAAAATACCACATTTTTTCATGAATTCCATTTTAGCTTTTGCAGATTCATCTGCGCCAGATACGATTGCTCCAGCATGCCCCATTCTTCTTCCCGGAGGGGCTGTTTGACCAGCAATAAACCCAATGATTGGTTTTTTACAATGTTTTTGTGCATACTCGGCTGCTTCTATTTCCATATTGCCACCAATCTCACCGATCATCACGATGGCCTCTGTTTCTGGATCTGCTTCAAAAAGTGCTAAAAGGTCTTTCATTTTTGTGCCAATAATTGGGTCACCCCCTATTCCAACACAGGTGGACTGGCCTAAGCCTACTTCGCAGAGTTGATGTGCCGCTTCATAGGTTAAGGTACCTGATTTAGATATTAGGCCGACGCTGCCTTTTTGGGCGATAAACCCTGGCATAATACCTACTTTGGCTTCTCCCGGGGTTAATATTCCAGGACAATTTGGGCCAATTAAGCGAGACTTACTTTGCTTAACATATTCATTCGCTATTAGCATATCATTTACTGGTATGCCTTCTGTGATACAGACGATAAGTTCTATTTCGGCTGAGGCAGCTTCCATAATGGCGTCTGCAGCAAATGGAGGTGGAACAAATATTAAGCTGACATTAGCCCCTGTTTTTTCTCGTGCTTCTTTGCAGGAGTTAAAAACGGGGACTTTGCCATCTAATGCCATTTGTCCGCCTTTACCAGGTGTGACGCCACCTACGACATTTCCTGCATATTCTAGACATTGTTCGGCATGGTAAGATCCTTCTGATCCTGTGATTCCTTGAACAATTATTTTTGAGTCTTTGTTTGCTAATATTGACATGTTATACCGCCTTTTTTACCTTTGTTGCTTCTACGACTGCTTCTGCAGCTTCTTCTAATGTACTTGCAGGAATGATTTTTAGGCCCGATTCTTTTAGGATTTCTTTGGCTATTTCTGCATTTGTTCCTGCTAATCTAACCACAACGGGTACTTTTAATCCGAGTTCCTCTACGGCTTTGACAATGCCATTTGCCACACGGTCACAACGAACAATTCCGCCAAATATATTGATTAAGACAGCTTTGACTTTGTCATCTGATAGGATGATCCGGAAGCCGTTTTTGACGGTTTCAACGTTAGCCCCACCTCCTACATCTAAAAAGTTAGCGGGTTCTCCACCTTTTAATTTGATGATGTCCATGGTCGCCATGGCCAAACCTGCTCCATTGACCATACAGCCCACGTTTCCATCTAATTTGATGTAGTTAAGATTGAATTTAGAGGCCTCTACTTCTGTTGGATCTTCTTCGTTCAAATCACGCATTTCCGCTATTTTCTTTTGTCTGTATAGGGCGTTCGCATCGAAATTGAATTTCGCGTCTAAGGCAATAAGATTACCTTGTTTAGTTAGAACGAGAGGGTTGATTTCGGCAATGCTGGCGTCTGTTTTTACGTAACAGTTGTACAAGGCCATAATAAGTTTAATCCCTTGCTTAAGGGCATTTCCTTCAAGTCCCAGACCTTGAGCTACTTCTCTGGCTTGATAGCCTTGAATGCCAAAATTTGATTTGACCCATACTTTAATGATTTTTTCAGGTGTTTTAGCGGCAACTTCTTCGATGTCTACGCCACCTTCAGTTGAGGCCATGATGACATTGGCTTCCTTACTGCGATCTAAGGTAATAGCGATATAATATTCTTTGTCTATGTCGATGGCTTCCGTGACCATTATTGTATTTACTTTTTGGCCTTCTGCACCTGTTTGATGAGTTACTAGGTTCATTCCCAATATGTCTTCGATGTTTTTTAAAGCGGATTCTGCATCTGGAGAAAATTTAACTCCCCCACCTTTTCCTCGTCCACCGGCATGAATTTGGGCTTTGACAACGTATTCACTACAGTTATATTTTTCGCTTACCTTTTTTAATGTTTCTTTCGACTGATTGAGATCGGTTAATATACATCCTCCTTGGATTGGGATATTACTTTCTTCTAAAATATCTTTTGCTTGGTATTCGTGTATTTTCATAGCTATTAACTTTAGCTAATGTTTCGCTTTTCGTAAAGTTTTCTGCTTAAACTATCTTTGAAAATATCTTTGCCCAAGATATTTTTATTTTCGGCTTATACTATTTTCTTCAGGTATTAAAACATAGGTATATAGCGTTTATTTTTGAGGCGTTGATGTATCACAGACCGGATTAGCATACATTTAACAATGAAGTAGAAAATAAACTTTTTATTTATGCTCTTTTTGAGATGTAATCGAGACTTTTTTTTAAGTTTTTGATTAGTTTTTTTGAACTTAATTTTTCAATAAGTGAATGTGTCTCGTTAAGGTGGATTTGTAGATGTTTTTGGCATTTTTCTATAATTTGATGTTTATTAAATTCAGCTTGAATTTCTTTGTGTTTTAGATTTGAAAGCTCTTTTTTGTTGTATGTATTTTTTTCTTTAAAATATAGGATAAAGGGATAGGTTAATTGGCCATTGATTAAATCTTGAAAGGTCTCTTTTTTTAATTTTTTATCTGTATCTGATATATCTAAGATGTCATCACATAGTTGATATAAAAAACCAATTCGTTTTCCAATTTTTTTGAGTAGGTTTTGTTCGTTTGTTGATTGATCTGCAATATAGCTCCCTAACCAGGTTGCTGCACTAAATAACGCGCCTGTTTTGTAGTATAAAATTTTGTAGTAACGTAATAATGATATTTTGTCTTTTTTTCTATCTTCTAATTGATACAGCTCTCCATGACACATGTTTTGTACGACTTTTGTAAAGTATCCTAGTGCTGTATTGTCGTTTGCTTGGTGAATGAGATTGAGTGCATTTGAATAAACAAAGGTCCCTAATGCGACGGCATTACTATTGTTCCATTTTGTATTTAAGGTTTCATTATTTCGTCGGGTATTAGCATTATCTATGACATCATCGTGAATTAAAGATGCAAGATGGACCAATTCTATTGCTGAACTTAATATATATAATTTTTTTGGGGGATGTTCTGATTTGCTATAATTACGATACGTTACGAGACTTATAAGAGGTCTTAGTTGTTTCCCCGTGTCTGTTAGTATATGGTCTATATAATTTTTTTGGCTATGTTTAATTTTTTTGTATAGAGTCTTGTGAATGATCTCATTGATACTTTTTAAGTCATGACTGTATTTTTTTTTTATTTGGAACATGTTGTCTCTATATTATAGAAGTCTTTGATTATTTCGTTAATATTAACATATTTTTTTACTAAGTTTTTAATCGTTTCTATTTTTTCAGATTCTTCATGTTTTAGTTTTATTAATAAGGTATTTATTTTTTTTGTCACTTTATATGAACTTTTCTTGATGAAGACGCTAGGTGTGTTTGTTTCTTTAATTATTTTTATCACATCTGATTTCGGTCTTTCATTCCCTGTGAATATTATTCCACTCAAATATTTGTTTTTGTCTTTTCTATTTATTTTATCTAGTAGTGCTGTCATGATGAGGCCTTCTCTATTTGATGGCACGATTAGTAAGGTGTTTTCCATCAATGCATCAAAAATATCATGAGGGTTCATATCCCCTATAATGACATGGTCTATTTTATTTAATAACTTTTCCTCTCCACTTAAAATATTGACATTAAATGATTCAAAAATACTTCCTATTGTGGGTTTCATTAGGTCGTCTATGTAAGGGATATATCCATAGATTTTTAGGCCTTTATTACTAAAAAAGGTTTCTAATGCGGGTTTTATTTTTTGTAGCTGACCTTGGTTAACTTTATTGATAATAATTCCTTTTACAGGTGCTTTTTCTAGATCAAATAATGCTTTATTTAACATTATTTCGTCGATGCTTCGCCCTATTCCAGCTAATGTGACTAATAGTGTTTTTGCCTTTAGTGTTTTTGCTGTTGTTGCATTTGAGAGTTCTAATACGCTTCCCACTCCTGCATGTCCGGTACCTTCTATGAGCAGGTGGCTATGTTTTTTTAATAAGGCATCTTTTGCGTTGATTATTTTTTTTTTTAGATTCTCTTTGTTATTGTTTAATATAGCTGTTTTTGTAAATCCTTTTTCTACTGCTATTGGGTTTATGTGCTCAAGGTCATCATTCAGTTTAAATACTTTTTGAAATAATACGGCATCTTTGTCAATTTTTTTATTTTCCATCATTTTGTATTCTTGGCCGATGGGTTTCATGTAGCCTAAATTAGATAAATTTTCTGATAGTGCCTGGTATAGCCCTAATGACACCAAGGTTTTTCCGTCGTTTTGTCTTGTTGCTGCTATGAATAAGGTTTTATTTTCGTTAGTCATATCTTTTTTAATAGTAAGATGACTTTATTTATATCTCAAGCTTTTGTTGTTTAGCTGTTTAAGATCGTTTATTCTAAGATTAGGCTTTATGTTCATTAAATATCTATTTATTCGTTTATTTTTTGTATTTTTTGGGATTGTTCTCCTTGGAGGATGTTCAGGTCATGATGTTACGACTAAGGCTTATTATCAGTCTAAAGCTTTTCAAAATAAAGTATTGATCCCAGGTACATATCATCGCGTGTTATATCGTTCTTTTTATAAAAAATATTTTAATCCCTGGTCTTCAAACCCTATTCTGATTAAAGCGAAGCAATTGGCGTATGATTTTGATTATTTTGCAGCTAAACCGGGATTTAATGAGGCTAAAACAAAGAGAAAGTCTGTTTGGTATAAGACTTTAAAACACTCGGCTAATTTGGCCACTTTTCCTAATCATCAACGAAGAGCTATTACAATTAAAAATACCGCATTAAGAAAGTTACCAACTAAAAAACCACATTATGAGGATATTTATAATAATGCGAATGATCACCCTATTGATCTTTTTCAAAACTCACATTTAGCAGCTAATTTACCTGTTTTAATACTTCATGTGACCCGAAATAATGATTGGGCCTATGTGTATGCTGGATATGCCAGTGGATGGGTTCCTATTGATGATTTAGCGTATGTAAGTGATGATTTTGTTAAGAAGTTTAAAAATTTTAAAACTTTTGTAAGTGTTGTTAATGAAAAAACAGCGGTATATAGTTCAAGAAAGCATTTCGAATATTATGCGAATATCGGTATGGTGTTTCCCACTCATAAACATTCAAAGAATCGTTATTATGTTAAAATTGCGCGTTCTAATAAGCAGCGACAAGCATATTTGCTAGAAGCATATTTTGAAAAACAATCAGCGGTTAAGCAACCTTATTTATTAACCCCTAAACGGGTTAAGTTATTGTCTGAGCGGTTGTTAGATCAGCCCTATGGTTGGGGGGGATTATATGAGAATAGAGATTGTTCATCATTGGTACGCGATTTATTTATTCCGTTTGGTATTTATCTTCCTCGAAATTCTAAATCACAAGCTAAAAAAGGGGGTGTTTATATTGATTTTGAGCAATTATCTCCTAAAGAAAAAGAAATGTTTGTGATTAAAAATGCAGTTCCCTATGTGACGTTATTGTGGCTGCCTGGGCATATAATGTTATATGTCGGAGTCGAAAATGGTCGTGCGATGGTGTTGCATAATTTATGGGGTGTTCGCAGTAAAGATTTATTAAAGAGAAAAATTGTGGGGAAGGTTTTGGTTTCTACTTTAGAGCCAGAGAATATGTTTGAGTCCTATGATAAAAAAATGACGTTGCTTAAGCGTTTAGAGGGGATGAGCGTCTTGGTTCCTAGATATTAATTTGCTTGGGTTTTTGTCTTATTTTGCAACTTTCTTAGGATTCTTTAAGAGATAAGTTTATGATGGTTTTATTTTATTGGGTATTGAGCATACATTTTGAGAATCTCTTTTTTTAATTTTATTTTAATTATATCTATGTCATATTTTTTATTACTTTCTATAAAAAGTGAGGTTGCAGCATGTTTAATTTCCTCTGGGAAAGTTTGTTGATTAATATTTATGCCAATGCCGATAATTTGAAATTTATTTTTGTTAATTATACAGTTTTCTACTAATATTCCTGCACATTTTTTATTATTTAAAATGATGTCGTTAGGCCATTCTATTTCTGTTTTATGTTGACTTTCTGTGTAGATTATTTCTTTGACTATTTTTGCAATGCGTACGGTTATATTTTCTATTTGTATATCTTTAAACGAGTCTAATTTATAGGCCAGTGAAAAATATAGTCCTCCCGGCTCTGAATACCAGTACTTATTGTATGTGCCTCTCCCTTTTGATTGTGTATCTGCGGTTATTAGTAGATAGGAGGTCGTTATTTCTTTTAATAGGTCCTTGATGACGTCTGAGGTTGAGGTTACCTCTGTCATGTGTTTTTCCATGTCGCTTATACGAAGGGTAGCTGTGTTTCTTTTGCTTTAATTTTATCTTTTCTGATTTGTATGGATATATTTGTGTAGGACTGATTTTTTATCCGTGCTAAAGCGATACTTTTATTGCTTGATGGAGAGAGTGTGCCAGAGGTGACGGTGCCAATTTTTTCGTTGTTACTTAAGACAGGGTATCCTTGGCGAGCTATTTTGGGTTCTTCTAGTTCCAAGGCGATTATTTTTGTTTTTGGTCCGTCTTCTTTTTGCTTTAATAGGGTTTTTTTCCCTATGTAACTGTGATCCCATTTTACTACCCACGCATAGTGTGTTTCTAAGGGGGTTATTTCTTCTGAAAGTTCATGGCCGTATAGAGGAAAGCCTTTTTCTAAACGTAGTATATCTCTTGAAGTTAATCCGCAGTTTGTTGCGCCATATGTATTGCAACTTTCCCAGAATTCTTTTGCTAAGTCATTTTCTATTAGAATTTCAAAGCCGTCTTCTCCTGTATATCCGCTTCTAGATATCCATAGGGCTTTATTTTTGTATGCATAGTGATTTAAGGTCATGGATTTGTGTGTAGTTAATTCGTGTTGGATGGTCTTGGATAGTATAGTAGCACTTTTTGGTCCTTGTATGGCGATCAGGCTATGAGTGTCATTGTATTCAGTTACTGTGTTTTCTGGAGGTAATTTTTGATGAAGCCAATGGATTATCTTTTCTCTGTTGCTTGCATTTATGATTAAAAGCCATTTGTTTGTTGTGACATAGGTGATCATGCAATCGTCTAATATTTGTCCTTCTTCATTTAAAATCATGCTGTATGTTTGCTTTGTTTTATTGAGTCTATTGCTACATAGTGTTTGGAGGTTTTTGCTTATATTTACTCCCTCTACATATACGATGCCCATGTGTGAAACATCGAATATTCCACAGTGTTTTCTGACACTTTGATGTTCTTCTTTAACTCCCTTATACCATAAGGGCATGTCATAGCCAGCAAAGGATGACATTCGTGCGTTGTTTCTTATATGAAGTGGATACAATTCTGTACGTTTATTATTTTTCAAGATATATCTCTTTAAGTTTTGTTATAAAGTACTGGTTTTGTTTCGCTAAGCCTATGCTTACGCGTATATAGTTTGGGAGGCCGAATGACTGTAAATGTCGGATAATGATCCCTTTTTCTTCAAGTTTGGATGTGATTTTATAGGCGTTTTCTTTTAAATTTAGGCATATAAAGTTTGCGTGGCTGGGTATGATTTGTATATTTAGTTCTGCTAGTTCTTTGTACATATTTTGTTTTTCAAGATGATTATTTGCGAGTGTTTTTTTGATGAATATATCGTCTTCTAAGGCTATTTCAGCTGCTTTTAGAGCTAGGCTGTTGACGTTAAAAGGTTGCTTTACTTTTTTTAGATTGCTAATTATTTCTTTTGAGGCTATACCATAGCCTATTCTGAAACCAGCTAATCCATATGCTTTAGAGAACGTTTGTAGATATAAGATATTGGGATATTTCTTTAAGTAGTTAGGGATAATAGGTTTATCCGTTCTTTGATCAAATTCATTATAGGCTCCGTCAAGGATTATTAACGTGGTTTTGGGGATTTTGGAGAGGAATTTTTCAAGGTTTTCGGCTGAAACACTTGTTCCTGTAGGATTATTTGGAAGTGCTAAACAAACACAGCTTTTAGGAGTTTCTTGGCAGGTTTGGGCTATTTTTTCTAAGTCATGTTCGTAGTGATTTGTTAAGGGAATTTCGATATAAGGACTTTCTCTTAGTTGACTGATAAACTTGTATTGAGAAAAGCTATGTTTGGATGAGATAACGCTGGTGTTTTTATTTAAATAGCCTAAGGCGGCTATTTGTAGTATTTCATCACTACCGTTTCCAATTATTAGGTTTTCTTTATCTATAGAAAATGTTTGGCTTAGTTTTTCAATTAAGTTGCTGTTTTCAATATCTGGATACTCATGAGCGTATTGAAGTATTGTTTCTATGTTTTTATTCTTTATTGGAGAGCCGTATGGATTTTCGTTTGAACATAATTTTATTATCTTGTCTGAGTTGTTAATAAAGGATTGTCGAGATTTACCTGCTTTGTAGGCCTTTATACTTTTAATAAACTCATTGCTTTTTAGACTCATATTTTTAGTTTAGCTTAGTCTTTCTCTGCTGTTAATAGACGATGATTTTAAATTCCATATTGTACATTAATGTTACTTCTTATTTTAAATATTACAAAAATGTCGTTTTTTTTATCTGTTTTACTGGCATAATTTGTGTAGATTAATTAAGTATGAAATTTGTTCTTGTATTTCTATTTACAATATTTTGTAGTATACAAGTATATTCCTTTTCTGCTATGGATCTTGATTTAGCCGCTGAGGGTTATAATGGTAATGTTTTTGTTATTGGTACAAAAATTGTCAATGTTAGCTCTGCTATGAAAGCCAATTTAGGAATATCGCATGTTAGAGAACAAATTAACAATTTTCAGCACGATTTTTCGTTTCATGCTCCTCCTATAGCAGACGATTATGATGCAAATTCTTATGATGTAGATGAGTCTTTAGATCAGGCGGATGTTGATCTGCAAACTTCTTCTAGTTTTTCTAGTTATTCAACTCGTTATTAATTTGTTTACTTAGTATTTTTTCTTTAAACTGGATATATATGTCTAAGTGTTTCGTTTATAAAAAAAACTTTTCTTTGGTATCTGGATCGTCTTTGTCTGAATTTACACTTTCTTATGAGACGTATGGGGGTTTGAACAAAGATAAAACTAATTGCATTTTAATTTGTCCTGCCTTAACGGGAGATGCCTCTGTTTCAGATGGGGGTTGGTGGGATGGCGTTGTAGGGTCTGGTAAGGCTATTGATACGGATAAATATTTTGTCCTTTGTTCAGCTGTTTTGGGAAGTTGTAAAGGTTCTACAAATCCATGCTCTATTGATCCTAATACGGGAGAACCTTATGGGATTAACTTTCCATTGTTAACAATTGAAGATATGGTTCATGCCCAACGTAAATTATTGTCTTTTCTTGATATTGATTCATTGTGTTTTGTTGTGGGTCCTTCTATGGGTGGAATGCAAGCTTTATTCTGGTCTATTTTATATCCAGATATGGTTAAGAATTGTATTGTTATAGCGTCTACAGCTAAATTTTCGCCCCAGGCATTGGCTTTTGGTACGGTAGGCCGTTCTGCTATTACCTATGATCCTGATTGGCGAGATGGGTCTTATACGACCTTTAACACTAGTCCTAAAAAAGGGTTGGCTATTGCGAGAATGATTGGGCATTTAACCTATTTATCAGCTCGTTCTATCGAGATGAAATTTGGACGTCGGTTTCAAAATAAAAAAGAGTTACATTATAATTTTTCTTCAGAATTTCAAATAGAAAGTTATTTGTCGTATCAAGGGGATAAATTTGTTAAAACTTTTGATGCAAATAGTTATTTGTATTTATCAAAAGCCATGAGTTATTTTGATTTGGATACGCAGTTTGGCGGTCTTGAAAATGCTTTTTCCCTCACTAAAGCAACTTTTCTTATCTTATCTATTGATACGGATTGGCTTTATCCGTCTTCATCTAGTCGATTAATGGCTAAACAATTAATGCGCTTAAATCGAGAAGTTACCTATGCAGAGGTAGTTTCTGATTATGGTCATGATGCGTTTTTAATTGAGCAAGATAAATTTTCCGAACTTATTTCTTCTTTTGTAATGGCTAGATGTGATGTTTAATTTATTAGATTATATTTCTGGTTTGATCTCAAGAAATTCAAGAGTGTTGGACTTAGGTTGTGGGGATGGGCGTTTATTAGGATATTTAAAATCTCACAATGATATTATTGGTTATGGTATTGAAAAGAACTTAGATAATGTTAAGGTTTGTATTCGTGAAGGTCATAATGTTTTTCAAGGTGACTTAGATGAGTGTTTGTTAGAATTTAAAGATAATAGTTATGACGTGGCTATTCTCAGTTACACGTTGCAGGAAATTACGAAGCCTTTGGATGTTTTAAATGATATGTTGCGAGTAGCTAAGCGAAGTATTGTGATCTTTCCTAATTTTGCTTTTTGGAAGGCGCGTTTCTTTTTTCTTTTGGGTTTTGCGCCTAAATTTTCTCTTTTACCTTATGAATGGCATAATACGCCGAATATTCGTCTTATTACCATTAAAGATTTTAAGCATGTTTGCAAAGTTATGAACTATAAAATTGTTCATGAGAAGCATTTGTATTCTTCTTCTTTATTGCGGCGGTTTATGCCTTTGTGTTTTGGCAACTTTTTTTGCACACGGGTTTTATTTTGTCTTGAACAAGGAGATTCTAGTACTGATGCTTAGAATTCATCAATTAGCCCTTGGTCCTATGAAAAACTTTATTTATCTACTTCAAGATACTAATTCTTCTACAGCAGCCATTGTTGACCCGGCCTGGGATGCGACATCTATTATTTCTTTGCTTAAAAACTTAGAACTTGATTTGACGATGGTGTTGCTGACACATGGCCATTTTGATCATGTTAATGCGCTTGACGCTTTGTTAGATTATCGTAAGGTTCCGGTGTATATGAGTGATAAGGAACATGCCTCGTTGAGGCCTAGTGTTGTTAGCCATTTTGTTAAGGATTTGGAGCGTATTTCCCTTGGAGATTCTGAGTTACTATGTCTTCAAACGCCCGGTCATACACCTGGAGGCTTATGTTTTATTGCTGATGATACATATTTGATTGCGGGTGATACCTTATTTATTGACGGTTGTGGACGCTGTGATTTTGCTAATAGTGATCCACAGGCTATGTATGCTAGTTTGCAGAGGGTTAAATCCTTGTCTTCAGATCTTGTTGTTTATCCAGGGCATGATTATGGGGATGAGCCTTATATGACCTTAGGTAAACAGTTGGGTAGAAATCCGTATTTGATGGTGGATTCTTTAGATGCCTTTCTTAAGATTAGAATGTAGTTGACGTGTAGATGACAAAGAATTTCTGGAAGGACTTTAAATCCCCTATTATTGGTTTAGCTCCTATGGAGGGGTATTCAGATTCTGCTTTTAGGCAAGTGTGTAAAAAAATAAACCCTTCTATTGTGACATATACAGAATTTACATCTGCGGATGGTTTATTTCATAATGCGAAATCCGTTAAAAAAAAATTATCTTTTCTCCCTTCTGAACAGCCACTTATTGCGCAGATATTTGGGAAGGACATTAAGACCTTTATTTCGGCGGCTAAATTGTGTGAAGATTTAGGTTTTACTGGGTTGGATTTGAATATGGGTTGTCCCGCGAAAAAGGTTGTTCGATCTGAGCATGGTGTGGCCTTACGTAAAAATCATAGTTTGGCCTGTCGTTTAGTTGAGGCTGTTGCGACGAATTGTTCGTTGCCTATTTCTGTTAAAACACGTTTGGGCTGGTCTGATGCTAGTGATTTAATTTCTTTCTCTACCGCTGTAGAATCTGCGGGTGCAGATATGATTTGTATCCATGCAAGGACCTATCAAAACCCTTATGGTGTTCCAGCTAATTGGGAGCCTTTATATGAACTTAAAAAATCTTTACAAATTCCTCTTCTAGGAAATGGGGGCGTTTTAGATGTCCAGGATGGATTAGCTAAAATTAAGAATTTGGATGGTTTTTTGATTGGACAAGCGTCATTTGGTAATCCTTGGGTATTTTCTGATGTATCTTCTCATTTATCTATCACGGATAAACTTCCTTTGATCTTATTTCATGCAGAGGCCTTGATTCGATCCAAAGGAGAGTTGGTCGGTTGTCGAGAAATCAGGAAGCATTTACTCAGTTATTGTCGTGGTTTTTCTGGCGCTAAGCAGTTGCGTAGTGCCTTGTGTCATGTGGCGTCTTTTCAAGATATTGTGTCTTGTTTAGATCAGATGGCCTAGTTTTTTATTTTGTATATACTGTAATATTTTTTATAATCTTGTGACTTTTTAGATATGATTAATGTCTTTGTGCTTGATATTACTTTGTTTTATTTATATGTTTTATTTTTTCTCATAGTGGGTATTCTTTGTTTATGTCTATACAAAACTTTCAGTTAATCCTTTATCGTTTTATTTCTACAGGTCGTTTAACCAAAGTAAGTATTGTTTTTAACCGTTTTATTATTATTTTGATTATGTTGAATATTTTTGCCTTTGCCTTAGAAACGGAACCTTCGTTGAGTCAATTTCTCCCTTTTTTGGCAGTGTTTGAATATGCTTCTCTTGTTATTTTTACGATTGAATATTTTTTGCGTTTATTTGTTTGTCGACAAGATCCAGTGTTTAAGGGGCGTTTTGGTTATATTCGTTATTTTTTTTCTTTTCATGCGCTGATTGACTTATTGGCTCTTTTACCTTTTTATATTCCTTTTATTATGCATTTGGATTTTCGAGCTTTGCGTGTTTTTCGATTATTGCGTTTATTGCAATTGTTTAAACTGGAAAAGTATATGATGGCTTCTTCACGTTTATCTAAAAGTTTTTCTAATCGAAAAGAGGAGTTATTTATTACAGCTTTTTTATCGATGATGATTTTGTTAATTTTGTCTATTGTTATGTATTATGTTGAAGGCTCTGTGCAACCCGAAAAGTTTTCTAGTGTTAGTGCTTCTTTATGGTGGGCGATTTCTACTTTAACTACGATTGGTTATGGAGATATTTATCCTATGACGGGGCTTGGTCGATTTATTTCTGGAATTGTTGCAATGATGGGTATTGGTCTTATTATGTTGCCGACGAGTATTTTTGGTGCCTCTTTAGTCGAACATATTTCTCATAAAGATACACCTAAAGATTCATAGTTTATATAGTTGTTTGGTAGATGATTTCTATGTTTTTATTTTAATTTCCCAGTTATAATTAGTTTGTTGTGAAATTTTTAGAATTGGTTCCACGTGATTTAGATGATTTATTAATCCTTTCTAAGTTAGCGGTTGATCAGTATTCTTTTGAAGGTATCAATATTCCAGATGTACAGCGTTTGTCTATACGGAGTCATGAGGCGGCTGCTTATTTATTGAAACATAATCTTGATGCTATTCCTCATTTACGTTGTGTGTCTGCATCTATTGATACGCTTTTAGATATTGTGTCTTCATTGGTTGATTTAGGTCTTTCTAAAGTTTTAGTTGTTAATGGTGATATACCTCAGGTTCTTGAACAAACGTTTGATAATACATCCCTTTTTGTTATTGAGGCTATTAAGGAAAAATTTTCTGACATTGTAGTTTATGCGGCTCTAGATCCGTATCGTCAAAATTTTAAAAGGGAATTGCTGTATTGTGAACAGAAAATAAACGCTGGTGCAGATGGTTTTTTTAGTCAGCCTTTTTTTGATAGTCATCTAGCCGCTATATATTTAGATCAATTTCGAGACGCTTCTTTTTTTATAGGATCTTCGCCGGTTTTAACAGATAAATCATATCAGTATTGGCGAAATCGTAATCACGTTTTTTTTCCTTCTGATTTCGAGTTAACATTGGATTTTAACATCAAATTAGCGAAAGACTTGATTTCTTTAGTAGACTCATTTAAACAACATATTTATTTGATGCCTATATTGATGGATCCTTTATCTTATATGAAGGCTTTAGATTAGTCTTTAATTTTGGATATGAGTGTGGCTTCTTCTTTTGAGATAGCTACGCAATGTTGACCACAATCAACATGTAAGGTTTCTCCGTTTACTCCCGTTGATAAATCAGATACTAGGTACAGCGCAGTATCGCCTATTTCTTTTAATTTTACGTTCCTTTGATAGGGGCTTCTATATTTGTCGATATTTAAAAGAATGTTAAAGCCTGCTATGCCTTTTGCTGCAAGTGTTTTCACAGGTCCTGCTGATAATGCATTAACGCGTATTTCGTTTTGTCCTAATTCATTGGCTAAATATCTGACGGATGCTTCCAGTGCGGCTTTTGCTACGCCCATTATATTATAGTGAGGAACATATTTCTCACTTCCTATATATGATAATGCAATTATGGATGCATGTTTATTTAATAAAGGTTTTGCATGTCTTGTTATTGCCACTAATGAATATGCACTTACACTCATTGCTAGATTCCAGCCCTCATGACTTGTGTCAGAAAAGTTTCCTGATAAATCTTCCTTGTTGGCAAAAGCGACAGAATGTATGACGAAATCACAGTCATTATATATTTTCTTATATTCTTTAAACGTATTTTCTATATCTTTTTCTTTTGTTACGTCACATTCTATAAGTAGTTTTGCATTCATTTCTTTAGCTAAGGGTTCTACTCTTGGTTTCATTACGTCATTTGCATAGGTAAAGGCTATTTCTGCGCCTTGTTCATGAAGAGATTTTGCGATTGCGTAAGCTATACCAAATTTGTTACTGACTCCAAATATAATCCCTTTTTTGTTTTTTAATAACATATGAGGCTCCTTGCTAATAATCTTAGAATTATATTAATATGTTATTAATTTTTCCAGTCTTAAATCGTTTTTTTTTTAGACATATTATTTTTATCGTTATAATGTATGGTAATGGATGATAAGCAATTACGTCGTTTTAAACGTAGACCCTTACTTGTTTATGATGGCCTTTGTTTTTTTTGTTGTCGTTGTGTTTCTTTCGTTAGGCGTTTCATTTCTGCAAAGCTTTATTTTGAGCCTTATCAATCTTTAAAAGGTGTTTTTGATGATGATACAGAGGCAGATTTTAGACGAAATTTACATATATTTACTGAGGATTTTAAAGTATATAAAGGTGCGGCAGCTGTTTTTTATGTTATATCTTTGGCGGATAATTATTTAAAGTTTTTATGGTATTTATATCAGAAATTTAGTTTATTCCGTTTTGCATCTGAGAAATTTTACGAGATTGTTTCTAGGAATCGACGTATTATTAGTCGACTTTATAAACGTCATTCTGAGACGTCTTATTTTTATGTTTCTCGTTTGTTTTTACAGCTGCTAGGCCTGGTTTATTTTGTTGCTTTTTTGTCATTATTATTAGAAATAAAAGGATTGTATGGGGCTTCTGGTATTTTGCCTTTTGATATGTTGTTTAAGTGGTATAGGTTTCATTTTGGTGCGTATAATTTTTTAGAGATTCCGAGTTTATTTTGGTTTATAAATAGTAATACGTTTCTTCTGCTAGTTTGCTGGGTATCATTATGTTTGTCTCTGATGTTATTTTTGGGTTTTTTACCCCTTTTTTCTTCTTTTTTTCTATGGGTTTTTTATCTTTCATTCGTGAGTGCAGGTCAGGTATTTTTACGTTTTCAATGGGATGTATTATTGTTGGAAGTAGGTTTTTTAGCTCTGTTTTTGGCTCCTTTTCGTTTAAGTTTATTCTCTAAATATCATATTAAACCGTCACGTGTTCTTATCTTCTTGTTTCAATTTCTTTTATTCAGAGTCGTTTTTTGTTCTGGGTTGGTTAAACTATTTAGTGGAGATTCTAGTTGGTTGGATTTTTCGGCGCTCAATTATCATTTTATAACGCAGCCTTTACCCACCTTTTTTTCTTGGTTTTTTGCTTATTTACCTGAGTGGAGTTTGAAGTTGCTATGTATCTTTGTGCTTTTTATTGAATTGTTGATTCCTTGGTTTATTTTTTTACCAGGTAGATTTAAGAGAATTGCATTTTATTTTATTAATATGCTGATGGTAGGTATCATTATTTCTGGGAATTATTGTTTTTTTAATTTTCTTATTATGGCAATGACACTTTTTTTATTAGAAGAAAGACATATAATTTTTCTTTATCGTTTCTTAAGAATTGACCTCATCACCTATAAGCCCCATTTTATTTTTCAAGTTTATTGGAAGAAATTATTGTTTTTATCTTTTTTCCTTTCTTTTTTTCTTGCTTCTTTTGTCTTAGATTTTCAACGTTTTGTTCCTTTTATATCAACTTTATCTGTCCCCTTTCAGCATATTGCTAAACGTTTTTATTTGATCAATTCATATGGGTTGTTTTCAGTCATGACTAAGAATCGATATGAGTTGGATATTCAGGCAACCTTTGATGGTGTTCATTGGCAATCATATATTTTTAACTATAAACCAAACACAGTGTATGATTTTCCTTCGTTTGTTATCCCTTTTCAGCCTCGGCTAGATTGGCAAATGTGGTTTGCTGCTTTGGGCGAATATGACCATACACCCTGGATGTCTTATTTTGTTATGGCTTTATTTCAACAACGTAGGGATGTTTTATCTTTGTTAAATCTCCCTCAAGATCCTTTTCTTACTAGGCCCCCTTTGGCAATTCGCATTTTACGCTATCGTTATACCTTTTCAGATTGGAATAAGCTAAAGGATGGTCTTTTTTGGGATAAAAAATTTCATGATATTTACTTGGAAGCTGTCATGCCTGTTAAGTAATTTACAGTTTAATTCTTGTATTTCTGCTCCTGTAGAAATTAGTTTTAGATCCTTATTTTCTGAACGTCTTCTTATTGTCGTCAACTTATTACCTATAGCTTCTACGTCTTTCACAGATAGGATTTCTAGTGGTAAATTGGTCTTTAAGCAAAATGATTTTTTCTTCAATTTCTGGGTTTATTTAATAATATGTGACATAATTTCTTTTAATTTTTAATTTTAGAAGTTGAGCTTGCATTGTTTTCCCCAGTTCCGATTTACAGCTTTTTTTCAAAACAATTTCGATGTTTTTAGTTCCGTTGCGGATGTCGATGACCAATTTAATTTTATTTCTGATTCTGGATAGCTTTTTTTCGCATAAAACTATCAGCCTCAGGCTGGTGAATTTTATTTTTTGAATCGGGAGTTATACTTAAACCATTCTTTGTATACACTATAGTGCCACTGAATTTTCATAGTCATAGCACCTGTAATGGCAGCAAACACCGCAGTTATAGATTTATCTAGATGGACTAGTCCAAGACAAAATTAACTAGTGACTAGATTTTGTATACTCATACCCATTATTACCGTTTTTGTATTTTTTCCATTATAGTTTCTTGTTACATTGTATCCTTATTATCCGTGTTTTAATTCTTAATGACTTATCAGAAGATAATTCTATCCTGCTATTAATGAGCATATTAATCAACATATCTCCGGGTCTTGCATTAACGGCTATTTTTCTCTTATGACTATTCGTTAAGGGTACAGTATCGTCAGAGAATTGTTCTAACGACATATCTCTATATTTCATGTTTTTTTACGACTAAATAAGCTGAGGATGCTGATGTATGTGATTTAGAGCTAGTTAGTTTGCTGTTTTTTCGCAGGGGGGTAATAGAAAATTGTACATGTTTTAATATCCCTTACATAGTTCGGTGTATTGCTAAATATTCATGTTAGTGAAAATAGTTTAAATATAATCTTATTCATAATAAGTTGCTAGATGTGAAAATGAAGATATGCTGAGGCCTTTAAGAATACTTTATGCTCCTAAGATTATTCAAAATACTACATACGACTATAAAAAATACTGTACATAAGATATATCCGTTAGATCGGCCTAATCAAGAATGGTGTGCGAATATCACCAAAATTCAAATGCGAGGAGGATTCCTGCATCTAGTGGGAGTGCTAGATTGGTATAGATCCTATGTGTTAAGTTGGGAATTATCAAATAGTAAGTAGCGGTGGTTTTGTTTGTGTGTCCCGAATGCTGCGCTTGCCTATGAGAAGCCTGTGATATTCAGTATGGATCAAGGCTCACAGTTTAGTAGGGATGATTTCACAAATGTTCTTCAATCACGCCATATTGATATTTTTATGGAAAGACGATATGTCAAAAAGCAAGATGTGGTGGGCCCACTAGGACTTGAACCTAGGACCTGCCGGTTATGAGCCGGACGCTCTGACCAACTGAGCTATGGGCCCCACGTAAGTATTATAGAAAATCTTTTAAAACTTTACTATGTTCTGTCTGTCTTAATTTTTCTAATGCTTTACTTTCTATTTGTCTTATACGTTCTCTTGTGACCATGTAGATTTTACCCACTTCTTCAAGTGTACGCTGTATACCGTCTTCAAGTCCGTAGCGTAATTTTAATATGTTACCTTCTCTTTTGCTAAGATGATTCAGTAATAATTTTATCTTCTCTTTCAATTCTGCGTTAAATATTTTATATTCTTGTGGAACTTGTTTTTTATCTTCTACAAAGTCTCCTAAAGAACCTGTTTCATCTTTCATTAAGTTGTCTAAAGACATAGGTATTTGTGAAATTAAGATGATCTCTTTTACTTTTTCAATTGAGATTTTCATTTCTTCTGCGATTTCTTTATTACTTGGTTTTCTATTTAATTTTGTGAATAACATTTTTGATACATTTCGTACTTTATTAATTGTTTCAACCATATGTACAGGTATTCGTATTGTTCTTGAGTGATCAGCAACTGCTCTTGTTATTGCTTGTCTTATCCACCAAGTGGCGTAAGTTGAAAATTTGAATCCTTTTTTGTAATCAAACTTTTCTACTGCTTTTATTAGACCTACATTCCCTTCTTGTATTAAATCTAGAAATAGTATCCCTCTCCCTGTATATTTTTTTGCGATTGAAACGACGAGTCTTAAATTTGAATTTACTAACCTTTGTTTTGCAATTTCTGAGCCTTCTTCAATTTCTTTTGCTAACTTGAATTCTTGGTCTTTACTTAGCAGTTTTGTTTTACCTATTTCTAATAGGTAGAGTTTTACAACATCATCTAAGTTATGACTGTTTTTTTTTGTTAGTATGTTTTGAATACTTAGTTGAGTTTCTAGGTTTGTTTCGCTAGTTTCTGTGTATGTTTCGTCAAGCTCTGTAATTGTCATTTCATTCATTAGCTATACTCCTTAAAGTTAAATTTTTGAAATATTCTTGACTTTGTGTCTCTTTGTTCTCTCTTTCTGATTTTTTAAGGCTGATTATAATATTTTTTCTTTCTTCTTTCTCTTTTTTTGTTTGTATAACATGTAGGGCTGTTTCTATATGAAATATGGAGTTATTTTCTGTATCTATTAATATATTTGATAAAATATTTCTTTGTTTTTTATCTTTGATCGATTGCAATAATCTTTCATTTGTTTCATTTATTGGAATGATTGTTTTGATTAAATTAATATACTCAATCTTCTGGAAATCTTCAATAGTTAAATGAGTTAAAATTGTTTGTTTAGCATGAAGATTACTTGCTATTTGTTGAATCAAATATTCTATTGCCTTCTCATATTTAGATTTTATTAAAGTGATATTTTTGCTGTTATGATTATATATAGTCTGTTCTTTTTTATGTCGTTTAAGTAATAAGGTTTCGTCAGTTTTTAGTTGAAGACTAATTTTTTTTAAATATTCTTTTTTAAGGATTTCATCTTTTTCTTTATCTAAAAAATATAGCAATGTATCGATTGTTTTTGTTAATTCTACAGGATTTTTTTGTAAGTCTTTTTGCGTCGCTTCTGATATTTTATGATCTAGAAATAAAGTGGCATTGTTAATTTGTGTTTTAAATTCTTCAGTTGATTTTTCTTGTAGGTAATCTGCAGGATCTTTTTTATCTAATTTTACAATATAGGTCTTAATTTCAAATTCGCTAAGTAATTCATAACTTTTATCGCAGGCCTTTTTTCCAGCTTCATCATTATCTAAGATTAATGTAACCTCATTTGTATATCTTTTTAATAACTGACATTGAAATGATGTTAAGGCTGTCCCCATTATTCCTATGCAATTTCTAATCTCATGTTGATGGCACATCATGACATCCATATACCCTTCTACGATAATGGCATGATTTTCTTTTTTTATGATCTGTTTTGCTTTGTCTATGCCATAAAGTAAATGCCGTTTGTTGAATAAGGGACTCTCTGCTGAGTTTATATATTTTGCTTGATTTTCATTTTTTGTTAGTATTCTACCTGAAAACCCGAGTGTTTGTCCTTGTGTATTTGTAATCGGGATAATCAGTCGATCTTTAAATCTAGAAAAGTTCCCTTTTTCGGTAAAAATACATAATGCTGATTCTTTAATTTCCTTTTCATTAAACCCTTTGTTATTTAAGTATTCTGTTAGATTTTCTGTATTATCTAAGCCAATTGAAAACTGTTCAAGGGTCTCTTTTGTTAACCCTCTATTTTTAAGATATTCTTGAGTTCTTATATTTGTTTTTAGATTAGATATACAATGTGTTTTATATATTTCTAGTAAACTTTTTTGTCTTTCTTTTTCTTCTCTTTCTTTTTTTAAATGTGGATTTTCTTCAATTTCTATAATGGGTATATTCGCTTTATTTGCCAACTCTTTTATTGCTTCTATAAAGGTTAGTTGGTCTATTTTCATCACAAAGGAAATGAGATCTCCAGATTCGTGGCATCCAAAGCAATGCCAGAATCCTTTATTGTTGCTAACAGTGAATGAAGGGGTTTTTTCTGAATGAAATGGACAGAGGCCAATGTGGTTTTGGCCTCTTTTTTTTAGTTGAATATATGATCCGATGAAACTTGCAATATCCTTTATTTGTTTTACAACTTGGATGGTTTCATCGGATATCTTCATTCTGGGTGTCTAATTTTTTCTTGAGCAGCACTTAGTATTGCTATAGGTATTCTATATGGTGAACAAGATACATAGTCAAATTTTTCTCTATGGCAGAACCCTACTGATCTGGGTTCACCCCCATGTTCTCCACATATACCAATTTTTAAATTACTCTTTTGAGTGCGTCCTTTTTTAATTGCTATTTTTATTAATTCTCCAATGCCTTCTTGATCAAGAACTTGAAAAGGGTCTTCTTTCCACACTTTTTTGTTTAAGTACTCTGGGATGAATGAACTTGAGTCGTCCCTTGAAAGGCCATAAGTCATTTGTGTTAGATCATTCGTTCCGAAGGAAAAGAAATCTGCTGCACTTGCGACTTTATCTGCCATTAACGCTGCTCTAGGCACTTCGATCATTGTCCCAATTTGATAGTTTAAGTGAATGTTATTTTTATTCAATATCTCTTTAACTGTATTTTCTACTAACTCTCTCAATGTCTTTAATTCATTAACATCACCAATTAATGGAATCATTATTTCTGGGTTAACAATGGTATTAGCTTGTTGCGCTTCTATCGCTGCTTGAATGATTGCTTTAGTTTGCATTTCGTATATTTCTGGATACGTTATGGCTAGACGACATCCACGATGACCTAACATTGGATTTTGTTCGTGTAGACTATTTATTTTTTTCTTAATGCTGTCTTTTGTTGTCTTAATTTTTTTGGCTAATTCTTCTATTTGTGACTCTTCATGAGGTAAAAATTCATGCAGTGGGGGATCTAGTAAACGTATAGTAATCGGAAGCCCAGGCATTAGTTTGAAAATTTTTAAGAAATCTTCTTTTTGGTAAAGAAAGAGTTTATTTAACGCTTCTTTTCTTTTTTCTTGTGTATCAGCCAATATCATTTCTCTAAAAAAGTCGATTCTTTCCGCTTCAAAGAACATATGTTCAGTACGACATAAGCCTATTCCTTCTGCACCAAATTTAACGGCTGTTTTTACGTCTTCTTCTGTTTCTGCATTTGTTCTTACTTTTAACCTTCGTATGTCATTTGCCCAGCCCAAAAGCTTTGTGAACTCTTCAGTTGTTTTTACCTCTTGTAAGGGGGCTTTGCCTTCTATGACTTCTCCGCTAGTACCATTTAGGCTCAAGTAATCTCCTTCCTTGAAGGTTTTATCATTAATTTTTAATGTTTTAGCTTTCGCACTGATTTGTAATGTTTGACAACCAGCTACACAGCACTTCCCCATTCCTCTTGCTACTACTGCAGCATGGCTAGTCATGCCTCCTCTGGCTGTAAGAATTCCACAGGCGGCGTGCATTCCACCTATATCTTCTGGAGAGGTTTCTTCTCTTATGAGCAGAACTTGTTTGCCTTCTCCTGTCCATTTTTCTGCATCATCTGCGTTAAATACTAGTTGCCCTACTGCTGCTCCTGGCGATGCGGGTAAGCCTTTTGCTAGTACGCTTACTTTAGCATTAGGGTCTATAGTTGGATGTAAGAGTTGATCTAATTGATCTCCTGTAACCCGCAATAATGCTGTTTCTTTATCAATGAGTTTTTCCTTTTCCATATCTACGGCTATTTTTATTGCTGCGGCAGCTGTTCTTTTGCCTGTTCTTGTTTGCAATATGTATAATTTACCTTTTTCTATCGTAAATTCCATGTCTTGCATTTCTTTAAAATGCTGTTCTAATCGCTTATAAATATCTACTAATTCCTTGTAAATAGTTGGCATTATTTTATTGAGTTTTTCAATCTCCTCTGGGGTTCTTATTCCAGCTACAACATCTTCACCTTGTGCATTTACCAAATATTCTCCATAGAATTTATTTTCTCCCGTTGATGGGTTTCTGGTAAAACAAACTCCTGTTCCAGAATCATCACCTAAATTTCCAAATACCATACTTTGTACGTTGACTGCAGTTCCCCAATGGTCAGGAATTTTATTAATTTTTCTATATTTATAGGCTCTTTCAGATTCCCAAGAATTAAATACGGCTGATATCGCAAGTGTTAATTGTTCTACAGGATCTTGTGGGAACGTTTTGCCATTTGATGCAATTATTTTTTTATAGGATTGAACTAATTTTTTAAAGTGTTCCGCACTTAGGTCCATGTCTAGTTCTACATTTATTTCTTGTTTTAGTTTCGTTAATTCTTCTTCAAATAAATGATGTTCTATTTCTAACACAACACTGGAGAACATTTGAATAAATCTTCTATAGCTATCCCAGGCAAATTGTTCAGATTGAGACTGTTTACTAAGCCCTTCAACTGCTTCATCATTTAGTCCTAAATTTAAAATTGTATCCATCATTCCGGGCATGGATATTCTTGCGCCTGATCTTACAGAGAAAAGTAGTGGGTTTTCTGAATCTCCAAATATTTTGTTTGAGCTTTTTTCTATTTTTTTTATATTAGCTACTATTTCTTCTAATAGTTCTTTTGAAAGTTGTTGATTGTTTTTGTAGTAACTTAAACATTCATTAGTGGTTATAGTGAAACCAGGTGGTACGGGAATGTTTAAATTAGTCATTTCTGCTAGATTTGCCCCTTTTCCCCCTAGCAAGTTTCGTTGATCTCTATTTCCCTCTGTTTCTTTATTGCCAAAAAAATATACTTTTTTTTGTAGTGTTTGTGTAGTCATTGATTATCGGCTCCTGTTTTCACTTTTTTTTTCATTTATTATCATACACGAATTTTTTAATACTCGAAATGTTTCTGTTCATGGATTGCTTTTCTTTTTTTGTATGTTGTAAAGTGAAAAAAATTCATGTTTTTTGCGTTGACTTTCATTGTTTCAATCTTTGATAATTGACATGCTTGAGAATTGCTCAAATATGGAGTTTGATTTTATAGTTATTATGATAAGGAGAATATATAATTATGAGTGATAAATATGTCTTAAATAGAAACGGAAAGCGTTGTTTATTTGATAAAGCACGTATTTATTCTGCTATCAATAATGCCTTTTTATCAGAAAATCAAAATGTACCTGATGTAGTTACTGATCTTACTGATCAAGTGGTTAATTTGTTGTGTTTAGATTCAGCTGAAGAGATAAAGATAGAATTTATTCAAGATACTGTAGAAGAAGTTTTGATGTCTAATAGTTATCATTTGATAGCTAAAAATTACATTCTTTATAGACAAGAACATACCTTAACACGTCAAGAGAAAGTGTTAACTCAGATTGATGATCACTCTTTACAAGTTCGAGTTTCGCCAGATGAGACAGTTATATTTGACCCAGCATATGTTGAAGAAAGTTTAAGACAAATGGCTGAAGGGTTATATCGAGTTTCAATTAGCAAAATATTAGATTCTGTTAAACGTAGTGTATACAATGATATTTCTCAAAAAGAGCTTAGTTTACTTATTTTAAGTTCAGTGCGAGACAATATTGAAATACATTATGAATATAGCTATTTGGCCGCACGGATTGTCTTAAATGATTTGTATCAAATAATCCTCAATCAAAGTCTTAATACAGAGGTATTGAATGACTTATATAAATCTCGTTTTAAAGCGTTTATTGCCAAAGGCATATCTGAGGGTATGTTGAATCCACAGTTAGCTGATTTTGATTTGGATAAGTTGGCGCAATTCCTAGAACCTAAGCGAGATCAGTTGTTTATGTATTTAGGTGTACAAATAATTTCGGATCGATATTTGCTTAGGGACAGAAGTTCAGAACAAGTGATTTATGAATTACCACAGTGGTTTTGGATGCGTGTATCTATGGGATTAGCTTTAAAAGAAGAAAATAAAGAGCAACGAGCAGTTGAGTTTTATGAGACGTTGTCTAACATGGATTTAGTTTCTTCTACCCCAACGTTGTTTAATAGTGGGACAGTTTTCTCTCAAATGAGTTCATGTTATCTGAATTTGGCTGAGGACTCTTTAGATCATATTTTTAAATTGTATGCTGATAATGCACGATTAAGTAAATGGGCGGGGGGGATAGGTACAGACTGGACGTATATTAGGGCGACAGGATCTAAGATTAGGGGAACGAATGGGCATTCTCAGGGTGTTATACCTTTTATTAAGATTTTTAATGATGTAGCTTTAGCGGTTAACCAGGGAGGTAAGCGTAAGGGTGCCATGTGTGCTTATATGGAGAATTGGCATTTGGATATTGAGCAGTTTATTGAGTTAAAAAAGAATACCGGTGATGAAAGAAGACGCGCACATGATATTAATACGGCATGTTGGATTTCAGATTTGTTTATGAAGCGTGTTAAAGAAGATGGTAAATGGACATTGTTTTGTCCCTCAGATGTTAAAGACTTGCATGATTTGTATGGAAAAGCATTTGAAGATAGATATATTGAATATGAAAATCAAGATCTTCCTCGTTCTAAAACAATGAAAGCTTCTGATTTGTGGCGACGTATGATCACGATGCTGTATGAAACTGGCCATCCATGGATTACGTTTAAAGATCCCTGTAATGTTAGAAGTCCACAAGATCATGTGGGTGTAATACATTCATCAAATTTGTGTACTGAGATTACCTTAAACACATCAAAGGATGAGACGGCTGTTTGCAATTTAGCTAGTTTGAATTTAGCGAATATGATAAAAGACAAAGAGCTGGATCGTGAAAAGTTGGCTAAAACGGTACGAAATGGCCTGCGTATGTTGGATAATGTCATTGATAATAATTACTATCCGACACCAGAGGCAGAGAAAGCAAATCTAAAACATCGTGCGGTTGGTTTGGGCGTGATGGGATATCAGGATGCGTTGTATCAGATGCAAATTCCCTTTGATTCTGACGACAACGTTGAATTTGCTGATTATTCTATGGAAAATATTTCTTATTATGCGATTTTAGCTAGTTCAGAGTTGGCTAAAGAGAGAGGTTCGTATTCCTCTTTTAAAGGTAGTAAATGGGATCGAGATATTTTGCCCTTTGATACCGTCAATTTATTAGAAGAGCAACGTCAGCGTCCGATTAAGGTAGGTAGAGAGTGTCGATTAGATTGGCGCCCAGTAAGAGAGCATATTAGGAATTATGGGATGAGAAATTCCAATGTTATGGCTATAGCACCTACAGCGACCATTGCGAATATTGCGGGTGTATATCCTTGTACTGAACCTGCTTTTAAAAATATATACATGAAAGAAAATCTCTCAGGTAATTTTCTGGTAGTTAATAAACATTTGATTGATTCTCTTGAAAAGTTAGGGATATGGGGTCCAGACATTATCCGTAAAATAAAAATGTATGATGGATCAGTTGCTCAAATTGAGGAAATTCCTGAGTATATTCGTCATTTATATAAAGAAACCTTTGAAGTTTCGATGACACGTTTGATAGATATTGCTGCCCGTCGTTCGAAATGGATTGATCAGTCCGCCTCTACAAATGTTTTTATGGATACACAAAGTGGTAAAGAAATGAGTGATTTGTATTTTTATGCTTGGGAAGCGGGTTTGAAGACAACGTATTATTTTAGAACCTTGGGGGCTTCTCAAGTGACAAAAGCGACTATACAGGAAGATGTTTCTGTACAAAAACCTGATACTTATGTATCAGCGTGTAAAATAAATGATCCCACGTGTGAAGCGTGCGAATAGGAGGTTGAATTATGAGTAAAAGTGATTTATTTCAAGAAGAATTTACAGGAACTAAAGTGTCTAATTCAGAGCTTATTAATAAGCGACGAGTCATAAATGGTTATGATGATGGCCTGATGCAAATTGCACCACTCAAACATCCCTGGGCATATGATATTTTTAATACAATGGTTAAAAACACTTGGGTACCCCAAGAGGTTCCTATGCAGCAGGATGTTTCAATGTGGGCGTCAGATGGACTTACCCCCAACGAAAAAAATGTTTTTGAAAAAAGTTTAGCTTTCGTGTCTAATCTTGATGGCCTTCAAACTAATAATTTGGCTTGTAATATTATTCGTCACATTACCAGTCCTGAAGTTATATTAGCTGTTACACGACAAACATATGAAGAAGCTTTGCACGTTCAAAGTTATGCCACTATGGTAGAAGCTTTGTCATTAGATCCAGAAAGGGTTTATGGATTGTATCGTACAGATCAAGAACTTTATGAAAAGAATCAGACTGTTTTAAGGGCAGTTAGTAAGATAGCTGATCCTATGTTCAAGACAGGTACTTTTGAAAATGATCAAATGTTTCTTGAAGCTTGTATTGGTAATATTATTTTGGAAGGTATATATTTTTATTCTGCATTTTTGGTATTTTATGTATTAAGACGGAATGCAAAGATGCAGGGATCAGCTGAGATGATACAGTTTATTAATCGTGATGAAGATATGCACTTGAAATTATTTATTAATATCTCTAATACTATTAGAGAAGAACAACCAGAATTGTGGACTAAAGAGTTTGAGTTACGTATTCGTAAGAATATCAAAGATGCGGTTGAAATGGAGTATGCATGGGGCGCTTCTTGTATACGAGAAGGTATACTAGGATTGACTTGTGATGGTCTAAAACAGTATCTCCAATTTGTTGGTGATATGAGATTACTTGCCTTGGGTATGGATAAGGAATGGAATAGTAAGAATCCTTTCCCTTGGATAGATGATTTTACACAGGGATCTATGATAGAAGTTAATTTTTTTGAGGGTACTGTTAGAGAATATCAGACAGGCACCTTAGAATGGTGATGATTAAAATTTTATTTTTTTAAGTAATTTTTTTGATTATTAAATCGATCGTTTTCTCTTTTTTTGTTCTCTTTTTTTTACCTGTATCGGTATTTGCTAGTAACCTTTCTAATTTAATCATTCCTAAATATAAATCCCCTACTATTAGGTCTTCTGACTTTAAAAAGCTTTATATTAACGCATTTTTCACAAACCTTTCCATTAGCTATGCGTTAAAATTTATCACCCATCAAGAACGTCCTAATCGTGCTAACTACCGTTCTTTTCCATCGGCTCATACTTCTGTATCATTTCAAACTGCGGTTTTTGTTCATAAGGGCTTTGGGGATTTTTATGGTTTTTTAGCGTATACTTTTGCGATTGGTATGGCTTATAGTCGAGTAGATTCTAATGCTCATGATATTCAAGACGTGGTTGCGGGTGCATTTATTGGTTCTTTGACGTCGCTTTGCTATTTAGATTATTTTGACTCTCAAAGGTACACTCTATCTTCTAATTTTAATAATGGGGCGTATTTTTTAGTAGTTTCAGCCCCTTGCTTTTAGCTCAATTCGTGACCTTTTCCAATTTGAATTCGCCATAGTTTTGCGTATTCTTTGTTAAGTTTTATGAGTTCTTCATGTTTCCCATTTTCTATTATCTGTCCGTTTTTCAGAATGTATATGTTATCTGCTTGTCTTATGGTGGATAGTCTGTGAGCGATGATGATTGCTGTTTTGTTTTTTGTGAATTTTAATAGGTTTTTTTGTATACATTTTTCTGTTTCTGTATCTACAGAAGAAGTTGCTTCATCAAATATGATGACTTCTGATTCTTTTAGTAAGCAACGTGCAATACTTAGTCGTTGTCGTTGACCACCAGAAAGTTTTATTCCTCTTTCTCCTATGATGCTATTATATTTTTCTGGTAGTTTTTGTATAAAGGAATCTAATTCTGCTAATTTTGCTACTTTTATAATTTCTTCTAATTTAGCATTTTGTTTGCCATAGGCTATATTTTCTCTAATGGTACCGTGAAATAAATAGATGTCTTGGCTTACTAATGATATTTTTTGTCTTAGATTGTATAGGCTTAATTCATTAATATTTTTTTTATCAATATATATTGCTCCTTTTTGTATATCATATAATCGTAATAAACATTTTATTAATGTTGATTTTCCACAACCAGTTGTTCCGGCTATTCCAATTGTTTGACCTGCTTTGATCTCTAATGTTAGGTTTTTTAGTATGTTTATATCTTTGTTATATGAGAAGTAAATATTTTCTAGTTTTATGTCACCTTTTATAGGTATCGTTTGTTTTTTTTCTTCTTCTTTTATTGATTTTTTTTCTCCCTTTAGTATATTAAATATTCGTCCGGCACTTGCTCTTGCACGTTCTAGTTCATCTAACATTGCACCTAATCTGGTTAGAGGCCATAGGAGTCTTTGTACTAGCATAGAAAATAACACCAGTTCTCCTAATGTTATGTGACCTGTGTCTTTTAATATCCAATAAGCGCCTATCAGTAATACGCCAGAAAATCCAATAGCGATACACAATCGTATGATTGGGACGTATAAACTTTGATATTTAATAGCTTTCAAGTTCGCCTTTGCATAATTCTCTGATGCTTTGCTTACCCGTTTTAATTCGAAATTTTCAGCTGTAAAACTTTTTATTACCATAATGCCTGATAAATTGTTTTCAAGACGATTATTCAATTCTGATACATTTTCTCTGATCGTTTTGTAGAGTGGAGATATTTTTTTTTGATACCCTGATGAACCGATGATTATGATCGGGATTGGCAAGAGACAAAACATGGCGAGTACTATGTTTGTTTTAAATAATATTATAATTGAAAAGGTTATGATAACGAGTAATTGTAGAAATTCATTAAATATTGTGTTAAGAAATCGTTCTAATTGGTTGATGTCATCATTGACGATAGCAATGGTACTTCCTAGTCGATGGTTTTCAAAGTATGCGTATTCTTTATGTTGTAAGGTATTATAACATTCTATGCGTAAATGATGTTGTACTTTTTGTGCTAAGGATAAGAATCCATATTGATATCCCCATTGAAACATACTTTCTAAGCCAAATATAATCAATGCTAGGCTAGCTAAAAATATAGATTTTTCCCATGTATTCCCCTGTCCTATGATACCTTCTATCCATAATGGAGGTGTCCCTTTTAATGTGTCTATGATCCAGGCTACTAATAATGGTGGCATGAGATCTAGTACCTTGTTGAGGATACTTGATGTCATTGCTAGATAAAATCGAGTCTTAAAGGGTTGGATGTATTTTAGGAGTTTATATATAGGCGATGTTTCTTTTTCTTCCTTTACCATTACATAAGAATAGCAAGTGTAACTGTACTTTGTAACTATTTATTTTGTATGGTGGAGCTATGCGGGATCGAACCGCAGACCTCTTGCATGCCATGCAAGCGCTCTCCCAGCTGAGCTATAGCCCCATTAATAATAAATGGTGTTTGTTTTTTCTGACATTAATTTATCTAGTTCGTAATTTTCTCTTAATTCTTTGGTAATACAATGGCAGATTATGCTATTTAAATCAACAATAACCCATCCACTTTCTGTTTTCCCTGTTTTTTTGGGGGATTCGTATAGATCGTTAGTGTTCGTTTTTTTAATTTCAATTTTACTTATTTTTTCTATTTCATCGAAGAGTGCTTTGCAATGAATTGTATTTTTAGCGCTTATTAAAATCACGTATTCTGTGATCCATCCTTTATCGTTTAGGTCATAACAACAGACATTCTCTGCTTTTTTATCATTACTTGCCTTCATTATTTTATTTATTAATGTTTTTATTGTTTTATTCTTCATTTGTTTTATTTTCCCAATCTTTTCCTATGACTAATGTTATTTCTAGTTTTTTGTTAGGTAGATTATACAATATGATATTTTTTGGATCTATGTTTAAAGCATTTGCTAGTCTTAGTGCATCACTACTGTTATTTTTCCAACTTACTATTTTAGTTTCTTCATAATTAAAATGACCTGCGTTTTCTATACGAATTATTTTTAATTTTTTTTGTTTAAGTCTTCTTGCTTTTTCATGAGCAATTCCTTTTTTCCCGCAGCCATTTAGTATTTCTATTCTTAGATCTTTAAGAAGTTGAAATTCTATATTATTTTCTTTGGTTATTTGAGTACTTCCACGGCGTATTTCATCAATTCTTATCTGTCTTTTGCCAGTTTCCTTTTTCTTTAATACGTTTTTTGGATATGGTTGATTTTCTTTTATAGGGTCTTTTTCTTTTTCAAATCCAAGCAATATATTTTCTATGTTTTTGTCTAGTTGGTGTAAATTTGGTTTCCAATAGCTAATACCTTCTATTAAAGCAACACTTCCAGGTACGATCGTTTTTTTTATGTTTTTTTCTTTAAACTCTTGCATGAGAGTTTTTGCTAAACTTAACATTTCTGTTTTTTTAAGATCGCTTTCTATCATCTTTGAAAATGTGGATATTAAGCTTGGTAGGGTTAGAATTTTTTTTGGTTTTGTGATTGTTTCTGCTAAACTTTCTAGGAATAATTGTTGTCGGTTTATTCTTCCAATATCCCCTTTATTGTCTTTTCTAAATCTTAAAAATTGTATTGTTTCTTCTCCATTCAAAACTTGCTTACCTTTTTTGATGTTGATATTTAGACCTGCGGCTAAATCCTGGTAGACAAGATCTTTTTCTACGTCTATCTTTATTCCTTCCAATTTATCTATAATATTTTTTACTTGATTTACATTTAACTGGATATAATTATGTATGGGAAGACCCAATAATTGGCTTACACTTTCTTTTAATAATCCTACTCCTTCGTAGGCATAAGCGTGATTAATTTTAGTCATTCCTATGTTTTCTAGTTTGACTCTTGTGTCTCTGGGGATTGATATTACGCCAATATGGTTATTGTTTTTATTGATGTGAAATACCATTATGGTATCGGCACGTTTACTTTTTTGTGTGTCATCTATACCAAATGCTAGAATATTTTTACCACTTACTATTTGTTGCGGTACAATCGATAGGAGCATTTCCAGAACTATTGATTTAGAGAAAAGGATTAATATAAATATGCTACTTATAATTGTTAATATACTTGTTAAAGTAAGGATGTAAACTAAGGCATTTCCCCTTTTTTTCATTATGCTTAGTTTCTCAGGCTTTATTTTTTTTGTAAAGTTTTCTGTAGTATTGCTGGCATTTTATAGATAGTGGATGAATTTTTTTATTTTTTCTTTTTAAAGTATGAATTTGTATCTTTGATATAAGATACATCGCTGTGTTTAAATTTTTATAAGATAGCTTTTCTATTGTTTTTCTAAACTTTATTTTTCGTTTCTCTTCTATATAATCAGCAATATATATTATTTTTCCTATAGTATTCATTTTTTCATTTCCTGTTGTGTGATATTTTATTGCTTTTAATATCTTTTCGTTTTTTATGTTAAACTTTTTCTTTAGAAATATGTCTGCACTTAGAGCATGCCAAATTTTTGGATAGTGTTCATATGTCTCTAGATTTATGTTTTCACCTAAGGTTTTTGGACTTGTTTCTTTGAGGATATCGTGGGCTAATGCGGCAATTTTCACTTCAGCTAAATCTTTTATATTATGGTGATTGGCTAATTCTATTGCAGATTTGTAGACTCTACAGCTATGTTCATAGCGGCTTTTGGATAAGGTGTTTTTGATGTAAGTCCTTATGTCTTGTTCGTTATTTATTTGAACCTTTCTCCTTCCATTTTTGCTATAACAATACTTCCGCATGCGTCTCCTGCGACATTTACGGTTGTTCTACACATGTCTAGAACTCTGTCTACAGCTAGTAATATCCCGATCCCTTCTAAGGGTAGGTTTACTGCTTGAAGTACGATGATGAGTGTTATCAGACCGGCACTTGGAATCCCTGCTGCCCCGATAGATGCTAGTATTGCTGTTAATGCCACTATTAGTTGTTCAGTTAGGGTTAGTTGTATATTGTATGCTTGAGCAATAAATAAGGCCGCCATCGCTTCGTATAGAGCTGTTCCGTCCATGTTTATTGTGGCTCCTAAAGGTGCTACAAAACTAGTTACTTTGTTTGATACGCCAATATTTTTTTCTAAACTTTCTATTGTGACGGGCAAGGTTGCGATACTACTGTCTGTTGAGAATGCGGTTGCTAATGCGGGGAAAAAGTTTACGAAGAATTTTTTTGGTGAATATTTACCAAAAAAATATAGTATAATCGGAATTATTATCAATAGATGAATACTCAGAGCAACTATTACACTAAGCATGTATATAGCTAATGGGCGTAAAGTTCCCAGGCCCATTTCACCTATTAGAGTAGCAATTAACGCAAAAACACCAATAGGCGCTAAGGTCATGATCCATTCCGTTATTTTTAATATTACTTCGTTTAAAGCATTTACAAAGTCTAGTATTGGTTTTCCTGCTTTTCCCAAATAGTTAAGGGCCATCCCAAAAAATATTGTAAAAAAAATGATGCTTACCATATTTTCTTCTACTATTGCTTTGAAAAAGTTTTTAGGTATTATTTGTTCTATTATGGTAGTTAGATTCATTTTAGTGTTAGGTAACGTGTCTATAATGCTTTGATCTATTATTAAATCTGCGTTTTTTCCTGGGTTAAAGAGGTTAATGATTGTTAAGCCAATGATGACCGCTATTAACGAGGTGATGATGTAGTAGATAAACGTCTTGCTTCCTAATCTACCTAATGTTTTTATATTCCCAAGGCTTGTAATCCCTACGATCAATGTCGCAAAAATGATTGGAATAATAATCATATTTAATAGACGAATAAAAATTTCTGCTAAGGGTTTAAGAATTATGGCTTTTTCTTGTAGTAGTACTCCAACTGTTATTCCCATGATAATGGAAATGATTATTTGAGTGTGAAGTTTTATGTTTAGGGATTCTAATTTCATATTATATTTGATCCGGGTGGGGGTCGAACCCACGACCACCTGATTAAAAGTCAGGTGCTCTACCAACTGAGCTACCGGATCTAATGATATATAATAGCAAATTTTTTATTAGGTCTCAAACAGTCTGATTAAATTATTTATGATGATTTAAATAAGTATCTAATGGAAAACTATCTACTTCTATAAGATCTTTTTTCATTTCTTCAATTTTTTTCATTTCTTTAAATTCTTTTAAAGAAATAAGATTGCTTTTAAGTGCCATTTCTAGTGAATTTTTATTTCTTGTTATTTGTTTTGATTTTTTAGCTTTTTTTATTTTGTTTATCACTTCTTCCATATTTTTTATCTTTTTTATAGCTGATTCCAATTTATTCAATTGATCACTTTGATTTTTTGATACAAAGGTTCCTTGGCAAATCTTTTCTCTTAATTTTGTTGGATTTTGAATACTTCTTGCTAGTTCAAAGTCTGTTTTATCTAGTGTTCGGGTCCCTATAGGGAAAAGTCTTAATAAAATTAAAGGTAGTTTAAATAGTATCCCTCTGTTTAAAAATATTTCTTCAAACGCAGATTGAATTTCTGCGAAGGCTTTATCCATACTCCATATCAAATACTCTAGCTCTTCTTCATTTTTACTTTTTTGGTAATACCACATTGTTGCAGTTGCTAGATATAGCCACGATAAAATGTCTGCAAATCTACCCGTTATTTTTTCTTTTCGTTTAAGGTTACCTCCTTCTAAACCCATAATACAATCTGCGAAAAACGCAAACATACTCGATGCCCATTTTAATTTTTGTATGTTTCTTCCTAACGTTCCTTTAAACTCTTTTTTTGCTAATTTTCCTTTTGTTAAACTTAATAGAATGTAGCGTGTCTTATTACTTAAGATATGTCCAATATGCTTGAATAAGTAATAATCAAATTTATCTATGTTATTTTCTTCTAGAGAAGTAATTAACTTATAAATATATGGATGGCAACGTATAGCTCCCTGACCAAAGATCATTAATGTTCTTGTTAAAATGTTTGCACCTTCGACCGTAATACTGATTGGTGATGATAAATATCCATGTGCTAAAAGATTTTTGGGTCCTTTTGATATAGCTGCACCACCTAATATATCCATTCCATGATTGATACACTTTCTATATTCTTCAGTTGTATGATATTTCATAATGGCTGAAATTATGGCTGGTTTTTCTCCATTATCTAGCGGTATACATGTATATTGTCTTGCTGATTCCATTATATATGACATACCGGCAATATAGGCTAATGGTTCTTGTATACCTTCAAATTTGCCTATGTTTAAACCAAACTGTTCTCGGATGGACGCATATGAGCTAGATATTCTTGCTGTTTGCTGTATGCCTGCCGTACACGTTGCGGGCAAAGATATTCCTCTACCTGCTGCTAAACATTCCATCAACATTTTCCATCCCTTACCAAGTCCCTTTTCTTCTCCAATTACATCTGAAATTGATATTATGATATCTTGCCCTTCTATAGGACAATTATAAAATGGGACTCCAAGTGGGTCATGACGCTTTTCTTTAATGATGCCTTTTGTGCTGCTACGTATTAGTGCACAGGTAATTCCAATGTCTACTTTTTCGCTTATTAATTTTTCGGGGTCTCTAAGTTTAAATGCGAGACCTAATATGGTTGAAATCGCAGCTAATGATATATATCTTTTTTTGAAGTTTATTTTGATTTTAATTTTATTATCTTTGTCTTTGAATACAATCCCTTCTGACTGCATAGCGCCAGCGTCGGAGCCAGCTGGTGTTTCTGTTAATGCGAAGCAAGGTATTTCGTTTCCATTGGCAAGATTCTTTAAATATTTTTCTTTTTGTTTGTCTGTTCCATAGTGAGCAATTAGTTCAGCTGGGCCCAGTGAATTTGGTACCATTACTGTTATACTTAAGGGACTGGATCTAGAGGCTATTTTTTTTATTATTTCACTGTGTGCTCTTGCAGAAAATCCTAGTCCCCCATATTTTTTTTCAATACAAAGCCCAAAAAATTTCTCTTTTTTTAAGTAATCCCAAATTTCTTTTGAAAACTCTCTATTTTTATGTACTTCCCAGTCATTTGTCATTTCACATAATTTTTCGGTTTGATTATTTAAAAATGATTTTTCTTCTTTCGATAATTGAATGTTTTTTTGAGATATCATTTTTTTAATATTTGGTTTTCCCGAAAATAGTTCTGCGTCCATCCATACTGAACCTGCTTCTATAGCTGTTTTTTCTGTGTCTGATATTTTGGGTAGTATATTTAGCGCTTTTAATGTTTTTAATATCGGATATGAGATAAGATATCGTCTTATTTGTTTAATATTTATACATAGTATGACTAAACTAAGTATAGTTAGTAAAAGTATTGATTCATTCAAGAGCACTATGGCTGTGATGCAAATTATTGAAAAATAAAATAGACTGTATTTTTTATATAATCCTGTTGTTATTAAAATCAGTAAGATAATTAATATACTTGTTGTTTCGTCCATTTATACTCCTTTATTAGTTGTATAATTTCTCTTTTTTTTCTTCTAATTCAATTAATTTTTTTGATGGCTTAAATCTTTCTCCATATGTTTTTGCCAAATATTCTAATTTTCTTATGATTTGGCTTACTCCTTCCTGATCAATAAATCTACACGGGCCCCCTCTAAAAGGAGGATAGCCTGTCCCTAAAATCATTGCATAATCTAGAGCTTCTACAGTTTCAACTACTTTTTCATCCAAGCATTTCATAGACTCATTGATCATTGATAATACTAATCGATCTAGGCAGTCTTTATGTATGTTTGTATATTTTGTGACCTTTTTTTTGTCCCTTACGTAGTTATATATTTTTTTATTAATCTTTTTCTTTTTATTTTTATATATATAAAAACCTTGTTTACTTTTTTTGCCTCTTAGGTCTCTATTTTTAATAATTTTTTCAAAACTATCAGCTACTTTCATCCGTTTTCCATATCCTTTTTCTAAAACCTTTGCTACTTTATATCCAATATCTATCCCTACTTCATCTGCTAGTCTTAATGGGCCTAAAGGCATACCAAAATGTTCCATCAAGGTGTCTATTTCTTCAATTTCAGCTCCGTCTTCTAAACATAAGATTGCTTCATTAACATAGGGTATTAATATTCTATTGATTAGAAATCCTGGACAATCTTTTACAATGATGGGGGTTTTATTAAGTCTTCTAGTTAATTGGATTGTTTTTTCTAGTGTTTCCTTACTGGTCTTTTGGCCTGCTATAACTTCGACAAGTGGCATACGATTAACTGGACTAAAGAAATGTAAGCCAATTAATCTTTCTGGGTTTTGTAAGGAATTGCCTATTTCTGTTATGGATAATGAAGATGTGTTTGTTGCGATTATTCCGTTTCTGTTTTTTTGTTCTACTTCTTTTAATAATTTCTTTTTTAGTAATATGTCCTCAAATACTGCCTCTATAATAATGTCATTTTTTTCTATGCCATTATAATTAATATCTCCATTTATGTTGTACATAAATTGTTGAATGTCTCTTTCTTTCCATCTCTTTCTTTTTTTTATACTTTTGTAAATGTTGTAGATAGAATTTAGTCCCTTGCTTACATTTGCCCATTCTATATCTTTTATTGTTGTATTGATTCCTTTATAGCTTAGTGTCCAAGCAATTCCTGATCCCATTAATCCTGAGCCAATTACATAACTGTTTAAGGTTTTATCATGTTGAGGATGATCTCTGTAGAGTTTATTTATCTTTTCTTGAGTGAAAAACAAATTGATTAAGTTTTTAGATATTTGATTATTGGATAGCTTAATAAACGCATTGGTTTCTATCTTTAGACCTCTCTCAAAAGAGAGATTAATGCTTTTTTGTATTACATCTAATGCAGCTATTGGGGCTGGATATTGTCCATTTGTTTTTTTATTTATATTTCTTCTTGTCAGATTAATGATTAGATTTTGTACAATGGGATTTCTGTCTTCAATTTTTTTCTTTCTTTTTTTCTTTCTTTTTTTAGTGGGTATATTTTTTACAAATTCCATTAAATGCTCTTCAAAAAATGTTTCGTTGATCATTTTATCTATTAATTTAATTTTTCTCGCTTTTTTTATGTTTATACTTTTACCGCTAATGATCATTTTCAATGCTTCTTTAAGACCTATAATTTCTGGTAATCGTTGTGTGCCTCCAAACCCTGGTATGATCCCTAGATTAACTTCAGGGCAACCCAATTGTGTTTTTGGATGGTCACTTGCGACTCTGTAATCGCAGGCTAATGCCAGTTCTAAGCCTCCTCCTAAGCAAGCGCCTTGAATGGCTGCTATTGTAGGGACTTTTATTTTTTCTAATTTCGTTAAAATCCTGTTAGCTTTTTTTAATTTTTCTCGTGTTTCGTTTTCTGTTTTAAGTTCTTGAATCTCTTTTATATCTGCGCCAGCTATAAAAATATTTTTTTTCGAACTTCTAATAACTAATTTCTTTATTTTATTGTCTTTCTCTACTTCAGATAATAATTGATCTAAATTTTCTAATGTTTCTGCGTTTAGTTTATTTACTTTTTCTTCTTTTAAATTTATATCTAATATTGCGATATTATCTTTATGTTTTATGAGTGAAATATTTTTCGACATTAGTTTGACTCCAATAAAAATGCTGCGCCTTGGCCTCCCCCTACACAAAGTGTTGCAATTCCAGATTGTTTTCTTTGTCTTTTTAATTCTTTTAGTAATGTTAATATAAGACGTGTTCCACTTGTTCCTACCGGATGTCCTAATGCTATAGCCCCTCCGTTTACATTAAGTTTATTAGGGTCTATTTCACCTAATGCTTCTTTTTCATTTAATTCTTCTTCTGCAAATTTTTTGGACTCAAATGCCTTTAGATTTCCAATAACCTGTGCTGCAAATGCTTCGTTTATTTCTATTAAATCAATATCTTTTAATTTTCTATCTGTTTTTTTAAGTAATTTATGTGTTGCATATATTGGGCCTAAACCCATTTTTTTGGGGTCTAAACCTGCGTAGCAAAAATCATTTATGTAGCCTAAAACGTTTAGATTTTCTTTTTTTGCATTTGTTTCTGTCATTAATCCTAGCATTGCAGCTCCATCTGTAATTGGACATGCATTTCCGACAGTGACTGTCCATTTTTCTTTTTAATAAAATTTTTTTAGATTATCTAAAGATTATTAAGTTTGTTCTTTCCTTGGCCCATCATCTTTTGTGAGTATTTTACTGTAATTGGGGAGTGTAGGTATTGGACATATTTCTTCTTTTCTATTTGCTTCGCCCTTTATTGCTTTTTGATGACTTTCTAAAGAGTATCGGTCTTGTTCTTCTCTAGTAATTTTAAATTCTCGCACTATGTTTTCTGCTGTTATCCCCATAATCATATTGCATGTTGGATCTGTTAATCCTTGAATAAGACCTATTATTGGTTTTAAATATTTTAGTTTTATATGTTTGATAATTTTCAGTTTTTGTTTGATTGTTTTTGCTTTTGATAAGCTTTCCAATATATATTTCAATTCTGGGGTAAATAGGAATGGAATATTGCTCATTGATTCTGTTCCCCCTGCTATGATTAGCTTTGCATCATTGCATCGTAGTTTATAAGCTGCCGATGAGACTGATTCCATTCCTGACGCACAATATCTATGTACATTAAAATCCGGTATTTCTTTGTTTAATCCTGCATTTAATGCAATTACTCGTGCAATATTTGCAGCATGAGCTGGTTGTGCAACATTTCCTATTATTACTTCATCTATTTTACTTTTATCTATCCATTCTTCTTTTAGCAATTCTTTTAGTACGTGCGTGCCTAAATTATCTGCGCTTGACTTACTTAAGTCTCCACCGGCCTTGATAAATGGTGATCTTACCCCAGCTACTACCGCTATTCTTTCTTTTCTATCTTTTTTCATTATATAAATACTCTATTTGTTTTTTATTTTTATCTGTTATTATCTTCCTTTTTGGTTTAAGGGTAGGTGTTAACTCCCCATTCTCTTGTGTGAATTCACCTTTTATAATTGCAAATTTTTTAATTTTCTTATAATTAGAGTCCCTTTTTTGTTTTTCTGATATTTCGTTTTCTATTTTCTTTATTATTTCTTCTTTTTGGATTAAATCTTCATATAAATCATATGAAATTTTATTTTCAATAGCAAATTTGATGATATTTTCTTTATCTATCACAACTAATGCTGTTAAATATGGCTTTTTATTACCTATTATTACTATTTGAGAGATATAGGGTGATGTTTTTATTGCTTCTTCTATCACTTGTGGAGCTATATTTTTTCCTGTCGATAATATGATGATATCTTTTTTTCTATCTATAATTTTTATATATCCTTCTTTATCAATTTCTGCTATGTCTCCTGTATGTAACCAACCATCTTTATCTATTTTTACAATGGTATTTTCTTTTAAGTTTAAATAGCCCCTCATGATATGAGGGCCCTTAACACATAACTCATTCTCCTCACTTAATTTTATCTTTGAACAATCTAAAGCTTTTCCCACTGTTCCAAATTTGAAGGCTTTTGGGTGATTACAACTGATGACAGGTGATGATTCTGTTAGGCCGTAACCTTCTATAATTAATATTCCTAAACCATAGAAAAACTCTGCTAAAGTTTTATTTAATGGGGCACCTCCTGATACAAAAAATTTTAATGCGCCTCCTGTTTTCTTTTTAATTTTTGAATAAACCAGTTTATTTGCTATTGCTAGGCAAATAGTATCGATTAATTTTTTCTTTTTTTTATGTCTTATTTTCTTTCCTATGTTTAGCGACCAGTTAAAAATTCTCTTTTTTATGGGGGGTAAATTGTTTAGTATTTTATTTTGCATTTTTTCGTATAATCTGGGTACGCTAATCATGACAGTTGGGCTACATTCGAGCATATTTTTTGATATGCTTTCTATATTTTCTGCGTAATAAATCTCCCCCCCTAAGGCTAGTAACGTATAGTACCCTGCTGTTCTCTCGAATACATGGGATAAGGGTAAAAAGGATAGCACTCGCTCATTGTTAGTTAGTGGGAGTCGTTTTACTATACTTTCTATGTTACTTAAAAAATTCCCATGACTTAATTGTACGCCTTTTGGTGGCCCAGTAGTTCCTGACGTGTATACGATACTAGCAATCGTTTCTCTGTTTAATTTTTTGATGTCGTTTTCGTAGGTTGTTTTATTTTTTCCTTCTATTAATTGATTAAAACTTTTTGTTTTGCCTTCTTTTTCTTGATCTAATGCGATTATTATAATCTCTTTTGAATAGCTGATAATGTCTTTGCTTAAGCTTTTATGGTTTTTAAGTTCTGTGATGATACATTTACTTTGAGAATGTTTTAAAATATAAAGTATTTCTTTATTACTTAGCGTTGGGTAAATGGGCACGACGCTGCAGCCTATAGATAGTATAGCAAGGTCACTTATAACCCATTCAGGTCTATTATTTGCTAGTAGTGCAACTGAGTCCTTTTCTTTTAAGTTTAATTTTTTTAAAGAGTCAGCCAGATTTTTTACTTTTTCTCTTAGCTCCTTGTATGTTAACCTAGTGTAGGTTGTTCCTTCTTTGTGGTAAAGGGCCCCTTTTGTGGGGTTTTTCTTGTAATTTTTTTCTAATAATTCTAATAGATTTTCGTATTTCATCCTATAATATATTTACCCTCTTTTTTTATATTTTAAACGCTTGTAATTAAGTGGTTATTTATTGTTTTTTTTAACTCTTTTTGTTACTCTAATAAACATGATTAAGAATGTAAGTACTCCACTACTTATCAAATATATCATAGTTTTTTTTGGTATAAACTTTTTTTTCATGTTACCTAAAGAATATAGTATTAAACTCTTTTTTTATTCTGGGGTCTTTTTTTTAGGTTATATTTCTAAACATATCCTTCATACTTACGTATTAAGGACGAAGAAGCCAGTTAAAACTCCCAAAAAAAGTATTCATCTAAAACGTGTCGATTCTTTTGTGAATTCACAATCAATTGATCCCAAGGCATTACTTTCTTTTCCTTTTGACAATTATGAGTCCCAATCTTTTGCTCCCCCTATTTCTGATGATTCTTTAATGTATAAAACCATGCTTAGTTCTAATTTTTTTGCTCGTAATTTTCTGAATTTTAACTAGTGTTTTGGATCTATTGTCTCTGAGGTTACATCTAAAAGAATTAAAATATAGAGTTTTAATTTCTTTTTCTGTCTGGATTGTTCTTTCGTTCTGTTGTTATTTTTTTTATGATTTTTTTATTTTTTTGTTGCTTAATCCTTTTAGTGAAATAGATACCTTATTTTCTGATAAACTTTATGTTTCGAGCATTTTTGAAGGCTTTTTTACAAAATTAAAATGTTCATTATTTTTTGGTTTTATAACAGCCTTTCCATTTTTATTATTTCATTTTTTAAGATTTATTTTTCCCGCCCTAAAAGGTCATGAACGCCGTTTCTTATTTTTATTAATTTTTCCTTCATTTGCTTTGAGTTTGTTGGGTATTTACTTAATGTATTTTATTATTTTGCCTTATACAATTCCTTTACTTACTAGTTCTGTTTTTGTGCCTGATAATATAGGTCTCTTGTTACATTTTCATGATAGTATATTTTACATCATCCAATTTATTTTTTTAGCGATGTTACTCTTTCAGTTTCCTATATTGCTTTTAATTTTGATTTATTTTAATTGCTTTACTTATACCCAATTATTCAAGTTCAGTCGTTATGTTGTTGTCTTTATTTTCATTGCTTCTGCATTTCTTACTCCTCCTGATTTGATTTCGCAGCTCAGTTTTGCCCTACCTCTTATTGTCATGTTTTTTACTTCTTTATTAATTGCTAAAATTTTCGGTCTTGGAGAGCGCTACCGTGTTTAGTTTGGGTTTTGTTGAAATTTTTTTAATTTTAATTCTTATTTTGATTTTTGTGCGTCCTAGTGATTATCCGAAAATCTGTTTTTATATCGGACGTTATTATCAAAAAGTGTTAATTTTTAAATCTAAGATTTTAGACCTTTATTCTCAATTGTCACTTGATTATGAGGACTCTCGTCGTTCTTCCACTAAAAACACTAAAGATTCTTGATGCACTTCATTTTTATACGTTTGAATCTTCATTCTTTTTTTGTTATAGTTTCAGATTATGTTAGGTACAACTGAGTTAATTATAATAGCGTTGATTATATTCGTTCTTTTTGGAGCCGCGGCAATTCCTAAATTTGCTAAATCTTTAGGCTTAGCTAAAAAGGAATTTGAGTCAGGTCTCGCTTCTGATCCTAAAGATAAAGAATCAAAGGACAGTTAGTTTAATCTGAACAGTTTTAATAGTCTAACGACACACTTTTTTTCAGCTTTTACTGCTGCCTTTTTTTCTATTTTTACTTCTTGTTCAAGAACTCGATCTAATTCTTGTAATTTGTTAGTTTCTCTGTCTCTTTTTATTTTTCCGACAAATTTATTTCTTTTCAGCTTTTACTGCTGTTGATTCTTCTTTTTTTACTTCTTGTTCAAGAAATTGATCTAATTCTTGTAATTTGTTTGTATCTTCGTCTTCTTTTTCTATGATATCTACGTTGATTTTACCTTCACTGATTTCTTTTAAAGCAATAAGAATGAAACTGTAGGGTTCGTCAGGGTTATACTCAACTAATGGTTTAATACCTTCTTTGAGTTGCTTTGCTCGTTTTGCAACTGCAATACTTAATATAAAACGGTTTGGAATTTTTTTGTTTAATTGTTCTAAATCTGTTTCTGGATAATTTATGTCATTTATTTTATTTATCATTGTTCATCCTCTCTTTCTGAATAATCTTTATTATTAAGTTTGCGCTTTCTTCAATTTTTTTATTTATTAGAACATAATCATATATATTTGTTTTTTGCAATTCTTTTTTTGCGTTCTTGAGTCGTTCTTCTATTTTTTCTTTGCTTTCAGTTCCTCTATTTTCTAATCGTTTTTTTAGTTCTTGTTGGGAAGGCGCTGCAATAAATATGAAGAGTCCGTTAATCTTTGTTTTAATTTTTTCAGCACCTTGTGTGTCTATTTCTAAGATGACTATTTTTCCTTCATTTAGTGGATTTAATTCTGTCTTTAAAGTTCCATAGAAATTGTTATGTACCTTGCAATATTCTATGAAGGCGTTCTTTTTAATTTTTTCTTGAAATTCTTCTTTACTGATAAAATAGTATCTTTTGTTCTTTTCTTCTTCTTTTCTTGGCTCTCTTGTTGTTGCAGATGTGGCTATATGTATATTTTTTAATTTTTTTGATATCTGGTCTATAATACTGCCCTTTCCTACACCGGATGGTCCGGATATTACAAATATTTTATCTTGCATTCAGGGCAGTATAACTGTTTTTGACGAATAAATGAATTATATGACTCTTTGCGATAGTGTTGAAACTGCTATAGAGGCTAATATGATTTGGTTAGTATCCATAATTAAGACAGATTTTACTTTTCTTCCTGATGCTGCATTAATTAGATTGTTTGTTTCTTTTGCATTTTTTATTAATTTTTTTACAGCTGCTGACTCGGGCTCTACCACTGCTATTAGTCTGTCTAATGGAATGAAATGATTAAATCCTACGTTTAACGTTTTGAATTTATTTTGTTTTTGTTTTGTTGTCATATTTTTACTCCTTTTCCCCTCCGTTTTTTTGTATACTACCTGTTTAATTTTTTTTTGTCTATACCTTTTTGGTGTTTTTTCGTATAATTTGCGTAATGTTTTCTTATTTTATTGAAAAATTGCTTGGTTTAGTATGGAATTGGCCAGTCACCATTTTGTGTTTAGCTAGTGCTTTTTACTTTACTTTTCGTATGGGGTTTATACAATTTCGCTGTCTTGGGCATGCAGTTGATTTATTGAGAGGTCGTTATGATGACCCAGATGAAGATGGTCAAATTACTCATTTTCAAGCATTATCAGCTGCTTTATCAGGCACAATTGGTTTAGGAAATATAGCTGGTGTCGCCATTGCTATATCAATGGGTGGACCTGGTGCTATCTTATGGATGTGGATTGTAGGTCTTTTTGGTATGGCTACCAAGTATGTGGAATGTACCTTGGGGACTCATTATCGCGTTTCTTCTGAGGATAAAAGCGAATTTCGTGGTGGACCAATGTACTATATTGTCAGAGGGTTGGGAGAAAAATGGCGTTTTTTGGGTAAATTTTATGCTGTTTGTATAATTTTGGCTGGTTTCGGTTCTGCTTGTATGTTTCAGTCTAATCAAGCCGCTTCTGCTCTTTTTGAAAATTATGGTCTCTCTACTTCTATTACTGGAATAGCCTTATGTATTTTGACGGGTTTGGTGATAATTGGAGGTATTAAACGGATTGGTTCTGTAGCCTCTAAAATAGTCCCCTTTATGTGTTGTGTTTATGTCTTTGGTGCTATTTTAATTTGTTTATTAAATATATCTTTGGTACCTTTGGCATTTCAGGTCATTCTTACAGATGCGTTTACGGGTTCTGCTGCTGCTGGTGGTGTTTTAGGAACCGTGGTTATGTGGGGAGTGCGTCGTGCGATTTTCTCTAATGAGGCTGGTTTGGGCTCTGCTGCGATTGCTCATGCTGCTGTTAAAACTAATTATCCTGTACGGGAGGGTATTGTTGCTTCTATTGGTCCTTTAGTTGATACAATAATTGTATGTACTGCCACTGCATTGATTATTATTATGAGTGGTTTATATGGTTCGGGGCGTTACATTTCTGATGATCATGTGTCTTATGGCTTTGAAAGCTCTATAGTCACTGATATGCCTAAACATTGGCAGGTTATCCCACATAATCTTTTAGATTCCCGAGTGAGTTTAAAAAATGTCGTTAATTCTAAGATGCATCTTGATTACAATTACGCTGGTTCAGATCACCAACCGATAGTAATTGGCCCTTTTGATTCAGAAAAATTAACATATCGCTTTTCTTATTTTAAGCGTAGTGGAGATATACGAGTGACTATTTTGGATACTGACTTCAATGAACTTTCATCTTTGATGTTGAAAAAGGGTGAGAATCTTGCTGCAGCTACTAATTATCCTGAATTTTCGAAAGTCCCATTGGTTGAGGCCAAAAACTTTCATCATCAGAATTTATGGGAGTATTGCCTTTTGCATCTTCATGAGTCGTTGGGATTACTTTCATCCCGCTCTAATCAATTTTATTTAAAGATTGAGGGTGTAGGTAAGGATGTGAGCTGGTCTTTTGATGATTTTACTTCGGTGAAGGTATTGCCCGGTATTGCCTTAACAACCTTTGCTTTTGATCATTTCTTTTATCGTTTTGGATCTATTTTCATTACGTTTGCTGTTTTTTTCTTCGCTTTCTCTACTATGATTACCTGGTCATATTATGGAGAAACTGCGTTGGTTTTTTTATCCGGTAAGAAATTTATATTTTTATATAAACTTTTATTTGTTGCTTTAGTTTTTTATGGAGCTATTGAGTCGTTAAATTTGGTTGTTAACTTTTCTGATCTTATGATTGGTTTGTTGGTTATTCCTAATACCATTGCTCTATTTTTCTTAGTTGGCAAAGTTAAAAAATGGACGCTTGATTATTTTAAAAAGTTGGCTAATGGAGAAATTAAAGTTTATCGTTAATTTATGATCTTATAAATCATATTTACATTTTTTATATATATTGTAATATATATATATGCAGAGACATATTATATGTATTGGAAAAAATATCGCTTCTTTTGACTTGCTTTTTCGTCAGTGCTTTTCGGAGCATTGTTTACTCTATTATTCTGATAGTCAGTTTTGTGTTAAAGACGTCTCTTTGTTTCAGAATGTCGATGTGATTATTTTTTTGGATGACCCTTTTGATTTTTTTCGTCTTAAACTTTTGTTACGTCTTGAACGTTGTTTTCCTCATGTTATATGTGGACTTTTAAGTTTCTTAAGTTTTAATGATTTATCTCCCTTACCTGATCTATATGATTTTTCTTTGCCCTACCCTCCTACCAATACTGATTTAATTTCTATAAAAACACGTTTTCTATAATTTATTTTTTGTGGTTTTTGTCTTATTTTTTTGTTAAGATTATAAACGGAGAGTTGGCAGAGTGGTCGAATGCGGCGGTCTTGAAAACCGTTGAGTCTTAACCGGCTCCAGGGGTTCGAATCCCTTACTCTCCGCCATCGCTTTTATGCGTTAGCTCTGACACTATCCGTGCATAACACTCTGACACCTTTATCATTAGGCATCACCAGAACGTTATTCAATCAACGCTTCTAAGGCAGGCATATACACTTCTACAAACACATGGTCTTGTGGTAATTGTGGAAATTTATGCGCCTTATCTTTGGCAGGGCTTCCTTCAGGGTGTGACAAAGAGTTCATATAGCCTAGGCACGCATCTTTACTTTGGCCCTCTTTTGGGATGATTTGTAAATAAGTTTTACTCCCATTTGTTTGAATCGCGATAAATTTAAACGGCCACTCTTGATGATCACCCATCAAGGAATTAACTCTATCAACGTATGAAACACATAGCTGTTTTACCATGCTTGCGTACAGACTCCCCTCGCTCTTTGAGTTGAAAGCTTTATCAATAAGGCCTGAATAATCAGGGTGGGGCTCAACACCTTCTTTATTTTTGAGAAGAAACTTTTCTTCATGGGTGCTTGCATCTTTATACACCACGACATAATGACCTTCGGGCTCGGCAAGATCACAACAATACTGTAAGTCTGTTCCGTCGGGGCTGTGTTCTGCTTCGCTCGCTTTTCTTATCTCTTGTCTTTGGGATGGGTCGGATAATTGTTTCGATAGTTTAAATGCGTTTTTTTTCAACATAAGCGCTTGACTATCTTGACTATTCAAGCTCTTTAAATCAACTAAAAGTCCTTGCAATGATTCTTCTAAATTATCTCTTTTTGTAGCAACTTCTTCGTCAAGGTCTATTTGACCATTAAGTTCAAAAGCAAATGCACTTTTTATTTTCACTTCAAACATCCCTTCTTGTGTTTGTTTAATTACTATCTCACTCACTTCCCCATAATCTTGCATTAGCTCTTTTCTGCTGAATCTTACATATGTTCCACTTTCTAGTTCTGATGCATCTACTTTTGTTTCATCAAAATCTATCTCTGATATATCCATTCTCATTTTAACTATTTCTGCAACATCTGAAATCTCTATGCCTTCTGTTGGGGCTAGTGACACTGTATCCTCACTCAGTAGCCAATGCATATCATGCCAATCCATATATTTTATACGTTCTAAATCAGCACTTTGCGTTAACTCCTTATACGATAATCCACTATAAGTTATACCATGTGGCTTCATTGTTTCTGACGTTGATTTAAGATCACTTGTTTTATTCCTTTTAAGAGCTTCATCTATGTGTTGAATATTCACTCCCTGATAACCTTCACCAGGAACAAAGGCAAACATCGGCAAGACTCGTCCTAGATGAGCCGAACGATAACAGACTTCTTCATAATTCTTACGTAACATAGCCTTTTGCTCCGTATTTAACTGTTCACTTCCATCTAATCGGCAATTCATCAATACCGCTGCTCTGACATCCTCTATTGTATAAGCTGAGAGTGTTTCATTGTGTCTCAAGCGCTGTTGATCAACACGCCCCAACCCCCTATCTGCCACTTCTCCGTGCATCCGTGCATGACTCTCCGCCATTTTCCCTGCCTGTAAGGCCCCTTGATTTTTATTCCCACCTTGTTGAGGGGTATAATCAAAACTGTTTTTGCCAGCCCTATTTGAACCCACATTTTTTTTATAAGAAAATCCTTTCATTACTGGATCAAACACCAAGGCCACCTGAGCATTAAAAATTAGGGGCTTAACTTCGGGTGTTGTTAAGGTACAAGGCCGCCATTTTAATGGTGTTCCTTCTTTATTTTCGGGCGTCTTTTTATTGTCTCGAACATAGTTTCGCAGCTGTTGCATCTTCACTGTTTTTAAAATGTCTGAACATGTTTTTAAATCAATTTGCTGTTCAGAGTCCTCTGAAAGCCTTGATTGTAATCCTTCTAACACACTCTGCTGATGCTCTGGGGTCAACTCCTCAAAAAAAGAGACCTTATTTTCGGTCAAAACATTTTGCACTTCAGAACTCTTTAAAAATTCAACAATATGCCTTGCTTCTGCATCAGAAAAGTTCAAATACTCACATAAGGCCTGTTTCGACTCAGAATCTAAAATTGGATATTCTAATTCTTGTAAAACGCCATAATTACTACCCAGCACAGCTAATTCCTCATCAAAGGACTTTATCGCACGGTACGCAAAGGTTTGGCCGTTAAGCTCTGCGGCTGTTACTTTGGGGCGTGTGCCTTCAGTTCTTGGCACTAACTTTGACGCTATCTTTTCTGGATTACAAATATACAAATCTGCCATACTAAGACCTTCTAGAAGCCTTTCTTTATCGGGTAGTTCATGGTCATTTTGATGCGCAACTTTAACAGATTCTTGAACATATCTTACTTCTAGTTGCTCTTTCATAAAACCATAGGGGTCCTCACTATGTTCACAGGCCTGATGAAGAGTCCCCTTCCTGTCTGTACGATCTATGAATACCTTATGTCTTTCTATCACCTGATCTAATAAGGCTCTTTGTGTGCTTTCTGGGGGTGTTTGAGAATATAAGCTTAAATATGCTGGATCAAAGTGGGATCTAGCTCGAATAATATCTAAACAATCGGCATCATGCAGATACCTTTGCATTGGTGTTTGATGTGCTGTTAACCAATCAATACACCCTTGAGTTGTTTCACATTTTACACCTGATTTTCCTTGGATATATTCTTGTAGTGTTTGATAAGAATAGGATCCATCCCCATTGATTGTCCTTGTGCAGGCTAATTTAACATTTAACCCCTTCCCGGCACCCATTTGCTTATCTAGACTTTCCGCTGTTGGAATATCTTTCATTTCAATTGCAAAAGCAGCTGCTCTGAGATCATCGTCATCGGCGACTCCCGCCTCTAGCATATCATCTAAAAAGCGTTGGACATGCCCTGCTTCATGAGAAAAGTCATGAGAGTCTTCAGGGTTTGTATCCTTAACATAACGCTTTATTTTGGTATCAACACCTGTACCGTCGTTCACATTTCCGGAATCATGATAAATGGCAATTAACTCTAACAAGGATTTTTCTTTGGGACTTAAGGCTTTTTCCCCCATCTCTTGTTGTGCAAACTCGGCAAAAAATAAGGCATTACAGGCCACCCGGCTTACATGCGTTGCTCCATGCAAGCGACGATTGAGTTTCCCAGTTTGTGCCGCTTCTTTTCCTCTAAAAGGGACTTTGTAATGTCTATCTAATGCCGTTGTGACCAAGGATTTAACCTTCTCTGGATCTTCTAGATTAACCTCCACAGCGGCTAATTCCTGAGTTGGGTGTGCTGCTGTAACCGCCTCTGTACGTAATGGCTCTGTTGGCCTTGGTATTTCTGATGATTCGTCTGTTTTTTTTGATGCGTCCACTGGTTTTGGAGATTCTCCTTTAGTCAACGCCTCAGCAGTACCCGAAGCAACTAACGAAGGCGCCTCATGACCATCAGGAGTTACACCTACTCCGCTTTTAAGAGCTCCTTTTTGTAAATGAGATTTCCTCTCTAAAGCATGATTTAAATCCATTATTATTCCCCCTTTATTACTTTCCCTCTTTATCCCTATACCCTTTTTTTACTATATGCAAACATTTTATTAAGGTGTGAAACATCGTTTCCTCTACCAGCACAGACAGTAAATCTTCACTTCCCTCGCATAAAATTCTGATAGTTTATTTCATCACCTGATTATTTCTTTTCACCAAAAATGTTTAACATCTTAGAAATAAGGGTATGACTATATATAACGATAAACGTGGGGGGTATTATGGATAGATCATCATCTGTGGGTCAGGAGATTCATATACTTCAGCAAGAAGAGTTCCTTTACGAGCCAATCCTTTTTCGTCGCCCCTAAATTTTTCTAAAGATGAAGATAGGCGTACTATCTTAGAAAATCTTCAAAAAGGTGAAGATACCCCAGGTGTTTCTCATGATGATATAGCAGCACATATACGTAGCGGGTATCTATTATTTGATTCTGAAACAATCATTTGCGATGCCATATGCAGTGGAAAAATCACAAAATCTAGCCCGATATTCTTGGCGATTCTGAAGTTGTTTAATGATGATGAGATTTTTCTCCCCGAAAACCATGCTAAACTAACTAAGTTTTTTCGCTAATAGTTTTTTGATAGTTTTTAAGTTAAAATCTCAGTTCTATTGTTTTTTTTCTTCGTTTTTGAAGCATAGTGTTTACTTACGACATTATTTTGTCATTTTCTATCTTCATTTGAATTTGAACGCCTTATCTTTTTTTATTTCTTGACATGGTTTTAAGTTTTCACTAATTTTTAATTCGTGAAGTTTATTTTTTTACTGTTATCTATCTTTTTTTTTTCCTTTCTATCTTTTTTCAGAACCTTTTTCTGTTAATTCTTTACTGGTGTTACCCTATGCTAAACGTATTATACGTGATGCGAAAGATGTTTCTTTACTTAAGCCTCAGTACAAAGGTCGTTCTAATCTCACTCAAATGGAATTTGTGGTGTACATGGATCGTTTATTGTCCATTACGAATGATCATGTTTCATCCGTATCGGCACTTTCTGTTCCATCTTCTGTTCCCAGTTGGGCGCGTCAATCTTATATTCGTTTTGTGACTAAATTTGGCACTCTTTCCCCTTTCTATTTTTCTCCTTTTTCTCCTACTAAATTACTGACAAAGTATGAATTGGCTCGTGTTATTCATGCTTATCTTGGAGATTCGGATGTCATTTCCTATTCTAATCCTATTTCATTTAATTTTTCTTTTTATGATTCTAGAAAAGGGTTAAAAAAATTGGTTGATATTAATATTTTGGGGGACTTCTTCTTTTTTTCTGATTATATGTATGTGTCTAAAGCTGATGCTGGTTGGGCGCTAACAAAGGCAGCGATCTATAAACGTAAGCGTTTTTTGGATTTGGATCTTCGACCTTTAAGTAAATCTTCATTTTTTGCTTTTCCTGTTTTTCCTTCTTTTGATTTTTCTTTTTTAAATAGATTCTCTATTTCTTCTGGTTTGTCCTTACATTCTTCTTATGTTTCTCGAGGTTTATTGCAATCTACCAATGATCATATCTCTATGTCAGGTATTCTCGAGTTAAACACTTCCTCACCTATTTATTTTGGTATTGCTCTTTTTACTGTTGATATTTTTGATGCGAAGACTCAATTAACATCTTATGAGCTGGATTATATGTTGGGGTATCGGTCTAAGTTTAACGTGGGTTCTTTTCCTGTTAATTTTAATTCTGTCTTAACTTTTTTTACTTACCCTTCAAGATTTTCTACAAGTCAATTAGAGTATGCTGAATTATCATTTGATTTATCGCTTCGTGATTTCTCTTTTCTGATTTCTACTTTAGTTTCGTCTGACAAGTTTAATTTTGCGTCTGATTCTTACTATCAGATTTCTTATAAAAAGAGTTTTTTGGATTCCTTTATTTTTTCATCTTCCTTGGGCTATTATTACAGCGAATTTATCTTGGAGTCTTATCCCTTTAAAGATTTGATGGATTATAAGATATCCTTGTCTAAAAAGGGATTTAGTTTTTCACGAATATTCACAAATAGAAAATCTATTGAACCTAAAACTATTATTTCATATAGCATATCACTTTAGTTTTTTTTTATGTTATTCTTTAGGTGATGTTTCTTAATTTTTTACTCTTTAACCTTTATTTTTTTGTTAGTTTTATTTTTGCATTAACGACTAGTTTTGAACATGACCTTCCGGCTAGACGTGATTATCGTGAACTGATGACAGCCACATCTGCATTAGAAAATCAACTTAATAAAAAGGTAAAATATATGATGCAGTCACAAACACCTGGATATGTCCGTGAAACATATTTGATTACGCACAATACAAACAAGGATACAGGGCTTAGTCAGGTTGTTGCTAAATCTACGCATAAATGGATAAGTGGTCGCCCTGTACCTACAGAGCGTGTGTTAGATTTTTGTTTAAGCGCCCAAAACAAAGCTTTCTTTAAGGTTCAATTAGATCAAGGCCGTATTGGTTACACGAGAGATGGGCATTTTAGAATTGATTATCTAGGTCGATTGGTCACTGTTGCGGGTAATTATCCCGTTTTAGGAGAAAACGGCCCTATTATTATTGATGGGTTGGCTTCGGATGTTGTTTGCAGTCGCTCTGGTGTTTTATTTCTGTATAATCAGCGTATTGATAAATTGGATATTGCTGTTGTTAAATATTTTTTAGATTTAGACGCTTTTTCAAGTCCTAATGGGGTTATTTTTTTGTTAAATTGGGAGGTTGAGTTTTTGGAGTCTGACGACAGTTATGCTGTTTTACAAGGTTATCTTGAGCAGTCTAATTCTTTTCTTAGTTTTGATAGTTGGTATGAGAAGCAGAGCTATCAATCTGTTGCTAAAAGTTATTATAAGTTATTGGATTCTGATAAGAAGATTATTCAAGCTGCGGCACCTTAATCTTTTTTCTTTTTTTGGGTATACTTAAAGATATTAATTAGAATTGGAGTTTATATATGTCTTTATTGAATACTGAAGCATGCCCTTTGCGAGTCGCAGTCGTTGGTGCAGGACCTAGTGGTTTTTATGCAGTAGATCATTTATTTAAGTCAAGTAACTTTGTTTCTGTAGACTTATTTGATGCTCTACCTACCCCCTATGGCCTACTGCGTGGTGGAGTTGCCCCAGATCATCAAAAAATGAAATCAGTTGCTAAGTATTATGAAAGAGTGGCAACTAAAAATGCACAAATTTTTAATTTTTTTGGCAATATTGAGGTAGGTAAGGATATTACTGTCGATGAACTTAAATCTTTTTATGATGCCATCATTTTTTCTTATGGAAGCTCTGGTGACCGTTTGACTGGATTACCAGGTGAAAACCTTCAAAATATACATTCAGCACGTGAATTTGTTGCCTGGTACAATGGTCATCCTGATTTTGTGGACTTGAGTTTTGATCTTTCTTGTGAAAACGTTGTTGTTATTGGTCAAGGTAATGTTGCTATTGATGTTGCTCGAATTCTTGCAAAAACGCCTGATGAATTGAAGGAAACGGATATTCCAGAACCAGTTTTAGACACGTTAGCACAGAGTCAAGTTAGAAATATTTTTCTTTTGGGGCGTCGCAGTCCAGTACAAGTTGCGTTCACTGAGTTAGAGATTAAAGAATTGGGTCAATTGGCAGATTGTGCGGTTAACGTTGATCCTGCTGATTTGGTTTTGACCGCCTCTAATGAATCTGAATTAAGATCTGAAAAAAATATTAAATCTCAAAAGAATTTTGCTGTATTGGAAGAATTATCAAAGCGTTCTTTTGCAGGTAAATCTAAAACGATACATTTAAAATTTTTTCATAACCCTGTTTCTTTTTCAGGCACTTCTACTGTTTCTGCAATTAGGTGTGAAAAAGTTAAATTGGAAGGGGAACCTTTTAGACAACATATAGTTAAGACTGGTGAAGCCGTTGATGTTAATGGAGGCCTTGTTTTTCGTAGTATTGGTTACAAAGGCCTCGAAATGCCGGGCCTACCATTTGACCACAAACGTTGCATTATTCCTAACGATAAAGGTCAAGTTATTGGTTCAGATGGACAGCAAATTCCAGGTATTTTTACCAGTGGATGGATTAAGCGGGGACCGAGTGGTGTGATAGGCACTAATAAACCTTGTAGTACAGAAACAGTCACAACCTTACTTTCTAATATTTCATCTTTGCCATTAGCTAAGAACCGAGACGCTAAGGCTATTTTCTCTTATTTGGATGGAAAGGGTCTTTCTTATGTTACTTTTGATGATTGGCTTAAGATCGACTCGCTTGAAGTTTCTGCTGGTCAAAAATTAGGTAAACCACGAGAAAAGTTTTTACATAGACATGAGTTTTTTTCTGTTTTGAGTAAAGATTACGTCTAATTATGGTTTTAACTGAATCTGCGAGTGTGGAGCCTGGCAAAGTGATGCCATCATTTGAATTATTGGATTCTTATGGTCACTCTTTTAGTTTAGACTCTATTAAAGGACGTTTAGGTACGATTATCTTGTTTACTTGTAATCATTGTCCATACGCAGAAGCTTTATGGACTCGATTTATTGAATTAGCTTTTGATGTAACATCCAAAGGTGTTAATTCGCTTGCTATTAATCCTAATATTAATGACGATTATCCAGAGGATAGTGTTCTTAATATGAAGCGTAAATCTACGTCATTGAAGCTTAGATTCCCTTATTTAGTTGATGATAAGCAAGAGATTGCTAAACTTTATTCTGCTCAGTGTACGCCTGATATATATTTGTTAGATGCTGATAATCGTTTATTTTATCATGGCCAATTTGACGATTGTTGGCAGGATCGAGCACGTGTTAAGCATCATTCATTACGTGAGGCAGTTACTGCATTAATTTCTTCAAATCCAATAAATTTTTATGTTAAACCTTCCTTAGGTTGTTCTATTAAATGGGTGTAAGAACTAGAATTTTTTTTTTATTTTTCTTTCACTATTATGTGGTTTCCTTTATTTAACTAAATTCTATTCTTCACCCTCTTTATTTACATTTGACGAGCAAGTACAGATTAAAGATACGATAAAAGTAGCTGTGAAGCCTTTGCGTTTTGTTAATGGAAGTACGCTTCTTTTCTCGTTTTCTATAGATATCTCTCAGTGCCCGGAATTTTCTATGGATTCTATTGAGGATTGTCTTTTTTTAAGTGATGATTTAGGTCATTTTTATGATGTTACTTTGTTTGAGGTCCAAACGAATACAGAGTCTTTATTTGAGTGTGTTTTTACTACTGATTACGTTCTCTCTCCCAATGCTCATTCTTTATCAATACATTATTTTGCTTTTTCAGAGTTTATTTTTACTTGGTCTTTATAGTTTTTAATATTTTTAATATATCGTCTAAACTCTTTTTTTTCAGTATTAAGTCATCTAGTATTTTTATAAATTGTATAAATATTGTTATTTTTGAGTCTACTACCATTTCTATAAATGCTTTATTTTGTTCATTGCTTTCATCTATGTCATTTTCTATTAAAGCATCTGGTAATGTTGAAAATAATGTAATACTTTCTCGTGAATATTCATTGACTGAGAATACTCTATTAAATTTTATTGAATCTTCAAATAATGTTGTTAAATAGATAATTTCTTTTAGCTGATCTTGTACTTGAATATTTGCTTCAGTGTATATATCAAATTGGGTTATTTCTTTTATATTTTCGTCGTTAACAAAATAATCTATTTCGAAGTAAATTTGAAATATTTCTAAGCTTTCTATTTTTTTGTTTATCTTTTTGAATCCCTGAATTTCATTATTTATAATAATAAATTTTGGTTTTAATAAAGGGTGTTTTCCAATAAATCGCTCTGTGTATGAATTGCCATTTACATTTTTATATTTTTCATTGTAGGTAACGTAGGTAAGTTTTTTGAATTTGTTTATTAGAATGTTATAAAGCATTTTTCTTTTTATTTCTTAGTATTTCTTTTTTACAATCTTGAATAATATGGTAGATGCAGGGTAACAGTGTTAATATTAATGGAGTTGAAAAAAATAAACCGAAACCTAATGCTAAGCCCATCGGAGCTACGAAGGGATCATAGCCACCTATACCATATGACAAAGGTAACATACCTAGGCTAGATGTAAGCGTTGTTAATAATATTGGTCTAATACGATGCATGCAGGCTGTGCTTATATTTTCTATTAAACTCTTGTCTGGGTTTTCTCTTCTTAACCTATTGATCTGATAAACCAGTATTAGTGAGTCGTTTACGACCACTCCGGTTAGACCTACTGTCCCTAGTAATGCAAGAAAAGTAAATGGTTGTTGATGTGTGTAAAATGCGAGTATTACTCCAGTTATTGCAAAGGGTATGGCGGTTAAGACAATAAAGGGTTGCCAATAAGAGTTAAATAAGACGACTAGTATTAGATATATCCCTAAAAGAGCAAGAATAAAACTTATTTTTAAACTATCGAAGGATTTGTTTATCTCTTCTGCTTCTCCCCCAAACTTTATTTCAACATTTTCTTTATTTAATTTATCAATTTCCTTTTCCAATTCTTTTGTGATCCTTTTTACAGTTGTTTTTTTATCATTAATTGCTGCTTTTATTGTGATACTTCTTATTCCTTTGTAATGATAGTAGTTGCTTGTTCCTTCTCCATCTTGAAAGCTAATTAAATTTTTTAGAGGCACCTTTTTATTCTGTGAATTATTTATATATAATTTATCTAGCGATTCTGTATTTTTTCTAAATCTTTCTTCTGCGATTACCTTATATTTCGTTGTCTCATTGTTTTGTGTTATTTCTGCGATTGTAACCCCTTTGTATACTCCCTGTATCGTATATAGTATATCTTTAAGACGTATTTTTAGACGCGATAATTTTTCGTTGTTTACATTAAGTCTTTTTTCCTTTTTTTGCAGAGTATCATTTCTCTCGATATTTTTAATTAATGGGTTGTTTTCTAAAATTGTTTGAATTTTTTTAGTTATATCATTTCTTTTTCTATCATCATTTGAAATTATTTCAATTGATATTGGCGCACCTACTGGTGGACCGCCACTTTCAGTTGTGATATTCATTTTTTTTATGTCTTTTATGGCTTTAAGTTTTGGTTCTAATTCATATTGTATCTCTTTAGCAGTGCGTCTTTTTGAATCCCATTTTGTTAAATATAGTGATATTACGCCATTATTATGACTCCTTGATATTACTTCATTTTCTGCATCCCAACTCATCCCTATTTTGCTAAAGTATGCTTTCCTTTCTTTTGTATTTAGTTGATGAATTATTTTTTCAAGCTCTTTCGTTTTCTCTGCAGTTTTTTCTAACGATGTACCAACCTCTAATTCATAATTTATGTCAATTTGTTCAGCGGATTCGTTGGGAAATAGTATAAAATCTATTTTATTAATAGCCAAATATATACTTCCTATGAATAATCCTATAAATACGAGTATAACGATATATCGATGATTAATTAACTTGATTAATGTTTTTTTGTATGTTAATTTTATTTTTTCAAATTTTTTAATATTTTCACTTTCTTTTTGTGGTTTAATTTTATTCAGTCCTTTGACTAAATGTCCAGGTAATGCTATTCCACATTCTAGTAGCGATATAAATAGTGAAATAGTTATTACTAGTGGTATTGCTACAATAAATTTTCCCACTAGACCGGGCATTATAAGTAATGGAACGAAGGCTACACCTGTTGTGAGTATTGTTGTTAATACTGGTTGAAATACATTAGAGATTCCATCTATAGATGCTTGAATCGCGTTTTTTCCTTTTTCTCTTTCTTGTGTAATGCTCTCAGCGACTACTATCGAATCATCCACAATGATCCCTATTACAATAATAAAGCCCGCCATAGATAAAATATCTAGAGGCTTCCCGGTCATATACATGTAAAATATGGTTCCTAATATAGAAACGGGTATACCTAATGCAACCCAAAATGCAATACGAAAACCGAGAAATATTGTTAGTAGTAATAGGACCAGTAAAAGACCGATAATACCGTTGTTCTTTACGATAGAAAATCTGTTTTCTACGTAATACGAATAATCTTTCGCATAGGCAATATCTATCTCATCATGTAGCTTTTGATAATTGGATAGTTGTTCTTTAACTTTCTTAGCGACTGTTACTATGTCAGAACTCCCTGATCTATACACGTTTAATCCAATGCCTCTTTTACCGTTTAATTTTGCGATGATCTTTGCTTTTTCATATCCTTCAGTTACTTTTGCTATGTCTTTCACATATATAGCAGTCCCCTCATAATTACTTTGTATGATGATATTTTCGATATCTTTTGTCGATTTAAATTCAAAATGACTTATAATTTGTTTTTCATCGTTGTAGGACTCTATCAAACCGTTTGATTGCCGTTGATTTTTATCTTTTATTTTAGATATTACAGTTGGAATTGTGATTTTATATTTTTTGAGTTTATCTAAATCTAATTTAACGAGAGTTTCTTTTTCGTAGAAACCTATTTTTCCTATGTTTGATATCCCTGGTATTTCTTTTATTTGTTTTTCAATTTCTTTCGCATGATTTCTTATTTTTTTATAATCCATATCCCCATTAATAAATATTTCTAATAGTGGATAACTATCACTATTCTTTACAGTGATGCTTGGTTTTTTTTCTAAATTCTCTGGGAAATCATTTATTTTTGTGATGGCATCTCTTATATTACTCTTCACTTCTTCTTTATTCTTTGTATCTATATCTAATATTACGTTTATTCTAGAAAATCCTTCTCTAGATTCCGATCTAAATCTCTTAATTCCGTTTATTCCTTTGATTGCATCTTCAATTTTATTTGTTATTTGGGATTCTACATCCGAAGGCGATGCGTTTTGATAATTTGTTTCTATTAATACAACTCCAAATTCAATATTTGGAAACATATCTTTCTTTATTTGTATTCCAGCTCCTAACCCTAAAGCTAGAACCATCAGTGTTAATAGTAGAGCGAATTTTTCTTGTTTTACGATGTAGGTAAATAGTTTTTTCATTATATTTCTAAGAGATCACTTTCTTCGAGGTATCTGAAGTAATTTTGATGATATAAATATAGATTTTCTATAAGCATAAGTTTTGCATTTTCTTGATTATCTTTGGCTTGTATCACCAATTGCAGTTCGCCATCCCCTTTTTTGTATCGATTTATTTCTTCTAAATATCTTTTTTCCGTTGAATGTATATGATCTTTATTTATCTCTATAATTTTAATAATACTATCTATTTTTGATAATAGTTCTTCTCTTTTTGCTTCACTTTCTATAATCTTTTCTTTATAACTATTTTTTATGACTTCCATCTTAACCTTTAAGATTTTTTCTTCCTGTTTTTTTCTTGAATTCTTTTCTGCTTTTTTGTAAAGAATGTATCCTTTTATATGTGGTTTGTTAGGGATAATTATATTTTTAATTTCTGAATTGTTTGATTGTGTCCCCCCACTTAGATTAATAGATAATTCAGGTAATATATCGTTTTGCTTGCTTTTTATTTTCTCTGTGATTTGTTCTTTTGCATATTCGTATTCTTTTTGAATTCGTAATATATTTTTTTCTTTCTTAATTTTTTTGTAGTTATAAAAATCAAATTCTGGATCTTTTTCTTTAAAATCTTTATTTTGTAAGATTTTGTTTATGTATGTTTTTTTTGATCTGTAATGCCCATTATTTTTTTCATTGTTTTGTAAAGCGATTCTTAATTGATCCTCTGCTACTAGAAGGTCTATTTTCTCAGTCAGATTATTTTGTAATCGTTCTTTGACAATGTTTAATTGCTCTTTTGCAATTTTTATTCTTTCTTCATTAATTTGTTTAAGTTCGTAATAGGTCACCCAATCTATAAAGTCCATTGTTTTTTTAAGTTTGAATTTTTCTTGTTGTTCTTTAAGTTGTAATTTCATTATTTGTTCGTTAAGTTTTTGATTAAGATATGAGACTTTATCTTGAATACCATGTTTATTTCTTAATAATGGATGTTCATAATTTATCGATATTTTATTTTTTACTTCTTTTTCTTTTCCCAACGTGATTTCTTCATTATTTATTTCTAATTTATCAAGCGTTTGTTTTGTATAGCTTAATCCTGCGTTTAGACTGATATTGCCGCCGGTCGCCCATATTTTTCTTCTTCGACTAATATTTAAACTATTAATATTTCTTTCTTTTGCAGAAAAGATAGACTCTCCTATTGGTTTTTCGTAACTTGAACTTGGCTGTATTTCAAATGTCCAATCGGTTATCTCTTTTTCTTTATTGGAGGTTTCTTCTTCTAGTAATATTTGATATTTGATTTTTTTTGTGTGAGGATGTTTTTTTAGTAATTCCCAATATGTTTCTAAACTACATGTATTTGTTGCTATTATTTTTGATGCTATTATTAGCAGCATAAAAAATATACTAGATGTTTTTTTTTTCATACTTTTTTATAGTATCATTTTTTTTTTCATAATTTAATTTTTTTTTTAATTTCTATCTGAGAATCTTATGTGTATTTCCCCTAATATTTTTCCCCTTAAGCCACAGTCCTTTAATTTTTTTAACACTACACCCTCATTATTGTATTATTTTATTGATCTAAGTTTGTTAAATGTATCTTTATACACCCCATTTTGTTCTGATAAAGAATTATCTTGCGCTTATGCAATGAGTGATATATTTAAACGTAATCAATATATTTTTTCACGCTCTCTTTTACGTTTAATTTTGTCCAAATTCTTTAAGAGGCCCCCTCTCTCTTTTAATATACTGCTTTCTAAAGATGGTAAACCTTTTTTAGATTCTAGGTTATTATTTTTTAATATTTCACATTCTGATTCATATTTGGGCATTTTATTTTCAAACGCTTCTGAAGTTGGCCTCGATTTACAGAAGTTTAGACCGATTACCAATCTATCTTCCCTTATTCGTCGTTTCTTTCATCCTTTGGAAATTGACTTTTTATTATCCTCTCCTGATATGGAGGGTGAATTTTTTAGACTGTGGACGTTAAAGGAAGCTTACGTTAAATGTTTGGGTCATGGGATTTCTTATGGTTTTCACAACTTTCATTGTTTAAATGATCAGGTTACTGACCCCAAGATGGATACAGTTTTTTATTTGAGTTATTTTTGCTTATCTAATTTGCATATTGGCTTTTCTACTTCTGTATCACATTTATTTCTTTACCAAGACTCTCCTCCTCTTTTATAATTTAATTTATGAAAAACACCTTAGATTACGTTGTTAGTTATCCTTCTTTATATGAAGTAGTTATTATAGGAGAACTGCGATTTGAAAATCTTTCTGACTATGATCAAATTTTCCCGATGATTGTCGATCGAATCCTTTCTTGTTTTGATACTTTTATTATTGATATCCGACAGTTAGCTTATTTAAATTGTGCAGGTATCACTAGTTTTACTAAGCTATTTATCTTAGCTAAATCATCCGAAAAAAAATTATTACTTTTATTTTCAGAGCATGTCGCTTGGCAACGTAATTTTATTACATCTATTGTTTCTTTGAGTCCGCTTATTACTTTTCAAAAGCATTAGTTATATTTTTCTGTTCTTTTTGTTAGTCACAGTATGACTTGAGCTTTAAATTTTTAAGTGAATTATAAAATTGCTACCTTTGTTTATTTCGCTTTGTATTTTTATTGTACCGTTATGCTGGGTTAATATGTTTTTTACGATACTTAATCCGTTTCCACTATTTTTTCTATTATTTTTAGTTGAATAGTTATTTTCAAATATTTTTTTTTGATTTACTTTGGCTATTCCTATCCCTTCATCTTTTATTTCTACTTTTATAAATTCCTCATTTGTTTTTCTTTTTTTATATAATTCTGTTGATATCGTTATTCTCCCACCTTTAGGCATTGATTCTGCGGCATTTATTATTATATTTTCTAATAAACTGTGCATTTGTATTGGATCTGCATTTAAGTTTGGGATTTGCCCCTTTTGTACAAAATCTATCTTAATCTTTTTTCTTGTTTTAGATATTAAATTTTTTATTTCATCTATAATTTCGGGTATATAGACCATTTCAAAAAAATTTCTTTGCTTATCTTTACTTTGAATCCTTTCTAAAAATTGATCCCCTCTTGCGATACTTGATTTTAGCGCTAGAAATAGCGCTGCTTCTTCTTCATTACGGGAGTCATTTTGTATTAATTCTAAGCCAGCTGATACGGATGTTAATGTATTTCTTAAGTCATGAGCGATACTATTGAAGGGTATTGTTTCCTTTTTATTTGTTTTTTCGATTGTATTAATTTTTGAAAATATAAATATATAGTGTCTACTTTTATTGGTTTCATTTTCTTTCAAGTACCATTTTGTTTTAAATATTTTTGTTTTACCGTATTTATCTCTGATAGTTGATACTTTTTCTATTGAATGCCCCATGTTGAGCTGCAATTCTGTTTCCTTAAAATTTTTTTCTATATTGTATACAGTATTTAAATTATTAAAATTTATTTTTTCTATATTTTCACTTTCTAGATTAAACAGTTCTTTAGCTAGTTTATTTGCATACTTAATTTTATGGTTTTCATCTATTTCTAATATATGGTCGTAACCAAAATAGTCTTCTGTTTGTACAGGAATGTTGTTATTTCTTTCTAATTCTTGACTGTGTACGATTAGGATTTTTATTAATGTTTGTAAATCATTTATTCCTATTTCCAAATAACTAAGATTTCTTAGAATTTCATCTTCTATTTTTTTTTTGTCTACATTATTTGAAAATTTAAAACTTATTTTTTCTGTTTGCTTTTGTTTTATTAATTCTTTTATTTTGCTGGTGATCTTTTCAGTATTCTCTTTTTCTAAGGGTAGAATAGGAATATTATTATTCATAACTTTTTTTTTTGTCTTTATTTTTGTGAATATTAACATGACTTTTGATGTTTGTCCCCTTACGTTTTTTTATCCTTTTTATTACCTTATTTTTAATTTATACTGTAGTTAGCTTTTAAAAAGGAGACTCCTGTGGATCAACCAACAAAAACTGTTTCAACTTCATCTAAAATAAATAATATTATCTCAGTTATTGGTGATGAAAAATCATCTTTTTTATTAGAACATAAATGTTTGGTTTCTAAAGATAATTTACATTTGCCATCGTCTAATTGGGTAGATTATATTTTTTCTAACTCTGATCGAAATAATCGCGTGTTATCCAGTTTACAAACCTTATTTTCTGCGGGACGCCTGGCAAATACTGGCTATCTCTCAATTTTACCGGTTGATCAAGGGATAGAACACTCTGCAGGCGCTTCTTTTGCACCTAACCCTGATTATTTCGATCCAGAGAATATTATTCAATTAGCTATTGAAGGTGGATGTAATGCCGTAGCTAGTACTTTAGGTTGTTTGTCTATGCTCTCTAGAAAATATGCGCATAAAATCCCTTTTATTTTGAAATTTAATCATAATGAATTGTTGAGCTATCCTACAACATATAATCAGATTAATTTTGCGTCGATTCAACAGGCTTACGATATGGGGTGTGTTGGCGTTGGGGCGACTATTTATTTTGGTTCAAAAGAAAGTGAAACTCAAATTCAGCAAGTATCACAGGCTTTTGAAAAGGCTCATCAACTGGGCATGTTTACCGTCTTATGGTGTTATTTAAGAAATAATGCCTTTAAGAAAGGAAATATCGATTTTCACAGTGCTGCTGATCTTACATCTCAAGCAAATCATTTAGGAGTTACAATTGGTGCTGACATTATTAAACAAAAACTCCCTACTAATAACGGGGGATTCACTGATCTTTCTTTTGGTAAAACGCATGAGAATGTTTATTCTGAATTATCTTCATTGCATCCTATTGATTTAACGCGCTATCAAGTCGTTAATAATTATATGGGCAGAGCGGGTTTAATTAACTCAGGGGGTGCTTCGGGCTCAAATGATCTTGAAGAGGCTTTGGTAACTGCAATCATAAATAAGCGGGCGGGTGGAATGGGCTTAATATCTGGTAGAAAGGCTTTTCAGAAGACTCGTACAGAAGGAATTGCATTATTGCATGCTATACAAGATGTTTATTTGTGTGATGAAATTGATATTGCTTAATTATTATTAAATAGATAAAGTTAAGCTTATGTCGCAAGATTGTGGTGATGTAAAAAAAGTGTTTGTCAAAAATAATTCAACTAGCAATAACACAAAGGTTGTTAAAGGGATACAAATATCTGATCTTGCTTCACAAAAATTGTTAAACTTTTTAGAATCTGAAGGTAAGTCTCCAAAAGAATATTGTTTATTTATCTCTGTATCCAAGGATGGTTGTTCCGGCTTTTCTTATCAGATGGAGTTAGAACCCATATTAAAGTGTGAAAAGCAAGGTGCTAAACGGTTTGAAAAAAACCAAGCTATTTTCATGATTGCTAAAACAAGTTATTTTTACCTTGTTGGATCTATTTTAGATTATAAAGAGGCGTTGACAGGTTCTGGTTTTACTTTAACTAATCCAAACGCCAAAAAATATTGTTCTTGTGGAGCTTCTTTTTCTGTAAAATAAGTTTATCATTACTAAACAATCATCTTAATTACATGGATATGTTTAAAATACATATTATCAGGGTATAATTCTTATATTATGGTAAAGCTTATTATTTTAATTTCTTTTTGCTTATTTTCTTCCTTTTTTGTATATATGATGCTTTTTTTTGTTCCTAAAGCTTCTACTATGCCTGTTGATACGTCTCTTGTTCATTGGGCTGATTTGGATGACATAGATTCCAGACGTAGATCAGGTGAAGAACAGTATCATTTAAGATGTAAAAAATGTCATGGATTTGAGGGTCGAGCCTCTCGTAAACCCTTAACGTTAAATGATACTCTTTGGTTTAATGGTGATGGTTCTTTGTCTATGATTTATTCGGTAATATCGGAGGGTCTGCCTAGTAAAAATATGTTTGGATGGAAGAAAAAATTACGACGTGATGATTTAATAAATTTATCGTTGTATGTTAAACATTTATCGGGGGAATCTGAATATGTTAGGGAGTAAATATCTTTGTTTTTTTATTTTTGTTTTAATTTTTAACTTTTCTTTGTATGGTATTTTTAGCCATGAGGATGAACATAATGCCCATGCTTTATTCCTTGCCGCATTAGATCATCCCAAAGATACTACTTTGTCTAAACAAGCTGAAATTGCACTCAAGAAACTTATTTCTTCTGATATTCATGCTAATAATCATCATTATGAGGTTAGACTTATTGCAATATTAGCCCTAGAGATTGAACAGTATCAACATGCTCGTCATATTTTGATGAAATCAAGTCATGTTTCCCAGCAATTTGAACAATTTTTTGATCAAAAAGTGAAGGATTCTAACAATCTTCACCTTCTATATGATTATTATTTGTATAGTGGTCTTATTTTTACACGATATCCCTCCTTTAATAACTCCACTAAAGATGGTATAAATTCATTAAAAAAGGCTTTAAAGTACGGTCAGAAAATTGGTATTTCAGACAATGAAAAGGCCTTAATCTATATGTATTTATCTGAGGCATATTATACGCTATATCGTTATCGTTCATCTTCGAAATTTGCCAAGAAAGTTCTAAAAATTACAAATAATTCAGATTTAGCTAAGCGTGCAACTAACTTACTTTCACTTTCAAATTAACACTAATCATATAAATAGTTTAACGTTGAAGTTTTTTTCAGTTGATTTCAAAGCTTTCAAGAATATATCTGCTTTTTGAAACTCAAAACTTTTACTCCCTTCTAAAAGTTGTATTTTTTCTGAGTCTATTCTTATTTTTCTTGATTTTGTTTCTTCTATAAAAAATCCTCCGGATTTATTTGAATATTCCAATCCTAGATTTTCTAATTCCATAAGAATTTTATTAATGTCGTTTTTTTGTTTCATATATTTTCCTTAATATAGTTTACGTCATTTTTTCTACATTGTTTCATACAATTCTATTTTTTTCCCTTTTAACAGCTATTCCTTTAAATTTATTAGTTTCTATGTAGTCACTTTAGTTTTCAAATCAGCTAATAATTTTTATTATTTTTTGATCTTACTTTTATTAGTTTAGTTATTCATTTTTCTTCTTATATACATGTGTTATAATTCGCATTATGTGTGGAATTATAGGATACATTGGTGACAAGGATATTTCTTCAGTATTAATGGTAGCTTTAGAACGCTTGAGTTATAGAGGATATGATTCATCTGGAATAGCAATAATTGCTGATAATGAATTAAGTTATTGGAAAAAAGCAGGTAAAACTCAGGTGTTAAATAACCTATTAACTCCCTTATCTATTCAGGGCTCTCTTGGAATTGGTCACACTCGTTGGGCTACTCATGGTATACCTAGTGATATTAATGCACACCCTCATGTAAATATTGAGAAGAAGCTCGCAGTTGTACATAATGGCATCATAGAAAACTTTATTACTCTTAAGAATTCTCTTATTGATAAAGGGTATCTATTTACGTCAAATACTGATACTGAGGTATTAGCTCATTTGTTGTCACATCATTACAAAACTAGTCTTGAGCAGGCAGTTCTAGATGTTATTCCTTTGATTCAAGGAGCGTATGCCTTTGTTGTTATATCTGAATTGGATCCTAGTAAAATTGTATGTGCCCGATATGGTAGTCCCCTAATTGTCGGTATTTCTGAAAACGAAGCTTTTGTTGCTTCAGACGTTAATGTTCTTCTTCATCATACAAAAAATGTGGTCTATCTTGAAAATAAGGAGATTGCTGTTCTCTCAAAGGATAATATTTCTTATTTAAATTTTTCAGGTAAAACTATCTCTAAGGATTCTCAAAAAGTATCGTTTAATTCACTGGATTCTTCCAAAGGTGGTTATGATCATTTTATGCTGAAAGAAATCTATGAACAACCTTTGATAGTTCAAAATATTCTTGATAAATATTTGAAAGGTTCAGACATAGTATTTAAGGATATTGATTTTATTGAGCAGCAAATTACTCACATACGTCGTTTTATCATACAAGCTTGTGGCACATCCTGGCATGCGGGATTAATTGCTAAGTATTTTATAGAAAAATATGCCTCTATTTTGACTGAAGTTGATACCTCATCAGAATTTAGATATAAAAATATGCTTGCATCTCAGCAAGATATTTTGATGGCTATTTCGCAGTCAGGAGAAACAGCAGATACCTTAGCTTGTTTACGTGAAGCTAAGAGTAAATTTTTAAAAGTATTATCCTTTGTCAATGTTAAAAATTCTGCAATGGATATTGAGTCAGATTCTGTTATTTATTCACATTCTGGACAGGAAATAGGTGTTGCATCTACTAAGAATTATACCGCTCAAATTACTACTTTGTTATTGTTTTCTATTCATGTGGCTAGAATTAAAGGGACTATGGATGAAACTGTTTTTTCAGATATGATCGTTTCCTTGAGAAAATTACCTAATTATCTACAACTCCTTTTGAATCAACACGCATCTATAACTGATGTAGCTAGAAAATATTTTAAATATAAAAACTTTATTTTTATTGGTCGCGGAGTTAATTACCCTAGTGCTTTGGAAGGTTCTTTAAAGTTAAAGGAGATCTCCTATATTCATTCAACTGCTTATCCAGCTGGGGAGCTCAAGCATGGGCCTATTGCACTTATAGATGAAAATATGCCAGTTGTAGCACTCTGTCCTGATACTGATACTTACTCAAAAATGGCCAATAATTTACAAGAGGTTAAAGCCCGATCTGCAAAAACTATAGTTATTTGTACAGAAGGTAATCGGGAATTAGAGCCTTATGCTGATGATATTATTTATATTCCTAAAGTTCCTCAATACTTAACACCATTTCTTATTTCTGTTCCTTTACAATTGTTAGCTTATGAAATAGCTAACATGTTAGGGTGTGATGTTGATAAACCAAGAAATTTAGCTAAAAGCGTTACCGTTGAATAAACTTCAAAGATCTATTATCTTGATTGGTTTTATGGGCACTGGTAAAACTACATTAGGTAAAATGTTGGCTAAACGTTTTTCTGTTAGTTTTTATGACTCAGATACACTTATTCAGGATAGATATTCTGCTAGTATATCAGCTTTAATGACTCGACATGGTGAAGCGTTTTTTAGAAAATTAGAGACTCAGGTTCTTAGGTCTTTTTTTCAGGATAGTCGTAATAAATCTCCTTTTATTTTAGCTACTGGCGGAGGTATTGTATTAACTCCATTAAATAAGGGATTTTTAAAATCTTTTGGTACAGTATATTGGTTAAAAGCCTCTTCTAATGTTGTTTGGAGAAATGTTAAGCATCGATTATATAAACGACCGCTTTTGAAACAATCTTCTAATCCACGTGAGCTTGTTTCCTCTTTAATGATTAAGAGAGCCCATTTTTATCAGGATTTTGCAGATGTGGTTATTGACATTGATAATAAACATTTCGCAGATTTACTTGGCTATTTTCCCTAATTTTTTTAATTTAGATGATATTCGTATTTTATTTCTATTTGCCCAAATTCAATTATATATGTTTTTTTTTGACTTTTTTTCTCTGCTTCTTTTAATATTAATTTTATTACGTTCGATATTTTTTCGTCTAGCATTATTCCCCCCTTACTAGTTTAATTATACCCCCTAATTTTTAATCTTAAACGTGAATTTTTTTCTTTTTTATTTTCTTTAATTTCTTTATTAATTCATTCTTTCTTTTATTAAACACCTGATTTTTAGTTTCTTTTGTTATTTTTTTGTAATATTCTATCGATATAAGTAAAGATTTAATATTATATTTATCTATTTTTAGTTTATTTTCTATTATTAATAGTAAACTGTTAAATTTCTTTTGTTTGTATAGTAGTTGACATATTAAATTTAGATTATAGTAATTTGAGGTATCTTTATTGTAGGCTTCTATGTATTTTATTAAAGCCTGTCGTTCATTATTCAAATTTTCATATGAACGCCCTTGTAATGTTAAAGCTGTTATATATATTTGTTTATTTATATATGTTGAACGTGAGTATGCTTTTGTTATTTTTTCACTATACATGAGACATTTTTTGTACTCTTTTTTCTCTAGATATGCTTTTGCGAGTGTTATTTCTACTTGTGGAATACTGCAATTTTTATTTATTATTGGCTGTAATAAATCTATTGTTTTATCATAATCTCCTTGTATTGAATAAGCATTTGCTAATCCTAATACGTTTGATTTTATTCCAGGAAATTTTTTTAAGCTTTGTTTGTATATTTCAATGCTCTTTTTAACGTTCCCTTCATTTATGTATACCTGTGCAAGTCCATGCTGGATATGTGGGCTTTGATTCGGATAGTATTTTGAGCTAGTTGTGTATAATGTTTTGCTTGATTCCCAAATATTTATTTGTTTTTGAGTTATAACAAATAAAATGATAAAGATTACTAAGGGAAGGCTTCCAACTAAATATTTTTTGTTGATCTTCTTCCATAGATGATAATATGCACCCGTTACTAATAAATATAAGGGGGCAGTGCTAAAGTATGACCAGCGATCTCCATGTGATAAATATCCGGATTGAACAAACCCTAATACTGGTAGTAGTGTTATTATTAAATGTAGAGTAGCTGCTTTGATTTTTTTGTCTGCCTTTGGACTTATAAAAATAATTATAAGTACTGTTGCTATTAGTATTACTTTTGGGTCGTTCCAGGATGTTTTTATATATGGGTATATAGAGGTTAATTTTTTAGGTATGAATGTTTTTTCTATGTAAAAGAATAATCTACTTAATGAATTTGCAGTTATGTTTAGTATACTTTCATTTCCTTTACTTATATCTATCGCTCTTATATTTATATGTTCTCTAATTGTTATTAAACTAGTTGCTATACTTAATAGGTATAAGTGACTTCTTATTAATGTTTTTTTTATTAATTTATTTATTAGTTTTCTTCCTTTATCCTTTATAAATAAAAAGTCCAAAATTAATAATGACAATGGTAATGTTATCGCTGATGGATGTGACGCTACTGCTAATATAAATAGAACAGTTATTGATAGCTGACTTCTCCAATTTTGAGGGGGATATTTTAAGTAACTTAATACAGTTAGTAAACTCCAAAAACTTGCCATCAATCCTTTTCTATTTGCTATCCATGCTACTGATTCAACCCGTAGAGGGTGGATTGACCAGAGTAATGTGGCGAAGAAGCTTAGCCAATTAATTATCGTTTTATTTTGTTTTTTTAGACAATTTTTAAGTATATATTTATTAATTAAAAAAAATAGAAGTGTATTAAAGATGTGTATTATTAAGTTTGTTAAATGATGTCCGTAAGCTAATTCCTTGTATATATGCCAATCTAGCATGTGTGATATCCATGTTACAGGCATATAATAAATCATGGGCTGTAATAACACATGTTTTATGGATATCCAGTTCAAATTGTGAATAGCTATATTTAAATTGACATAGGTTCTGGTGTCTAGTTCTGCAAAAGGTAATTTTAAGACTGTTTGAAATGTTAAGGTTGTAATTGTTAGTAGTACTGCTATTAAAATTGAAGGTCGTATGTTTAATTTTAATGCTTTTATATTCTTAGGTGGGGAAAGCATTTACGTTAAATGTACGTGTTCTTAATTTCTTTTTTTTCTAAAAGATAATGACTACCTATAAAATTTATTATTGTTGCAATACTAATACCAATCAAGTTGAGAAACAATCCTAACATATTATTAATATTAATTATTAGTATTAGGGCTATCTGCATTATCGCAAGTCTAAAACTTAGGCCTGTTAATGATATCATTATAAATGATCCATATTCTTTCATGTTGTAAGGACACCTGTTTTTAAATGTCCATCTTTTATTTAATAAATAGTTGTTTGTCACAGCAATGCTAAAGGCAATGCTTGTTGCTAGTCGTATATCTATTTGGTATTTATTAAATAGTATTGCAAATATGCCCATATCTACGATAAGTCCGATAAATCCTACTAGTGAAAATTTTATAAAATAGTTTATTAATTTGTATTTATGTACATACAAATCTTTTAAGTGTTTTATATAGTTATATTGTTCTTTGATGGTTAATTTACTTTGACCATACGTTCTATCTTTAAAAATGATAGGAATTTCTTCTTTTCTTGCATTGGGACATTTGCATATAATCTCTAAAACTATTTTCCAGCTAATTGGATTAAGCGCCTTATTTTTTATTGTTTCTTTTCTAACCGCCATATAACCTGATGTTGGATCTTTTATCTTGCATACTCCATAACTTAATATGGCTGCACTTTTGCTGATTACTTTTCGATACCATGGCCATCCTTTTATCCCTCCTCCTTTTATAAAACGGCTTCCTATGCATATGTCTTTTTTGTTTTCTGCTATTGGGCGTATCATATTTGGGAGTGTTTCTATAGGATGGCTAAGGTCGGCATCCATGATTACATATATGCTTCCTTGTGCTTTTTGAAATCCCTCCATTACGGATATACTTAAGCCTCTTTCTTTTCCGGCTCTTGAGATGAATCTAATGGGTTTATTTATACTTTCTTTTAGGACAGCTTTTTCTGTATTATCTTTTGAGTCATCATCAACGACTAATATTTCATAATTTATTTTCTCTTTTTCTAGAGTCTCACATATTTTAGGTAATATAATAGGTATATTAGCAGCTTCGTTATAGGTTGGTATTATTATACTTGTGATGTCATTCACTCGTCACTTTTCCCTAAAATTTGATTATGATCATATGTTATATTTTTGTTAGTAGAGCAAAGCTTCTGGATAAGAAATTCTGAAGTTCTTTACCTGAAAGTGGTTTTTGGCCTAATTTTGCTAGATCATAAAGTTGTTCTGCGATTTCTTTTATTTTGTCTCCTTGATTTAATGCTTTTAGCTGTTGTAATCTACTCACTATTTCATTTTCGCTATTTAGTATTAATGTATGGTTGTCAAAACTTTGCTTTGGCCCCTTCATCATTGATGACATTTGCTCAAAACGTTTCATGTGTTCATCTTGTATAATCATTGCTGGGATTTCTTTTGCTTTTAAGGCTTCTACCTTAATAACTAATTTTTCGTTATTTAAGGCATTTGTCACAATATCTTTTATTTCATCTTGTTTATTTTTATTTGTTTTTGGATCGATAACATTTTTATTTTTATCTTTGTCTTGTAATAATTCGCTTAGTTCAGAATCTACGGATACAAACTTTTGATCAGGATTTTTTGATTCAAGATATTGAATAAAATGTGAATCTATTACGGCCTCTAAGTATAACACTTCTAAGTTTTGTGCTTTGCATATTTCTACATAGGTAGATAAACTTTCTTGATTCTGACAATATAGAACTTTTTCTTTTAAATCCTTCTCGTTTCTTTCTTTATATTCACTAAGAGTTGTAGCATAGCCATTGGATGATTTAAATAAAATTATATCTTTTATTTTTTTGAAAAATGTATCGTCATTCATGACCCCATATTTGATAAATGGGTTGATATCATTCCAATATTTTTCATAACTAGCTTTGTCTTTTTTGTATAATTCATTTAATTTATCGCCAATTTTTTTGACAATATGAGATGATATTTTTTTAACAATAGGATCATTTTGAAGATAACTGCGTGATACATTAAGGGGTATATCTGGACAATCAATTGCACCTTGTAATAAAGTCAAAAATTCAGGAACAATGTCTTTTGCATTTTCTGTTACAAATACTTGTTGACAAAATAAATTAATTTTTCCTTTATTTGCATCTAGTTCATGCAATAATTTTGGAAAGTATAATATTCCTTGTAGATTAAACGGGTAGTCTACATTAAGATGTATCCAAAATAAGGGCTCACCCTGCATGGGTAATAACTTTTGATAGAACTCTTTGTACTCTTCATCTTTTATATCTTTTGGATCTTTTATCCATAGTGGGGCATCATCGTTGATTTGCTTATCTTTAAGTTTAATCTTTACTGGTAGAAAGTTGGCATATTTTTTGATCAGTTCACTTAGCTTTGCTTCGTTCAAATAATTTTCACTTTCTTTATTTACGTGTAGGATAATATCCGTACCTACATTTTTTTTGTCACTTTCTTTTAACTCAAATTTTGTACTTCCTTCGCACGACCAATGTACTGCTTTTTCATTTTTATTATGAGAAAGACTTTTTATTTCTACTAAGTCAGATACGATGAAGGATGAATAAAACCCTAGTCCAAAATGGCCTATTACTTGATTCTTTTCGTCTTTACCCTTGTATTTTTTGATGAAATCTTCGGCCCCTGAAAAGGCGATTTGATTGATATATTTTTGTACTTCTTCAGCGTTTAAACCAATCCCATTATCAGATATCGTTATTGTTTTTTCTTTTTCATTAAAGTCTATGTTGATTTCTGCTTCTGGTACTGTTTCACCGGTAGTGGATGCTATATATTTTCTTTTTTTGCATGCATCATAGGCATTCGATACTAATTCTCTGATAAATATTTCATTTTCTGAATATAGCCACTTTTTAATAATGGGCAATATATTTTCAGTGTGTATACTTATATCGCCTTGGATATTTAGTTTTTCTTTGGTACTCATTTTGTACGCCTCCCAAATCGCAAAATTTTATTATTTTTCGTATCCTATCATTTATATGGGATATTGTCTAAAAATCACGTGTTTATTTGCTGCAATTACAGGCATTCATCACTTCGTTATATCTATGTTTTATAGATTTTAATTATTAGAGTATCAACTTTTCCCTAAAATATTCTTTCTTGTAACTACCTTTTGTTCGCCCTTTTTAAATTATGGGAACCTATTGTTCTGATGTTAGTTTTTACCTTACTTTAACAAAAAGTACATTATTGTTTATGCCTTAAGATAGATTCATTGATCTTTGTCAGTTTCTATTTTAGAAATATATATCCAAGACCTATGCCATAATTGAGACCTCCAGCCATTGGATCTGTCCCTATTTCCTTGCCATTCATTTTTGAATTTCCTATATTTCCTTTAATAAAAAATTGACTATTTATATTTTTAATCACTGCTATTTCCGTGTATGTTCCACCTGTTGATACACGGTATCCACCGGTAAAGTTATCTTTTCCTCTATATTCTGATTTGCTATCTATGACTACCCCAATGCCCATCATTAATTTTATTTTAGATATATTTTTAGTGTAGTATCTAAATCCAATTCGTAATTCTGATGTTTTACCGCTTATTTCACCATTATAACTGGACTTTGATGATGCTATCGCAAGTCGATATGGCCCTAAAAAGGAAAAGGCTATATCTGCGTCAATACTATATTGTATCTGAGTATTTGATTCGTTCCAGGCTGACTGTAAAAACGTGCTTGTACTACTTTTGTTTAATTTAATCTTTCCAATGGATGCTGATATATGTATTTTTTCTTCTCTTTTTATATCTTGGCAATACAATGGATTTATTATACACACACAAGTTACTATTAGAATAAATATTTTTTTTTTCATAGTTTTTCTTCACGCTTTGATATATTTGGTAGCCCCACGGGGATTCGAACCCCGGTTACCAGAATGAAAATCTGGTGTCCTAACCCCTAGACGATGGGGCCCCAAAAGTTTAGTTATTATAAACAACAGTTCTTTTATCGTAAAGAATCTTCTTAGTTTTCTTTTTTTATTTATCTTGGGTTATAATATTTAACTACTTAAACTTTTGGTATGGAGTATATTTTATGACAGATACAGATACATCTAATTCTTGGCAGGTCATCAATGAATACGAAGATATTATTTTTGAGATACTTCCAGGTATAGCTAAACTGACCATCAATAGACCCCACGTACGAAATGCATTTCGCCCCAAAACAATTCAGGAATTACAGGATGCATTTACAGTTGCAAATGATGATCCTCACATTGGGGTGATTATTTTAACCGGTATGGGTGAATTGGCCTTTTGTAGTGGCGGGGATCAGCGGATTCGTGGCCATGATGGGTATGAAGATGATCAGGGAAAAACACATTTGAATGTTTTGGAATTCCAGCGTCAAATTCGTGTTTCCCCTAAACCCGTCATTGCTATGGTTGCTGGATATGCAATTGGGGGAGGTCATGTCTTGCATATGATTTGTGATTTAACTGTAGCTGCTGATAATGCTGTTTTTGGACAAACTGGCCCTAAGGTAGGGTCTTTTGATGGTGGTTTTGGTGCTTCATACATGTCGCGTATCGTCGGCCAAAAGAAGGCGAGAGAGATCTGGTTCTTATGTCGTCAATATAATGCTCAGCAAGCCTTGGATATGGGATTAGTTAATGAAGTTGTTCCTTTAGCTGATTTAGAGTCTGCTACGCTTAACATGTGTCAGGAAATTTTATCTCACTCTCCCCTTGCGCTACGTTGTTTGAAAGCCGCTCTTAATGCTGACTGTGATGGTCAAAGTGGTTTGCAACAGTTAGCTGGTGACGCAACAATGTTATTTTATATGACGGATGAAGCTAAAGAAGGTAAAAACGCTTTTCTTGAAAAGCGTCGTCCTCAATTTCGAAATTTCAAAAACCACTCATCACTTTATTTTCATAACCCCTCTTGCTCTAAATCATGTGCAGGTATGACAAGGTTATCCTCATTAACCTCCTCTTTTACTGTGGTTGATTACATGAAAGATGGGTTATCTTCCCTTCAGGTCCAGGCTATCGTTTCTGGTGCAGAATGTGACCTTGCCGAATTGATTAGAATTGAGGATGCCCAAAAGGCGAATATACCTTTACCCTCTATGACCCCGTTTTCGGTTCAGCAATGGCTACTGAAACATCCCTCCTTTTTACAACGGCCCATTCTGGTTCATAATTCTAAAACTATTATAGGGCGTCCTGTTGAAAACATTGTTTTAAATGGCTGATTTTCCTTTACGAAAATGGGCAAAACAAGCGTCTGATACTCCATTTATATACTTCCAAGAGCAGATAATTACGTATTCTGATGCAGATGACTTACTTACTAACTATGTTGCTACCTTGTCTGACTATGCTATTCAAAAATCATCGCGAGTTATTATTTGCTGTGAGCATAAACTTCACTTGCTTTTTTGGATGTTGGCGTGTTGGAACCTTGGTCTTATTGCTGTCCCTATCCACCCAAAAACGCCTTTATTTCTACGTGAAAAAACGTTTAATGATTGCTCTGCATCGTTACTTATTGATGATCATTTCTCCCCTCTTTCTTGCTCTTCTTCCCCTTTTTCCTTTGAATTTTCAACTGAGCAGATAGCCTGTTTGATCCAAACATCAGGCACAACTGATCTTCCTAAATTAGCTGGTTTGACTTTTTCTTCTCTATTATCTTCCGCTTATGCTAGTCAAGATATTATTCCTTTAAGTCCTTCACATTGCTGGTTGCTATCTTTACCTTTATATCATGTGAGTGGCTTAGGGATTCTCTTTAGAGTTTTAGTAAATGGGGCCTCTTTGTGTTTGGATTCTTTTTCCTACTCTACCCTTTCTCTTCCTTATGTCACGCATTGTTCCTGTGTGTTACCTCAGGCGCATGAGTTGATCTCTGACAATTCTCCTGCCCCTTCACAGTTACAATGTCTGTTACTGGGTGGGTCTTTTGTTGAAACCTCTATACTTGATAGTCTATATTCACAATCATATCCCCTATTTATTACGTATGGATGTAGTGAATTTTCATCCCAAATTGCTACATCTATGTATCTTCCCAATAGCTCATTATCTCTAAATTTATTGCCTCATGTTTCGGTCAAAACCTCTCAGTCTCATCATTTGTTTGTTAAGGGAAAGAGCTTATTTTCGGGTTATTGGAATCCTCGCTATCACTGTCTTGAACTACCATTAGATGAGAATGCTTACTTTAATACAGAAGATAAAGGTCGTATTACAGATCGATCTTTGGCTATCCTTTCTAATCCAGATTCACGATTAATTTCTGGAGGAGAAAATATTGATACTCGTGAAATTGAAAGGGCTCTATATGAACTTGACGGTGTTAGATCTGTATCTGTCTCTTTTATTCCTCATCCCAAATTTGGTCAACGTCCTATTGCATGTATTAGCTATTTGGGTACCCCTCCCCCTCAGGAATGGTTTACTGAACAATTGGCGTCTAAACTTCTGCCTTTTAAAATTCCCCGAATTTTATTTAAATAGGTCATTTGTATATTTATTTTGTGTTTTTCTAACGTAGTTCATCTGTCATAAAGCCATTTTTACTTAAAAACGTTAAATATGGGTCACTTTTCGCGTTATCCCGACTCATTTCTTCTATCCATTCTTCGCAGGTTTTTGCTAGTTCTGTTTGTTTGGTGGCTATTGGTATGCTTAAGGGCTGGTTGTAAAATTCTCTTAGTTTCTCTAAAACCTCTTCTTCTTTCTCCGTTTTATCCGCTTTTGCGGCTAGGTATTCATACATTGGTCGTGAATGGACTGCTAGTGTTAATATTTCCTCCTCTTTTTCTACTCTATAGATTGCAGATACACGACTATCTTTTACATCTCTCCAAAATGTGTCTGTCCTCTCGCCAATATGATCATCAAAAAGCTCGTTTACTGTCGCTTTAAAGGTTTCGCCTGGGCTAGGTATTCGCCCAATTGTATTAGCTAATTTTTTTAGGAGTTCTTTTTTTTCTTCTGGGTCCTTACACTTTTTTAATTTGTGATCTAATTTTTTTAATTCACTTGTGACAGTTTTAGATACTGTTAATGTGGATATTCTGTAATCTCTCGAAGCCATGATTTGGGCTTCTTTTAATTCTTTTTGTAGTTTTTTTCCGTTAAAACTATTAAACTCTTTAGGATTATTTTGTTTCCATTCTATGAATTTCATTTCTAATTTGTTGTCTACTTTTCCTGTTTGACATTTCAATAGTGTCTTTTCCAAATCTCTTAATTCGCTGCTTTTATAGCCGAAAATCTTTGCTCTTTGCAGTATCTTTTTCCCTTTTAAAGCTTGCGCTATTTTATCTGGTTATGAACTTTTAGTTCGTTCTATTCTATCTCGAGCTTCTTTTATAGTAATTTCATGTTTGCTTTTTTTCTGAAGTCTTTTATACCCTGTGTACAACCTATTCATTGCATCCATTGTCCCCCTCCTTACTATGGCTATTTATTAATACCCGTTTTATAGGTTTTCTAAACTATTGTTTTCTGATATTTCTTTTGTCTGGTGTTTTTTCTTCTTTTTTAATCCCAGGTAGAAAAACACTGTCAACACATAGATGTGGGTTGTAGCGATACTTTCAATGACTATTTTTAACAAGCCGTTTCCAATGATAGGGATTTTATTTGTTAGTGTTGAGAGCAATAAGCTAAAGGTATTGATCACAAAAATGATGCATAACAATGCAATTATCTTTCTCCAATTATGTTTTAATAGGTCATGTGTTTGTTGTATGGTATTTTTCCAGTTTAAATTTTCAATAATTAATATTACTGGGATAAAAGGGAGCACGAGCGAGCTAATGATCACAATGATTAATCCTATTATGACGAGTAAAATTCCGCTTTTTTCTGCTTTGTTAAGGATTGTGAGGAAGGCTATAAGGAGTGGGATTGTATATACAGCAGTAGCTAGAACTAATTGATTAAAATGAGTTTTTAAATGTTGCGTTATTTCTTTGATAGTGAGGTTCTTTTGTCTTATTAAGCATGTTGCTATTGTGATTGTAATTGTTTTAAAAAGCAATTCTATGAGCCAGCCAACGACAACAAAGTGAATTAAAATCTGAAATACTTCAATTTTTTCAGTTTTTATTTGTATCCCAAATAATTGGGTCATACTATGATATACAAGAAAGAAACAAAGCATGGGTGCCAATAACAATGGTTCCTTTTTATATAAATTGAGACTTTTTTTATTTAACTGCAGTAGATCCATTTTAAGAAAAAAAATCCTCTAGTGCCGCTCTGAACAATTCGTATGGTGCTTTTGTCTGTGTAAAATATTCGAAGGCTAAATAGCCTTGTCCCGCTAACATCCCTGTACCGCTTAAATGTGGGGCGCCTATTTTATACGCTTCGTTAAGAAAGAGTGTTTCTTCTGGATTGTAGATGAGATCATATAGAAAATGTGTTTTTTTAATCCATGAAAAATCATTGAGTGGACAGGTGTGTTGATTTGGATACATCCCTAATGATGTTGCATTTATGATCAGGTGACTATCATTGAGAGACATAGATAAGCTTGGGTCTGTGATTGATTTTATCTCAATTCGTTGTGTGAAATTTGTCTTGAGAGTATCCGCTAATAGTCTTGCTTTTTCTATTGTTCTGTTAATGATCACTAAACTTTCAATTTTTTCTTCTAATAATGTATCAGCGATTGCTCTTGCAGAGCCGCCTGCTCCGATGATACATACGCGCGTGTTTTCGACTTGAAAGTTAGATTCTTTTTCTAGTGCCTCTAAAAAACCTTGCCCATCTGTGTTATATCCCACCCATTGATCATTTTCATTAACAACGGTGTTTACAGCTCCTAGCCTTTTGGCTTTTGTATCTATTTTATCTAAAAAAGGTAGTATGGATTCTTTGTATGGGATTGTGACGTTAAAACCTTTGTAATTGAGTCGTTTTAATGACGTTAGACTGTTTTCTAAATCGTCATTTGTTATATGAATTGGAACATAAATGTAATTAACTTTTAGTTGTTGGCAGACACTGTTATGCATGGCTGGTGATGCTGTGTGTGATAATGGATTTCCTAATATACCTAATAGTTGAGTTGAGCCGTTTACCTTCATTTCATCTTTTTATGCCGATTATTTGCTTTAACTCCTCTAGTTTTTTTTTCGCTATTTTTCTAGCTTTTATGGCACCGCTGCTTAAAATATTTTCAACCTTTTCAGGATTTTGCTTTAAATTATGGTATTTTTCTTTTGCCTCTTTGAAATATAGTTGTATATTTTCTGCTAATTTTTTCTTTACAGTCCCATATCCCACTCCCCCTTTCTTGTAAGCTCTTCTTAATTCCTCTGTTTCTTCTTTTGAAGCAAATAATGAAAATAAATAAAATAGCTTGCATTGATCTGGGTCTTTGCTCTCCTCTATTCCTTTTGTGTCCGTTTTTATTTTCATTATTTGCTTTTCTTGAATCTTTTTATCAGAAAATAATTCAATGGTATTTTTATAGCTTTTGCTCATTTTTTGACCATCTATTCCTGGAATATCCTTTGTTTGTTCTAGGATTGCGGTGGGTAGTATAAATGTTTCTCTATACTCAGCATTGAATTTTTCAGCTATGTCTCTTGTAATTTCAATATGCTGTAACTGATCTGCTCCTACGGGTACTTCTTCTGCAGAAAAAAGTAAAATATCAGCAGCCATTAATGCTGGATAGGTGTATACACCCATGTTGATTCCTTCATCAATGGGTTTATTTTTCTTTTGATTTTCTTGAACACTATATTTATAGGCGTGACCCCGATTGAGTAAGCCTTTGGGACAAGAACTCATTAAAATCCAATAGGCCTCTAAAAGTTCTGGGATGTCTGATTGTTTGTAAAAGGTAACCTTTTCTGGGTCTAATCCACAGGCTATCCATGTTGTGGCTACGTCCAGTGTGTATCTTTGTATTAATTCTTTGTTCTTGAGTGTTGTTATTGCGTGGTAATCAGCTATGAAAAAAAAAGAATTACTATGCGCTGTTTCGACTGATGGTCTTATTGCTGATATATAATTTCCTATATGTGGAGTTCCGGTTGGTTTTATTCCTGTTAAGCGTCTTTTATTAGTCATAAATAGGATTATGATAACATGCTTCTTTTTTTTTTGAAATTTAAGTTCTTTTTATTCGTTAACTAAATCAAAGGTGATTAATATGGATATTAATGTTATATTTCTTAAATTTATTAGTGGTATTGTGTTAGGTTTTTTATGGGTCATGTTATTTGTACAATTTTCTCCAACTCCCACTTACTCTAGCCAATCATTTTTTTCTAGCTTTCTATTTCGTTCTTTGCGTTAAATTTATCGCTTCCTGCTTCTTTTTAAAGTGAAATGAGGGTTGTTTTAACATGCTTCATTTTGAATTCCCTGTTCAATTTTTTTTTATATCAATTTAACTATATTTTATTAGTTTATGTATCAGCAAATGACAGATGCTTAGTGTTATGAATAGCATTATCTGTATAGGCATTGTTATTGTACTTATTATATTTAATAGTGCAAGTGTAAAGGCACTTAGGCTAAGGCACGTATATAGTTGTGATTTAATCATCACTAGACCTAATAGTATAAAACTTGCTATAAGCCATTGAGTGGTTAGGTCATTAAAAAGTGTATCCATAATTAATAGATACCCTGTTTATGTTATTCTAAACCTTTATTACGGTAAATATTTAAGATACCAATGTTTTAGTATAATCATACAATTCCAAGGTATGAATGATAGTGTCACATAAATTAATATTTTTGGCTCATTACTAAAAAAAGCTATTGCTAGTACAATTCCTAACACGTTATTCATAATCATTGTTGAGTTTGCAGCAGCTATTTTATCCCCTTTTTTCATCCAAAATAATGAAAAATATCCAATAAATTGAAATACTAAAAAAGCCATGAATAAGTAGCCTGTGTCTAGTAGGAAACTTTGCCAATTTTGTAATATTTCATTGGCTTGAAATGCCACAGCTGTTGATATCATAAAATAAAGTAGTATTAAAATAGCCATATTGTAATAATCTGGTAAATTTAAGCTTATGATTACTTTTTTAAGCACAATTCTTTTTAAGATTTTTGCAATTAATAGAGGTATGAAGATAATCCAGCATAGTTTATTTAGCATTCCAATGTAGTTTACATTTAAGTTAGATACTTCCTTTGCATACAAAGGGTCTCCAAACATGCCCAATAAATAAAATATACTTGGTATAGTTACTATTGCTAATATGTTGGTCATTATGACGACCATTAAGCTCAAGGACGTACGGCCTTTCATTATATCTGTAAATACTGCTGAAGAGACCCCTGCAGGCAATGCAGCTAGAAGTACAATACTCATGCGTATGTCTGTTTTTAAAAATTGAAACAGCCAGTAAGAAAATAAAGGAAGCGCTAGTAGATGGATAACGGAAATATATATCAATAGTATTGGTTTTTTAATATGGCGTATAATGTCAATAAGATCTATTTTTAAGTATAGCAATGTCATTATTCCCATAAGGTAATACAAAATGTATGATTCAAGTTGTAAAAATATTTTTGTAAAAATAAAACCCGATAGAACGGCTAATATTAGGAATATGGGAAAATACTTTTCTACTTTTCTTAAATGAAGCATCTTAGGTATTAATAACAAGTATTTCACTTAATATCAATATGTTCTCTATTTATTGTTTTCAATTTGATCTAAATGCAAGCAATAATTCGGGATTTTTTATCAACCCTTCTCCTATGAGTACTCCTTGGAAACCCTCTCTACTTATCTCCTGTACTTGATTTAAATTTTCATAGCCACTTTCCGCAATACAAACACCTTTATAGTTACTGTTTTTTATATGTCTTTTTATCTCAATTGCATTCTGAGTATTTACTTCAAATGTTTCTAGATTCCGGTTATTTATCCCTATCATGTTTACCGTGTTAATATTTTTAATCGATTCCCATTCATCTAATGTGTGAATCTCTACTAATGTTTCAAGATTTAGCTTTTTAGCTGTTAATAGTAACTCTATTAGCTCATCTTTTTTTAATAAATTTTTAATTAATAAAATAGCACTTGCTCCATAATATTTTGCCTCATATATTTGTATAGGATCAATAATGAAATCTTTTCTAAGTATGGGTAGGTTGCAATGTGCGCTGATTAAGGAAATAAAATTAATATCCCCTTGAAAATATTTTTTATCTGTTAAAACAGATAGTGCTGTTGCGCCCTTCTTTTGAAATTTCTTGGCTAGTGTCAATGGATCAAACGATGTGTTGATGATTCCTTTTGATGGGGATGCTTTTTTTATTTCTGCAATTAATTTTAACTCTTTCCCTTTAAAGAGTTCAGCAAAACTTTTTTTTGGGGTTTTATTTTTTAGATTGTTTATTTCAAAAAAAGACATACCTTTTTCTTGATAAAGTTTTTTTACCTCTTTTTCCTTCTTTTTTTTTATCTCGTCTAAAATATTCTTCATTATTTCTTTTTAATTATTTTCTGATTGGATGGTTGAGATACATATACAGTTGAATACGCGGGAACGGATTTTATGATCCAGGCATTTCCCCCAATAATCGTTCCCTCCCCTATGATTGTATTGCCTCCTAAAATCGTGCTTCTCGCATATACAGTTACATTATTTTTTAATGTTGGGTGTCTTTTTCCTTGTGTTTTTTTTGTTACGCTAAAAGCACCTAAAGTTACACCTTGATATATTTTGACCGAATTGCCAATTTTAGCAGTTTCTCCAATAACGATGCCATTTCCATGATCTATGCAAAAAGATTCCCCAATTTCAGCACCAGGATGTATATCAATACCTGTTTTTGAATTACTAATTTCGGTTATTATCCTTGGTAGATAGTTAATATTATGTTTGTAAAAAAAGTGTGCCGTTCGATAGTACAATATAGCATGAAAGCCTGGGTAACATAGTCGTACTTCTGTTAAATCTTTTGCGGCTGGATCTCCTTCATAAATAGCTTTTGCGTCTAACAATAATGTCTCTCTTAATATGTTTATATAATTAATAAAGGATTCAATTAGGGTCTCTTTATTGGAATGGCTGCACTCTTCTAATATTTTTTCTAGATATGGAATTATTTGGGTTTTACTTTTACGTTGATACAAGTTTGGATATAAACAATATCTTAGTTCTTTCATAAACTCTGAAACATCTTGTTTTGAAGGGAATTTCATTGTTTTTGGGCACTCTTGTATGCCCTTCTCTATTATTTCGTTTAACGTCTTATTGAGTTTATCTGTCAATTTTTTTTATTTCCTTTTTAATTAACTTTATTTTTTGCTCTGTTTTTTTTCTTACTTGGTTATTAAAAAAAATCTTTGTTAATCCTATTGATAGTTTGTTTTTATTGTTAAATATTTTAGCATTGTCAAACGTTTTTCCAAGTGAAGCTTGGATGTGCATTCCTTTTTCTAGCGGTATTAACATGCCTAGTTGTAACATTGGTCCGATACTATATTCAAGTCTGTTTTTTTTATATATATTTAGGACCCCATTGATACTTATGAAGGGCTTTATTTCTTTTATTGGCTTTAAAAATTTTCCTTTTCCAAAAATTAATTGAAAGACTTTATTATTTAATTGATTTTTATTCGTGCTTAAAAGGCTTATATTTTTCTGAATAAATGAACGGTTTTTTTTAATTTTACTTGTTCCTATGCTTATTCCACTCATGATTATATGGTTTGTTTTTGGAATACGGTCAATCGTTAAATGATATTCATTTATGTCCTCTGTTTTTGCTACTTTTGTGATTATTAGTAAAAATATACCTACATAAATAATATTTCTTTTTATTTTATCCATTTTTGTGTTAATGTTTATTTCTTTTTAAATGATGGGTAATCTAATGATACTACTTATGAATAATAAAATGTATTTAATTTTATTGTGTACTTTCCTATTTTCTTCCATCTCTGTTATGGGAGATTATGGCTTGTATTTGGGATATATTTCTTTTAATAAGGATAAGAAGTTAGACAATACCTATGAAACTGGTGTTAGTATGCATAATCATTTGTCTCGAAATTTATTTTATTCAGGAAAAATTGGATTTCTTCAAACGTTTCTCACTTCTAATACTGATTTTTATACTAAACGTGTTAAACGTTATGTATTGTTTTCCTTTTTTCTTCAAATTCAGCCTTATCCAGTTGTTTCGTACGAGAATCTCTGGATTGGATTAGGGGTTGTTAATGATACGACACACTTTGCTTCTCCTGCGTTGAATTTTCAGTATTACTTTGAAGTTAGCGATTTATATTTTGCTAATATAGGTCTTCAGATTTCTAGGGATGTCTCAGTTTATTCATCCTTGTTTCGCTTTTAATTTTTTTTCATGTTTAATTTTTTCTTATAAGGGGTAAATCTAATACTTAGAAGGGGGGGGATTCAAATTTTATTTCTTAGATTTCAAATCTTATTTTTTTCTTTTATTTTTTCTTTTGCAATTTTTTCTTATGACCGAATATCATTGATTTCCTTTGATTTTAATTCCATTGCTAGTAGTGATTCTTCCTTTTTATCGCATCAAAATTTTCAGTCATCTCATGTCCAAATTCAAGAATCCCCAACTCCAGATGAACTTAAGTTAGTTAGACTCTATAATTATAAAAATCCTTTTTCTTTTTCTAAGGATATTTCCACTGATATATCCTTTTTTCTTAATTCTCATCCGAGTCGGATTTTAACCTTTACATTTTATTTTTATAATATTTTTGGTGAAATCATTGAACGTTTTTCATTAACTTCAAATGATTTTGTCTCCTCTGTTGATGCTCCTCCCGCTCATTTATTTAATGATTCTGATCGTTATTATTACTATTCATATTCTCTCACACTTAATAATTTTCAAGGTCGATCTTTGTCACCGGGTGTTTATTTTTATTTAATTAAAGTTTCTGATCATGTCTTGGGACGTGGACGTATGGCGGTTCTCCCATGACCTTTCCTTTATTTCTTCGTTATCTCATATTTATTTTTCTTTTTGTTATATCATTTATTCATTCATCTTCAATTTTGGATATTTCTAGGCTTGGTGTTTCTTCTCGTAGTATTTCAGTTGGCCGTAGTACTGGTTTTACTCAACAAGCCTTTAATATCTTTGAGAACCCTGCAGGTCTTTCTTCTATGAACCATGTCAATTTTTCTGAGTTTTTCACCTCTACCTTAGATGATGAGGTTAGTTTTGTGTTTTCTGCTCTTGCTATCCCTTTAAGTGACGGTGTCATAGGATTTGGCTGGATGAAGGCTAGTTCTAAAGACATTATTCATACAGATATTAGTCACTCTTATCCCTATGAAAAAAGTCGTTTTAACTACATGGATGAATTGTTTAAAATTGGCTATGGGTTTCCCTTAAATTTTAATTTAGATTTTGGCCTTACCTTTACTTATCATCGCTTTTCTTTAGGCTCCTTCGTAACTGGTACCGGGTATAACTTAGATTTCTCCGCTCATTACTATCTTAATTCTTGGGCTCAGTTTAATTTTTTTGTTTTAAATACCTTACCCTCTTTGAAAGTAAATTATGATAATAATGTTTCTTTATCATTTCCAAGTAAAATAAAGCTTAATTCTAAATTTTCTATGGATTATTATAATTTTTATTCTTCTCTTGCTTATTATTTTGATTATTCATCTTTTGATTTCGGGCTTGGTGTTGATTATCAACTTCCCTTTTTTTCGTATTTAGTTCTTGGGTGTGGGTATAGTTTAACGTCGCCTATGGGGAACCTTCAACATCATTTTAATGTTGGTTTTTCTCTTACTTTGTCAGGGATTGATTTTTCTTTTTGCTATGAAAAATCTCAGTACCTAGTATCTCCTCAGCAATACTTTATTTCTTTTTCTGTGGATTTTTGATAGTTTAGTTGACTTTTATTTTAAAAAAAGATAATTTTTTTAAAATATGCTTAAAATAAAAATTTGTGGTATTACAAATAAAGAGGATGCACTCAATGCCATAGCTTTAGGTGCAAGTTCGTTAGGCTTTAATTTTCATAAGGATAGCCCTCGTTATATTACTCCTGAGAAGGTTGCAGAAATTACGTATTTTCTACCACCTTTTGTTCAATTGGTAGCTGTATTTGTGAATGAATCTATCGATAGCATCCACAAAATCATGCAAAAATGCGGCTTAGATTTGGTTCAATTACATGGTGATGAATCATTATCTTTTTGTAAGTCACTCCATTATAGATTTATAAAAGCTATTCGTGTTAAGGATGAAAGTGATTTGAGTGATATACTTCCATTTCAAGGTTTTGCCTCTGGTATACTTTTGGATACAAAAGTTAGTGGCAGCTATGGAGGGACAGGCAAGACCTTCGATTGGGGCTTGGCGATCAAAGCTACTGAACTTGACCTTCCTATAATATTATCTGGCGGTATTAAACATACAAATATTAAAAAGGCTATGTCTCTTGTTAACCCTTATGCTGTTGATCTCTGTTCTAGTGTAGAAATCAAACCTGGTATTAAAGATTATAATAAACTTTCTGAGTTCTTTCGCCTGGTATATTGATCCAATTATCCATCTTTATTTATAGACGTTTTTAATAGATTTTCTATCCTTATGATTAAGATTTTTTAAATATTTTTCCCGTTAAATCTTAATGACACTTCCCAAAGTTTGTATGTATGAAAATGTTCAATAATAAACCATAATATAAAGGCAATCAGCATTGCTTCACATATTATTAATAGCCATTTTAATAGCATTTCTGGTGTTGATTTAGTAGATATTTTTTTTATGGTGTTGAATAGTAAGTAGGCTATGACTATGGCGATACACAAAATTATTAAATACGTAATAAAGACTTCTTGTATATAAGGAAATATTACTGAAAATATTTTTAAAAATAAGTTTTGTATATACTCCATATTTAATTTTAAACATAGTCGAAATTTAAAGGCAAGTTTTCTTTAGATTCTTATATGAATCGACTCATTAATTGTGATACATATAGTGTATATCCAAGTAATAACAGCCAACTATATATACTTGAAATCTTTTCTTTTGATAGCATTATTATTATTAATAGAATTAGACTACTGCCTAGTACCCATAATAGGTCAATCCTAAAATAAGTAGAGAATGTCAATGGATTTATCACTGAACTCACTCCTAGTATAAGTAAGATATTACAGATATTTGACCCTAATATGTTTCCTAGTGCTAATTCTGGGTGATGCTTTATAGCTGCGACTAAACACGCTGCTAATTCTGGAAGTGAGGTACTTATAGCTAATAAAAACAGGGATAATAGTGCGGTTGGAACGCTTAACAAATTTGCAAGTGTTTGAATAGCAGTAATGAGGCTTTGTCCACCAAAAGGTAATAATATACTTCCTAATAAAAATAGGCCTGTAGGGATTAGTATAGACACCTTGGTTTCATTATGTTCATTAGAGCTATTGTCTTTTTGCTTGAATACAAATATTAGATATGTCGTAAATAATAGCATGCATATTCCACCCTCTGACCTTGATAATAGCAAGATTATTTCGTCGTTATTCACTATCTTGCTTCCCATTATTAAGCCCGCTAATATTACCACTGAAAAAATGACTATTATTGCGTTGATCTTAATGTTTTTTTTAGGGACTTTTATTGGCAGTATTATTCCTGTTAGTCCTAAAATTAATAACACGTTTGATATATTAGATCCTAAAATATTTCCAAATACAATATCTGCTTCATTTTTTTTTGCAGCAATTATATTTACTACTAATTCTGGGGCAGATGTTCCGAAGGCGACCAATGTTAGACCGATGATTAGTTCGGATATATTAAAGCGTTTTGCAAGATCGGCTGCTCCTTTTACTAAAAAATCCCCTCCTTTCCACAAGGCTATTACTCCAAATATTAATTGTACAATTGCAATGACCATGGTGAACCTAAATTATAAGCTTCTAACTAGCTGTATTCAATATTTATTTTTAAGCATGTTTACATTAATTGTTTTGGATCTAAATCTATGATGGTTCTAATTTTATGGGATCCTTTCGGAATGCCGGCTAATATTTTTGATAATTCATTAAATTTTTCGTGGCTTATTTTAAAAATATATTGCCAGCGTTGATATCCGTTTACTTTTTCTATTGGTGCTGGTTTTGGTCCAATTTGTTGTACTTCCTGTTTTGATTTTATTTCTTTCCTTAAATAGATGTTTATTTTTTGTAGGTATGGACCAAGTGCTGATTCTTCTTTACTACTTATTATTAGATGTATCAATCTACTGAAAGGTGGATAGTTTAGAGCTTTTCTATTCATTATTTCTTTTCTATAAAATCCTTCATAATCGTGTGTCTTAGCGTGCTCTATTGCATAATGTTCTGGCTGATATGTTTGGATAATTACCTTTCCTGGCATGCTGCCTCTCCCCGCTCTGCCTGCGACTTGAATTAGTAATTGAAAACTTTGTTCTGCACATCTGAAATCTGGTAAATTTAAACTGCTTTCTATTCCTATTACTGCCACGAGTGTTACGGCTTCTATGTGGTGTCCCTTGGCTATCATTTGGGTTCCGATTAAAATATCCCCCTCGCTTCGAAATTTTTTTAACTGTTCGTCGCTTTCTTTTGCTGTTTTAGCACTGTCTCTGTCAAATCTTATCATTCTTGCGTCTGGGTACATTTTTTTCATTTCAGCCATGATACGCTGTGTGCCTAAACCTGAATATTCTAAAGAATTTTCGTTACAATTTTGACATTTATGTGTGGCTGCAATGATTATGTTACATCTGTGACAACGAAATTTCTTATCAGAATGATACGTATAGCTTAACCCACACCCTGTACACTTATGAATTTTTTTGCATTTTGAGCAAGAAATATAGGGCGCAAATCCTCTACGATTGATTAATATAATTACTTTTTCTTTTCTTTTAAGACAGTTCATTATTGCCTGTTCCAAAGG
>JAYNIM010000001.1:299364-644980 GCA_038109055.1 bacterium
TTTGATTCGTTTCTTCTTCTTGCAACATATCGACTATTTGTATGTTAGGTAATGGTTTTTTGTTGACTCGAGTATTTAGCTCAATTAAGCTTTTCCCCTTCTCTTCACTTGTATATTTCAATTCTATTTGTGGTGTCGCTGATCCATTTATTAATAGTGCTTCATGCGTTTTACAGCGATATTTTGCGACTGTATATGTGTCATATCGTGGATGTTGCTCTTGTTTATAGGCGCTATCATGGCATTCATCTAGTATAATCAGGCCTAAATTTTTGAATGGGGCAAATATAGCTGATCTTGGACCAAGAACGATATCTACTTCTTCATTGTAGATTTTGCTCCATTCTATATCTTTTTGTTTTTTTGTTAGTCCGGAGTGTAATAATGCTAATCTCTTTCCAAAACGTGCTTCAAATATAGCAAAAAACTGTGGCGTAAGGGCAATTTCTGGTACGAGAATGATGACGTTTTTTTTATTTTCAATTACTTTTTTTGCTACTTGTAAGTAGATTTCTGTTTTTCCGCTTCCTGTAATCCCATGTATCACTATTTCTTTATATCCATAATAATTATTTATTTCTTTTACTGCCTTTTTCTGCTCGATTGTTAACTTAAACTCTGTCTCTTTTATGGGGTGCTTATTGATTTTTTCAACTTTCCTTAAGGATCTTTTACCAATTACGACCTGATAGGCCTTGTACGGAGTTGTGTGATAATAATCTTGAAACCATCCCATTAAGTCTATGAGATCTTTGGATAATATGGGCTTCTTTTCATTGAGACATATAATGGGTTTTAATGGAATTTTTTTTTCGTTAATTCCTTTTTTTATTATGAGTCCGTCACATTCTTTTTGGCCTAATTGAATTTTTACATGGCAGCCTATCGGATAGTTTTCTTGATCAGTGAAGGAGTATGTATAGGTTTGTGGAACTCCGCTGAATACGATTACTTCAGCACTGTTCATAGCATAGGTATAGCCCCCCAGTTAACGCTACTTTGTCTGGTTGTTCGAGTGCTATTAGTTTTATTGGCATAGGAGAATGTTTGTATAGATGGGTCTTGGCTGTCTGTTGAATAATCTTTCCGATTGTTCCTTTATTAGCTACTGATCCACCTATAAGATAGGTATTACATTGACTTATTTTTTCACTTGTTTCATCTGACCATGCGCGTTTATTTTTAACCTTTTTGATATTTTTTTTTTGAAGTCTAATGATTATATCTGCTAATGTTATTCCCATTTCCTCAAATAGTGACCTGTGTTTTTTTAATAGCTGATTGGAGCTATTTATTTCTTTTGGGCTGTGCGTTGTTATGTTTTGTATATAGCGTCCTGATAAATGATCTTCAGCTCTACTCTCTTTTTCGCCTATATTCCCAATGTTTAAATCAGATATATGCCCATCCCCCACAAAGGATATTTTCCCGGATGAACTTATTTCGCATAATGCACCTCCTAATCCTGTGCCAATTCCTATATAGCCTATGCTTTTTTCCCTTAAATTATTGCAAATGATCCCCCCAATACATTGTAATTTAGCGTCATTATACAGATATAATGTTTCTTCTTGACACAACTTATGAAAATACTCCCATATATTTATATGATCAAACTCATTTTTTGTGTGACTTAATTGCTTTGCGGATCCTTTTTCTAATGTATAATTCTCGCGGCTAAAATTTCCTGGACAACCTATGATTATTTTATTCACTCTTTGAGGTTTTTTTATTTTTTCTTTACATGTTTTAATTACCTTATCTATCTGATTGTATAAATTTTCTTTCCCTTTTCTTACTTGTTGTTGAACGTTATAACAGGCGGCTTTTGTTATTAGAAAGTCGGTGTCAATCTCGTACATTGCAATATTAAGAGTTGTACCTCCAATATCTATTACTATCCCATAGTTTTCGGTTCTCATCTTATTATTATACCTGATATGTCTATTATTTTATGTACTTTTGAGACTATATGATGAATTATGACTTTCTGATCTATGGCCATTATTAACGATAATGGGATTATTATTTCAGGCTTATGTTAATATTTGCGCGCCATTTTCTGTGACACAGACAGTATGTTCCCATTGAGCAGATAGTTTTTTGTCTTTTGTTACCGCTGTCCAACCATCTTTTAAAATTTTAGCAGCGGCTACTCCCTCATTGATCATAGGTTCAACTGTAAATATCATGTTTGGAACCATGATCATTTGTTTTTCTTTTCTTTTACAGTGATAAATAAAGGGCTCTTCATGAAACGCTTTTCCTATTCCATGCCCACCAAATACATTAACTACGCCATAGCCTTTTTCTGTCGCATAGTCTTCTATAGCATCACCTATTACACCAATCTCTTCCCAGGGTTTTATCGCTTGTATGCCTAGTTCTAAACATTTTTTGGTTTCTTCACTTAACTTTTTGGCCTCTTTTGTTATCTTACCTATTTCGTACATCCGACAGGAATCCCCATAGTAACCGTTTAAGATGCATGTAATATCTATATTGATGATATCTCCTTCTATTAATTTTCTATCTGAAGGTATTCCGTGGCAGATTACCTCATTGATAGATGTACAAATACTTTTGGGAAATCCTTTGTAGTTTAGTGGGGCTGGCGTTGCTCCGGCCTTTAAGGTTTCGGCGTGCACCCAGTCATTAATTTCGTTTGTGCTCACCCCTTCTTTTACAATGTCATTTAATTCATCTAAAAGTTTTTTTGTAAGTTCACAGCTCTTTTTGATTCCTTGAATGTCTTTTTCACTTTTTATTAGGCTATGAGGAGGTATTGGGTAGCCTTTCAGTTTTAATTCTGTTAATTTTTCATCATGGCTTAAATGGCATCTTTTATATTTCTTTCCACTCCCACACCAGCAACTTTCGTTTCTTCTTTTTTTAAGCATACTTTTAGTATAAATCTATCTTGTTAAATTATGAAGGCAATATTTTATTAAGTTGTTTATTTTTTAACTCTTTTTTTATTAATTTATCTATCTTTTGCTCTGTGTACACTAGTCTCTATTCTTTTAACATAGGCTAATGGATAATATTTAGTCGAATTCTTTCTTAAAGCATTTTTAATTTTTTTTTGTTTATTTCATATCGCTTTAATTCATATTTTTCCGCTTAATTGATTATTTTATACTTAATCGATTGATGAGTTTTTCTTCTAAGGAATCTTTTTGAGGTTTGTAATTATATTTCCAGCTGTTATTTGGCGGTAATGACATTAAAATACTTTCTGTTCGGCCACCGGTTTTTAGTCCAAAGCTTGTTCCTTTGTCATAAATTAGGTTAAATTCTGCATATCTGCCTCTTCGTATATTTTGCCATGTTTTATGTTCTTCGGTATAGTGACTGTCTTTTCTTCTCTGCACAATTCGCAGGTAGATGTCTGGAAAACTGCTGGATAATTGATCTATAAATCCCAATAACTTCTTCGTGTCACTATCAGTTAAATAATCAAAAAAGATACCGCCTATGCCTCTATATTCATTCCGATGTGGCAAATAAAAATATCTATCGCAGTTCTCTTTATACTTTTCGTAGCAACCTTCATTGTATTTATCACAAATTAATTTATAATTTTCATGAAATTCACTTTCATCTTCTTCAAAATAATAGCAAGGTGTTAGGTCACAACCTCCTCCTACCCAATATATAAACTCTTTTTTATTTTTTAATTCAAAATATCTATAATTTGCATGAATGATTGGGACAAAAGGGTTTTTGGGGTGAATGACTATACTTATACCTGTTGCATAAAATTCGGAACCTTCTATTGTCTTGTAGGTGAGTTGTTTTGTTTTAAGCATACTTTTAAATAACGCGACCTCTTTTCCTGATAAGGTTCCGTGCACTATGCTTGTGTTGACGCCTGCTTTTTCAAATACATCTCCATCTTCTAGTACCATTGTTTTCCCCCCGCCTCCTTTTTCTCTCTTCCAGATATCTATTTTAAATTTTTTATTGTCTATCTTTTCCAATTCTTTTGTAATTCTTTTTTGACTTTTATTTACTAGTTCTTCCATGTTTTTTTTCATTTTACTATTATACGTCTCATCTTTATTTTTCGCATCCTTCTAATTTATAAATAGACTTTTTTTTACTATTAATATATAATTTGGTTTACTATGAATAAAACATATTTTGTGGGTCTATTATTAACATTTGTAGGACTTTTACTTTATTTTACTGCTAGCTTCTCATCTTTTGCTGCCACTAATGTAGAAAACGCTGAGCCGGGTTCTAACAACTCCTGTTCTTATTCGCTAGATGGCTGTTGCCCTAAATCTGAGTAATATTAATGACTGTAATTTCGTTCTGAGTTCCTAAGCGATGTATTTCTGGTCTAGAATAGCCAGTGCCTTGACTTATGTAAAAATGTTGATTTTTATTTATCTTGTAATATCCTTTTGAGTATTTATTTGTCCATCTTGTAATCCATGTCATGGGCCAAAATTGACCGCCATGAGTGTGCCCTGATAACTGCATATCTATTTTAGGGTGATGCTTTAATAATTCTGGATTGTTTCTGTGATATAAAAGTATATTGTAGGTGGTCTCAGAAACTAACTTTTTGATTTTTTCTGATACTATTGTTAAAGCGTTTCTTTCCTTTTTCTTATTTTTTTGCCAAAAAGGATCCTCGACACCAATAAGGGTTAAATCTAACTCGTTTATTTTTAGACACTCATTAGATAAATAATGCCAGTTCAGCTCTTTTTTTATTGTTTTTTTAACGTCCTCTATGTTTTGACTGTAATCGTCGTTTCCAGATATGTAGAAGGTCCCATGTCTTGGCTTCATATGACTTAGTAAGGAGAGCTTTTCGTGTAAATGCGTCAACTCTGAACTGATGATATCCCCAGTGACTAAGATTATTTCAGGATTTATTTCTTTTACTGTATCTACTAGTCTTTTAATAAATTTATTGTTTGTGACAGTGTTCATATGTAGGTCGCTCAATAATACTATTTTTAAGCTTTTTATTTTCTTTCTTGTGTGACATGTGATTTCTTTAATTTTAAATTTTGGAAATATTAGTTGATAGCTGCTGTGGCTGATTATCCCTAAAGCAATATATATGATTCCATTCGATATATAGGGTTCTTTAATATCACGTATATTTTCAATTAATTTGGTTATTCCCCAGAGTATAGGTGTAAAGGAAATAAAGCTGTGCCATAGAAATCCAATGCTATCTATATATATTTTTAAACCTATATTTTTTAGCTCTAATTTTTTACTAAATACAACAATACTGTATAACCAAAGAGCTATCATGATGACAATCCAAGGGACTTCAATGTTAATGATTGTTTTTAACATAATTATTGCTAACCCATTAAAAACGCCTGTGAATAGCAGTATCCAGATATTTTTACTCATATTTACTAATCTCTGTGTGGCTATTGATCTTGAATTTTGTCTAATTTTTGTAGAAATCCAGCTTCTGCTTTTACTAGAATGGCTATTTTATGTAGTTCTTTAAGTGTTTTTTTTGGCTTCTTGTTTTTTAGGTTGTAAAGTGAATTTATTGTTTTTTGAGCTAAACAGAAAGCGACTATCTTTTCTTTGTTTTCATTGCTCAACTTATTTTCCTTTATTTTTTTATATAACACTTTTAGTATTTCTATTTGATAGTAGAGTGTTTGTAAATAGTATTCTTGTATTAATGCAGGTATCAAGTTTGCTATAAATGCTTGATTATTTCCAATTTGGTGATAACTTAACGCAAGTAGTACAATGGCTCTGACGTCTGCGTTCTCTATTTCTTTATTTAAATTCTGTAGTATGGCTATGTTTTCGTTTTTATCCCCCTCTTTTTGAACCCTAATAATATTTTTTAAATAATTATTAACATTACCTTTATTTGTTGTGATAGTGATGTTGTAATTGTTAAAATTGTCGCTGTTACCTTCAGATTTTATATGATTATTTTCTTTTTCTTTTCTTATTGTTTTGTTTAGATATGATGAGAACTTTTTATCCATTTTTATTATTATGAAGAAGTCGGTCTATTGTTTTTGCTGTTGTATACCCCTTATTACTTTCGCCTTTTTTTGCTCGTTGGCGTGCTTCTCTGATGTTATTTGTCATTAGTATTCCAAAGCCAATTGGTTTATTTTTTTCTAGCATTACCTGCATGATTCCGTTAGTTACACCCTGACACACATACTCAAAATGTTCTGTCTCACCTTTAATTACTGTCCCTAAGGCAATGATCGCATCCACATCATCCAGCTCTCTTTGACACATTAATGGGATTTCAAACGCTCCAGGGACCCATATTGTTTGAGTATTTTCATAGCCATTATTATCTAAATAAACATTTGCTTCGCTAGTTAGCTGTTTTGTTATTTCAACATTAAATTCTGATGCTATTATTTTAATTTTTCGCATTTTTGCTTCTAAAATATGTGTCCTAGTTCATTTTTTTTGGTTGATAGGTACTTTTTATTATACTTATTTTTAGGAATAATAATAGGAATTCGTTCTACTATTTGAATACCATAGCCTTCTAGACCTATAATTTTTTTTGGATTATTTGTTAGTAATTTTAATTTTTTTAACTTTAGTTTTAACAAAATTTGGGCGCCTATCCCATAATCTCGCAAGTCTGCCTCATATCCTAGTTTCTTATTTGCCTCGACTGTATTTAAGCCCTTCTCTTGTAATTTATAGGCTTTTAATTTGTTCTCTAGCCCAATACCACGGCCTTCTTGTCTTAGATATAATATCGCTCCTTTTCCCTCTTTTTCTATTAACTGCATTGCTTTATCTAACTGTTCCCCACAATCACAGCGTAATGAATGAAATATATCTCCTGTACAACATTCGGAATGGATACGTACTAATACTTTTTCCTCTTCTTGTATATTCCCTTTTGTTAATGCCAAATGTAATTTATTATTTAATGTATCTTTCATGCTATGCAGCTTAAATTCGCCGTATTTCGTTGGTAAATTGATAACTTCTTGTTCTTCTATAAAACTTTCATGTTGAATTCTATAGGTTATTAAATCTTTGATACTTATTATTTTTAAGGAATGCTTTTTGGCAAATTGTTTTAGATCCTCAAGCCGGGCCATGCTCCCGTCTGGATTAATAATTTCACAGATTACCCCTGCTGCAGAGAAGCCTGCAAGTCTTGCTAGGTCAACAGCCGCTTCTGTGTGTCCCGCTCTTCGTAATACACCCATTTTTCTTGCCCTTAATGGAAAGATATGTCCTGGACTTACTAAATCTTCGCTTGTACATTTAGGATCGATTAATACCTGAATTGTTTTAGCTCTATCTTTTGCTGAAATTCCTGTTGTAACACCATGTTTTCTATTCGCATCTATTGATACTGTAAAGGCAGTGTTGTGAAGTTCAGTATTTTTTGTAACCATATTTTGAATTTTAACTTTCTCTAAAATTTCATCTATTACTGGTACACAAACCAATCCTTTTGCCTCACTTATCATGAAGTTAATCTTTTCAGAGCTTGCTGCATCAGCAGCCATGACCAAGTCCCCCTCATTTTCTCTATCTTCGTCATCAATGACGATGATCATTTTTCCTTCTTTTATATCTTTGATTGCCTCTGTTATTGTGTTTAAACTCATATTAGTTCTTAATTTCTATATTTCTTTGTATATATTTCCCAATAATATCAAATTCTAAGTTTAGCTCATCATTAATTTTTTTATTTTTTATTATTGTGTTTTCATAGGTGTGCGGTATAAGGTGGCATTCAAATGTCTTATTTTGTAAATTAACTAGTGTTAATGCAATCCCCTCGATAGCGATGGAGCCTTTTTCTACCACTAACTTTTGAAATTGAGGCGGATAGTCTACTTCTAGTATTGTCCATTCGTCTGTTTTATTTATGTTTTTTACCCTTCCTTTACAATCAACATGTCCCGTCACGATATGTCCGTTTATGAGCGTGTTCATTGTTAGACTGGGTTCTATATTTACTAAATCATTTTTTTTCAGGGTTTTTAACGTGGTTTTTTTTAATGTTTCAGGTAAATAATCAAACGTTATTAAACGATTAATTTTGCTTGTGATAGTTGAACATACGCCATTGACAGCTATGCTATCCCCAATACGCACCATATCATATAGTTCTTCGGAAATTTCTATACTTAGTACTTTTCCGTTGTTAAGAACCTTACTCTCTTTTATCTTAGCTACTTCTTGTATAATCCCACTAAACATCTTCTTTTAAATCTTTTACATATGCCCCTAAAATTCCATTTATAAATTTGGATGATTCGTTTGTTGAAAATTTTTTGGCTAATTCCAATATCTCATTGATTATGACACTTTCTGCTGTCTCTGTATACAATAGTTCATAGAATCCAAGCCTTAGTAATGACTTGTCCACGATGTTGATTCTGTCCATTTTCCAATCTATTGCATATTTTTTTATTAACGTATCGGTCTGCTCTTTTTCTTCCCAGGCTTTTTCTGCTAATTCTAAGGCATTTTTTTTACTTTCTTCCATTACTTGATTCTCTATAAGAAGGTCTTTTCTTAGGCCCCCTTCTTTTTCTTCATTAAATGCTAACTGAAAAAGTAATTGCATAGCCAATTTTCTGCTTGTTTGTACTTTACCCATTGTGTTCAGTTAGAATTTTTGTTTCCACAAAATTTGTATCATAATTTCCAGATTGAAATTCTTTATGGTTTATGACCCTCTTATGAAATGGAATTGTTGAACTTACACCATCTAATATAAATTCATCTAAGGCTCTTTTTGCTCGATTAATAGTTTCTTTTCTGTCTCTTCCAAATATGATTAATTTCCCTATTAAAGAGTCATAAAAGGCTTTTATTTCATACTCTGGATAAATAAAGCTGTCTGTTCTTACACCATAGCCGCCTGGTGGTAAAAATAATGACACTTTCCCAGGTGATGGCTGAAAATCTTTTAAGTAATTTTCTGCGTTTATTCTAAATTCGATGGCATGTCCATTGAACTGTATCTCTTTTTGTTTGAGAGTCAATTTTTCTTCATAAGCTATTTTTATTTGCTGTTTTACTAGATCTATCCCACTGATCATTTCTGTTACGGGATGTTCTACTTGGATTCGTGTATTCATTTCCATAAAATAAAAATTTTGGTCCTTATCCATAAGGAATTCGATCGTTCCTGCACCTTGATACTCTATTCCTTTGGCAATTGTTATTGCCATTTCCCCCATTTTTTTGCGTAATTTATCCGTTAAAAACGTCGATGGGGCTTCTTCTATCAATTTTTGATGCCGTCTTTGAATTGAACATTCACGTTCTCCTAAATGTATGGCGTGCTTGCCATCTGATAATAGTTGTATTTCTATATGCCTTGGATTTTCTATATATTTTTCTATATATAAATCCCCATTTCCAAATACTGATTTTGCTTCATTTTTCGCTTGTTCATATGCTTTGTGCAACTCTTCTTTTTTTTCTACAATTCGCATGCCTTTTCCGCCACCACCGGCAGATGCTTTGATTAGTAACGGATATCCAACTTTCTTTGAAACCTCGTCTAATTCTTTAAAGCTTTTAATCACTCCATTCGAACCAGGCACTGTTGGAATATTAAGCCCTTCAACTGTTTTTTTAGCTTGGCTTTTATTTCCCATCAATCGGATGTTTTTACCAGATGCGCCTATAAATTTGATTTTATTGGCACTGCAAATATCGCTAAAATCTGCATTTTCGGATAAGAACCCATATCCGGGATGTATGGCTTCACTCCCTGTTATTTCTGCGGCCGCAATAAGACTTGGAATTTTAAGATAACTTTTACTTAGGGCGGCCGGCCCTATGCAAACCGTTTCATCGGCCATTTTTACATGTAAAGCGTCTTGGTCTACGTCTGAATATACGGCTACTGTTTCTATCTCCATTTCTTTGCACGCTCTAATGATTCTTACGGCTATTTCTCCCCTATTAGCTATTAGAATTTTTTTGAACACTTTAATACTCCTAATTTTCTGTTTGTATTTGTTGTTTATTTTATCTTAAGTAGTATAACATGGATTTTTTGTATAGAATGTGTGTAATTGGCGTTACGTTATGAAAAAGTTTTATGATGTCATAATTATTGGGGCGGGAATTAATGGTGTTTCAATTGCATATGAAATGGGTCTTCGAGGTTTTACTAGCTTAGTTATTGATAAGGGAGATATTTCATCTGGCACTAGTGGTTCTTCCTCTAAACTCATTCATGGAGGAGTACGTTATCTTCAATATGCTGCCTTTGATTTAGTCAGAGAATCACTTGTTGAGCAGCAACGTTTACTTTCTAATGCTTCGCATCTTGTGCGCCCTTTATCATTTATCATGCCCTTGTTTAAGCATGGCATTCCTAGTTGGAAGATGCGCCTAGGTTTTTTCTTATATGATCTTTTATCCTATTTTCACCCTAAACCAAAACATTCACTTTTGAAACGTTCTGAGGCTATTGACCTCTGTTCTGATTTAAGATCTGCTTCTTTTGATCGTGCTATTCTTTTCCAAGATGCTCAAATGAATGATTCTCAAATTTGTATTGAGCTTGCAGAAATGGCTCATGATTTGGGCGTTGATATTTCTACTTATACTGAGGCTTTATCACTTGATAAAGATACCTCAGGATTATTTAATTTGTCTGGTCAATTTCTTCTTTCAGATAGTACCTTTAACGTTCAATCCCGCTTTCTGATTAATTGTAGTGGTCCTTGGTGTGATGAATTGCTGCAACGTTTTAATCGAGCGACTACTCCGCATATTTTACCGAGTAAAGGGGTTCATATTTTGACTGATACCTTTAAGGTGGGGACTGCATTGGCCCTACAAAACTCTGATGGTCGTTTATTTTTTGCCCTTCCCTGGGAAGGGTTAACATTAATTGGTACTACAGAGACTCCTTGTAATAGTCCTATTGATTCTCAATGTGTTACACCTGAGGATATTGCTTATCTTAAAGCTGCTGTTAAATTTTCAATGGGAATAGATAACTTACACATCATAAGTAGCTTTTCCGGTGTTCGACCTTTAGCTCGACGCCGTTCTTATTCTCTTGATTCGACTTCTCGTAGAGAAAAATTTCATCTTTCTGATAATTTTCTCTCTGTCTATGGTGGTAAATATACTACCTTTAGACGCATTGCTGAAAAAGCAGCTCACTATGTTCATCGTTTTTTTTCACCTTGTACCCCCTTTAAGTCACTTACAAAGAATAACGTTTTTTCTCGATGTATTAGCGTTGAACAAAAAGAAGCTTTCTTAGATAAATTTGCCGATTCTCTTGATGAGAATATTTTCTCTCGTCTGCCTTATTTCCTTGATAAATATGGCAGCAAAACCTCGGTTATTTTAGAGTTGCTGGATTCGTACTCTTGGGGTATTGAGCCCTTGTCTGGCTCAGATTGGCTTAAGATTGAAGTTGTTTATGTCATTAAGTATTCTTTTTCTAAAAAAATTGAAGATTTTATGCGACGTCGTAGTCTACTTATGTTCCAGGAACAGCATGGCCTCCAGTGTTTAAATGAGGTTGCCGATATTTTTTCCATTCTACTTGATTGGTCACCTCAACAGAAAACTAAGGAAATTGCCGCGTATAAAGATGCTGTACGTCAAATGTGTCATGTCTAAAGAATCTTCTATACGTTCTAATTTATCCTTATTATCACGTTTCTCCAACTTAGAGCCCTCATCCTTCAGGCATTCGTCTTATATTGCAGTTGTTAAGGCGAATGGTTATAACCAAGGAAGTTTGTCTATGGTTAAGCAACTTCAAAACTCTCCTTCTTTGGGTTATTTTGCTGTTGGACGTTATGAAGAGGCTATTTATTTACGTCATAAGGGCATTTTGACACCTATTATTTTAATGGGCTATACCTTTCCGGATCACTATGAGGCACTTGTTTCACACTCTATTACTGTTGTTATTTCAGATTTAGTGCAACTTAAATCCCTTGTTTTTTTTCTTCGTACTTGTCCTAAAAAAATTGATATTTGGTTAAAAATCGATACAGGTATGCGACGATTGGGCTTGTATTTAGATGCTCTTTCTGAGGTTGTTACGTTGTTACAAGATAACCCTTTAATTGACCTAAAGGGATTTTTGACACATTTTTCTGTCGCTGATGCTAATAACAGCACTTTTTCTTCCTCCCAGTTATCCTCTTTTATTGATGCGCTCATTCTGTGGGAATCGATGGCCCCTTTACCTTTAGAACTTAGTTTTTCTAACTCATCTGCGTTTCTTAATTTTGACCATATTTTTTCTCAAGATGTTCGTGCTAAATTTAGTTCTTTTTTATCTGCTCGCCCTCAGCTCCAACTTTTGCCTAGACTTGGCCTCTCATTACATGGCTTACGCCCTTCTCCCTGTCTTTCATTACCCCATGAGATTCAAAAACCACAGACCTGGACGACTGTCTTGCTGCGTTCCTTTGATGGTCACCCCCTTATCCCCTTAGGACGTTTTCATGGTTTAGACGCAAAGTGGCCTTTTGTATCCATTGAAGGCACTCCCTGCTCTATTCTTTCTGTGTACGATACATTTTCACTTATTGATTTGGGCCGTAGGCATCCCCCTTTATTTTCCACAGTTCATCTTTTGTCTGAATCCCAAGGTTTAAGCTTGGATGCTATTTCTGAAAAATCACATTTATCTTGTTATGAATTAATGAATCGTATTCAACACACCCCTTATTATTCGCATGAAAGCTTTGAAGATAGTATCTCGCTTACACCCGATCAAAGTGTTACTAAAATCCTTCTTTCTAAGTCCTCTTTATCCTCCAACTATACTAAGCTGTCTCAGAGGTATCCTTCTCAATCATTTGCTTTGTCTTTGCAATTTTACGGTTATGGCCATGGGATATTTTCTATGTTGGACAGTCTTAACTGTTATAACCCCAGATGTATTATTATTGATACTTTGAATGAAGCCATTCAAATTCGACAACGTGGTTTTTGTCACCATATTCATGTTCTTGAACCTATATATTTACCCCAAGATTTTGATTCTGCGGTTAGCTATGATCTTGGAATTAGTATATATCATATACAGCAACTTGAGCTTATTTATTCCCATGCAGATAGAGTTAAAAAAAGCTTGCGTATATATATTAAAATTTCTTCTTTCCCTACATCCATTGGGATCTCTGTTTCTGATGCCTCTCAACTTAATCCTGATCTATTTTGTTCGTTTAATTTCTTTTATGACTATGATAAACAGTATAAAAAGTCCCTGAATATTCTTCGTAAAAAACTAGGCTCACGTGCTCGTTACCACCTCTATAACTTACCGCATCTTCTTCCTATACCTGATTGGATTGATACTATTAGTAGTCCTTTTATGCTTTATGGCTGCCATCATAGTTTCTCATCTGTACTTTCGTTGATTACAAAGCTTACTCAACGTAAAGATGTTAGGGCTGGTGATTTCGTTAGTTATGGGAATACCTATCGATTTTCTAAGGCAACACGCTTGGCTGTTTTACCTTTAGGGTATGCGGATGGGTTTTCTAATCATGACTTTGTTTGGCCCTATGTGTTACAAAGCTCTCGTCGATATTCTGTTGTAGGTCGTATATGTATGGATCAGTGTATGATTGAAGACTCTGCTAAATCATTACGCCCGAATATCCCAATCACTGTCATTGGTCCTGGTCTTTCTATTAAAACCTTATCTAAGCAGTTAAATCAGCCCCCTTTAGCTATTTTAGCTGCTCTTTCTAAACGTATACCTCGTTTTATGTCTACTTAAAAATTTGTTATAGACTGCTTTCTTTTCCAGTTTAAATATCTATTTGCAATAACAATCGCTTCTGCACAAGTTATGAGTCGTCTAGGGTAAATATCTTTACTAATAAAACTTGTTTTGTCTAGATAATGTGCATATATCCATATATATTTTTGTTCTCTTATATTTAAACTACTCCAATCTGTATATTTTGGAATCGTTAGATTTAGATTAATATTTGGATTTTTTTCTTGTATTAATTTTGCTATTTTTATTATATACTCTATTCTTGTTTCGCTTCTAACGTCATTTTTTTCTACCTCCTGATACGTTTCTTTTTTATTTTTTTTTAATATAATGTTTTGTCTAAAGATTTTTTCTGCATTGTTCCTATTTTTTGGAACACAACGCATTTCCACTATATAGTTACCCGCTTTTACAATTTTATTGTTATCATCTTTCTGATTCCAAATGATCTTCTCCTTTCCTGGAAATAACTCTGTTGTTTCTTTTAATTTTCTTATCTTGTTGCCATCTTGATCCAATATAGAAATTGTTAAGTTATAATTATCATAGTTCCCTATGATTTCATACTCAATGGGGTAATCACTCTGTTTATTTTTATCTTCTTTAATCTGTTTTATGAGATAGTCAATTTCATTATTATTGATTGCTTGATTTGGGTTAAAGTTGTTTGTATAGAATGATGCCGGAAGATAATTTAAATTTCCTAAATTCATAAAATCTAAATAAGCCCAGTGTTCCTTTTTTAATTTTTTCGGTAGTTTTACGACCTCCTTTTTGTAGGTATCAAATCTTGGTCTCTTTATGATTATTTGTATATCTGAATGGGGAACTTCTTTTAGTAACTCGTTTGTAAAAGTTTCATTTGAAATCACCTTTTTAAAACTATTTGCAATACCAAATCTTACGATTAGCTCTTTGGACTTTTGGGCTTCAAACCTGGAAAAAAACTGTCCATCTGAAATTTCAAATTGGACGCCTGTGCTTATACTTAGTTGACTCTTTTTACTAAAAGGAGCCTGTATAACTCCTGTGCCAATAAAAAATTTTAAGGTATCTAAGCTATTTAAAAAATAATTTATATTGATATCAGAAAAGACATCTTTTTCTATCTTTTTATTGAGAGGATTTTGCTGTATGAGTGTCTTGATGTTTGATAGACTAAAATCAAAAAAGAGTTTTTGATTTAAGAAAAAATATCCTTTAACACCAAAGCATGATTCATTGATTTCCTCAGCGCTTACATATCCCAAAAAGGGCATGATTCCATATTCGTATTTTACTTTCTGCAATTCACTTAACTTTCGTCTCAATTGCATGTTTTGTTTCTTGATAGAGTTATAATTATTTGAAATATAATTACTTCTGTATTCTGCACGTTTCGTGATGTTATTCAAAGATATTGCTTTTTTTTCTATTTTGTTTAAGAGTTCCCAGTTCTTTTGATTTCCTTTTAAGTATGATTTTTCTAGTCGATTAATATCTTTATTTAACATATTCCGCATCCTTAGATAGACGTTAATTTTATAATCTAAGGCTTCTTCTTTATACGTTAAATGTATTTTTTTCTTGCTTAGGCTTTCATTTAATTTATAATTTCTCTCTTTTTCTTTTTCTAATAATTTGGATTCTTTTTCCATTTCCTTTTCTTTCTTTTCAACTATATTCTCCCTTTGATTTGCTAATTCTTCTTTTTTTGCAAGTACATCTTTTGTTTTTTGTATCTCATTTCTTTGTTTTTGAAGTTCCTTTGATATCTTTAGATTATTTAAGTTACTTTTTGCTATTTGCTTTTGTAATTCTTTCTCTTCATTTTCTATTTTTTCCTTGATTTTTTTTATTTCATTTTTACTCTTTTCTATGTTTTTCTTTTCTAAGACAATCTCGCTTTGTTCCTCTTCCAACTTTAATTTTTTTTCTTTGATTGTTTTTGTCTTTCTTTCTATTTTTTCCTTTGTAATTGCCATTTTTTCTTTTTCTTTTCTTATTTCTTCCTTTTGTTTTAAGATATCTACTTTTATAAAATTCAATTTTTTCTCTTCTTGATTTAGTCCTTTTGATTTTCTTTCTAAGATATGTTTAGTTTTTTTAAGATCTAACTCTTTTTCTACTAATGACGCTTCCTTTTCTATAATTAATTTTTTCATTTCATCTTGCTCTTTATTTTGTTTAATCAGTTCGGCTTCTTTTTTGTTTATAACACTTATTTTTTCTTCTGCTAAAAATAGTAATGCATCTATTTTTTTTGCTTTTAATTTTAGTTCTTTGATCTTTTTCATTTGTTCTAATTCTTTGTCTTTGTTTGTTATAGCGGCTCTTTTTTGTCTTCTTAATTCATTTTCTGTTTGTTTTATTTTATTCATTAACCGTGACTTTTCGTCCTCTAATTTGTCAATTTTGATATTTAATTCCTCTATTTCTATGTTTAGGTCAGTTTCGTTATTCCGTTTTATTTGCTTACTAGATTGATCTATGTCAAATGTTCGATTTTCGTCAGCTGATACTATATTAAAGTCATAGGGAACGTTTACTGATGTCTTGTTTTGATTCATAAAAATAAAGGTAACCGTATTTATACCTTCTTGATAATTGTTATTTTCTATCATTACTTTTTTGACCCACTGCCCCTCCTTTTTTTTCATTTCAATTTGCTTATTGTTTGCTAATTTTATAAAGACTTTTTTATACGTATCGCTGCACGTTACACTCCAGCTCATTGTTTTATTCATGATTGGATTGACAGGCTTTTTTACAATACGTATATTTTCAGCGCTTAAGGGAATCACCATGAGGCTCATTATCCCTATAACAGCCATCATTTTTTTAATCATTTTGCTTACCATTGATTTTTCATAGTATTATAACATAACGTAATGTTTAAACTTAATTCTAAATTTAGTCCCTCTTTTTCACAAAAGTCAGCAATTGAACAACTTGATTCTGTTTATGATCAAGGGATCCCTTCTCAAATTTTATTGGGTGTTACGGGTTCTGGTAAAACCTTTTCTATGGCCAATCTTGTTGTTAAACGTAATAAGCCTACACTTGTTATAGCTCATAACAAAACCTTGGCAGCCCAACTTTATGAAGAATTTTGCCAATTTTTCCCTGATAATTCTGTTTCATATTTTGTATCTTATTATGATTATTATCAACCCGAAGCCTATTTGCCCTCACGTGATGCTTATATCGAAAAAGAGGCTCAAATTAATAAAGAGATTGAGCGTTTACGCCATAAAGCGACACAAGCCTTAATGACTCGTAAGGATGTGATTATTGTGGCGTCTGTCTCTTGTATTTACGGCCTTGGTTTACCTGAAACATATATCAAGAACATGCTTCATCTTAGTGTTGATCATGAGTTTAAGTTACGTCATTTGTGCCTCCGTCTGGAGGCCATGCAATTTGAACGTAATGATGTGGAATTTCTGTCTGGTCGTTATCGTGTTAAGGGTGATGTTTTGGATATTTTCCCTGCATCAGAAGATTTTTTTTATCACCTTGAATTTTTCGGGGATACCTTGGAACGTATCGAACGACGACATGCCGTTGATCAATCTTGTTTAGAGAGAGTTCTAGAGGCCCATATTTTTCCAGCGACCCATTATTTGCTTGATGAGGATCATCGTCCAGCTATCGAACAGATTCGTCAGGAATTAGCTGAACGTGTTTCTTTTTTCGAGTCTCTTGATAAAAAAGTTGAAGCCCAACGTATTCAATCTCGTACGTCCTATGATTTAGCCATGCTTGAGGAGATGGGCTATTGCAAAGGAATTGAAAATTACTCTCAACCTTTGTCGGGTAGAAATCCTGGAGACGCACCTGGCGTTTTGCTTGACTTTTTTCCTAAAGATTTTCTTACAATTATTGATGAATCTCATGTCACAATGCCTCAACTCAAGGGTATGCACGCGGGTGATCGAAGTCGTAAAACATCGCTTATTGACTATGGTTTTCGATTGCCTTCTGCGATTCATAATCGTCCGTTGACCTTGCGTGAATTTGAAGATAAAACGCAGGAAATTCTTTATGTTTCCGCAACACCAGGACCTTATGAGTTTGAAAAGACCCTTAAACCTAAGGCGACGCACGCTTCTTCAGATTTATGTAATCGCTATTACTTAGTTGAACAGTTAATTCGTCCAACTGGTTTGTTAGACCCCGAAATTATTGTCAAAAAAACAACCCATCAAATGCAGGATCTTTATGATGAAATTATGTCTTGTATTAACCGAAAAGAGCGTGTTTTGGTTACAACACTAACCAAAAAGTTTGCTGAAAATTTATCTCAATACTTTCAAGAGAAAAAATTGAAATCTCAGTATTTGCATTCAGATATTCAAGCCTTAGATCGTGTAAAAATTCTTAATGAGTTACGTTCTGGTAAATATGATGTGTTAATTGGCATTAACCTTCTAAGAGAGGGGTTAGACCTTCCAGAGGTTTCGTTGGTCGCAATTCTTGATGCGGATAAAGAAGGCTTTTTAAGAAATGAACGTTCATTAATCCAAACCATAGGCCGTGCTGCGAGACATCTTAATGGTAAAGCGATTATGTATGCAGATAAAATAACACCTTCTATGAAAGCAGCAATCGATGAAACAGAACGCCGGCGAAATATTCAAATTGCCTATAACGTTGCTCATAATATTACGCCTAAAAGTATTCAAAAGGATCTTAAACTGGCTGAGTCTTCTCGCGTTATGATGCCGCATATTGATGCCTCTACCCCCTTATCTAAGACTGGCTTTGAGTCTCTTATTGCACAGTTAACAGCTGATATGAATACAGCCTCTAAAAATCTAGAGTTTGAACTTGCAGCTTCCCTTCGGGATCAAATTGATGATTTAAAAAATAAAGCGCTTGATTTTTCTTGATTTCTTTTATTTTCTTCCTTTCTGTTATACTTTTGATTATGGTACAAATTTTAAAAAACATTGATAATTCTCTTGATACTTCTTATTTAGAGGACTTAAATCCAGCACAGCGAAAGGCTGTGGAGTTTGATAATGGTCCCTTACTTGTTATTGCAGGGGCTGGTTCTGGTAAAACTAAAACACTTGTCTACCGGGTTGTTCGACTTGTGTCGACAGGTATCCCCCCTGAGAAAATTTTACTATTAACCTTTACCCGTAAATCAGCTCAGGAGATGTTGACTCGTGCGTCTAAAGTACTGGATCAACGTTGTCACGATGTAGCAGGTGGGACTTTTCACGCCTTTGCGACCCTTATTCTGCGGGAGTTTTCACAAACGCTAGGATTTAATTCACAATTTATTATCCTTGATCGTTCTGATGCCGAAGATATCTTGCAATTATTACGCAAAAACTACAAGGCGCTGTTAACTGAAAAACGTTTTCCCAAAAAAAATACACTTTTGGATATTATTGGTAAGTGTTTAAACACTCAGTCTTCTATTTCTGATGTGCTGCAAACGCACTACCCACAGTTTCTTGATTATGTTGAGGAAATCACGGCTATTTCAGCTGCTTACAAACAAAAGAAAAAAGACATGCAGGTCATGGATTATGATGATCTTTTAATTTATTTGGATGACTTACTTAAACAGAATGATGACGTACGCAGAATACTCCAACAACGTTTTAAATATATTATGGTTGATGAGTACCAAGATACAAACCGTATTCAGTCTTCGATTTTGTTTAATTTAGTTGATTCCCAACGAAACTTGATGGTAGTTGGTGATGATTCACAAAGTATCTATTCCTTTAGAGGTGCTAATTTTAAGAATATCATGTCTTTTGAAGAACAATATCCCGGTACAACTCGTATCATGCTTGAACAGAATTACCGGAGTAAATCTCCTATTTTAGATCTTACCAATGCGGTCATAGCCCAAGCACGTGAAAAATTCACGAAAAACCTTTTTACGGAGCAGGGGGATGGTTCTAAGCCTTTTTATATTGAAACAGATAATGAAGGTCAACAATCTCGTTTTGTATGTCAGAAAATTTTAGAACTTAGAGAATCTGGTATCTCCTTGAGTAGAATCGCTATTTTAGTGCGCTCTGGTTGGCACTCTAATGATCTTGAGCTTGCATTGCAATCCCATGATCTTCCTTTTGTTAAATTTGGTGGGTTTAAATTTATTGAAAGTTCTCATGTTAAAGACTTGGTTGCTTTTTTTCGTTTAACTCTTAATCCTGCAGATATCCTTAGTTGGCATCGTGTTTTGCTTTTGTTAGATGGTGTTGGGCCTAAATCTGTACAGGTCTTTTTGGATACCTTGGCTCAAAATAATTTTCGAGTTGATGCAAGCTTGTTGTCTCCTTTCCGTCAAAAAGCTTATTTTCAACAGTTATTACCTTTGATTGATCTGTTGATTACGTTGCACTCGCTTGATCCAAATCCCTCATCCTTGTTACCTCGTATTTTGACCTACTATTTACCTATTTTTAAACAACGCTATGATAATTTTAAGAAACGAGAAGCAGATCTTGATTCCTTTGAAGGTATTTGTCAACGCTACAAGGATCTAAATACCTTACTTACAGATATGAGTCTTGACCCCCCTACCTCTTCCCAAATTGGATCTGAAGCGGCCCCAATTGATCAAGAATTTTTGACAATTTCGACCATCCATTCTGCAAAAGGGCTAGAGTGGCATAGTGTTTTTTTGCTTTCTGTCTTAGATGGCTATCTACCGTCTTTTCAATCCATGGGAGATATGTCCCAGCTCGAAGAAGAACGTCGATTGCTTTATGTCGCGTTAACACGTGCGGAAGAGAATCTGTATATTCTCAAACCAAATTCCTCTTCAGCATCTTTTCGCCAACAGTATCAAGGCATGCAGTTTTCTCAAGTTAGTCGTTTTCTTTCAGAGAATGACATCATTGGTAACTATGCCCAAAGATCCTATGTTGAGTCGGAAGATTCGGGATTTAAAACGCGACAAATTAGTCAACAGCGAAATGACGATAATGTTCTTTTTTCTTCTAAGAAAGACAGGGAAGATACACGAAAGTTTTATTTTTAATCGCTTAATTTTAAAGTATCGTTGATTTACTTAGTTTTACGTCTTCTTAAACGCTTACTTTATATTCCAAGAAATCCCAACATCCAGACTATTATTTTTAATATCAATACCTGTGCCACCTGTGCCTCTTAAACCCAAGCGATAAATAACATCTAATCCTAGCATCCTTTTGGGTGGGTAAAGAAGACTAAACGCAAAAATGAGATCTATGGAATCTTTGCTTTGTTCAGAAAACACAGAACTTCTATTTGATGTTGAATTTTCAATCACCGACTTTTCTGCATTTATTAATACACTGTAACTGATTCCATGCTGTACTCTTAATTTAAACTTCTTATACTCATAGGGAAACATATAGGTGGCAAGTATGGGTACTTCTAAATACCTTAGGTGCCAATGGTTTTCTATGCCAGTATTTGAGTTTGGCCAATATAATATTGCGCCTCTTGTTGCGAGTCCAACCCCATATTCAATAGCTAAGTCGCGTGTAATAAAGGTTCTTCGTGTTAATTGTGTTTTAATTCCCGCCCGTGTTTTTTGTTTCGCGGTTTTATCTATAGCCTCCCCTCTAAAGCTGGTATTAGTTCTGCCTATAAAAAAGCTATATTTAGGCTCAATACTCTGAATCTGTATAGCGCTTAGAATAAGCGTGATAAGTATGAGTATTTTTAGGTCGAATTTTAGATTCATCCCCTCTACATAAACATGTCGCTTCTTCTTCTGTCAATTTCTGTTACTGTTAGGGCCTCTAATATATGTTTTAAAATAGGGTTACTTAAGGTCCCGGTTAACCTTGGTTCTTTTGCTTTTTTATCATGACATAATATGCTTATGATATACCAGGTATCGGTATTTTGATCTTCGATGAACCCAATCATATTGTTGACGCCTGTTTGACTAAGTGTTCCTGTTTTAAAGTAGGTTACTATCCCATTACCGGGTTTAGGTATATTTTCATAACTGTCTTTGTCTTGTTTTTTGAGAATATTGAGCATGTCTGCGAACATATCTCCATTTTTAAAACTCCATTCCAACATTTGGGTTAATTGTCTACTTGATACTTTGTTCATCTTAGATAATCCGCTTGCGTCATCTAAATAAAAGTTATTTTGTTCCCATTTTAGCTCATTTATACAAAAGGCTTCTAATCCTCTTTTGTAACTAACTGTTTTTTTAAATTCCTTGTCATGCTTTTTTTCAATATGTTTTTGTAACAGTTTAGCGCTGACATTGTCGCTTTGAGCATTCATTTTTCTCAATAAGCTAATCACAGGTTTTGAGTTGATATTTACTAATACTTTATTCTTTTTATTATTTATCCCTCGTTTTATATCTCCTTTTATCTTTATTCCTACTTCTTGACAGACTTTTTTGAGTTGGGTTGCTGCATATAAGCTGGGTCTAGATATCAATACACGAAGATAGCCATTGTATTGATCTGCTAAGGTAGCTTGACCATAAATATAGTAGGTGTCTCCCCAGGGTTTTTCTTTTAATGTTAGTCGTGGTCGACCTGTGTATCGCCGGGTTTTCTGTAAGTTTGCCAATGTAATTACGTTAGCATAAGGTGTTGGTGGCTTTATGCTTAACTTCTTTTTTTCATTTTTGCTAAAAAATAATGACAAATAATTAGAGTCACAACTTAAAGCGGAAGCTGGTGCATAATAATGTCGGGCATCTGTGTAGCGTGGGTTTAGCTCTTCTTTAAAGAGGCTATCGTCGTAATAAATATGGCCATTAACAGCTGTAATTCCGCGATTTCTTAACTGTCGTGCTGCCTCTTTTAAATTTCGTGTTTTTAGAGAAGGATCTCCTCCCCCAATAAGGATTAGGTTTCCATCTAGGGTATTTTTTCTAATCTTCCCATCCGTAGCTAATACTGTTTGAAAACGTTTATGTTTATCTAAATAATGTAAACTGCTTAGGGATAACAACACCTTTATCGTTGATGCAGGTATACATTGTTCTTCTTCGTTATGCTGCAATAGAACTTCTTTATTTGGATGAATACGGATAACACTATAGCTTGTTTGAACATTTTTATATGCCTTCGTCGCCAATAATTTTTGCAAATTTTCTTTACAGGTATCTTTGTCAAAGGCGTTTAAGCAGGTACAAGATACCGCTAAAATACTGACAACAAATAGACTAACCTTCACCTTTTTTAGTTGAGTGCTTTTATACGTTGTATGAGAGTTGGGTGACTGTAATCTAGAAATACCTTGAGAGGATGTGGAGTTAAATGGCTTAAATTATCTTTACTGAGACGTTTTAAGGCTTCAATAAGAATTTTTCCATCTCCTGTTGTCTCTGCAGCAAACGCGTCGGCTTCATATTCATGCTTTCTGGACAATGCATTTGTCATCATTGAAGTTACGGTGCTAATGGGTTGATATAAAAATGAAAATACTAATAGGCTTGCATAAATGGAGTGTTGGCTAAACCCGAAGGCTTGACTTAAATAGGCTGTTTCTATGGCAAGCCCGAATAGATACAGCATAAGCCCTACGCTTAAAGCTGTTATTAGCATCATTTTATATATATGCTTTTTCTTGTAGTGCCCTACTTCGTGTGCGACGATGACTCGAAGTGCTTCAGGGCTTTGTTGCTCGATGAGAGTATCAAATAACACGACCCGTTTAAATTTGCCTATCCCCGTAAAAAATGCGTTGCTCTTTTTTGATCGTTTGGACCCGTCCATCTGAAAAACCTCTTTTAAAGGAAAGTTTACTTTTTTTGCGTAGGCCATAATGCAGTCTTTTATCCCTTTTTCTTTGATAGGCTCAAAGCGATTAAATAAAGGCATAATCACGATGGGAACAACTAACATCATCACGCATTGAAATCCCATCATTGTTAGCCACGCAATCATCCAAGCCTTTGTTCCAAAGGCCTGAAAAAACCATAGAATGGCATACAAAAGGGGGCTGGCGATCATCACGCCTAAGACGCTTCCTTTGACAAGATCAAACATAAACGTTTTAACAGTGGTTTTGTTAAAACCAAAACGCTCTTCAATCACAAAGGTTTTGTATAATGAAAAAGGCAGGCTTATTATCTGTAAAAGCCCTCCTAATATAAGTAAGTATGCTACGCCTCGTAGACTCTCGTCGCTGATTTTCATTCTTAGATAAAGATCTATGGTTTCAAAAATGTTACAGCTTAACGCAAGGAATAATACGGCTAGTGAAACAGCTGCTTGTATCAGCCCAAAATAGGTATTGGTTTTTGAATACGCTTGGGATTTTTTATACTCTTTAGGATCATAGACATCCGCTACTTCTTTCGGTAAGGGTTGATCTAATGTTTTCAGATTAAGGGATTCAACCAAGATTTCTAATCCCAGTTCTATTACTAAAAAAAGTACAATTACAAGTAAAATGGTAGACATGTTTCTGTATATTTGATGTTTAGCTTTCGATAATCAAGGGTATTATATCTGTGTGAGACATAATATAAAAGGTCTGGAGGATGCTTCTTGGTAAAACTTTTAATCCTTTTTTCGCTATCTTCGCTATTTTTAAGTTTTCTTCAAATTGCGTTTTCTGATCATATTAAGCACATTGAGGGCTTTCTTAATCGTTCTTTAGTTTGGGGAAATGAGTATCCTTTTTCCTTTGCTTCGTTGCTTGCCGTATTTTTGCTGATTGCTGCTACGCTTATTTTTTATATTGCCTTGCACTTTCACTTGGCTTAATCTTCTTTTTTTGGTTACACTGTGGGTATGATTCTCTGTGATGATACCCTTAAACAATTAATCTCTGATGGTGATCTCCTATTAGATCCTTATGTTCCAGACCATGTGCAACCTGCGTCTATAGATTGTTGTTTAGGAGATCATTATTTAATGATGGATGAGCAGGCGCATGACGAGATAACCTTTTCTCAACCTATTTCTTACAAGGAGGTTATATCTGACGCTGTCTTGATTCAACCAAAGTCCTTTTTATTGGCCACCACTCGTGAATATATTAAGATCCCAAATGGTCTCTCTGCCTTTGTAGAAGGTCGTAGTTCTGTGGGGCGTATGGGTCTTTTTATCCAGAATGCTGGATGGGTAGATACCGGATTTGAAGGCCGTATTACCTTAGAACTTTTTAATGCTTCAGATCTTCCTATTCGACTAGAATCTGGTCGTCGTATTTGTCAATTGGTCTTTTGCAAAATGGATCAAGCAGCCCAACGTCCCTACCAGGGAAAATATCTTAAGCAAACTCAGTCTGTTGGCTCTTTGTTATATAAAGATCTTTCATGACGACTATCACGTTACAGCATCCCTGCCCTAAATGTCAGTCCCCTGTCTTACTTCACCAAAATCTTATTAGCTGTAGCAAATGTTCCTTTAAATTTGCCTATACTTGTCCCATCTGTCGTTCAGAGCTGTATGATAGTGTGTCTGTTGATAAAAAAGAGTTTCTTACTTGTCAAAAGTGTCACTCGCATCTTTCTTTAAAAAAAATTGCCTCTATCTTAGATTTTGGTTTAAAAACCGATTACGACACGACCTGCCCTTTCTGTCAGGGCCCTACCTTGCATCGTCACGACATGAATATTGGTCATCGCTGTTTTTTTTATCCTAGTTGTAGTGGGCAAAGTTCACTCTTCCAGAATACCTCTAATGCCTATGTCTTTCTCGATTTTGAAACTACGGGTCTTGAGGTCATGAAAGAAGAATTAATCGAGGTGGGGGCCTATAAGCTTGATCGTGAGGGAGTAGATTCCTTTTATCAATCTTTGATTAAGGCCTCCAAACCACTGAGTGAGACAGTCAAAGGCATTACACATATTACGGATGAGATGCTTGTATCGGCCCCTTCTTGTGAAGATGTTTGTCGTTCGCTTGTAGACTTAATTGGTGATGCTATTATTGTCGCCCATAACGCTGAATTTGATTTATTATGGTTACTAGCTGCCTGTGAACGTTTTCACTTAACGCTGAACTCCACAGAGGTGATCTGTACCTTGCAATGGGCCAAAGAAATGGGTGAAAAAACCTTGGGATTAGAAGGATTGGCCCGCAAGTACAATCTCTCCCATAAAAATGCCCATAGAGCTCTGGCAGATGCGGCGTCTACCAAAGAACTTTTCTTTATATTTGAAGGCCAAAATACGATGCCTGCAAAAAAAATCCCCCTTTCTCATTTTCAACGTTTGTATGAAGGTATCAAAAAGAAATATTCTCAATTTGCCTCTGTCTCTTAATTCGTTCAATTTTCCCTGCGCCTGAAGGGAGTCGAACCCCTGGCCTTTGGAACCGGAATCCAACGCTCTATCCAGCTGAGCTACAGGCGCTTAGGTGTATATAAACACCTAGTTAGTGTAACGATTTTTTAGTTTTTTTAATAGGCTTTTGCTGACATTGGTGTAGATAATAGACAAAACTTGCCAGCAAGATTGTGGCCGTTAATTGATGTAAACTCGCTAATACAAGTGGCACATGCATCACCAGTGTAAATATCCCCAGCAGCACCTGAGAAACGAGTAGTAGTAAGGTTGGTAGTAGATACTTCAGGGACCTATCCTTTTGTTTCCAGAGAGTCGCAGCGAACCCCAGCGTTGCCACTAAGATCACGACGCCCAAATGCCGGTGTAAAAACTGGATGGCAAAACCGTTTTTTAGAAAATTTTCATAAAATGGCTGCAGATAAAAAATATTCTCAGGGATCCATTCGCTGCCCATTTTGGGCCAGGTATTAAAGGCATATCCCGCTTTTAGCCCCGAGACGAAGGCCCCAATAACAACTTGAACAAAGGTGAGTATAAATAATCCCGTGCCGATCATAAATGGAACAGTGAGAGACCTGTTTTTGATAGGGTATAACCGTTGTAAAAAGGCCTTTGCTATCAGTACAACAATTAAAAACGCCACAGACAAATGTAAGGCCAAGCGAAAATGGCTAATATCAGGAAGATCTCTTAAGCCACTTTTGACCATATACCAGCCAATAAAGGCCTGAAAAATACCGCAGAGCAAGGCCAGGCATAAATAGCGTTTTTCTTTCTTTTCAAATCGTCCTTTTAGCCAAAAAACAAGAAAGGGCACGATAAAGATCAGGCCTAATATTCGGGCAAAAAAACGGTGTAAATATTCCCAGAAATAAATAAATTTAAAATCACTAAGACTGAAATGTGAGTGATAATGCGTATATTCAGGAAATTGTTTGTATGCATTAAATGCGTTTTGCCAAGACGATTCTGTTAAGGGAGGGATTACGTCTAGCAATAATTTCCAATCAACCATCGATAAACCTGAATCAGTTAAGCGAGTCACCCCACCGATCAGGATCATTAAGAGTAAGGAAATAAGAACAGCGATGTACCAGGTGATGATTCGTTTTTGCATCTCTTTATTTTAGGTGCATATTGGGGTTTAAACAATCTTTTTTAATCTCAGTTGTTTTCGTTTTTACTATATCTCAGATGTTAACTCTTCTCTTTTTTTTACGCTATAACTCTATTTTTTGAGATTAGCTTTTCATCGTCCAGAATCGTTCATGAATTTATATAGATATCTTGTTCCTCGTTATCTCGTTTTTCCTCTCCTTTTTCCTCCTTTATTCTTCTCAGTCTCCTTTCTTTGCGATACTATACAGTTAATGAGTGAATTTTGCCCCAAAGATTTCGAAGAACGCTGGCGTCAACGCTGGAAAAAAGATGCGGTTTATACGCGTTCATTCTCTGATGATAAAATCCCTTATTATGTTTTAGAGATGTTCCCTTATCCATCCGGGAAACTTCATATGGGCCATGTACGCAACTATACCTTGGGCGATACCTTGGCACGATTTAAACGCATGACTGGTCATAATGTCCTGTATCCTATTGGATTTGATAGTTTTGGTTTGCCTGCAGAAAATGCGGCTATTAAACATGGAGTTAACCCAAAATCTTGGACCTTGGATAATGTTGATACGATGAAGCAACAGTTGCAATTATTAGGCTTGAGCTATGATTGGAATTGTGAATTGGCCACCTGCAAAGATGATTACTATCGCTGGAACCAATGGATCTTTTTGCAGTTTTATAAAAAGGGCCTTGTCTATCGTAAAAAGGCCTATGTCAATTGGGATCCTGTAGATCAGACCGTCTTGGCTAACGAACAGGTCATTGATGGCAAAGGGTGGCGATCTGGGGCAGTGGTTGAAAAAAAGGAGATTGCCCAATGGTATTTTAAGATTACGGACTATGCGGAAGAATTATTAAACGACTTGGATACACTTGATGGTTGGCCGGATCGTGTTAAACAAATGCAGAGGCATTGGATTGGTAAAAGTGTTGGTTCTGAGATCGATTTTGAGGTTTTTGATGGCAGCGGGAAGTATGTTGAGACCTTAACCGTTTTTACCACACGTATTGATACGCTTTATGGGGCCTCTTATGTCTGTATAGCCCCAGAACATCCTTTAACTGCCGCTATTAAGTCTGTGCATGTCTCCCCTACTTCTGTACAAGGCTTTATCGATCAATGTTTAGAACAAAGTCAAGCGGATCGTAGTGACAACGACAAAGTTAAACTTGGATTTGAAACTGGTTATAAAGTCATTAATCCTATTAATAACGAAAAACTTCCCCTATTTATAGCCAATTATGTGCTCATGGACTATGGTACAGGTGCTGTTATGGCGGTTCCCTGCCATGATCAACGTGATTTTGCCTTTGCAACTCAGCATTCCTTGCCCTTAAAACTCGTCATTCAAGATCCACTGTCTTCGTTGACACTTTCAGACTTTCCTCATGCTTATTGTGAAGATGGTCTCCTTTGTAACTCTGGGCCACATTCTGGGCTGGATAGTAAGACGGCTAGAAAAGCCATTACAGACACCTTAATCTCACAAAAAAAAGGTCGTTTTAAGGCACAATATCGTTTACGAGACTGGCTTATTTCGCGGCAACGCTACTGGGGCACACCTATCCCTATCGTTTATGATGAGGCTGGTGAGCCGCATGCGGTAGATGAATCTGAGCTGCCTGTATTATTACCAGAGGATGTGACCTTTGATGGAAAAGGGAATCCCTTAGAACAGTCTGATACCTTTCATCAGTTCCCACAGCCTGGTTATCGACGTGAAACAGATACCATGGATACATTTGTGGATTCTTCCTGGTATTTTTTGCGCTATTTATCTGCCAAGGATGACACGCAGGCCTTTGATCCAGCGCTTATTAAACAGTTTTTGCCTGTAGACCAGTATATTGGAGGAGTTGAACATGCCTGTTTGCATTTGCTCTACGCTCGCTTCTTTACCAAAGCCTTGCGTGATTGTGGCTATCTTGAGATTAATGAACCCTTTACGCGTCTTTTAACACAGGGCATGGTCCTTAAAGATGGCGCAAAAATGAGTAAGTCCTTGGGAAATACTGTTGATCCTAGTTATATTATTGATCGCTATGGTGCAGATACGGCCCGTTTATTTATTCTGTTTGGGGCACCGGTGGATCGTGACCTAGAATGGTCTGACAAGGCAGTTGAAGGTAGTTTTCGTTTTTTAAAACGGATATGGGCCTTGTGTCAATCTCCAGAAAAATACCCACTTTCTTCGCCCGATATCGTCTTACGTGCTCGTCATGTCTGTATTAAAAAAGTGTCGCATGATATTGCCCGCTTCCAATACAATACTGCTATTAGTCATCTCATGACCCTTGTTAATACCTTTTATCACCATGGCTGTTCTGAGGATGACTTGCGCATTCTTCTTCTATTGCTAGCCCCTTTTGCCCCTTTTATGACAGAGGAATTATGGCAGCAGTTTGAATCTACGAGTATTCATCAGGCTGCATGGCCAACCTTTGACCCTGCGTTATGTGAGACGGATGAGGTGACGATTGTGATTCAAGTTAATGGTAAAGTTCGGGATAAAATGACCATTGCTAAAAACCAAGAACGTGATAGCTTAGAAAAGGTAATTTTGTCTCGTGATAAAATAATCCCTTATCTTAGGGATAAATCACCAAAGAAAATTATTTATGTGCCCAATAAGTTGTTTAACCTCGTTATCTGACGCCCCCTTCCCTTTATTGTTGTGACATTTTTAGTGACCCCCACCCACGATGGCAGTTCCACGCTTCTCCATCCTGATCTTGATGAACATTATCATTCTACGCATGGGGCAATTAGCGAAGCGCTACATGTCTTTATTCAGCATGGTCTTTTAGAGTTTATTAGCTTAGCGCCACACTTGGATCGCCCCCTCTGCCTTTTTGAAATGGGCTTTGGCTCAGGCTTAAACGCCTGGTTAACTCGCCTGATTGCAGCTCATTATAACCTTTCTATTCGTTATATCTGTGTCGACACTACCCCTTTAGATATTGCCTTAGTGAAAAAACTAGACTACCCAGCCACATTTTCGCGACGTCTGCTATCCTCTCCTCAGGTTCTTGCTCAGTTTCCTTTTTTGACTGATCTATCTTCAAAGATCTCTGAGACTACCTTTCATGATCTGCATGATGCTCCCTGGGACGAACGTATTCCATTGGACGCCTCTTTTTCGATTACTAAATATCACTATTCTTTAGATAATTTTTTGTCGATGAATTCAGGCTCTTCTTGCTTTGACCTGGTCTACTTTGATGCCTTTAGTCCTCGCAAACAGCCAGAACTGTGGTCGCCTGAGGTGTTTTGTTCCTTAGCCTCTTTCATGGCTGCCCCCTCTATTCTTGTGTCTTATTGTGCACAATCTGCTTTTAAACGGGCACTTTCATCCTGTGGTTTTAGCGTTTCAGCTCTTCCAGGTCCTCCCGGAAAACGTGAAATGACGCGTGCAGTACTAAAAAATTACGCTGCTTTTTCTTGACTAGCAAGTGCAGTAAAGTAACTCAAGCCCTCTTTTTGTAGGGTCGCTAGGTCTTCGTCGTTTTGCGTTCCTTCTAATCGATGATCAACGCAATAGTGTAATCGTGCAGGTTCGGCAAACAAGGCTACAAATAAATTAGCTAGATGATCGTTTAATTGTGCATCAGTTCTGATACGTTTCACATAATTTTTTTCTAGTTTAGCTATATTGATAATGCGTATGTCTTTTTCATGATCGTGATGATGTTCTTTCCTGGTTTTTAGCAGTTTTATATAACGACCAAAAGCCTCAGTACTGATAATTTGTAAGCTGATGCCCTTAATTTCGTCTATATTCCCTTTGGCATTGATGTTATTTAATAAGCTTTTAATCCGTTCTTTTATCAGCACCGTATCTTCGGGTATCATCAGTGCAATGGCCTGCTCGTAGTTGTCTTGCAGTTTTTTCTTTAAAAGATCTGAATAGTGTACTTTCATATAGCGATTAATCGCTAATAGTAGTATTGAGTTTAGACCTGCAATCCCTGCAATAGTGGTCCAAAGTAATACATTTTTTAGCATCATAGGCACTAATAAAAAGCACACTATAAAGGGGAGTGCAAACGCAATAAACATAATCATATTTTGATTCTTAAGCCGCATATGTCGCCTTAATTTTTTTCGAAGTTCGATTAACTCTATGTTATGTATGCCTTTTTCTAACTCTTTCATACATCGATGAAATTTGTTTTTCTTCACGTCTCCCCCCTTATCAATTAGTCTACCCGCTTTTTTATAAATCTAAACATTTTTTTGTTAATTATTTACTTTTTGATTATCAATTCTTCTAATTTTAATCCTGAAATTTTATTTAAGTCCCTTAAAATTAAATAGAATATGAGAGCCAAGAAACAGGTAGAAGGAATGGCAATAATAACAAAACTCAGGGCGGTTAAGCGCCCTAATTCTTCGGCAAACTGGGTACTACCCGCCTGACTTACAACAATCGATCTAGCCAACACATAATTGAGGATAGAAGACACAAGAAAAGAAAGGCCCAAAAGATAACTGTAGCGTTTGCAGCAGTTGCTGTAATACTGTTTATCACTGACCTTTTCAAGATGCTTGGCTAAAACCTTCTGATCGATCACCTTATCCAGAATCATTTTAAGAATAGAAAAGCGTGTTGGGATCGTGGCGAAAATGATGATAGCAATCATCCCCGGAATCGCGGCTTCTTTAACGGCTAACCATTTAGCATTTAGATGTAACAGCCCTATTCCACCTGTTAATACAATGGACACTAGGCCTATTATGGCGATCAGATTCCAGCGCTTGTTTTTAAGGCCGTCATACAGACCATAACTCAGTGGTAATAGCAGTGCTAACACAAAGCCTTGTGTAGGTCCCAAGGTGTCTGGCGTACTAAACTTCATTAAGATGATCGTGGGGACTAGGATATTGATTATCAAGCTTAAAAAATTATTTTCTTTTTTTTGCATGTATTTTCTGTTTTTTTAGAAATGTTTAGTTTTAATTTTATTAAAGTTTTACAGCATCTATAATAACAGATTTTTGTCTGGTTTACGATTTGTAGTCTCGAGCCTCTCCCTTTTAGCGTGTTTTATGCGCAGACATCTACTGTCTTTCCCCATCTTCACACGTTATTTTCACTTATATCGCTACTAATCCATCGCTATTTTTTTGGCTATATATTGCTCCATTTTAGTGACGAGTTCTGTATTTTGTTTAAGCTCTGATTTTTTGGGGTATAGCAATATATAGGGGAGGGGATCACGTGTCGTTGATGAGTAACTATTTTTCGTCAATGCTACCGAATGACACAGAGCAACATGATCAATTGTCTCGTTTGCTCTGTGGCCTCTTGGAACGTTATTTTTTACGTGTTCCAGATGCTGATGCTATTTTTTCCTGTATTCGTGAGCGTGGTGATGAGGTTTTAAATGATCATATGGCTTTTCGTTCGATTGATATTCGTTCGCTCCTAAAGGTTTTTTTACCGTATGGTTATCAAGTCTGTTTTCAAGAAAATGGCCAATTTTTTAATTTTCAAAGCAAACATCTTACGGCTGTTTGGCTCAAACATCCACATCCTGCTTATCCCTATATTTTTATCAGTGAATGTCGCATCAACGAAATTCCGGGGGCTGCTGCACTTTTGCAGCCTTTTCTTGATCACTTTAATGACCCTATTGATGATATTCAGGCCATGGATAGTGTTGCACTTATTGACTATCTGCATCAGCCCCGTTGGCCCTTACCAGACTATCGCACCTACCAAGCATTGGCTTCTTTATCTGAATATTTATCCTGGGTGTTGTATAATCAGTACTACTTAAACCATTTTACGCTACAAGTTCATTCCTTAAACAGCTTTAGCTTTCCTGCATCTATCCAGACTATTCTCAACTCAAACCAGTCCTTTTCTCAGACATGCTCCGCCCTATCTGAGCTGTATATACGCCATATCACTACCTTTAATCGTTTTCTTATTGATCAGGGCTTCACTTTGGCTCAGCCCAAAGGTCATCAATTTCAACGATCAAATGATGGCCTGTTACTACAAAGTTCGACGAAATCTGCCCTGATTGATGCAGAGTTTAAGGATGGGGTCTTTCCTATACCGGGCTCCTATGTCGAATTTGCCTATCGAGGCTTGCGCCCTGCTAGCGTCAAAGCGCTACTTCGTGGAGATCTTTCCTTTTCGGCGCTTGAGAAGCAGCATTATCGGGACGGCTTTGAACAAGATAATGCGGATAAGATTTTTGAAAGTACCTATGTGGGGGCTGAAGATCTAGAGGATCAAGGTACTGCTTTTCATGTTTCTACAGACTGTCGGACGGATGTTGAGGCTCGGATTCGTGAGTTTTTGACATATTTCTGACGAATGTTTAGTTGTAGATTTTAATGGGTATATATGAATTAAAGGGGGTGAAAATTATTTATGGATGCACAGCATGCAGCACAGCACGCAGCACATCAATCAGCACCTCTCGGAAGGGGGTCAGATCCTAAGGCAGTTTCTTCACTTAGACCAGTTCATCCCGATGTACCAGGAGATCCTGTTGCAGTTGCTCTATCTCCTAAATCTAAGAAAATGATTGGGCAACGTAGTGTTAAAATAAAATCATTTCATGCATGTAAACAAGCTTTTGATGCTTCCCCCAATCTAAACACTGCTGAAGCGTTGTTATTGTCACTTGAGCCTCTAAAAGAGTCAAAAACATATTGGGAACAGTGTCAGGCAAATGGGACAACTGCTCACCAAGAAATTCACACTCTTTTTACAAATTGTATCGCTAGATTAACTCCATGTTTATCCGATCCAGACTGGGAAACTATGAAACTTGGACTTTTTTCTTCTTTAATGACCAATGAACAAGCTCAACAACGCTTTGCAGACTACCTTAGAACTCCTAAGCATCAAGATGTCAGATACCTACCTACATTCATAGGCTTGATTCGTCAGTCTAAAATTACCAATCCAGTTGTTTTAGATACTTTTAAACATAGCCCTGTGTTTGATCGTTTAGGTGCCGATGTAACCGCTATCGTCCACCGTCTTGCAGGACTTGAATTTGACGGTCTGGACCCTGGCGCGCTTTTCGCTCAAACAGTTATGGGGTTATCTCAACAGCCTACCCCTGAGCTTTCCCGTATTCTTCAACTTGTTCAATCAACTAGTCTTGCAGAGTTATTATCTACACCTAATTTTATGCATTGTATTATAGGACAGCTTCAACATATTAAGGTTTTACCGAGTTCTATCGCTGCAGTTAAGGCTAAAGTACCTGACCCTTCTACTCTTTTTATAGGTTCACCAGCTGAGCATCTCGACCCAGACATCAAATATATACTTGCAGCTATTGTTTATGATTACACCCGTGAACTACATCCGGATGGTAACATGCCTTCATATTATACACATCAAAATCAACTAGGCTATCTCCCAGAAACTCCCCAAAACATTCAGTCTTTGCATCGTACTGCTGATTCATTGCAACGTTTAACAAGACTTGGACTAACACCGGAACGTATGGCGTTTGAATGTGCCATTCGAACATTTGCCATGGCGCTGTGTTGTCCAAGCTCCCCTCCAGCAGAACAGCAACTATACCGAGGTGTTGTTAATCAATCTGTTAGGTCTGGCGATCTCTATATGTCAGCTAGTAATTCTAGTTTTTCTGAAGTTAAGGACACAGCTACTACGTTTATTAATTTGGGTCTAAGTAAATTAGCACCGGGGGCCCCTCGTGATTCCATCCTTTTTGAGCTTAATCCTGAGGGGCTCTTGCTACTCCCTGTTTCAGGTATTAGTGCTAATCCTGGGGAAAATGAAAGAATTATGATTCCAGGTGCTGCGCTTAGAGAATATACAGTCGGCGACATGCGAATTGATGGTGCTGTCGCAACAGCGGTGATGCATTGTCGAGCTGAGACGCTCGAGGCTGCTTGTAGCTCTATTAACTTTACCACTGATTTTAATCAACTTAGTATACATGTGCAGAATTCTGGTAAATTTAGATCTGACCCATCATTCCAAGTTAAGGTTGTTACTAAAGTTGTACAAGATGGATTTTGTACGACTTCTAATCAGCTTCATCAATTTTTAGATATGGTTACACCTGAACTTCAACAAACAAATCCTGAGCTTTTTAATGAATTTGTAGCTAAAGGATTAGACTTTTCTCAAAACATTCAGGATTTAACGAGTTTTTCACATTTACTAACAGCTGACTTTCAACAAGCACATCCTGAGTTTGTTAATGAATTTGTAGCTAAAGGATTAGACTTATCTCAAAACATTCAGGATTTAACGAGTTTTTCACATTTACTAACAGCTGACTTTCAACAAGCACATCCTGAGCTTGTTAATGCATTTGTAGACAAAGTTTTAGAGTATTTTGAACGTGAACAAACTATGTTAGATGCCTTACCAAGGCATATTCAAGTTAGTCTAACTCAAAAAAATCCTTCTTGTTTTAGATATTGTCAGCCTTTTACCCAGCCCGAATTAAATAAGATCTTTCCTGTCCAACCCAGACTTATCTTTAACTATTCCCATCAAACAAGACAACAGATTCTTACTGCTTCCCCCGCTCTTTTATCACGTTTAGACTCAGACACTCAAATACGCCTTTGTATTGAAGATGTTAACCTTTTTATAAATAAATTTTCTACTCTTGATACCCGAATCATCTGTTCCGTACTTAACGATCCTAATTTTTTGAGCTCATTAACCTCGGAGGAGGATCAACGCATTCTTAATGCACTCATTTTATCCACTTCTCCACCTTTGGTACCCAGTTTATCACCTCAAACCCAATCTACTCTTAAACTAAATACAAGACAAGCTCCACCTTGTATTCAAGATGTTGACCTTTTTATAAATAGATTTTCTACTCTTAATCACAGTTTCATCTGTTCCGTACTTAACAATCCTAATTTTTTGAGCTCATTAACCTCGGAGCATCAACTCAGTCTTAAAGCACTCATTTTATCCACTGTTCCACCTTTGGCACCCCGTTTATCTTCTCACACCCGATCTACTCTAGGACTAAATAAAAAAATAAAACCTCCTCCTTTGCATACATTAACTCGTTTGCGTCCAGAAGGAAATGGAGGAACCCCCTTGTAGCTCTCCACCTACCCCTTCTGCTCCATCTTTATCTCAAACTATACCAAACAGGAATCATGACCAATTACGTGACTTCGTTTTGAATCTCAGAACTCACTTCACTCGGCATACATTTGATCCTAGGCATGCTACTTACAATAAAGATACTTTATTGGCGCTTGCTCGTGACATAACTAATCGGTCTGAAGATATTCAACGTAATTTTCTTGCATTCTTGTTTTTATTCCCTCAATCTGTTCAACATGTTTTTGCTGACCATCAATCTAGGGGTCGTCTTGATAATTTTTCCATAAATCTATAAATCGGGTCGTCTTGATCCCTTTACCATAGATCTACCTTCATCTTTCAGAGAAATGGGGATCTAGTTCCCTCAACTTTTTTATCGATTTATACGATTCGATCTTTTTTTCTTCATTATCCTTTCTTGCAAGCTTTCTTAACTTTGACTACACTGAAATGGTGAAAAATCTCGAAATAAACCCCTCTATTCTTTCTGCCGATTTTTCCCGCTTGGGTGATCAATTGCGCGACGTTGAAGCGGCCGGCATTCGTATGTTGCATGTGGATGTGATGGATCGTCATTTTGTGCCTAACTTGACCTTTGGCCCTTTTGTTTTAGAAGCAATTCGCAAAGCGGGTGTCTCCTGTGATTTTGATGTCCATTTGATGGTAGATCCCGTGGATGCCTTGATTGAGGATTTTATTCAGGTGGGGGCGACACGCATTTCCTTTCATCCAGACGCGACTCATGATTTGCACCATTCAATGCAGCTGGTAAAATCTGCAGGTTGTCAGTTGGGCATTGCCTTAAATCCAGACCAAGATTGGGATCGTATAAAACCCTTCATTTCTGAGATTGACTTTATTTTGCTTATGACGGTTTACCCTGGTTTTTCTGGTCAAGCTTTTATTGAGTCCGTCAAACCTAAAATTACGGCCTGTCGTGCTTATTTAGATCAGGTACATCCACGTTGTCGAATTCAGCTAGATGGGGGTGTATCCGTCACTAATATTCGGGAACTTTATGACCTAGGCGCCGATCATGTTGTTATGGGGTCTGCCTTTTTTGCAGAATCTGATTTCAAGGCCTATATTCAACGATGTCAGATAGCACTTGATTCTGCCTAGTATGACTTCCTCATCCGTTCCTAGTTTTAGTTCGCTTGTTCATCAGATCTCTTCCCTTCCTATATATGATGTGGCTATTAAGAGTGCTCTTGATCTCGCCCCTATCTTGTCTGAACGTTTGGGGCTTGAGGTTTTATTAAAACGTGAAGATACTCAGTCTGTTTTTTCCTTTAAATGTCGGGGAGCCTATGCCAAGATGCATGTCTTGGGTGCGTCTGCCCTGCAAAAGGGAGTAGTTGCGGCATCCGCGGGTAATCATGCCCAGGGGGTAGCTTTAGCTGCTCAAAAAATGCAAGTTCCTGCCACTATTGTGATGCCCCTTATTACCCCAGAAATTAAAGTGAATGCTGTTAAACGTTTGGGGGCAAGGGTAATCTTGCATGGGGATATCTATGACCAGGCCTGTGACTATGCGCTGGACTATTGTCAGCAACATGGGCAAACCTTTATACATCCCTATGATGATTGGGATGTCATTGCTGGGCAGGGAACCATTGCTAAAGAAATTCTTGAACAATGTACACAACCCATAGATGCGATCTTTGTCCCCGTCGGTGGAGGTGGGTTAATCGCGGGTATTCTGGCCTATGTGAAAGCGCTTAAGCCCGAGATCAAGATTATTGCGGTTGAACCTGAAAACTCGGCGTGTTTGGACCTGGCCTTAAAACATGCAGCACCAACCCCTCTTGATCATGTAGGTATTTTTGCAGAAGGCGTAGCCGTCAAAGAGATAGGTCAAAAACCATGGTCGCTTATCCACAGGCATATTGATGACATTCTTTTGGTCGATACTGATGAAATTTGTGCAGCAGTGAAAGATATTTATGATGAAACTCGTTCTATTGTAGAACCGGCAGGTGCTTTGGCAGTTGCTGGCATCAAAAAATATCTCTCACAAGGCTCGACAAACTTTTCTCGAGTTGTTGCGATTAACTGTGGCGCTAATCTTAATTTTGATCGTTTACGACATATTTCAGAACGTGCAGATATTGGCGAAAACCGCGAGGCTTTGTTTGCCATCAAGATCCCAGAAAAGCCCGGTAGCTTTCGGCATTTTATTACCTGCATTGGAAAACGTGGCATTACCGAATTTAATTATCGTTTTGCTGATCCATCACAGGCTGTTATTTTTGTGGGAATTGCCTTGCGTGCTGATAGTAATGATAAGGATCAATTCCTTGCTATTCTTGACCAACATGGCTTTCCTTATACAGATTTGAGTCATAATGAAGTCGCAAAGCTACACCTACGTTATATGGTGGGTGGCAAAGCTACACTTCCTCATCCTGAAAAACTGTATCGATTTCAATTTCCAGAAGTCCCGGGGGCCTTGGCTCATTTTTTACATCAATTTGCTGACAATTGGAACATTTCCCTCTTCCATTACCGTAACCATGGCGCTGCTTTTGGCCGGGTCTTGGCAGGATTTACTGTTCCAGAGCATGATCTCGATCGTTTTCAGACGTTTTTATCGGGCTTGGATTTTTTTCATTTTAATGAAAGTGACAATGATGCCTGTCGATTGTTTTTGTGATTTTTTTTGCAGGTATTTTTTCTAGTCAGATAGCGGGTTAATCACTAAACCTGTGATTAATTTAGGTTCAAAGTACGTCGATTTCTGTGGCATTTTATCCCTATTATCAGATAGTTTCTTCAATGTTTCTAAGGGTAAGGCGTTTAACAGGAATCCAACTTGAGCTTTCCCCTCTTCAATCTCCTGGAATACCTGCTTGTCATCTTTGATATAACGTAAATTTTCTTGCTTTGAGATAGAGCTTGGTGTCAGACTGAGTAATGCTTCCAAAATGACGCTGTGCAACAGTGTGACATCTACCTGTTTAAGATCGTCTGAGATGCCCTCCTTAAAAAAGTGATTTACCTGCGCCCAATCTTTCACGCTTATGCAGATGTAGCGCCTATCTGGAAAAATAACCCCTATGGCTGATTCTGCTTGCTTTTCGCTGATTTTCTTTTTTAATTCGTCCTTACTTGTACAGATATCTTGCTTAAAATAGATATTTAGACCTTTTGTTAGATTGTCTAATTGCCTAGCAGATAAATCAAAACAACTACGATGTGTAGGATAAATATGAATTCCTTCGTCATATAAGTTGGCCATAAGTACAAAGCAACGATTGGCTAGTTCATTCTGTGTTTCGCCTGCTGATGCCTGCTGTTTTTCTTGATACTGGCGTGCTGTTTTATAGCGATGGTGTCCATCTGCGATATACAGTGTTTTTTCTTTAAATAATTGTTGAAGTTTTTTAATGGTCTCTTTGTCATAAATGCCCCATAACTGATAATTCCCCCCCAATGTTTCTGCCTGTACATCGTATAAAGGTGGCTGTTTTTTGACCTGATCTATATATGTTTCTATATGGGCGTCTTTGTCTGCATATAAGGTATAGATGGCTGAAAATTGACATTCACAGGCTTCATATAGCTTTAGCCTATCTTCAATGGGCCCTTTCAGCGTATTTTCATGGGGCACGATGATCCCTGCTTCTAAATCCACCAATTCCATGGTCGCCATTAGGCCTCTTAAGACAAATTGTTTACCATCCTTTGTAAAGTGATGTTCGTAGCAATAAAGACCTGGATCTTTATCTTGAATGAATATTTCATTTTCTTTCCACGCAGCTAAAGTCTTTTTTGCGCGTGTATATCGGTTGTTTTCTGCCGTATCAGTGTCACTTACTTTTCCAAGAATTAAGCGAATAATATTTTGCTTTGCGCGTGCATATAGTTCTGTCTGTTCATCTGTATCAATGATGTCGTAAGGAGCTGAGAGCACCTGTTCGATGTTTATCTTATTTTTGTTGTAGCGAAGTGCCTTAAAGGGATAAATTTTTAGCATAACTTCATCATATTTTCTTTCGTTAAAATTATCAATTTTATCTTTTTTTTTGCTAGCTCTGTTTTTGCCAGCCGCTTCTTGATAAAGTATAGCTATGGTCATTTTTTTATTGCTATTGTTTTCTAGTTTAGGCTTTGTATATTACTTTTGTTTTTCGCGTTCTTACCTTAATCAGAATGATGATTCTGTAATTTTTTCTTTGTTGAATGATATTTTCAAACGTTTTCATGCCCGTGGCATATGGGCCATTATTTCTGTTTTTCTTATCTTTTCATTTGCTGTTATTCTCGTGGTTTTTATTAGTCAACTGGATAATTTTTTGTATCAGTTTTTTTCTTTGTGTCTGGGCATTGCAATCATGTTACTCCTATTTAGTATTCTTTTGTTATGGACGCCTCGATTCCTGCCTGTGCTTAGTGACAAAAGCTCCGGTTTTTTTGAGGATAGCTTGCGTTTTTCCCTAAAAGTGAGCCATGTTAGCAGTTTTTTATTTATTGGCGTCATTCTACTAGGCTTGCTACTTGTTATCGAGTTTTTTGGCTTCATCCACTGTATTGGCTATGGATTTGGTATTGGTCTTGCAACATTTTTTATTCGTATTTCTGGTAGTCTCTTTAGTAGTAGTTCTATTTTGGGGGCACGTTTGCATCACTTACGTGAACCTCAGCTACCACATTTTGATTCTCGTAACCCAGGTACCCTCTTATCTATAGGTGCTGATTATGTCAGTCATATGGTGGCCTTACCGAGTGACTTAATTTCTTCTTATCTTTTCTCTATCATTAGTTGTTTTTTGATTGTTCTTGGCTTTAAGCAAAACTTTTTCAATCTGACCATGTATACAGATATCTTTTTACATATCCCTATTTGGATCTTCGTCAGCAGCTTATTTGCACATTTAATTACCATCCCTATCACCTTTAAAGGTTTGAATAAGGCTACATCTCCGCGTATTTTACTTAAGGGTCTTTATTTTAATTTATTTTTATCTGCACTTTTTAGTTTTGCAGCTATATTGCTCTTTTATAAAACGGGTCATTTATCTGATTCCAACGAAGTGTTTAAAATTCTTTTCCCTTATTTTCTGGGTTTAAGTTCTGCCTTTTTTATTTGTATGACTAGTTATAAATTGACCTCCAGCAAACAAACTCTCACAGAAAAATTGGCTAAGGAAAGTGAATATGGGGTTATTCATTGCCTTATTTCTGTTTTTTCAATCGGATATCTGAGCCAATGTTTGCATCTCATTTATATGTTAATGGTCTGTATTTTATCCTTTTTGTATGCGGATATTTATGGGCTTACGCTTGCCTGTCTTGGTCTTCTTTCTACCTGTCCTTATATTTTAAGTGTCTGTTTTTTTGTTGCCTTTGTTAATTGTCATCACAAAATGCTGCAGCTCACCCAACGCTCACTCATTGCTTTGAAACATAGTGAAAAACTTAAAGAAATTGGCAACCGAACCTTTATGGTTGGCAACAGTTTTGCTGCTGTTGCTGCGTGTTTTTGTAGTATTAGTTTGTTTTTTTCTTTGGATATTTTTAGTAAATCCTTATTTTCTGATTTGTTTTATTTTGATGCAGAAATGATTATTGGTTTATTTATTGGCTTTATCGTGTCTGCTTTGCTTTTTAGACATGTGCTTAATGTTCTTAGTCGACTAATTAAGGTTATTTTAATTGAAATTAAACGTCAATTTTCAGACATTCCCTATCTTATGAAAGATAAAGCTAAACCAGATTTAATTTTGATTACTGATATGGTATCACGTTATTGTAGCAATGCCTTAATCATTCCAGGCTTTTCAGTCATTCTGATCCCAATATGTTTAGGTGTTATTTTTGGTCCTAAGCTTTTACTAACTTTTGTCTTAGGAATTTTATTGGTAGCAATTCTGCAGAGCTATCCTTGGGCCATTATCGGAGATAGTGTCTCAAATGCGAAAGATATTATTTCACGTGGTTCTTTTGGTGGTGAAACAAGTCCTAATTATCGCTATGTGATAGAGGCGGCTAATGTGGGCGAATCGTTTCGTGGTATTTTGTCTCCTACTATTAATATTTTTGTCAAAGCTAGTATTATTATTGCCATGTTGATTGTCTATTTGTTAAGTTGATGGACGTGAAACCAGAAAATTATATCATTGCTAATTGGAAGATGAATAAAACCAATGAAGAGGCGTTGCAGTTCCTTCATGCATTTCAGGAGTCTTATGCAGATGGAGATGCCCATGTGGTAATTTGTCCTGCCTTCACCTCCCTCTCTACGGTTGTTGAGACTCTTAAGGGCTCTAATATAGAAATTGGGGCGCAAAACTGTCACGCTGCAGCTAGTGGTGCCTATACAGGTGAAATTTCTATCGATATGATCCAAGCTCTTGGTTGTCGCTATGTGATTCTTGGTCATTCTGAACGTCGACAGTATCACGCTGAAAGTTCAAGCATTATTGGTAAAAAATTAGCCAGCGTCCTTAAATCCTCTCTTATCCCTATATTGTGTATTGGGGAAACGCTTAACGATCGTGAACGTGGAAATACGGAGTCCGTTCTACGCCAACAATTAGAAGAAACATTTCAAGAGCTTCCAGAAAACTCGCTTGAAAACAGTCCACTTCTTGTTGCTTATGAACCAGTCTGGGCCATTGGAACAGGTCAAGTTGCCACGGTTCAACAAGCACAAGATGCTCATGCCTTTATTCGTCAAGTTCTAGCAAATTATGTTCCACAAGCTGAGTCTCTTTCGATTTTGTACGGTGGCTCTGTAAAACCTGATAATGCGGCTGCTTTGTTAGCTTCTAAGGATATTAATGGGGCCTTAGTGGGTGGTGCCAGTCTTAATCCCCAGCATTTCTTGTCTATCATCACCTCGCTATGAGGTATCTTGCGCTACTTGTCTCTTATCTACTTGTTTTTTTTCTATCTACCCTTACTGCATCTGATAAACAATTAGAGAACCCCTTGGTTCACATTCGCACTTCACTTGGGGATATGTTTATGATTCTTTATCTGGACGATGCGCCCTTATCATCAAATAATTTTTTACGCTATGTTGAACAAGGTTTTTATGATAATACCATCATCCATCGTGTCATTGACAATTATCTTGTTCAAGGAGGAGGTTATACAAAAGAGTATCAACCGAAAAAAACGCATCCCCCTATCAAAAATGAATCTCGTTTTACCCCGTCAAATACCTTTGGAACGGTGGGCTTTGCCTTGCCTAGTTTTAAAATAAATTTTGCCACCTCCCAGTTTTTTATCAATCTTAATGATAATACTCAGCTTGACTACAATCGTAAGACCCAACGTGGGCATGCTGTTTTTGGCAAAATTATAGAAGGCGTTGATGTCCTAAATAAAATCAAATCCGTCTCGACTCATACTAAAATCATTGACCATTTTGGCAAGCCTCATAAACTTAAAGATACCCCTAAAAAACCTATTTATATCCATTGGATTCGTTTGGTTCAAAACGAACGCTATACTGATTTCTAAGGTGTTACTCTATTCGTCCGTAGCGATCTAAACGTTTACAAATCACCTGTTCTTCTAACAGGTCCATGATGTTAGAAAACCTATTCTTTGCGATTTCTTTACTTATGATTCGGCTATTGTTTTCGGCTTTACTTAGATGATTCATCACCCATTTTTCTTTCTTTAAGTCACTGTTTTCTGGTCTTATTTCCCTAAATAAGGTATTGGGCCTTATTTTTTTTATATTCACGTGTTTAACACAGTATATTTTGTTTACTTGATTCATAAACCAGTTTATTTGCTTGTCATTGTGTGGGTTCCATACTTCTACATTACTCCCTAAAAGTCCGCTAATGCCTATAATCAAGAGGTATTTCTTTCTATCCTCTATCTTATCTATTTTTATAACGATGTGTGTATATGGCCTGATATCATAACGATTCTCTTCTCCTCGGATTGTGGGTAAAGGATGTTCATTTTTTAACATATTAATGATTTCTGCTGCTTGATCAAGCTCGTGTTCCAGCTCGTTACGATCTGTCTCAGTTAATAATAATTCTTGAGCCTTTATCTGTCTTAATTTTTGACTTTTCTGCTTTATTTTTACTTGTGGGGATTGCTGTAGCATATCCCATAACGTATACGCTCCCCCTACCTTGCTTTGTGAGCCATAGCTGCTCTTTTTCCAGCCGCCAAAGGGTTGTCGTCCTACCATTGCGCCCGTAATTGGCCGATTGATGTATACATTTCCAGCTTGACTCCCCCTTATAAACTGGTCTTGTTCATAATCGGATAATGAATGAAGCCCGGCGGTGAGACCATATGATGTTTGTTGACTGATCTTGATTGCTTCGTGAATATCTTTGACGATCATGACACCTAACAATGGCGCAAAACACTCTGTATGAAAGAAATGATGCTCTGGTCTTATCCCAACTTTTATTCCTGCACTCCATAATGTCTCTAACGCCGGATGCTGTTTTGGTTTTAGTAACCATGATTGCCCCTTTTCTAAGGTGTTTACTTCATTCAAGAACGCTGTATTATCGGCTCTAATCAATGGAACAATTTGAGCAGCTGGGTTGGTTGCTACATCTACCACCAAGTTTCTAGTGGCTTCTTTTAATCGTTGTAAAAAGTTTTTTTGCCTCCATAAAGGCTTGGTAATGATCAGTATGGATGCCGCAGAACACTTTTGACCTGAATACGAAAAAGCTGAGTGTAGTATATCACTAATCGCCTGATCTTGATCTGCCATTTCTGTTATAATCATACAATTCTTACCCCCTGTTTCTGCCTGTAGATCGATATCAGGACGCCATTTTATTAATTTTTCTGCTGTTTCTGAACTCCCTGTTAATACCACTTTATCTATCTGCTTACATCTCATCAGTTCTTTTCCATCCTTTTGCTCATCCAGCGAAATCGTCTCTAAAATATCTTCTGGAACTCTCGATTTTTTGGCTATTTCTACAAGAGTATTTGCACAATTTCTGGCTCTTGGTGACGCTTTGATGATAACACCGTTCCCTGTTAATAACGCAGCTACCATTCCTGAACAGGTGATTGCCACAGGAAAATTCCAAGGACTCGCCACACATACCAGACCTTTTCCTAATACATCTTTATCTATCGTATAAAGTTCCTGACATTTTTGGGCATAATAGTGACAAAAGTCGATCGCTTCGCCTACTTCGGCATCAGCCTCTATGAGTGGTTTTCCTACTTCTGCCATTATTTCTGCTATTAATCTCACCTTTTCTTTTCTTAAGTTGATGGCGAGTCTTTCTATGCATGCCTGTCTTTTTTTCCATGTGTCTTTCTGCCATTTTTTCTGTGCTGCCTTTACCCTTTTAATTGTCTTCATACATACGTCTATTGAGACCGCATGTATGTTCCTTTGTTTCTTTTGTAACTGTTGTACGTTTTTGATAATTTCACCGACCTTTTTCTGGGATTCTCTCATGATCCATGTGTTTAGTGCCTCGTTTTCAAACGTCTCTTTTTTACTTGGCTCATTTTTACTTATGACGACGATGTCCTTATAGCAGCGATCTAAACTTTTGATGGCGTCTTGCTCATGTTCGATCCAAGCATTAGATCCATACAATAAAGTAAATGCCACTTTCATAAAATGCTTGGAGCCAGACTGTTCATCTAATCGTCGTAAGAAATAAGGAATACTATCATTTTGTTTGTGTGGATGACATAAGGGACGATAACTTATCACAGGCCCTATTCTTTTTTGTACGACCTTGGCTAATGCTGGATTCATCCCATGTAACATTTCGATGCTCATCGCAGTGGGTTTGGGACATTTTTTTCGTAGAACTAATGCCAATGCTATCTCAAAAATATTATGTGTTGCCACCCCAATCTCACAGTTTTTATAGCCATTTTCACACCAATCATTCACGATTCGTTTAAATTGTGTGTCTGTATCTTCTTTTGATTGATACGTTAAATTAGGCCAGTGATGTGTAGATGAGAGTTGTTTTTCTGCCACCCAATTAGCCCCTTTTACCAATCTAATTTTTAATGCTTTCCCATTTAAATCCTGTCTTTTACGTGATAGTTTTTGAACTTCCACATATAATTCAAAAGCGTTTTCTAAATAGGCTTGAATAACAATTCCTATTCCTATCTGTCGATTTTTTTTGTTTAAACATAGATTTTTTATGGCATCTAATGTCACTTCATACTCTTCCACATGCTCCATATCAATCGTCATAAATAGCTCTGACTGACGTGGTCTAATTTGACTTGCAAGTATTTCTAGTACATAGGTTGCCTCTTGGATTCGTTCTTGAAGGGCTATCCATGTTCTCGGCAAGGTTATTGCTGATAATTTAATAGATATCTGTCCTACATTTTTATCTTTAATCAGTGTTATATACCCCTTCAAGGCCTCATTGATGTCCGCTTGGCACAAGGCCCTCTCACCTACAATATTGTAATTATAAATAAACCCTTCTTTAGAAAATTTTTTTAATTTACATATTTTACTCTGTATAAATTTTTTCATATATCGGCCCATTACTGTTTTAATTACCAGGAGATACAGCTGACATTCGATCGTTACTATCTTTTTTAAGAACCGCGGTATCTTGAGCTTGTGGATCAGACTTTTGGCGATATCTTTCGTATTTGTACAACGAAAAATCTGATCGCTCATGCTAATCATGAGATCTCGTATTTTTTTATTTTTTATGAGGATATGCGTGAGTCGATTATTTAGTTGCTGCCATATTGTTTCTGACCTCTTACTCTCCTGCCAGAGTTCCTTGGCCAACCTGCACATGGCTTGACTGGTCTCTTGTCCTTCTTTAGTCACTTGCACCCCTTCTTTTATACTCTTTCCCTTTATTACATTTCTTTAAACATTTTTTGCTTTTATTTTTATACTCTGTTAATAATCACTAATGCGTTTAATCCTTCTATTTTTATTACTACCGGTGTTGATCTATGCAGAAGATCTTAATGAATCACTTAGACCTGAACCTATTAAAAAATTTTCAGGTATCTTTGGTTTCCAAAGTGGTTCTAAATTTTTCTTAGATACTCATCTCACTGGAGGCCTTCGCTATGCCTTAGATGCCAACAACCATCTTTATATTTTTTATAAATACTCCGATTTTAGAAATATACCCGGTGAGATTCACATGTCTTTAGCTGCCATTGAATTCATTACCTTTAATTTTTTTGACCAGGGTTCGTCCAAACGTCATACGCTTGATCATCGCTATGATGGGCTTGAAGTTGCTTATTCTAAATTTTTACGTCCCCTGAACTTACCCATCTTAGGTTCTCAGATGCTACATCTTTTTAGTTCCTATGAGTATAGTCAATTAAAGCGTCATGATTACTGGGATAAGACTCTTACTAGTAAACATATGATTACCTTCCACTCTGTCCATGTTGGGCTTTTACTTATTAGGTCTAAAGATTATACCTACAAACCACTCTTTAGCAAAAAGCTTATACATGTCACATCACACACTTTTTTTACACTCTGTCTGACCTTTAATACCTCTCGTGTTCAGACGACTACCTATGACAACTCTGGCTTTACTTATCGATATATTCCAGATACTGTTGGCATTACAATCGCTTATGGCTCGCTTTTTTAGGACTTTCCAGCATATGATTTGCAACATTATGGCCATGAATAACCACATCGGGTTGATGACATGTATTCCAGGTATCTACTGCAGTATGAAGACTTTCTGAAAGGGCGGCTCGATTTTGAGAAGTCATGCCTGTTATTTTTTTCTCTATCCATGGTGTGATATGTTCTAAGGTTACCTCTCCTTCTCTTGAGTTACAGTAAGTAATTATTCCTTCCGAGATCATCTTATTAGCGATTGTATGCCCAAAGGGTAGTTGCCTACCATTCTGTTGAGAGTATTTATCCGCTTTTTCATGCATGGCTTTTCCTAGCTCGACTAAAGCATCAGAATTGTCTCCACATCGCTCACTGGCATGTTGAACTACTTCTGATTGAGCCTTTTCATCCATTCCGTTTTGACACATTTCAGCAAGTTCTTCTACTACCTCCGTTATATTTAATGGGCCTTCTTTCGCTGCCCCACCTCCTGTTTCCTGTGCTCTTCCTCCTACTCTGGCTGGCGCTGCTCCGCCCCCCCTCATGTCTTCTCCACCTTCCAATATTGATAAAAATATAGGATAATTCTCATCCTCAGGCCCCACAAATACACAGTCATCAAAATATCCCCCATATTCTCCTAATACCTCTTTGTAGGCGTTTGCAGTAGAAATTCTGTATGCTTCTGCCTGCTCTGGGCTATCAGGTTTAAATGCGCCACAACCAAAAGCGTTAAAGACAAATCTTGTTTTTTGTGTTGGATTATCAGCTTTTATTCGACTACTTTCTTGTGCAGCTGCTTGTATTTGCATGGTGATTCTTTCTTTCATTACCCTATTTGCCCCATGCAAATTTATTTCCCCCTTTCCGCTATGACTTTCCGCTGCATTCAGGATCATGACTGCGGGTGATATTGTGTCTGATAGTGTACATGGACCTAATTTTGCATCTTGGGTTCCAAAAAAATCTACCTCACAGGTCCCAACAAGATTACTCGAGAATCCTCTCAACTCGCTCTTAAATTCTCTAACTTCCCATTTTTTATTTCTTTGCGTCATAGTGCCTTTTTGTATTTTATCTTTATCTCTACCACTTATAGTCGTTCGATGAGCTTCAAATAAAGGCGCTAGCGTACAACAGGCTATGCACCCTTCTTCTTGAGCATTAGCTCTGCGACTTTGATAGGGATAGGTTGTTCCGTTTATTGTCATCACGCCCGGATTTCCACCTTGATGTTGATCATTCGCTGCATTAACGATAATAGGCATATATTGCTCTCTTCTTGCAACATGTACGGCTTCTTGTGTCGTCATTATATGGCAAGATATGGAACATGGCCTTTCTTTTTTTGGAGTCCCCGCTAGGTCTTCCTTTGTTTTAAAAACTAAGGGTTGTGGTTCACTACTAAAATGCCCATTTATACCTAAGAGTGCTCCATTAAGTATATCAGCGGTTATCTTTGGGCTATCGATATTGTCTCCTGGTGATATAGACACTTCATGAGCTTCTCCAGCGGGAACAACTGCTCCCATCTTTTGTGCATCTTCAGCTCTCGAAGAATCATTCCCAGCAGCTAAGGCCCGAGAGGCCCGACCCCCGTCTGAGACTCTATGATCAGCCTTTCCAGATGGAACACCTTTACTTCCTGCTTTAGGCCCTCCTGCCCTTTCCATACAAACTTCCTCCTATACCTAATCTATCGACTATCATACATATCTTTACTTTCTAAGATTATTTATACCCCAAAAACATCCCCCTTAAACATCAAGGTTATTCTCCCACTAAACTCTAGGCTTTAATCTTAATTCCGCCTACCATTCGTGTAAGCTCTTGTTCCTTTTCTTTCGAATTTAAGTGTTTAAGGCAAATCTGTGTGTGGTCCTTTGTTATTTTTTTCTCTATATAAAGTAAATGATCCGCCATTTTAGCAATTTGGGGCAAATGAGTCACCACTAACACTTGGACCTGCTTTGATAACTGTTTTATATACTCACCTACACTAATTGCTGTAAACCCACCAATCCCCGCATCTATTTCATCAAAAATCATACACTGTAATGTGGATGCATTAATAAATATGCTTTGTAAGGCAAGTTGTATGCGTGAAACCTCCCCACCTGATGCGACTTTATGCAAAGGTTTTAGAGACTCTCCCGGATTTAGGGATACCTCAAATTGGACATTGTTGGGACTGTCTATGCGTTGCTGGTCCAGGTCTAATGGTTCTAGACGAATGCTGAAGGTTGCCTGAGCAAAATGTAAGGCTTTTAACATCTTACTTACCTTTGTTGATAATGTTTCCGCATGCCTCAGTTTATGTTCCGTAAAAATTTTTCCTGCAGCTTCTAGCTGTATTGCTTTCGCCTCTTTTTCTTTTTCAAGCCGTTCTTTTTCCTGATCTATATTACTTAAAATCTTTTGTTCCTCTTTTAACTTTATATATAGGTCTACAAGCGCATGCATGGTTGTTGCCTTATATTTTTGTTTCAGTCTAAAAAAGAGATCTAAACGTTCTTCTATCTTATCGAGTTCTTTTGGATCAAGGCGCTCATACTCATGTAAGTGTTGTTTTAATGTTTCACTTGCATCCAAGCTAACGACATACTGGGTTTCGGTACTTTTGGCTAAGTCACTTAAAACCCTGTTTCTTTCTTTATCTATATTGCTTAAGTGTTGTTTGATCGACTCTAATACGCCCTGTTGTTGACCTAGTATAGAGAGAAGATTTTTATATCCTTGACTGTCTTTTAGGCCTTCTTTCGCGTGTCGTTTTTTATCTAGCAAAGACTCCTCTTCTTCTACGCTAATTTTTGCTTTTGATAATTCATCTAATTGGAAATTTATAAAATCTAAGCGCTGAATATCACTATTTTCTACTTTTTCTAAGGCTTTTTTACAGGCTTGATAGTCTTGAAATGCCACTCTATATTTAGATTTTGCCTGTTGATATACCTCATTTCCTGTATTATCCACTAACCTATTTTGTTCGTGGGCATTGAGGAGCTGCATGGCTTGGTGTTGCCCTGAAAATTGCATTAGTTCGCTAAAAATTGCTTTAAGCTCTTTTAAAGAAACGGGGCTTTCGTTAATACGTGTAATGTTGGGTCGGTTCCGATTGATGCGTCGGTATACACACAGGCATCCTTCTTCATTAATGTACTGTCTTAAAGGCTCTGTTGTTTGTTCTTCTGGAATTAAAAAATGGCCTTCAATACTGGCATAATCTTTGTTTTTATAAATGAGTTCATCCGTCGCCTTTTCGCCCATCAGCAACCCTATTGCTGTTAAGATCATCGATTTACCAGACCCTGTTTCTCCACTGATCACTGTCATCCCCTCATCAAAGTGAATCTCTATTTTTTCTATAAGTGCAAAATGTGTGATGGTTAAATAGCTAAGCATTTATATCTTGTTTGACGTCTCTTTTAGCTTTTCTTACCCATTAAACGTTTTATATACAAAGGTTTAATGTTGGAAAATATACTATAAATAGTTTAACAATGAACTTTTTCTTCTATCTTTAGTAAAGATTCATCATAGTCTAATATTGTCACTAGAATCCGAGAAACTACTGTATAAGCATCCATATTCGCACCAGGTCTGCGATCTTCCAAATAACCATAGCCATTCTTGGTTGTTGATACAGGTATACGTATTGAAGCACCACGGTCAGAGGCCCCACTTCTAAATTCATTAATGGAACAGGTCTCGTGTTTCCCAGTTAATCGCTCATCATTTTTATTTCCATAAACACTAATATGTTCCTGATGTTTTTTCTCTAGATTTTCTAATACTTTCTTGATTGTTTCTTTGCCTTTGCTTGCATCTCTCATATCTTTCGTCGAAAAATTGGTATGACACCCGGATCCATTCCAATCCCCTTTGATCGGCTTATTTTCCATATTTATCTTGATTCCATATGATTCGCCTATACGATGTAATAACCAGGTCGCTATGTAATGATGATCTGCTATTTTTAATGTATCTGCTTCTTCGTTAAACCCACGGTATCCAATTTGGAATTCCCATTGACCCAACATTACTTCTGCGTTTATCCCATAGAATAGTAGTCCTGCCTCTAAACACGCTTCTCGATGATCCTCTGCAAGTTCACGTCCAGCTACCTTCCCTTCTCCGTTCCCACAGTAATAAGGACCTTGTGGCCCTGGTTCACCTTCTTTTGGCCAGCCTAATACACCGTCTTTATCAAACATGACATATTCTTGTTCAAATCCAAATGCAGGCTCTTGTTCACTTGCACCTGCCTCTAATATTTTTCTTAATATAAATCTGCTGTTTGTTTCGTGTGGTGTCCCATCCGTATTGTAGACTTCACAAAGGACCAAAAAACTTCCTTCTTCACGCAATGGGTCATTCACATATCTGACTGGCTTTAATATACAATCAGAGTCTATTCCTTCTGCTTGATCTGTAGAAGATCCATCAAAGTTCCATTCTGGAAAAATGTCTATACTTACGCTATCCACTACTTCAATTATCCGCGTTTTAGAGCGTAACTGTGGAGTGGGTTCTTTCCCACCTATCCATATATATTCTGCTGTTCGTAGATCCATTTTCCTTCCTTTTTGCAATTTAATTAATCCTATAATAGCACAGAATCTTTTTTATTAAAACTTCCTTAGTTAGTTACGTGACAAAACGTTTATTATCTTCTATCCCGTCTTTGTATTTGTTATAGGTTCCTTCCTTGTATCCTTCATTTTGACGTTTCTCGTTTAATTTATTTTTTTTAAAATACAAGCTAAATACATCTTTTGCCTCTAGGCCTGCAATGGTACACATGGACACCCAAAAATGTAGCATATCTACCAACTCTATTTTTACATTATCCCAATCCTCTTCATCTTTCTTCCACCATTTCCAATTTAAACTATCAATCGCTTCTGCTGATTCTTGTTTTAGGGCCAACTCAAAGTTTAAAAACCATTTTTTTCTTATTTCAGGATCTTTAATTTCATCGTATAGTTTTGGATTAATTTTTTTATTTAGCTCAATTTGTTTTTCGAATACACGTTCTAAGTCCATATTGCACCTTCCTTCTTACTCATTATAGCCTTTGACACCTTTAATCTCAATTTTAATACAATCCCAAATTATTGACATATTATATTATAATATATATTATTGACATATGATTTCTAAACTTAATAGCGCTGCTGTCATTGGTATCCAAGCTGTCTATGTTGGCATTGAAGTAGAGGCTGCACGAGGACTACCTAGTGAGCAGATTGTTGGATTGCCGGACAAGGCCATTCGAGAAAGTAAAAACCGTATTAAAGCAGCCATTAAGAGCTCTGGTTTTCGTTACCCAGTTATGGCCTTTACCATCAATTTATCACCTGCTGACTTACCAAAGGAAGGCGCTCTATTCGACCTTCCTATTGCTGCGGCCATGCTCAAAGCTACACGTCAGCTAGTATTGCCTGATAATGTTTTTTTAGCTGGAGAATTGGGCCTTGATGGCTACGTCCGCCCGATAAGAGGAGCCGTTTGTATCAGTTCGATGGTTAAAAATATGGGTTTCAAAACGCTTCTTCTTCCCTCTGAGAATGCAAAAGAAGCTGCCTTAATTCCGGATATTGATGTGTTTGGTATCTCCTCGTTAAGCCAGCTCACATCCTTTTCTCGTTTACATAAAGTTGTTTCTGACCCTCCTCATGTTTTTGCGTCTCCATCACTTCTTGATTTTGCTGATGTTAAAGGTCAGTTTGCTGCTAAGCGCGCATTGGAAATTGCAGCGACTGGCCATCACAATATTTTATTTTCAGGCACTCCTGGATCTGGAAAAAGCATGCTTTTAAAGCGTTTACCTACCATTCTCCCGCCTTTATCCGATTCAGAATCTATTGATTGCTTTAAGATTTCTAGCGTCACTCATCTATACAATAGTCAGAAGCAATTCACTTTATCCCGCCCTTTTCGCTCTCCACATCATAGTATTTCTTATGCAGCTATGGTTGGGGGTGGTAGCAGAGCTCTTCCAGGAGAAATTACCAAAAGTCATCACGGGGTGTTGTTTTTGGATGAGTTTCCTGAATTCAGCCGCCAGGTTATTGAGTCTTTACGTCAACCCCTTGAGGATCGACATATTACTATTTCTCGTGCTAATTCATCTATGACCTATCCAGCTAATGTTTTACTTGCTGCAAGCATGAATCCCTGTCCTTGTGGTTTTTATAATGATTCTCTCAAAGCCTGTATCTGTCAGCCCTCTGATATTCAGCGGTATTACAGGAAAATTTCAGGACCTATCTCTGATAGGATTGATATTCATTTACTTATTCCTCGTTTAACGATGAAAGATTTTAATACCTCTGGCTTATCTTTACAGTCTTATTATACTTCTGAGCGCATGCGCCAACGTATTTTAAAGGCGAGACTTTTTCAATCTCAGCGCCATCAATCTTGTCCCAATTCTGATTTAAATGAGTCAGATATTCATTCTTTTTGCCAACTAGAAAAAAGCTGCCACGAACTTCTAATGCGCAGTATTGATCAAGGTTTTATTTCTGGCCGCTCATATACCTCTGTTCTTAAATTATCACGAAGTATTGCTGATTTAGATCAACAAAAGACGATTTCTAAGGAATTTCTTTTAGAAGCGATGCAATATAAAAAAATTACCAAAACTGTATAAGATAATTATGATTATTTCGTGCTATGACACTCTGTATCATTACGTAGCACTCTATTCAAAACTCCCTTAAAATATTTTACTTAACTTTTAAAGATTGTGCCATTTCTCCGAATGAAAACCCAAAATTAGATTCTTTTTTTCTAGGCTCACTGGTTTCTTCTACTCTGTCTTCGCTGGCTACTTCGGCATCTTCTTCCTTATTATTACTACCATAATCCTGCAAATATTTTCTGTGATTTTCGTAACCGCCATCATCTTTTTGTTCTATGGCATTCTCATTATTATATGCATCTTCATTTTGTAATTCATGTTTTTTGGGTTCTGCAATATCTCTTGCGTACTTTCTTAGAGCTGACCCTTGGATTCCAAACTTTTTATTAAATTCATTTGCATCTAATATATATCCTTCGCTATCTTCATCTACATAAGCAAGGCAAGGTAATACGCATAAAAAAATGATTGTTGATACGATAACACAGCTCTTTGTTATCTCATATTCTTCTTTCATCTTTGCATTGTAAACCTACTCTATAAATGCAACAAGTTACTTTTCTGTTATATCTATAAAATCATCAATTTCTGATATCGTTTTCTCGTGGAAACCCTCCTTAATTAGTTGATCTTTTAATCGGTCTTCATCTTCTTCTTTTTTCGTTATCTCCTGACACATTACATTTAGCATTTTTGCAAAACTCTCTTCCTTTTTTATTTTTGACTCATAATTAAATGCGACTTTCTCCCCTTCAATTTCTATGACTAATTTTAGCCCATTTTCTAAATCAATCTCATCTCTTTTCTCCTCTTCATTTTGAAGATGTGTAATTAGATTGACTATCTGATCATTGTTTTGTTCGAATATTTTTATTAATTCTTTTTCTATTATTTCTGTCTTTGAACTTAACTTTAGTCCTTTAAGTTCAATAAAATATTCTGACAAATCCATTATCTCCCCCCCCTTGTATTTCTTTATGCCCTGTTTTTTAGTCTTTTAAACGTTTTATTTTTTTTATAACTGAACAACTTCTACCAAATCTGGTACGGACTCTTTAATACGACTTTCTATACCCATTTTTAGAGTCATGGTAGATGATGGACATGTGCTACACGCACCTTGAAGTTCCAGTGTTAGAATACCATTTTCATAGCTATAGAATTGACAGTCTCCTCCATCCATAGCAATCGCAGGCCGTATTTCATCATCTAAAATTTGCTTAATAGTTTTCACAACTTCGCTATCATCTTCTGATTTGCTAGCGAGATTATTAAGGAGTTCTTCGGATAAGATGATTTCGTTTTCTGTTATACAGCGCTTTATGGTATTACTGGCATCTTCTAATACATCTTCCCAGCCACAAACATCCGTTTTCGTAACCGCAATAAAATTACACCCAAACATCACTTGTTCGATCCCGTTAATATCAAGCAATTCTTTGGCCAGAATGGCCCCTTCAACATCTGAATTTTTAGTAAAAGTTAGGCTACCTTTTTCAAGAATTTTCCTATTTATCAAAAATTTTATGGCATTAGGATTAGGCGTTGGCATTGCCGATATATCAAGCTCTTCTTTATTTTTCATCTTTGTCCTTTTTTCATTGATTATTTGTGATTTCTTTTTATTTGTCAATTTTTGCGCATTATTTTATTTAAGAGTATTTTTTTGACAGTTCATATTAATACAGCATCGACGACAATCCGCTTTCCTGGCTGTACAGATTGCTCGTCCGTGTAAAATTAATAAACTTGAAAGATCTGTCCATATATTTTTGGGCCAACATTGCATCAATTCATACTCTTTTTTGACCGGATCTTTCTGTAATGAAAAGCCTATTCGTGTACTTAATCGGTTCACATGCGTATCTACGGTTATAGCGGATTCATTGAATACTTGACCTCGTAGTACATTCGCAGTTTTTCTCCCTACACCAGGAAGCTTCACTAATAATGATAGTTCTTTGGGAACTACACCTTTATATTCTTTTGTAATAATCCTAGCAGTTTCTTTGATATTTATTGCTTTATTATTAAAAAAATTTATACTTTTTATTTTTTCTTTTATGTCGTCTAATGCTGCCTGACTTAAGTTCTGAGCTGTTGGATAAGCGTTGAATAATTCTGGAGTTACTTTATTGACACGTTCATCGGTGCATTGCGCTGATAATATAACGGCTATTAATAATTGAAAGGGAGACTCATGATTCAGGAATGTTCCGACATCACCATATTCTGTTCTTAATTTTCTATAAATAACTAACGCAGTCTCTTTAATAAAGTACTCACCTTAACATCAACTCTATACCTACAGGACAGTGATCAGACCCCATTACTGATTGTCTGATAAAGGCATTTTTGACGTAGGGCATACAGTCCTTTGTCACAAAAAAATAATCAATACGCCATCCGACATTGTTAGTTCGTGCTCTTGCACGATAGCTCCACCAAGAATACTGATTGGGCTCTTTATTAAATGCTCGAAATGTATCGATGTAACCATACTGTTCAATCATACGATCAATCCACTCTCTCTCTACTTTCATAAATCCTGATGTATGTTCATTTTGTTTAGGTCTAGCTAAATCTATTTCTGTATGTGCCGTATTATAATCACCGCAAATCACGAGATGCTTACCTTCCTTCTTAAGTTCTTCACAGTAGTCAAAAAAATCCTGATAAAAATCTAACTTATACTGTAGTCGTTCGTCATCTCTTTGCCCATTTGGGAAATAACAATTTAACAAAAAAAACTCGTCATATTCGCTAATTAATACTCTGCCTTCTGTGTCATATTTCTTATTCCCAAACCCTTCTATAACAGTTTTAGGCTTTGGTTTTGTAAATGTTGCAACCCCACTATAGCCTTTGCGATCAGCACTATGCCAACTACTATGATAGTTTGGTAAATCTGTCATGTGGGGGGCTAAATCACTTCTTAATGCTTTTATCTCTTGTATCCCTAAAACATCCGGATTTTCTTGCTCGATAAATTCGAAAAAGCAATTTTTCTTAATACAGGCCCGAATGCCATTTACATTCCAAGATATTAGTTTGAGATTTTTCTTCATTTTATAAATTTATACCTTTCCTTTGAGGCTTTACTTTAGATTGTTTCCACAATTTTTTCAACGTATTTTTATCCCCTTCGCTTAACTATTAATTTGTGATATTCACACTATCACTTCCAACCAATGTTATCTTTACAATCTCCATTGTTGCTTTATCTTGTTTTCGTTTTATATCCTCTACAATTATTCGCTTAAAATCCCTTTATCAGAATATTTGCAACCTATGCTTGCTGAATGATTTTTTTGGATAGGCCTTTAGCTAAATCTTTTTCTCCCTTAGTCAGGGTTTCTATAAAATCATCCATTTAAATATTTTTTTACTAACAGAACAACGCCATTTTTTGTTTTTTTCTACCATTTCAAGGTATTAAAACAATTTATCAACTATTAGTTTTGTTTAGTTTCTTTTAATTCTATTTTTTTTGTATTACTATTGGATATATGTCCATAAATCAGTTACCTCCTAGTAATTCCTCGGGTCTTAATCCTAATTCTTCTTCAGAGGCCGCTTCAGTTAGTTTTTTTGGCTCTTTAGAGGCAAAAAAAATGAGTAAGGGCAGTATTAAAAATATGGTTATGGGTATGGCGGAGATAGCTGCCTCAATGGGTCAAACAAATGATATTGAAGGATATGCTGAGATGATGTCTGAAGATATTTATGAATCTATTAAAAAGGTTGAGAGAAAAAAGAAACGAAAGAAAGGCAATACTCCATAGACTAGGTCTCATTTTCACCTAATTTTGTCGCTATAAAGTGTAGTATCTTTTTAACTTTCAAAGGTAGTTTACCAAAACGATCACGTAGCGTATGTCTTAACTCAATAAGCTCTTCTTCCCTCTGAACTATTTGTATTTGTTTGTAAAACCACTGTCTATCTTGATCTCCACTCATGTAGTCACTTGGCAGGCTATATAATCTTGGATTTAAATTTATTTTTCTTTTTTGCGTTTCATTCCTCAGTCTGCTTAATGTCTCCTCAATCATTTTACAATATAATGAAAATCCCACATCAAATATATGACCATGTTGTTGCTGACCAAACATGGCTCCTGCGCCCCTGATTTCTAAGTCTTTCATTGCTAGCGTATACCCAGACCCTAATACGGCAGACGCTTTGATTGCCCTCAATCTTTTTTTTGCTTTTTCTGTCATCTCCTCTTCTTTGTTTATGAGTAAGTAAGCGATTCCTTGCCTATGCCCCCTTCCTACTCGTCCTCTGAGCTGATGTATTTGTGCTAAACCAAAGTTTTGTGCTTCATCGATTATCAGAGTATTTGCATTGTGAATATCTAGTCCATTTTCTATGATTGTTGAACATAATAAAACTTGACTCTCACCTTTGATAAAGGATTGCATTATTTTTGATAATGCCTGAGCGGATAATTGACCATGTGCTATATCGATTTTTATGTTTGGACATAAGGTGCTTAGATATTTTTTCTTTTTCTCCATATTTTCTATATTGTTATATACATAAAATACTTGTCCTTTTTTCGAAACCTCTTTCTCTATTGCTTGTTTTATTATCCGATCTTCTCGTAGTGATAAAATGGTTGTTACTGCTTTTCTTCCTTTTGGAGCTGTGGATATTTTTGAAATATCTTTGGCGCCGGTTAAGGCATGATATAGTGTTCTTGGAATGGGCGTAGCTGATAAGGTCATAACATTAATATTGTTCTTGAGATGTTTTATTCGTTCTTTATGCCTTACTCCGAATCGTTGTTCTTCGTCTATTACCAATAAGCCAAGATTCGCAAATTTGACATCGTTTTGTAGTACACGATGTGTTCCAACTAATATATCTATTTGCTGTTTTTCTATCTGTTTAAGATAAATTTTCTGTAAAGATGGCTCAATTAAACGTGATAATTGCGCTACTTTTATAGGGAATTTCTCTAATCTTTTTTTTATATTTTTTTCATGTTGCTGAGCTAATATTGTTGTGGGCACTAATATTAATACTTGTTTATCATTCTCTACTGTCTTAAAAGCGGCTCTCATCATTACCTCCGTCTTTCCGTATCCCACGTCACCACAAATCAGACGATCCATCACCCTACCATCTTCCATCTCTTCTTTTATTTCTGTTACGGCCCTTCTTTGATCTTTTGTTAACTCAAACTCACATTGATTCTCGAAATCAAGCTGCCATAAACTATCTTCTTTATATTTTATCCCCTTCGTCTCTCTCCTTTTTTTATGACAATGATAGATGTCTTCTAGCATTGTATTCAGCTGTGTTTGAACTCTTGCTTTTTTCTTTGACCATTCTCCTCGATAGAGGTGAGTCAGTGTTGCCTTTTCTTGTTCATTGTAGGGGTGTATTTTTTCTAAATTATCAATACTGATATATAAATGGTCACTGTCTTTAAACTTTAATTCAAAAAACTCCCCTTGTAGCGATGTTGTTTTTATGTGCTTTAAGCCTTTGTATTGGGCAATGCCGTGATCCTCGTGGACGACATAGTCATCGATTTCAAAATGTTGGAACTCTGTTTTTGGATGTTTTGTTTGCTCTAATTGTAAAGGATCTTGTTTCTTTGGAACGCTCTGCACTTTTATCTCGTCTTCCTCTTTTTTACTTCTCTGGGTCTCTATGTCAAATTGACTTAGTCGCTCTATACAGTTGCCGTTATATTCAATACGATTAGGATGTTTGTTTGTGTACCCAAATATATCAATAATTTCACCCCTTACAGCAAATTCACCTCTTACTAACACCATGTCTACCCTGCTATACCCTAAGTGACTTAATGTTTCTATTAAGTCTGTATAATTGACAGTGTTTTGTTTTGTAATGTTAAAAATTTTTTTGTGCTTGTCTTTAGCAGTTTTCATTTTTGGGTGTTACGCTAAAAATGACAGCGTTTATTGTTTTTGGTTTGTAGATTAATATTTTTTTTGCTACGGCCTCTACACTTGCCCCTGTTGTTAAAATATCATCATAAATGACAACGTTTTTATTTTCTATTTGCCCTGCGTTTGCATTGTCAATTTCAAATGCATTCTTTAAAGCCGCTTTTCTTTTTTGATGATTTAATGTGTATAGGTAAGGTGTGTTTTTGGTTCGATAAACCAGCTGTTTATTTATCTGCTTCATAGGGATGCACCTGTCAAATAACACGTCTAACACATCATACCCTCTTTCCTTATATCGTTTTTTATGACTGGGTACGGGAACCCATAACGTTGACATGTCTACTACGCTCTTAAGATCATCTATTCGCTCCTTGATAGATCTATTTAGTCGTTTTCCCATCGCCATATTTTTATTAAATTTCAGCTCATGTAGTGCTGACTTTATACATTGATGGTAGTCTGCAAAATACCAAATCTTGTTTATCCCCCTTATATGCATCGGATCTGTTTGGAGTAATAATGTAAACTCTTTTTCACAAGTCGTACATACTAGATCTAAACAAAGTTTTCGACATCCATAACATTGATTTGGAAAACAGTATTTTAATACAGTGATTACTTTATTTTTAGCGATTATCGCTTTTTCTTTTAATGTCATTCTCCCCACGTTTTTGACCTATATAAGTTGATTTAATCGTTTTAACAAGGCCCTTTTTTTACGTATAGAAAAGGGAGATAAAAAATTCATGCTTGCTAATTCTAATATAATTTCTCTTCGTTCACGGTCTAACTCTGCCTCTGCCTCCAAATCCTTAAGACGATGTCTTAATATTGGTTCTATTTTTGCGTTTTGTGTTTCCAAAAATTGTATACGATTTTTTAAATCAGCTATATGTTCCTTCTGTTGACGTAATTGTGCATGTTTATCTATTTGCTCATTTACAATACCTTCGTCTGTCTGTTCTCTTTCCTCTAAACGTAACGTTGTATTTATTTTTATTTTGGCATTCTTTTTAGACCTTAAATACTTGTCTAGTGCCTCCTGAGAAACTAAATATTTAGGGGCGCCTCTTCCAGATTTATCTGGATCAAGATATTCCGCGACTAGTGATCCTTCCTGTATCGCTTTTTTAAGTTTGTATTTACTTAATTTCCCCAAGGTCATTTTCTCTATTTCGTATATGCTATATTTTCCCTTTTTCATTTTTTTACCTATTTTTCACATTGATTCTAGTTAATGCTCTATTTATTTTCAATGACGATTTTTGCTTCTTTTGCTATTCTATTCGTATGTTAAGATTATTTTTACTTTCATTCGGCACATTATTCTGTTTATTTGCCTGTTCAAAGCCCCCCACTTATACCAAGACGGTGATACCTAAAGAAAATTATGGTTCCTTACTGGAGACTCCTTCCACTCAAAAGGATAAGCATCCTTCATCTCCTATTAACTGGCAGTCCCCCTCTACCTGGACATCTATTCCTTTATCCACTTTTAACAAAGCTAAATTCCAGATTTCGGAAGATACTCAACTTTCTGTTTCTTCCTTTCCGGGTTCTGCGGGTGGTTTATTATCAAATATTAATCGCTGGCGACAACAACTTGCTTTGTTACCTATTAAAATTACGCAGTTGGCAGACTATTGTGAAACCTTCAAAAGTGACTTTACAACCTTTACGATGGTGAGTCTTGTCTCTCAACATGATAATGAAGACGAACGAAGAGCTATCTTTGCGGCTATTTTTGTATATAAGAATGATACTTGGTTTGTAAAATGTATGGGCTTAAAACGTGATGTTGATGCAAACAAGCAACGTATTTATGATTTTATAACTACCTTTAATGTCGATGATTAACTCTTTTTTACGCTTTTTTTCTTCATTAAAACTTACTGTAATTTGCCTATCCTTATTATTCCTTCTTGTTATAATGACCACCTTTTCTCAGCGTTATTATGGTATCCATTATTCTGTTTCGTATTTCATGACTTCTTGGTTTATCACTTTCACTGCTAAAGGGTTTTTAAATGAGAATACATTTCCCCTTTTTCCAGGTGGAATGCTTGTCTCTACGCTGCTGTTTATCAATCTTCTTGTTGCTCATTTTGTTCGGTTTAAATTCCAATTACGTAAGCTAGGCATCTGGCTTACGCATTTTTCGATTATTTTGCTTATTGTGGGATCAGCGCTGACTCATTATTTGGCTGTTGAAAGTTTACTTTACCTTCGCAAAGGTCAACCCATCAATTATTCGGAGCATTCACGTCTCACGGAATTGGTTATTGTCCAACCCTCTATTGATAAAAACTCTGACCTCATTTTTTCTATCCAAGAAAAATCATTAACGCCTGCTGCAGAGATACTTATAAAAGAGCTCCCGTTTTCTATTAAGGTTTTACGTTTTTATAAAAATAGTGACCTACGTCTTTTAACGACTAAAGTAAAAAATGGCATTACTCAAGGCATTGGGTCCTTTATTGATATTCAAGAAAAACGTTCGCTACACCGTGACGATTTACGTGATTCAAGTAGTGTCGAAATTGAACTTATTGATCAAAATGGTAACTCACTTGGGACCTGGTTGTTGTCTATTGACCTGGATGGTTATCAACGTGTTGTTATTAATGGTACGCCATATTTTTTACTCTTACGTCCTTTACGATTTTACACACCTTATATGTTTACCTTGAAGCAATTTATCCATGAAAAATATTTAGGGAGCACCATTCCTAAAAATTATGAAAGTCACATTGATTTTTATGACACCAAACGTCAAGAAAATCGTGATATTAGACTTTCGATGAACCGACCTTTTCGCTATGAAAATGTCACGTATTTTCAGGCAAGTTTTGGTGAAGATGACGAACTATCTATTATTCAAGTTGTAAAAAACCGTGCTTGGCGTATCCCTTATATATCTTGTTTCTTGCTTGCAATTGGTCTTTGTTTGCAATTTATTATTTCACTCTTTATGTTTCTTAGAAGAAAACGGAGGCAATCGCGTGCGTAAATATTTTTATTTTTTTTGTCCTTTTCTTATTCTTTTGTTTTTGCTCATTAAACCTTATTTTGAAGATCCAGTTACAAAGAATGTCACCTCTTTTTCTCAAATCCCTCTTGTCTTTGAAGGCCGACTCCAACCCTTTGATTCTTTAGCTCGAAACACCTGTATCTTTTTATCTGGCAAACAGCGTCCTATGGGCGCCAATAGTCGTGATGTGATTTTAGAGCTGATTTCCATGAACCCGAATGTAGACGATTATCCTTTATTTCTGATTAGAGATACGCATGTTTTAGATTTTTTATCTTTGTCTAGATCTCGCTCTCATCGCTACTCATTTAGCCAATTGGTTAAGGCCCTTCCTCAACTATGGAGACAAGCAAGCTCTGCTGAACAAATTGAGGCCAAAAAACGTCATCATTTCCACAAAAACATCATTTTACTTCGTAACCAAGTAGACCGCTATTTATCGTTGAAACATAGCTTTTTTCATCCACAGTATGATGCAGAGATTAAACACTTTTCTGACTTTAGCTCTATTTCACAACGTAGTATGTCCTTGCTAGATAAAATACATAGGGATGATGACTTAAGTTCTGAGGAATTAACCTTACTACAAAAATATGGTCGTTATTTGGAAGCTTTTCAATTTATTAAACAGCAAAGTATCATTTTTCCTATCCCCTCAACTCAGACTAATTCACCACCTTGGATAAAAGTTGGTGATGCTTTATTACTAACTCAACCGTCTATGCATACTCGTTCATATTTAACTAAACTCTATCACTTTTTAGAGACTTATACGCAAGCTTCTACACCTGAGGTCACTCAATTAGCTCAGATGGCCTATCAGTCCTTGTCTTTTTGGGATCTTGTTAAAGTAAAAGCTGAATTTTACTTTAATCAAAGTCAGCTTTTTTTACTTTGTTTGTGCTTGTATCTTTTACTTTTTATTATTGGTTTGATTTTGTTTGTTTATTCACTACCTAGTATTCAACCATTTTTACGTTATTGCCTTTATGGCACCTTCACACTGCATTCATTAGGTATACTCCTGCGTATGTTTATTCAAGGCCGGCCGCCTGTCACTAATTTGTATAGTTCAGTTATTTTTGTAGCCTTTATTTCTATCTTATTATTTCTTATATTAGAGAAAATTTTTAAGCATCCGTTTTTGTTTGCGTTATCCAATATTCTTGGTTTTAGCTCATTAATTCTTGCTCAACAACTCTCCTTGTCTGGTGATACTCTTGAACAGATGAGAGCTGTGCTAGATTCTAATTTCTGGCTTGCTACTCATGTTGTTACGATGTGTATTGGATATGGAGCTATGTTTGTTTCGGGGTTTATTTCCAGCGTTGCTATTATGTTTGGTTTTTTTAGTAAAAAATTACGTAAACCTTTGCTTACTCAAATTTACCAAATGACTTATGGAATTCTTTGTGCAGCCTTATTATTTTCTGTTGTTGGCACCTTACTTGGTGGCATTTGGGGGGATCAGTCTTGGGGTCGATTTTGGGGCTGGGATCCCAAAGAAAATGGTGCTTTTTTGATTGTCTTATGGTGTGGAATAATCTTGCATTCTAGATTGGCCGGACTCATTAAACATAAGGGATTTTTTGCCTTATGTGCTCTTGGAAATATCGTAACAGCTTTTTCATGGTTTGGAGTTAATATGCTTGGAGTTGGGTTACATTCATATGGTTTTATGAAGGGAGGTTTTGTTTGGTTGTTAGGTTTTTCTTTCGTTCAATTTTATATTGCTTGCTTGGGGATGCTACCAGATAAATTTTGGAAATCCTTTAGAACCTAAATTTAGCGTATGTTTTCTTTTACAAACGAAGCCATTTTTTTTGTATTACTTACCGCTGTACTTACCCCACCAGTAATCAGATTAGTGATTGCTTTTGATTGAAACTTTGCAGGATCTAACATACCCTGTGGTTTTACTTTTGCAATTTCGTTAATTATCCCTGTTGCTTTATCATTACTTTTGTTTATCATCATTTTTTTTATCGTTGGATTTCTTTTTATTCTTGCATTGATTTTTCTCAATCCATTCTATATTTTATATATCGATAAAATTTAATGTTTAGTTTTTTTTCTTTTAGTGTATTAATCTAATATGGCGGTGAAGGGGATCATGATTCATAAACGTAAGCTTAAGAATAAGCATGCTGTATCAAAAAAGCAGACTTTTTCTGATCATTTTCATTTTAATCTAACGCAGGGTATTAAAAAAAAGGAGAATCTTTTGCAATGTAAAAAGATAAAAATGTCAAAACAAATCCGTACCAACACTGAAATCATGCTAAATTTGTTGTTTGGAGATTAATGCTATTACATTAATCTATCATGGTGACAGATTAATTTATTCTCTGTTCTACTCACACTCAAAAGTACCCTTTGTAAGACACCCTTTTACATCAATACTCTCAGATAGATAACATTTACTTAGTGAAACTTACTTAATTGCCATTTTCAATATTGCATATAGAATTGCGGCTTACATGATATCTAAACAACGTGTTATCAACTGTTCCCTAAAAATCCTGCTCTTATTTGTTCTGTCAGTTATGGGGGCTTTTTGTCTTTTACTATCGTGATTAAATATTGATTGACACACTTTATTTCTACTCCATTTTAGCTGGTGGTTTGCTGTAAAAGTTATAGACACCTATAAAAGATTTAGAATTTCATTTATTTCTCTTTGTTTTGTTTCCTTATCCATTTTTTATGAGCCTCATCTAACAAACTCAACGCTTCTTCTTTATCTATATATCTGAAATAAATCATTTCTCCTGGCTTTTTATATGATGAAAACCATTTTTTTAAGATTTCTACAACTGAAGGTCTTTCGTAAAGCAAATCATTAATTGATTGTATATCTTTAAAAGTGCCAGTTGGAGATACGCCGATAAACTTATAATCTACATCTTTTTTATCTTCAAAAAGAATAGCGCCTATTACCTTTATCTTTTTAAATTTACCTCTAGGAAAAAATTCTTCTAAATCTATTAAATCAATAGGGTCCCCATCTCCAGATAAAGTTTGAGGTACAAAACCATAATTACCAGGGTAAGCTAAAAAATTAATTATTCTATCTTTACCATTTTTCTGATCCTTTTCTAAAAGACCAGTTTTTTTATTTATTTCCCATTTCTCTTTTGTTCCGGCAGAGATTTCAACGTAAAAGTTGTGTAGATTGTTCGCATTCTTAAAGGAAATATCATCTATAGGGTTTGCAGCAAAAAAACTACTTTTAAAAATGATTATATATATAAAAATATTTCTTAGAATTTGTTTACTCCCACTCAATTGTTGCGGGTGGTTTAGAGGTTATGTCGTAGACAACACGATTTATTTCTTTAATTTCGTTTGTGATTCTGGATGATATTGCTTCTAATACCTCATAGGGTAACCGCACCCAGTTGGCTGTCATTGCATCTTCTGATTTAACGACTCTTAGGCAAATTGTATTTTCATAGCTTCTATTATCACCTTGAACACCCACCGTTTTTATAGGCAAAAAAACAGCAAATGCTTGCCAAATATCATTATATAAATCAGCTTTTTTAATTTCTTCCATTACAATCGCATCTGCTTCTTGTAATGTTTTAATCCTTTCCTTTGTTACCTCTCCTATTATTCTAATTGCCAATCCAGGGCCAGGAAAGGGATGCCTATTGACTATTTCTAAGGGAACATCCATTTCTTTTGCAACACGTCTTACTTCATCTTTGAATAAAAAACGTAATGGCTCGATAATTTTAAAATCAATATCCTCCGGTAAGCCGCCTACATTATGATGTGATTTTATTGTTACTGCTGTTTTAGAGACATCCCCAATTGCAGATTCAATGACATCAGGATATAAAGTTCCTTGGGCAAGAAACTTGATGTCTCCTTTTAATTTCTTTGATTCTTCTTCAAATACGCGGATAAATTCTTCGCCTATACATTTTCTTTTCTTCTCTGGATCTGTGATTCCTTTTAATTTTTTATAAAAGCGATCTTGTGCATCTACGTATATGAGGTTCATGTTGTATTCTTTTTCAAAGATCTGTTTAATATTTTTTCCTTCATCTTTACGCATTAGTCCATGATCGATAAACATACATGTTAAGTTTTTAGAAATTGCTTTGTGTAATAATACCGCTACTACGGTTGAATCTATTCCTCCAGATAAGGCACATAACACTTGTTCATCTTCAACCTTATTTTTAATTTCTTTTAGCGTTTTATCGATAAAGGTATCTGCGTACCAATTTGGCTCCATTTCACATATATTAAACATGAAATTCCTAATGAGTTCTTGCCCTCTTTGTGTGTGAGAAACTTCTGGATGAAACTGTAATCCATAATATTTCTTCTCACTATTTCCTATGGCGGCTACTTTGCATGATTGTGTATGTGCTAATACTTTAAAACCTGGTGGTGGTACCTCTACCGTATCCCCATGAGACATCCAAGATGACATCTCTAACCATAACCCTTCAAATAAATCAAAATTATTATCTATAAATAAGTTAGCCGCCCCATACTCTCTTTGGTTTGATGTTTTCACTGTACCACCTAACATCTCTGTCATTAATTGCATACCATAGCAAATACCTAGTACAGGGACCCCCATGTGCATGATTTCTTTATCTATTTTTGGGGCATCCTTATCTGATAGTGAATACGGGCCTCCAGATAAAATAAGGCCCTTTATTTTTTTTTCTTTGAGTTCTTTGATTGTAATTGTATGAGGATAAACCTCACAATAAACTTGATTTTCTCTTACCTTTCTTGCAATGAGTTTTGAATATTGAGAACCAAAATCAATGATTGCAATCATTTTTTCTTCATTCCAACATGCTGTAAATCTTGGTATATCTTTCCTTCTGTTTGTAGTGCAGGTGCAACAATCACATCAACTTTTTGAAGTTCTTTGATGTTTTTTACACCCAATGTTGCACAGCAGGTCACTAAAGCCTCATAAAAGTTTTGTGAACCATCGTCACTGTTTGATGGGCCTAATAAAATTTGTTTTAAGGTGGCTACTTGTCCTACTGCAATCCTAGCTCCTCGTGGTAGTAACGCGTTTGGTGTTGCCATACCCCAATGAAATCCCTTTCCAGGGGCTTCTTTTGATCTTGCTATAGGTGATCCGATCATAACAGCATCAGCTCCACAGGCAATTGATTTGCATATATCTCCCGAATTCACAATCCCCCCGTCTGCAACTATAGGGACATAAACCCCTGTCTGACTGAAATAGTCATCTCTCGCAGCAGCGGTTTTTGCAATGGCGGTTGCCATAGGAACGCCAATCCCTAAAACACCTCGCGTTGTACACGCTGCTCCAGGGCCAATGCCTATGAATAATGCCTGTATCCCTTTCTTCATCAAGTCTAAGGCTACATCGTATGTAGTCGCATTTCCAACAAAAACAGGTATTTTCATGGCTTTACAAAAGCTACCTAAATTTAGCTTACTATTCTCTTTATTGGTTTCAAAGTTTGCGGCCACAACTGTTGATTGAACTAAAAAAGCATCAGCGCCTGCTTCTTGCGCAATAAAACCCAGTTTTTCTGCTTGTTGTGGCGTTGCAGATACGACAGCAATCCCCTTCTTTTTCTTTATATCTTTAATTCTTTTTGATATCAATGATTCTTGTATGGGGGCTTTATATATCGCTTGCATCTCTTGCACGTAGTCTGCTTTATCTACTGTTGCAATTTTCTTAAGTATGGGTTTAGGATCTTCATATCGAGTTTGAATCCCTTCTAAGTTTAATATTCCCATGGCGCCTAACTCGGAAAGTTCAACTGCTGTATCCACATCCACAACAGAGTCCATAGCTGAAGCAATAATAGGCATTTTCAAATTGATATTCCCTAATCTTGTTGAAATATCTACTAAGCTTGTGTCCACAGTAATATTCGTGGGCACTAGAGCTACTTCATTTAGACCATAGGCTTTTTCAAATTTCTTTTCAGCTTCACTCAATGTTTTACTCCGTTTAAAAGGTAATTAAATATGTATAGCAGCTATCTTTAATCATGTCAATTTTAAACCTCAATTTTTCCTTGTTATCTTTTATTTTTTTTATCCAACATTTTGTTATTTATCTTGATTGATCCTTGTTTTATACGTATAATTCTTTGACTTATATTATGTTTTCACAACTTAGTCGTAAAATACGCACATGGTTTATTTATGGAGTGATCATTGTCTTGCCAGTGGCAGTAACTGTCTGGTTGGTTTTGGCGCTTATAAATGTCTTATCAGTGCCGCTAAATCTCTTATTAGGAGAACGCCTACCGAGTATTCTTTATTTTTTAATTACGCTTGTCATCATTACGATCATTGGCCTTTTTGGTCGTAATATCATTGGCAGAACTCTCTTTAAGCCTATTGAAGCTTTAGTTAACCGCATTCCTTTGATCAACGTTATTTATAAATCCAGTAAACAAATTATTAGCTCCTTTGCCATGCAAGATAACGCTCAATTAAAACCTGTTTTAATTGAATATCCTAGAAAGGGCTTATGGGCGATAGGTTTTTTAACTCAAACGGCTGTTGCAGGCATTATCACTAAGTCAGGTGCAGACTTTGGTTCTGATAAAGTTGCGGTACTTATTCCTACTACCCCAAACCCTACATCTGGTTTTTTTGTCTATGTACCTAAGACTGATATTCAAGAACTTGATATCAGTATAGAAGACAGTGTACGAGTATTAATGTCTGCTGGAGTGGTTAATCCGGCCAAACTTAAAACAAAGGAGATTAAATAACTATGACTGAATTAGAAACCTGTTTATCGTCGATTGCGACTGATGTTAAGACACATAAAATTGTCCTTTTTATGAAAGGCGAAAAACATGCACCTCAATGTGGTTTTTCAGCCCAAGTTGTTCAAATCTTACATGCCTTAGAAGTCGATTTTGAGACTAGAAATGTATTGAGTGATGAGATACTTAGGGAAGCCATTAAACAATTCTCTGACTGGCCCACCATTCCTCAATTATATGTCAATGCTGAGTTTATTGGAGGCTGCGATATAGTGACTGAACAGTACCAAAATGGTGAACTGGAAACACTTGTAAAGTCTTAATTTATCCCATTTTTATTAGCGTTTATAGTTATATTTTGTACAGTTCTTTTAAAAGACAGTTACAAATATTTCACTTATTATTATTTGATGATAAAAGATTGCCTGACTCTGAATCTAAATAAAGTGATTATTTAGACTCTGTTTCTTCTTTTCTCTTAGACGTATTTTCCGAACTACCTTTAATTAATTTAACTAAAAAAATAGTTAATGCTACCAAGAAAATAAGTACGGCTGTCGCACTTAGCCCGGCAAATACGTTTTTGGCATATACTGTAAAAACAATTAATATTAGTAATAAACCCGGTACTTCATTAAATATCCGAAGCATAATACCTGACATACTATGTGCTGTTTTTATTTTTTGACGATACATTTGGCTGTAAAGTGTATATAGAATCAATAAAATAACAAAGAGCATCTTTGTATGAAACCACCCTTGAGTGTAGGCCTGTATTCGTAACATAATTGTAACTCCAGCAAAGGTTGTTATAAATAACGAGGGCCAAATAATAATATAAAAGCTTTTGGATATTGCAGCTCTGGACAGTGTTTGAATAGCCTCTTTTTGGCTTTGTTCTTTTGTTTCTGCTTGTTGATCATATATAAACATTCGACCTACAAAAAACAAACCAGCAATCCAAAACGTCATAAAGACTACATGAATTGGGTATAAGTATTGTATAGGGATATGCGCTATTAAATCTATCACTCTATTAGTTTAACATAGCTTTGTTTCTTCTGCAGTTTTTTTTTATTAGAGATGATTTAGCGTTACTCCTTTAGCTCTTCTTTTGTTTCACCCCCTACTTTAGGGACCAATAATGTTTATCATAGGCTATTTTTTGTCTCTTTTTTCAAGATTTTTGGCCTCGATTTTTCATCTGATTAGTGTACTGCTACTACTCTTGTTGTTGGCATTTTTCCTAATGTTTGGGTTTGTACTTTTAAGGCTGCTCTACTGCTGGCTATTCGTCTCTTCATAGCAGCTACATCATTGCTTATTCCTTTAGTTATTTGCTCCGCTGTGTAAGCTCCTGTCGTTTGTGTATCGGCTGCTCGTCTTTGCTTACTCTGTGTTGCTATTTCTTGTAATTTTCTTTCTACCTCTCTGATTGTTGGTCTATCACCGGGTTCCTTTGACATACAAACTTTAGCTAGTTCATAAAGCTTTCTCTCAGATGGTGTATTGGGTGTATAATTCTGGAATCCTACAAACTTTTCTCCGTTTTGTATCTTTTGAAGATATTCTTTAGCTGTTGTTTCATTAGTTGTTCCCTTATAATAAGGGTTTTTACCGGGATTTAGCATTTCCCAAATGATCACCCCAAAACTATATACATCGCTCTTTGCACCCGTTTTTTTCATTGGATCCAATGCCTCTTCAGCTGCATATTGATAGGTCGTTTCACATGCTTCATTTACACACTCTTCACCCTTAAACGCACTAGCAACACTTTTCGCTGCTCCCCAATCTGCTAGCCTTGCTTTATCATCTTTAACCAGTATATTTCCAGGTTTAAGGTCTCTATGTTGATCCCCGCTTGCATGTACATTTGCTAATTGCTCTGCGACTTGCTTTAAGTAATTAATTTTTATATCTATTGGATATAATCTTTGATTTTGGTTATGCAATACCCCCCATAAATCACTATCCATTTTCTCCATCATTATACAGACCCATTGTGGATTAGTAGCTCTATCTACGTAATACCCCTTAAACATCCCCCCTCCATACTTTACTAGGTACTCAATTTCTTTTTTAGCTTCTTCATATTCACTTGCCCTACTGAGTTTGAGTGTTTTTACTGCATAGGTCTGTCCTTTATAGGATGCACTATATACGGTCCCATAGCTTCCATGACCTATTTTTTCTTTTATCTCTACTCCTATATTCCGTGACATTTTTTTTATTTGTTGTTCCTCTGCGATTCTTTGTCCTTCTTTTTTTCTTTTTTCTTCTTTCTTTTTAATTTCTATTTCCTGCCATTTACTTAGAATTGATGCATGTAATTCTCGCATTTTGTGTTTTGTCACGTGATCACCCTTTGAGCTTATCTGACTTGATATTCCTTTAAACGTTTCAATTACAGTACCCAATAGTTCTGGATGGTTTAAACATTCTGTCAGCTCTTTAATTATCTGTTGATAGGCTTCTTGTTCTGCCCTATTTTTTTCCTTTTGCGCTTTAGCTTCTGCTTCAACTATCGCTTTAGTTTTATCTTCTTCACTTTGTCTTACTTTTAGCTTTAATGTTTGTTTTAGTTCCTTTATTTCTTCTATAAATTCGTTACAGCCCATATTTTCTGCATACTTATTTATGTATTCAATGACTCTATTTATTACCTCTTCCCATCTATCTAAATGATCTTTTAATATTTCTATGTTCTCTCTACATTTCTGTATTTGATTTTTTATCTCCCTTTTAGCCCCTTTGGCTATTTGCTCTAATTCGAGTTCAATATCGGCTTCACTTGGCCTTTTAACAGGATTATCATCTTTACATTTACGGCCCAAGGCCATGAGTTTATTTGATGCTTCTGTATTACCCAAACCAATTGTTAACTGTTCTAACATACATCCATATGAATAGGTATCTAATTTCGTTGCAGTTGCTGCTTCTATCCTATTCTCTTTAACTTCTTTCGCTTGATACTTTTCTGTATAATTAAATGTTGGGCATCTAAAAGATGGGCTATGAAAGCATTTACTCACTTCTTTTGCTGTATCCCAATCTACAAGTTTTGCTTCTTTGTTTGGAGCTAAAAGAACATTATCGATCTTTACATCTCCATGTACAAACTTTGCATCATGAGCTGCTTTTAATTGTTTGTTTACAGCCTTAGCTACGGCTATTCTATTAAACGTTTCTTGTCCCTTTATTGCACTGCAGAGATCTGTGCCATACTTCTGCATCATAAGATATAGCTTTCCATCTTTTTCGAAAGTCCCTAAAAAGTCGCTACCTAAAAATCTTTGAGTGTTATTTACACACTCCTCATTATCTTGCCTTGTATGTTTCTTTAGTTCTTTTACGGCAATAGTTTGTCCGTTATCTGTTGCTTCATAAACTGTGCCAAATCCCCCTCTTCCTAATTGTTTTTCAAAATGTATGACTACTGCATTCTTCCTTCTTAGTTTTGTTTGTTCTTTTGTTTTAATTTGCTCTTCTAGCTCTTTGTATGTTTTTCTTACATCACTATCTTCATGTGTATGATATCCATTCTTTTTTAAATGCTCATACTCTGTCTTTACAAACTCTAAACGTTCAGGATCTTCTAATTGCCTTTGCAGTGTTTTTATATATTCAACTTCTTCGGTTTTTAGTTGTTTTTTTTCTCTCTCTACATCTTCTATTTCTTTAATTCCCTGCTCTATCTTTTCTATTTCTCTGAGTTGAGTTGTATAGGCTGACACTAATTTAAATACCTCTTTTAGCTGCGCACAGTCCTGTTTAACCGTCTCTAAGTTACTTGGATCTTGTATAGCGCTTCTCAGTTGTTCTAAATAAGTATTATAGTCTGTGCTTAATTGTTGTTCTTCTTTTTTTATATACTGATCTAATTCCGCTTTATCTTTAAATTTGGCATGCACCCCTTTAAGCCTCGTTATCAAGGCTCCTCTTTCGTTTAAATCTGCTATTCTAGTTGACTTCTTTTTAACATTTATTTCCGCTTTAGTACCTTTTACCAACTTCTTAGTTAGACATTCTAATCTTTTTATTCGTTCTTGTTTTGTTTCTATTTTTTCTTTTTCTGGTGCTGGTACTTGCACTGCTTTTTTGGCGTCTCTTGCCGCCTCTGGTGTCGGTACTTGCACTGCTTTTTTGGCGTCTGTTGCCGTTGCTGGTATTGGCCCCTTCACTGGTTTTGCGTATGTTGCTGGTACTGGTGCCGGTCCTTTCACTGTATTTATGCCGTATGTTACTGGTACTAATTCTTGTTTTGGTGCTTTTGGTTCTAAAGCAGCTGCTGCACTTTCTGTGGTTTTTCTTCTTGATTTCTGTATAAAATTATGACCCGTAAGTCTTGCTATGCTTTTACATAGGCCTCTAACTAATTTCATCCTTCCCTCCCGATTCTACTTATTCGTTTATATGGTTAACGTTATTTTTTTAATTTAGTTTTAAATAATTTTATTTTTTAATAAAATTTTTTCCCTTTTTTTCTTCTGCCATTAGAGTGAAACTGCTTATACAGATACTTTCCTTTGTATCTGTCTCTTTTTTTCAAGATAGTGGTTCAATTTTTATAAAATATGCCTGTGGAAAGTGGCTAGTGTTTCACGTCATACGCGACTAGAAGACTTCCTTAATGATTACCTAAATAAGGTCTCTATATCCCCAGATGGCAAGTCGTAAATATAGGTCTCTTTGCTTAGATCTAGCACTTTATACTGATCGTTTTCTTTGGCCCCCACCACGAGTATGATGTGATGCCCTGATTTTAAATAAATCTCTATCATGCGCTGTGGCGGAAATAAATGATAGCGTCTAAATGATTTTTTGTTTTTATGTTTTATGCCGCTCGCTTTTAACATCAATAATTTATCTAAGCTATGAGTATATTTGTGGCTACTAGCTATACCGTCCTTAGTGATCCAAGTATTGTTCTTTGTTAAAAATATTTTTTTCTTGTTCTTTATTGCATTGATATGTATTTCTTTAATTTCATGTTTATTTAATCTCTGTATATTTAAATCCCAGTAATAGGTCTTATCAGTGGTTATATATTCACTTAGTGCCGTATCTAGTAAATAGACCTTTTCATCTGGAAACAAGATATAACAACTATTCAAACGCTGTGCACGCTGACCAATTTTAAATCTAAATTTCACTTTCCCTTCTTGCATATAGCGAATCTCTGTTGCTTGCTTAATATCTAAACCAAACTTGTGATAATTTTCTTTACGTGTTGCAATCAATGATCGTTTTTCTAAAATTTTTAATACTGTAAATAAATAATCAAGCTTTAATGGATCTACAGGTATGCCATCGCTATACCAGCCATCTGTTTTTTTAATTAGTTGCAATTCCTGAAACTGTTTTGGGTCGCTGATTATTATGGCGTCAATATTCTTTTTCTTGATTTGGCTAATGGGATTTAACAGTTGTTGTTTTGCAAACCATTGTTGGCTATTTTCGATCCCAATATAGACACTTAAGATTAGAAAAATTGTGACTAAGATTTTACTTAAGCGGCTCATAATTTTCTCCGTTTACGACGATAATAGCGGCTAAGTAAAATGATTCCCATATATAGTAGCGGAAGAATAAAAAAGTAGAGCAGTTGTATGAGTTGATTTTGCTTCACGATATTTTTTTCATTGATTTTTCTGGGTTGTTTCTTATTTTTTAAGGCCAAAAGTTCGCTATCCAGAACTAGAGGGTCCATCCATTCTTGTACAACCTCTATGTTTTCACTGTGTTGATTCAGGATTCTATTTGTTAGAGATTCTGTATTATTTAAGACTAATAGCGTTGATTGGCTGTTTTCTTTTTCGATTTTAATACCCAAGACTGCTGGTTTTTGCTTTGAAAACAGGATGGGTCTTTCATGATCAGGGCCAAGCTGATGTGGCCGTTCACTACGATAATAGTCTGATGAACTCTGCATCAAGATACTTATTTTCGTTGTACTATTATCGATGTTGATCGGTACTGCCCAAGGGACAAGATAACTGTCTTGGTTGTTCTTAACATTGGCATGCATCCAATAGGGATAGGGTTTATTTTCAATGTCCTTATAAGGGTTTACCCACGATAGATAATGATGTGACTTATCTGCAATAATTCCCTGTTCTACATGAATGTTGAAAGGGGCTAAAAACGTTGTGAGTGTATTTGCCTTATAGGTCACCTGAAAATCTTTATCAACCGTCATATTATCTAGAAATATGATGATATTCGCCCCTTTTTGTCCTAATGCATATACTTGTTTTAATACCTCAGGTTTAAGATGTGTTCCTAGAATACAGATTAGCTGTTTAGACATTGTTTTGTCTTGGATGTTCTCTGTATAAGATGGTGAATATCTCTCTTCCATATATTTTTTAAAGACTGTCAGTCTCTCTTTTTTCTCTGTCCCAAAAAGTATGTGTATTGGAAATGCCTTAGGATTGGTTAATTTGATCATTTCACGTATCAGGCTGTATTCCATATTCATCGTTGTTAAAAATCCCTTGATCTCTTGACGCTTATTTTCATAGAAAATCAAGAGTGATGAACTGTTATGTTTTTGATCGTAATACTCGACTTTTATCTTGTTGTTTATCTGTTGCATTTGTCTGATTAATGACTTAAAAAGACTTAGCTTATGGTGTTGCTCGATTGTTTGCTTTGGATTGATATAGACACGTAGCAACACAATATCGTTTATATTCCTTAGTTTCTCCTTGCTGTATGTCGATAAGCTTAGTCTATTTTCGTTGCTTAGATCTTTTGACATGTTCAGGTCTTTTAGCAAAACATTGCCCCATATCAGTGTCATAACCAGAATCGTTATTTTTATACTTTTCTTCACGAATAATTGTGTCATTTACCTTAATCTCTCTTTATTTTTATGATCTCAAGATTCACAATCAAAAAAAACAATGTTAATGACAGAAAATAACTAATGGCGTCTAAACTGATACTTCCATTCATCAAGTTTTGATACTGTGTTTTTATCGACAGGGATTGCAATAATGTGTGATAGTCGGATGGAAATAAGCTTGTAATTACATTTTCAGCACTGTGGTACAGTAATAGTAATGTCGAAAAAGTAGTTAAATAGACAACCGCTGCTCGTTTGCTTAAGGATGAAAGACAACAAACGAGTGCGAGCATCATTGTGGCTAAAAGTACAGTTCCCACATACCCTGAATATACGACACCCATATCAATCTCTTGATATTGCGTTAATATGATGATTAAAGGAAGTGTTGTCACAATCATTGCGATCATATAGAGCCAAGCTGCTATAAATTTACTTAAAAGTATTTCGTATTCATGAATAGGGAAACTTAATAAAAATGAGAGGGTTTTATCTTTTCTTTCTTCTGGCCATATATGTATGCTTAATGCTGGAAGCAACAAAATGAAGGTATAGGGCATATAGGCAAATAACGCGGCTGTTTGATTCAAAAAAAATATCTCCTTCGTTTGTAAGACACTTAACGCGCTGCACAAGGTAAATACCGTCATACTTAAAAACGATAGGTTCGATGTTAGGTAGAATATCAGTTCTTTTTTAATGAGGGTTTTAATGATTCGCATATGGGTCTTTGTTTAGACTTAATAAAATATCTTCTAACTGTGTTTCTTCTAATAATAGTTCGCGTATTTCGATTTCTCTTTTAGAAAAATACTGCCAAATCCACGCTCTTATATCGCTGTAAGTACTCAGTTTTATTTTGCTATATTCATCGTCCTTCTTCAGTTCATCAACGCGGATAATTTCCTTCTGTTTATTCATTATGTTTTTCAGTGCCGACATGCCTATCTTTGCCTCAAGAACAATACGGCTTTCCTGGGGTGTTTTTAGTCTCTTTAATTCGTCTGGAGTTCCAGATGCGAATAACTGCCCGCGGGATAACACCACGACCTTGCTACATAATGAGACGATCTCGGCAATGCGATGTGTACAAATCACAATGGTTTTTTTCTTTCCAATTGTTTTGATAAGTTTCTGTATACCCTGCATGTGTAATTGATCTAATCCTGCGGTTGGTTCGTCTAATAATAAAATTTCTGGTTCATGAATAAGAGCTTGTGCCAGTCCCAAACGTTGTTTATAGCCCTTGGATAAGGTGGAAATCTTTTGGGATAGCACTGTTTTTAAGTTGCAACTTTTGATCACTGTCTTTATTTTCCATGGGATATACTCTTTCTGTATCTTGTGTAAGTTTGCAACAAATTTAAGAAACTCATATACAAGCATCTCTTCGTACAAAGGGTTATTTTGGGCAAGATAGCCGATAGTCTGTTTCATTTTTATGTAATTCTTTGAAAGATTGTAGCCTTTCATAAAAATATAACCTTCGTCTGGCTGAATGACGGAGGCGATTAATTTTAAGGCAGTACTCTTTCCTGCACCATTTTCACCCAAAACTCCTAATATTTCGCCTTCTTCGATACGGAAACTAAGGTCCTTTATCGCTGTTCTATTTCCATACTTTTTATGTACATTTTTTAGTTCAATCATCCCTATAATTATAGCAAATCTTGTGCTTAATTGTATAAAATTTTATTTAGTTGCTTTTTTTCTTATATTTACCTAAATTATCCCTATGAAACAGGGATTATTAGTTTTAGATTTGGGAACATCGAGTGTGCGTGCGCTTATTATTGATTCTGACCTTCACACCCAGTGTATGCATCAATGCCCTATTGCTATTTTTACTCCTAAGCCTTCATGGGTTGAGCAAGATCCAGATGAAATTTGGCAGGCCTGCTTGAGTTGTATCACGGCTGTTTTAAGTCAGGCTAAGCATCTAACACTTTTAGGAATTTGTATCACGAATCAACGTGAAACGACCATTGTCTGGGAGAAAGAAACACATAGACCTATTTTTAATGCCATTGTTTGGCAGTGCCGCCGAACGGCTGCCATGTGCCAAGATTTGGCGTCGGAAGCCTCTAGCATTAATGCCAAAACTGGCTTGCGTGTAGACCCTTATTTTTCTGCAACTAAACTGGGATGGATATTGACTCAGAATACTGATTTTACTCGGCAAGCGAAGGATGGAAAATTGCTTTTTGGCACTGTGGACTCCTGGATTATATGGAAACTGACAGAGGGACGTTCTCACGTGACGGATGTTAGTAATGCCTCGAGAACCATGCTCTTTAATATTCATCAGCTTTCTTATGATGAAGATTTATTAGCTTTGTTTAAGATTCCGTCATGCATGTTACCTCAGGTACTACCTTCTGTCGCAGACTTTGGCCATAGTTCAGAGATGTTTACTGGCAAGTCTTTGCCTATCTTGGCTGTTTTAGGCGACCAACAGGCAGCTCTTTTTTCGCAGTGCGGACGAGACAGAACGAAGCTTAAAAATACCTATGGCACTGGCATGTTTGTGGTTGCTAATACAGGCAATGATATCCCTAAAACGGATGTGTTAATTAATACAATCGCCTGGCAATATGACAATGTGCTTGATTATGCGATTGAAGGGAGCATTTTTTTTGCTGGTGCTGCAATTCAATGGCTTAGAGATAACCTGTCTTTACTCGAAAATTCAGCGGAAAGTGCGGAATTGGCTCGCTCTGTTGACTCAAATGCTGGCGTCTATTTTGTTCCTGCTTTAGCTGGATTAGGGGCTCCCTATTGGGATCCAGACGCAAGTGGTCTTTTTATTGGTCTAAGTTCTGCGACGACTAAGGCCCATTTTTGTCGTGCTGTATTAGAGTCCTTAGCGTATCAAACGAAGGATGTAATTGACTCTATGGTTGGATCAATGGCTCATCCTAATTTTAAACACTTGTTAGCGGATGGAGGTGTAAGTAACAATCCCTTTTTGATGCAGTTTCAAGCTGATATGCTGGGCATACCTGTCCATGTCTCTACGTTTACCGAATGTACCGCTTATGGTATCGCAGGTTTGGCGGGTATTGCGAGTCATCTGTGGACTGAGGAATCGTTTCGTTCTCAACTTACCTATGCACATACCTATACTACTAAATCAGCGTTTCAAGATCGTCAGAGGCTATACTCAACGTGGCAAAAAGCTGTTTCTTTTTCTAAAGCCTGGCCATCCTAATGATTGTTCTTATTGTCCCCATAGAGCATTAACGTGAACCGTTGTTCTCTGGCATAAGTAACGATTGCCATTTTTTTTGACTTGGCTAGCTCCATTGCTGAATAAGAGATCCCTCCTCGTGTAATGAGTGTTTTGACAGCAAGTTTTTCATAGCTATTGATTCGTTGTTGGTTTAGATGATCAATGATTATTAAGGCACTTTGTTGTATACATACTTTATTGATAAGGGCCTTTCCAATAGCAGAATATATAGCCTCGTTTTGATCAAGCCCTTCGGCAAAATACACTTGCCCTTCTTGACTCATAATGGCGGCACTACTGCCAAAACCTCGTTTCTTTACTGGCTCTGCTTTTTGTTGAAATGTTTTTGTTAGTTCTCCCATATGAGTCAGTAACCACTCTTTCGAACAGGCACGTGACTCTGGTGTTTTTGTCTGTTCCTCACTTTCTGTTGTCAGTGACCACAGGTCTTCTTTTTTACTTAACCTTGTTAAGTCAAGATGAGTTTGTAGCTGACCATGATTGTAATAATATCCCACTACAAAAGCCTTCTCATCCTCTGCCATTGTCCAGATACATTTTTTTTCTTGTGCTAAACTCAGTCTTATTTCTTTTTCCTTAACCAAACTGAGTTGTGTCTCTTCTTTTTTCCCTTTTTTATAACGCTGACTCCTTACTTTTACTAACCACATTAGTGAATATCTATTACTATGAGAGTTTGATCGTCTTTAATTGGAAGAGGTCCCTGAAAGTCTTCTACATGTTGGCAAATCTGATCTAAACACTCTTTTGTAGAATGGCCTCTTTGATCACTGAGTATCTGCTCTAAACGTTCGATTCCGAAACAATGTTTATCCATATTATTACTTTCAATAATGCCATCTGTATAAAAGACTAGACGGTCTTCTGCTTGTAAATCGACGGTGACTTCTTCATAAAATTCGTTTTCATATAAGCCTAACACAATCCCATCTGCACATATATGATCGATTCTTGATCCTCTTTGTAAGATTAAGGGGCAATGTCCGGCATTAGCAATGGTCAGTTTTTTTTGTTCAATATTTATTTTTGCCAATAAACTGGTGACATAAGCAATTTCTGTATTTGAAATATACGCTTTTAAATCTGTATTTGTTTTATTCAAAATATGCCCAACGCTTCTTTTATTTTGATTGTTTTTTGTAAAAATGCCTGATGTCAACGCCATAATTAGTGCTGAAGCAATGCCATGACCCGCAACGTCTCCAATTAAAATATTAATTTCATGATTATGTTGACTCACATACTCAATGATTCCTTTTTCCTTTTCGTTTTGATTGAGATTCACTGAATTCTTATAAAAAAAATTGTAAAAATCACCGCCGATTTTTGCGGCTGGCTTTGATATTGCAGCAATACTTAAATTTGGACATTCTGGAACTTCTACTTGTAAAAGGCCCTCATGAACCTTTTGTGCCATTTCTAAATCTTTCTTTAAATGTACTTTTTCTGATTCTTCTTCAGTTAATTTTTCTTTTTGAAGAAACTTTGCAAAGTTATTTTTGAACATATCTTCTATTTTACTCCTAATTGTCTTAAATCCAAAGTCCTAATCTATTCCTTGCCATGTCTGTCTTGCTTGCATAGAATATAAGAAGTCGGCGGCATGGCCAAGTGGTAAGGCAGAGGTCTGCAACACCTTTATCCCCAGTTCGAATCTGGGTGCCGCCTAGATACTTTAATCATGAAAATACTAATCACTGTTATTTCTATGTTTATTCCGTTATCCTTCATTTTTTCAGGATCATTAACACTTACATATGAAAATCCAAATCCTATGCTTGATATGGCCAACGTTGCATATACAGGAGAAAACCATCATGTTTGCACCTTACAGATTAGTAATGATAATGCTAATGGTTTTCGATTGAAGGCTAAAAGTCAGTCAGCTGCTTACAGTTCTCCCGCTACCTCTCAAATGGTACGCATGCTTATTACCGACCCAACTACTCCTGCTCGTAATTATAATACTACCCTATATGCAGGTGACTATAATTTCTATAGAATGCGTTTTAAAACGCCTGAATCTGGCAGCCATTATGATACGAATGTGACCTTCTATACGGATCCTATCCCGACGATTTATGGAGACAGTGCTTGGGGCACTGAATCATATAGCACTGCTTTTGACACCTCTTACCTTGCAGATACCTTTTATCTTGAGTTTAATCAAACAGCGTCTCCTAATATAACTTCAAATATCACCATGAAATTTTTTGTGGAGACACTTGCAAATGACCGATTATTTGAAGGCCCCTTTACAGATACCATTACATTTACACTTAGTGACCTTTAATCCTATGAACAATAACTCCCCTGATCCCATCACTGATTTATTTGAAATTTCTGGTAAAACATTTTCTTCACGTCTATTAATAGGGACGGGAAAGTATGCCTCAAATCCCTTAATGAAAGAAGCTATTTTAGCTTCAGGTGCAGAAATTGTTACAACCGCTATTCGACGCGTTGATTTAGATAATAAACAAGATCCTTTTGTTACGCATATATCCCCGGATGACTTTGTATTTTTAGGCAATACGTCCGGAGCACGAGATGCTGATGAAGCGCTTCGCTTGGCCCACGCTATTCGTGCATCGGGTATTTCTAATTGGATCAAACTTGAGGTTATTCCCGACCCTCGCTATCTTATGCCTGATCCAGTTGAAACATTTATTGCCGCAGAACGCTTGATTAAAGAAGGCTTTATTGTCTTTCCTTATATTCATGCAGACCCCGTATTAGCTAAAAAATTAGAAGATGTTGGCTGTGCAACTGTTATGCCTTTAGCCTCTCCCATTGGCTCTAATCAAGGTTTAAAAATGGCATACATGATCCAACTGATCATTGATCAGTCCAATGTACCGGTTATTATCGATGCGGGTATTGGTTGTCCATCTGATGCTGTAAAAGTGATGGAAATGGGTGCGGATGCAGTCATGATTAATACGGCTATTGCCACGGCACAAAATCCAGTGGGTATGGCTGAAAGTTTTAAATGGGCTGTCCACTCTGGTCGTCAGGCTTTTCTTTCAGGCCTGCCATCTTCTGGTACGGCAGCTGCGTCCTCGCCTCTAACTGACTTCCTAACCCCCTCATGTTCCTAAATCATTTTTCTGAAGATCATACCCATAAACTTGTGGTTGAGTCCATTAAAACTAAATCAATCTATGTTGAACAATTACGCCACAAACCTTCTTTTACGCTGACTGATCTACCTGCCCTCCTTTCTCCTGCAGCTCAGCAATATTTAGACTCTTTTGCTCATCGCAGTCAGGCGCTGACCCGTCAGTATTTTGGGCATAGTATCCAACTTTTTGCTCCCTTATATTTATCTAATGAGTGTTATAACCATTGCAGTTACTGTGGGTTTGGGATTCAACATCGTTATGAACGAAAAACATTAACTGATACAGAAATACTGAGGGAAGGTCGCTATTTAGCTCAGCGTGGTTTTTCTCATATTTTGTTACTTACTGGCGAAGCACCTAAAACGGTGGGTGTTGATTATATTTCTCATGCTATTCGTTTATTAAAGCCGCTTTTTTCATCTATTGGCGTTGAGATACAACCCTTGTCTTTACACGACTATCAACAACTTCGTCATGCTGGAGCAGACCACCTTACCTTATATCAAGAAACTTATCATCTTGATACCTACAAAAAGCATCATCTTTCTGGCTTTAAACGTGATTATTCTAAGAGACTTATTGCCTTGGAAGATGGTGCTAAAGCTGGTTTCCATTCCATTAATATAGGTGCTTTACTTGGTTTATATGATTGGCGTTTTGAAGGACTTTCTTTAGCTCAACATCTCAATTATTTAATGAAAAAATACTGGAAAACACATTATCTACTTTCTTTTCCACGTATTACTAAAATGGTGGGTAGTTTCTCTGTTCCTTACGTATGTAGTGATGCGGATCTTTGTCAGCTTATCTTTTCGTTTCGACTCCTTTTTCCAGATTGTGGCATTACCTTATCTACACGAGAACCTGCGTCACTGAGAGATGGGCTTTTACCTTTAGGCATTAGTATGATGTCAGCAGAGTCTTCGACCTCACCGGGAGGCTACACTGGCAATAAATCAAATGCTCAATTTGATACCCATGATCAGCGTAGTATCCATGATATATCCACACTTATTTTAAACTGTGGCTTAGATCCTATGTTAAAAAACTGGGATCGATCAATCTCTCCTGCTCTTTAATGAAAGGTTGTAAATGAAATTTTTGTTCCGTCATTATTTTTTAGAACATATTTAGTACTTCGGCCGGATCCTTCTTGTTTTATATAGCCTTTTGTGACTAAGTCTACAAGCTCAAGGTGGGCTGTTTTATGAGAAACTTTACAAAGATCTCTGTATGTTTTATTTTGAATTTCTTGCTCTTTTTTTAAAAAACCCAATGCTTCGTGTTGTCTTTTATTAATATTTTTTATTGCTTTTTCTTTGCTAGTTGGGCTATTTGATTCTTTTTTGTTTTTATCTTCTGTTTTCTTGATTTCTACGATTGATTTTTGGGATGGATTAAATTTATTTTCAAGAATCGCTAATCGAGGTTTTTGACTATCCTTGTCAAGGACATAGCATAAATTCTTATAATAACAGGGACGCTGATTACTCCGCTTTACTTTGATTACTATAAGTGTTTTACTGTCTTTTTTTATTTCTACAATCTGATAATTAATGCTTGGCTTGATGTATTTTTCGCTATGTTTTTTCACCCAATCTTTGTTTTGCTTGGTTCCGGTTAAATGTAAATTTTTAATATCTACGCCGATGACAATTTGACCCCCTTCCACATTTGCGTAGGCGGTCATATAGGCTCCTAGGTCGTCAAACTTTTCAACATCATTAAAAAATTTTATATTGTATTCAACGTTTCTATTTATTAGTTGAACTACCTGTTGCCATTTCATTTTTTCTCCTTATGATTTTAATTTTAATCCTTTTGTCATAAATAGCGTCTTTTTTTAAATAATACTCAATATTTTTCTAATAAACAATTTTTTTATCCTTTTTAACTGATTATCATGTAACTTTAGACTTTTATCAACGATGTCTTGATTTATTTCTCTCTTTTAATGATACTATTTTCAGGTTATGAATTCTATTCAACGTTTATTAATCATTGGTAGTGGAGGCAGAGAGCACGCAATAGGGCTGTGTTTAAAAAAACAATCTCCAGACCTTTCTCTTTTTTTTGCTCCAGGTAATGCCGGTACATCTCTTATCGGTAAAAATATTCCTATTAAAGACACTCAGCTCCCAGAACTTCTTCACTTTGTAAAAGAGACTCATATTGATTTGACATTTGTGGGCCCTGAGGCGCCTCTGGTATTGGGCATTGTTGATTTATTCGAGTCAGAGGGACTTTGTATTATTGGCCCTAGTCGTGAAGCTGCTCAACTAGAGGGCTCTAAAGAGTGGGCTAAAAAATTCATGCAACGACATGGGATCCCGAGTGCAGATTATGCCTCTTTTACATCCTTTGATAAGGCCCTCTCTTATTTAAAAACGCAATCATTACCAATCGTTATTAAAGCAGATGGCTTGGCTGCTGGTAAGGGTGTTAGTGTTTGCAGTACTTTTTCAGAAGCTGAACAAGCCTTATCTGACTGTTTACTTGAAAATAAATTCAACTCTTCCGGTCAACGCGTGTTGATTGAATCCTTTATGGAAGGTCAAGAAGCCTCTATTTTTGCCTTTACTGATGGCCACTCCTTTACCCCTATGTTGGCCTGCCAAGATCACAAACAAATCCATGATGGAGATAAAGGACCCAATACGGGTGGCATGGGTGCATATTGTCCAGCCCCCATCGTGACACCTGAGATCTTTTCTTTTGTATCGACACATATTTTTCAACCGTTAGTGTCTGGATTTGCCAAAGAGGGTATTGCCTATACCGGTATTATTTATGCTGGATTAATGATACATGGTGATCAGGTACGCGTGGTTGAATTTAATGTGCGTTTTGGAGATCCTGAAACGCAGGTGATTTTACCCTTGCTTAAGACTCATTTAGCGGATATTTTTAACGCTATTTCTACGCGTCGTCTCTCTGAACTCACCATTGAGTGGTCTGAGAATTCTGCTGTGTGTGTGGTGTTGGCTTCTAAGGGCTACCCGACTTCCTCATCCAATAATGAAGTCATTCATGGCTTGGATACTGTTTCTGACTTTAAAACAGCTCATATTGTTCATGCAGGTACCGTATTAGATGATGACGATACTATTCTCAGTCATGGTGGTCGTGTCTTAGCGGTTGTTAATGTTGATAAAACCTTAGCTCCTTCAATTAAAGGATGTTATAAGGCCCTATCTAATGTTCACTTCAAAGGATGTCAGTTTCGTCGTGATATTGGCCAGAAAGCTCTATGAGCCTGTTCTTAAAAGTTGAAATGTCCCATGATAAGATTCCCTATTTTCTTTGAGAGAAAAATTAGCCCAATGACTCTTGTATAAAGTTTGCCAAAACACGTCTTTATCTATACAAACAAAGTTATTTTTCTCCATACATTCTTTCTGATAGTCCCATAGTTCCTTAACATCTGTAGATATATAGACTCTTCCATCCTTTTTTAATTTTTTCTTCAAAATAGTACAAAATTCGTGGTTAATTACTCGTCGTTTTTGCTGCCTTTTTTTGAACCAAGGATCTGGATGAAAAATAAACACTTTTTCTAGGCTTTTATCTTGTAACGCATTTTGAACAAAGGCTACACCATTCCCATGAAACACTTTTAAATTGTCTAATGTTTCTGTTGCTTTCTTTTCTAAATTCTCAACCAGGGCTTTTCGTACTTCTATTCCTAAAATATTTCTATGTTGATGTTCTTTTGCATAGGCCTGAATAAAAACACCTCGGCCAAATCCTATTTCAATATCCAATGGTTTTTTTTCATTCTCAAAATAATTACTTAATCTTAGTTCTTCCCACTTGTGCCTGAAACTAAGGGGATTGACATGATTTCTTATTCGTTTCATAGTCTTTAGTTTATAATAAATTAGATATATTTAGCTATATTTGTTAAAGTAGATGACATTTTTAAGAATGTAAAAAAATACTTTATGCATCATCAAAGAGATTATTTACTTCAATTTATTACGACAAATCATAAGATCATCCGTGATTGGATAACAGATAATATTGGACAGGAGAATATCCCTATTTATAGCTCTGTTGATATTCGTGATGCTGGATTTAAAAGCGCTGTTGTTGATACTAACTTTTTTCCATCTGGCTTTAATAATTTATGTTCAAAAGCACTCTTAAAAGCAGCCCCATTATTATCTACAGCGTTAAAAACGCGTTATCCAAATGTTTCTAAAGTTGGGCTCATCATTGAACCACATACTCGTAATTCTTTTTATCTTGATCACGTCTGGCAGTTACTGTCTTTATTTAAATCTGCTGGATTAGATATTCAAGTGGCTACTTTTATGGAAAACTTACCCGGGGAGGGTCTTGAAATAGGCTTATCCGATAACCGTCACTTTCGTGTGATTCCCTTTCGTCACTTATTATCCACATTTTCGCCTGATCTATTATTTTTAAATCATGATCTGAGTCAAGGGATACCCACTGAACTTCGTTCTTGTCACTTACCTATTATTCCTTCCTTAAATAGCGGATGGCACCAACGCCTTAAATCGAAACACTTTTTTTATTTAAATCGTGTCATTGATATATTCTCAAAGCACGTTGGAATTGATCCTTGGTTATTGCAGTGTTGTTTTAAAAAATTTGATGCTATTTCCATACAAAACCCGGAAGATTGTTCCCTTTTAGCGGATGCTGCGTCTGACCTTTTTAAGCAGATTAATAGTCACTATCAACGATATAAAATAGATCAAAAGCCCTTTTTATTCTTAAAGGCGGATTCAGGTACCTATGGTATGGGGGTTTATCCAATTGAATCTCCAGATGAACTTTGCCAATTGAATCGTAAAGCAAGAAATAAATTATCTATGGGTAAATATCGTGTCCCTATTACACGTTATATTTTGCAAGAGGGTGTTCCTAGCATTACCAATGTTGGTCACAGTGTGGGTGAAGCCTGCCTTTACCATATTGAATCCGAATGTATTGGTGCATTCTATCGTCTTAATCAGCGTAAAAATAACCGGCAGAATCTCAATGCAACTGGCATGTCTTTTCGTAAAATATGTGCTGATCTGCAGACCCCTTGTACCCTTAATACAGGGATTGATACTTGTGGCGAGTCCCCACACACTCATCTATCTTTTTACCAATTACTTGGTCAGCTAGCTGTAATTGCAGCAAAAGATGAACTTATTGATTTGGAAATTCAAGCCACTAGTAGGCAGGTTAGGGTTTAATATGCGCTTTGTATTTTTAATGGACCCTATTGAAACTATTGTCTACCAAAAAGACACCACCTATGCCTTAATGTGTGCTGCTAATTTAGCAGGCCACTCGTGCTATTATCTCGCTCCTGAAGGGATTCTTTTAGGTCATCAAGGTCTACGCTTTATTCTTAAAGAAATTATGGCTGTACGTGGTCACGCCCCTTCTTATAAAGAAGATCTACCTATCATTCTTGATCAAGATGAAATACATGCTCTCTTTATTCGTCTGGACCCACCCTTTAACTCGACCTACATGACATGTACCTGGTTGCTTGATCGCTTACCTTCTAAGGTGTTTGTTTGCAATAATCCCAATGCTGTCCGAACAGCTCAGGAAAAAACCTGGCTTTTACAGTTTCCTGATCTTGTACCCCCTACTTTAATTGCGTCAAACTGTCGTGAACTTTTAAATTTTTCAACTCAATTTGAGCAAATTGTACTTAAACCCTATGATCAATTTGCTGGCCATGGTGTTTTTTCTTTTAGCTCTCAAGATTCTAATCTTAAGGTAGCGATTGAAGTTTTGACTAATCGAGGAACCAACCCCTGTATTCTTCAGCCCTTTATTCCAGAGGCTGATACTGGAGATAAACGTATATTATTACTTAATGGGGAACCTTTAGGGGCTGTACTTCGAAAACATTCTGCCACAGATCATCGTAATAATTTTTTCGCTGGAGGAGAGGCTCTTCCCTGTACGCTTAATGAGCGTGATTATTATATTATTCATTCTATTAAAGAAACGCTTAAAAAGTTGGGCCTATATTTTGTTGGTATTGATATATTAGGTGATTATCTTGTAGAGATTAATGTCACATCCCCTACCTGTCTTCAGGAAATGATGGCTCTAGAAAACAAAGATCTTTCAAAGGATGTTATTGAGTTTGTTTATAGTCGCTGTAAACGTTAATCGTCTTTTTGTACAGCTAACTTTTTCTCTGCCTCTAAAATCATCTTTTTAGGCACCCCTACCATCACGTATACGTGATAATGTGTGTCAACACCTTTTTTATCGTTTAGTGTTTCTATTTTTTCCCAATAGTGGCCTTTCTCTTCTGCATGTTTTATAGATGCTTTTGATACTACTCTTATATAATTATTTACTAATAATTGCGCAGATTCTCCTTTATTTTTATAGGCCTCTTTCGACTGAAACTTTGTTGTGGCTTTGGCGTTAATAAAATGACTTACTTTGCTCAACGCTACCTTATATGCCAAACGATCTGTTGGTGTTGGTGATAAAATATCTCCGACAAAATAAACATAGTGCTTGTCTTTTTTAGGAGGACGTTTGACCCACTTTGGTTTTTTATTTTCACTTCGCTCTACAATTCTTGATTGTCCTATGTAAGTTAATTTCTGTTCACATCCACCCAATGTTAATACTATGCTAATTAAGATCAAAAAGTGTATTTTTTTTTTCATTTCTCTCCTTTTAATGTAATGTTTTTATTAATTTTACTGCTGTTATTTCTAATCCCTTAATTCCTTGCTCTATTGCTGTTAATTTGTCTTTTTCTACAGCACGATTATAAAATTGACACTTTTTATTTTTGTATCGTATTTCTATATTAGCAATACACTCATATATACGACGATAATAACTGGCAAAAATACTTGATGTATCGACTTTAACTATTATTTTTAAATTACTTGACTCGTTCATCTTTAGCTTGACCCCAATGTCTTTAAAGGCTTGATTAATTTTTCTTTTTAGTTCTTTTTTATCTATATTGGTTATATCTCTCCCCTCTATTAGTAATTTACACGTTACTTCTTGTTTTAACGCCTCTGTAATATTTACCTGTGCTTTGGCATCAATATTTAATTGATTTTGTAATAAGGTTCTTTTGTATTTTGGTAATGCACCTATCCCTTTTATATGTAGTTTTGCTATCACAGTCCCTGACTCTTCGGGATACATTGGTTCTTGGTAGTAAATCTCCCCTTTTTGATTGGTTTTTTCTTTTTTATGCTGGCCTGCTTGCTTGCAATCTATGTCTATATTTGGGAGAGCCTTATTTTTATATGTTAATTTAAAGATAATTGGTTGTTTAGGTGCTTGGCCTAAAGGAACTTTTTGTTTATTTCCTTCTTTAATTTCTAACTTAATATCCTGAAGAATTTGCTTTATTGCTAATTCTAAATCAAAAGGAGTAAATGTTAATCTTTTTCGTTCATCTTCACTACCTAAGCTAATAAGTAAGGATTCGCTTTCTTTTAACTGTTCATACTTTTGTATTAATATACTTAACATTTCTATGCGTAAAAATGGTTGTTCTGTTAGTTTATTTGTAAATTTAAATACTTGTTGTATTTGTGAGTAAGTCTGTTTGTACTGATTTATTAATTGGGATTTATAGTTTTTTTTATTTAATCCCAGTAATACATACACCTTATTATTACTTTCTTCTTGTTTTAAAATTTCTAAACCATGTAATTTTATTTTACTACGACTTTTGACTGATAGCTTATTTTCTTGCTTCATTCGTTTGTTATTTTGATAGTGTTGTGAAAAACTTTCGTTAACGTCTAGTTCAACTTTTAGTTGAGTAGCTATGTTTGTTTGAGCTTCTTTTTGGGCTTGTTTTAGGCTTTGCCCACTTCCATACCCCAACCAATAATCTTTTTTTTCTGTGTGTTTTAAATACCAATGAGGATCTGTTGCAAAAAGACAACTAATTATAAGAAGTTTAAATAAGAATAATTTAATCCACATTCGATATACTGCTTATAATCAATTTTCTATTTTGATTAAGCAATGATATTTCGGTGTTTATCGCCTTTTCTTGATAGGCTTCTCTTAATTTTCTCCATACGTTTCGGCCACTCTTATACTGGTCTACATTACACCAGATGATATATGAAACAGTTTTATCAGTGACAATATTTTCTTTATAATAGACCGATAACTCTTCAATACTATCAACTAGCTGATCTTTCACTAGTTCTCTTTCTTTTTTATCTTGTATATCTTCTAATTTAACTACAACTTTATAGCGTAATCCTTTTTCTAAATCAGCCTTCCAATAGGTATTTATACGATTTAAAATATTATTTATTGCTTCTAACAATGCTTCTTCAATAGAGACATGTTCCTCACCGATTCGTGCTTTACTGTAACCTGTTTCAGCCCCTAACAATCTTGCGGTACTACTTTCGTAAGCTTTTAATGTTGCGGCTATTTTTTTTGTATTATAGTCGCTTTGTGACTCTGCTATTTCAACCTGTATGTAGATATCACAACCGATACTTTGTGCTAACTCATAAGACATATCTTGGGAATGGCCAGACACAGTAAATTGTTTCTGGTTTAATTGTTGTAAAAACTGTTTTTGTGTAGGTACGATCACGTCATAGCCTTTTGCGCTTAAGCTACTTTCAATGACACTAGCAGCATGATTCTGTTTCTTTCCTTCCGTTATTTGGTTTGTACTTGTCGTCATGTCTGATCTTGATATGACCATGATCTGTGGGTATCCTATTTTCTCAAAAATAGTTTGTCTTTTTTCAAGAATCGACTCTAACTCTAAATATTTTCTTAGTTCTTCGCGATTTATTTTAAGTGTAATACTTACTTTAACGCCCGTCCCTCTCTTCAAGAGCACTTTTTTGTCTGGAATATCTTCTGAGTCACTTATCCATCGACTAATTGTTTCATCCCTAAAAAATATTTCTTTGATGCCTGCAAACTTTTCTTTTTCTTCTTCATTGGACAATAATGGATCAGTCCCCGAATAGAGCAGATAATAAAATGCAGCTTTCTTTGCGTCATTTATGGCATATGCTACGCCATTCTTTTTAACATCGCGTCTTTTTCTCCACGCCATTTTCTTATCTGAGTAAAATAAACCTGAGGCCTGCAATTCAACTTCTGAAACTGAACTTGCATCCGTAATACGTGCTTGTTTTGAAATAGGCAGAGAAGCGTCAATGCCTTGTAAATAAAAAATTAATACGGTTAGTATTAGTAGAGGCTTTATTTTTAACATTTTAATATTCTAGCAAATTTATTTGTTTACTAATAGTTGTTTAAGGTATTAGATTTATATTATAATTTTATTTAATATGACAATTAAGATTTCAGTTATTGGGCTTGGATATGTAGGCTTGCCTTTGGCACTTGCACTCTCCCGTCATTATTCCGTGCTAGGCTTTGATTTAAATGAAGAACGCATTAACTCCTTAAAAAATGCTAAGGATATGTCTGCTGAAATTGATCCACGTGAAATCGAAAATAGTTCTCTAGGCTTTACGTGTTCAATTGATGACTTATCTGACAGCAATCTTTATATTATTACGGTTCCGACTCCTATAGATTCGCACAACAATCCTGATCTCAGCATGATTCGTTCTGCGACATCGATGGTTGCTACATCTCTTAATAAGGGAGATTGTGTGGTTTATGAATCAACCGTATTCCCTGGTGTTACTGAAGATATTTGTGCCCCTATTTTAGAAAAAATATCTGGCCTTACCTACAAGAAGGACTTTCATTTAGGTTATTCTCCTGAACGTCTAAGTCCTGGTAAGGGTGGTAAAACATTAGAAGAAGTTGTTAAAGTTGTCTCAGCATCCTGTTCTGATACACTTTCTATGTTATCGAAAATTTATAAGAGTGTTGTACCAGCTGGTGTTTATGAAGCTGACTCTATAAAGGTTGCTGAAGCTGCTAAAGTTTTAGAAAATACCCAACGTGATCTTAATATTGCCTTGATGAATGAACTGTCTAAGATCTGTCATTTAATTGATATTGATACTAAATCTGTTATTGATACAGCTGCATCAAAATGGAATTTTATGAAAGTTTATCCTGGTCTTGTTGGGGGCCATTGTATAGGTGTGGACCCCTACTATCTTACCCATTTAGCCTTACAAAAAAATTATGCCCCAGAAGTTATCTTAGCAGGCCGACGCATCAATAATAGCATGGCTAAATTTGTTGTTGATCACTGCGTCAAGGCGTTAAGCACGGCTAATAAATCAATCCATTCGTGTCGTGTGTTGGTTTTAGGTCTCTCCTTTAAGGAAAATATCCAAGACATCCGTAATAGCAAGATTCCCGACCTTATTGATGAGCTTAGTCAGTTTGGTATTACCCCCACCATACATGATCCTTTAGTTTCTGCAAAAGAGGCTAAGTCGATGTATGATATTAGGCTTAGCCCCTTAGATTTAGATTCCAAATATGATGCTATTATCCTGGCAGTGCCTCATAAAGAACTTGTTTCTCGACCCTTAAGAAAGTGGTTATCTTTTATTGATGGGAAAAAGATTTTTATTGATATAACTGGATTTTATAAAAAGGATTCAGTTACTTTTTCGTCTTTATATTATTGGTCACTTTAAGTACTTAAGTCACTTTTTCTAAACAGATACTTTTCTGAAACTTTCTTTTTTTATGACTTGCGATTATACAGTATGCTTTTTCTTGAGCAACATATGTATCTAATAAATTTGTCACACGTTCTTGGTTTTGATCATCTAAATTTTCTAATGGTTCGTCTGCAATAAGTATTTTTGGTTTCTGTATAAGAGCCCTAATAATTGCTATACGACGTTTTTCACCTCCAGAAAGTAATGTTATAGACGTTTCAAGAGGCATATGTAAATCTAAGGTAACCATGTAATCTATTATCTGTTTTTCTAATAGTTGTTTAGGTATGTTTTGAAAAATGGTAGCTAATGATATATTCTCATAAATTGTAAAATCTTGAATAAAATAAGGCTCTTGAAAAATGAGGCCTATTTTAGTCTGTCTATACCATGATTTCTCCTTTGCAGTTAAAGATAATAGTGGTTCTTGACGGATCAATACCTGCCCTGATGTTGGATTTAATAATAACCCTAAAATACTTAATAATGTTGTTTTTCCAACGCCTGACTTTCCGGAAACATACAAACTTTCCCCTTCTTCTACTTCAAACGATACATTCCTTAGGATTTCTTTTTTATGTGTTCCTTTTCCACTACTGTACCTTATGTTAGTTGCTTTTAGCATGTGTCATGTTCCTTTAATACTTTGAGTGCTTCAATTTTTGCTGCTTTTTTTGCAGGCCACTGTACCGCGATTAAATTTAATAAAAATAGCGAAGTTAGTATCGCTAAACTTTCACCCACATTTAGTTGTAAAGGAATACCTTGCAAGCCCCAATGTTGAGGGATAATTTCTATATCTAAACAGGCTTCAAGTACATATAATAGTGGATTGAATAGACCTAACAGAATATAGGTTAGTATAGCAGCAATACTTAAACCAGCTATCGATATACTTGCTCCCATCAGGACAAAGATCTGTTGTATATCTTTTTGACTGAAGCCTAGTGCTTTTAATAAGCCAATATCTTTGCGTCGTGACAGGCTCAACTCAGATAAGGCTGTAACTAGTAAAGAAAAACATAACAAAATAATAATGCTAGATACCACAATTGCGACTATTTTTTGTAACTTTAGGCTGGTAAATAAGGTCTGATGCATGTCTTGCCAATTTACGACCCTATACGTGTTTTTGTAGGTTGTTTTTAATACGTTATTTATCGTAGTTACGTCTGATATATTGTGCAGCCATACCAGTATAGATCGGGCAGCTCCAAACTCTTTTTCTGGGTCTTTTACTTGCATAATCATGTCTGTTTCGGGCATATCCAGCCTACCTATGATAGATAATTCTTGTCTACTTAGCTTGTTCAATCCAGCGCTTATGACTGTTACTTTATTACTCACTTGATCGCTTTTTTGCAACTTATAACTTATCCATACCCCATGCTTCTCTAGGCTATTACGGGGTTGTTTATATGTTCCTGTTATAATATTTAAATTGCTATAGGCCATCATTTGCATAGGGGTGGTTTCCTGTTTTTCTTGTAGTAAAACCTCCTTATAATAATAAGCTGACGCCCATTTTATCTCGTCTATTCCACTTATTTTTTGGGCAACCTGTTCTGGTGTTTCTGCTGTGTTTGTTAAGGGAAACATGTAAAGATGTGGGCTTTTTTCAAGAATTTTTTCCTTGATAAATTGATAAAATCCTTGATACATTGCGAGCGCGACTAACAGGCTGGTTGCGACAAGCACCAAGCTCATTAAGGTCACTATAGAGGAAAGCCTAACCTTTGTTTGTTTTCCTTTGATGCCCAATAACTTTAGGGCTAATACAGTTAAATTCCACTTTGTTCTAAGTAGATTCAATGGTCTTAAATCGATTATGTATATAGGTTTCTAATATATGAATAAACTCTTCTTTAATCTTATGACTTTGTTCTAACAACGCAACACGTTTTCCGTCTTGATAAATTGGTATTTTAGGTTCTTCTGCTGTACCTGGAAATGAAATGCCAATATCTGCATATTTACTTTCACCAGGACCATTCACAATACAACCCATCACTGCAATATTTAATTTTTCTACGCCTGGATATCTCTGTTTCCAAGTAGGCATTGTCTCTTCTATATAATTATTTATATCTTTAGCTAAATGAATAAACCTATCGCTTTTGGTCCGTCCACAACCAGGACAGGAGGTAACTAAGGGCATAAAATACCTAAGACCTAATGATTGTAATAAATACCTACAATTTTTTACTTCAAGGTCTCGATTCACGCCAGGTTCTGGCGTTAAGGAGACACGAATTGTATCACCGATACCCTGTTGTAGTAATATAGCCAAAGCAGCTGAGCTTGAGACTATCCCTTTTACGCCTCCCCCGGCTTCTGTTAAGCCAAGATGTAGGACGTAATCGCAACGCTGGGCTAGCTGTTGATACACCTCTATCATATCTTGAACCTCAGACATTTTAACACTGATCACTATTTTTGTTTTAGGCAAGCCAATTGATTCTGCTAGCCTTGCACTTTCTAAAGCGCTCTGAACCATGGCTTGATACAATACATTTTTAAAATCTTCTGGATTATTTTTTTTTGCGTTCTCATCCATTTTATCTTTTAAGATTTCCTGATCTAAAGAACCTGCGTTCACACCAATACGAACAACTTTGTTATGCTCTATGGCGATTTTTATCATGGTCTCAAAATTTTGATCGCGTTTATTCCCTTTACCTACGTTTCCTGGATTAATTCTATACTTGGCTAATTGCTTGGCAGATTCGGGATATTTAGATAGAAGAATATGGCCGTTATAATGAAAATCTCCGATAATCGGTGTGTTATACCCTTGTTCGTTTAAAGATGTTGATATTCTTGGAATGGCTTTCATGGCTGCTTCATCATTAACTGTCACTCTCACTAGTTCAGATCCTGCGTCAACTAACTCTTTTATCTGAGCGACTGTTGCATGAACATCTGCTGTTTCTGTATTTGTCATGGACTGAACAACGATAGGTGATCCTCCACCCATTCTTACCTTTCCAATCTGAACAGTAGGGGTGTTACGTCGTATAGAGCGTTTCATTCTGTTTTACTTGAGTCAGCCTGGTGATAATCTTTTCTTTAATTGCCTCGACTGTAAAGCCATACATATCACGTAAATCATCCGCATTTGCACTATGCCCAAACTCATCAACACTTATACATAGGCCATCACGCCCAATATACTGATGCCATCCTTTACTACTTGCTGCCTCAATAGATACATATAGTTCTATTGTCTTATCAATAATTTTATTTTTGTAAGCCGTAGCTTGTGCGTCAAAATAGCATTGACAGGGCATTGAAATCACACGTATTTGATACCCCTCTACTTCTAATTCATTTGCAACTTTTAGTGCAAGATCAACTTCTGTCCCTGTCCCAATGATGGCACAATCTGCCTCTTTAACATCTTTGACAATATAGGCACCTTTCTTAACATCGTGCATGGATGTTTGTTCAAGATCCTTAGCTGATTGACGGCTTAAAATTAAGGCGGTTGCTTGACTCTTCGTTTTTAAGGCTTCTAACCACGCCCCTTTTACTTCGTTACTATCGGCTGGTCGGATGACGGCTAGATTTGGAATGGCTCTTAATCCTGCTAACTGCTCCACGGGTTGATGGGTGGGGCCATCTTCTCCAAGCAAAATACTATCGTGAGTAAACTGATATATAACGGGTAATTTCATTAATGCTGTTAGACGAATTGCATTTTTCATATAGTCAGAAAACATTAAAAATGTGCCGATGAAAGGCCGATAAATTCCTTGTAGGGCTAATCCAGCAGCAACATCAGCCATGGCAAATTCTCTTGCACCATACTTAATATTTTTACCATTGAAATTATCTTTATTTACATCTGAGCTATTTTTAATTTTAGTTGAGTCTGAACAGGATAGATCTGCCGAACCACCAATGAACTCTGGCAGTAAGTCATGCAGTTTCTGAATGATAGCTTGTGAACTAGCTCTGGTTGCTATATTTTCTTTGATCTCTAACTTTTCTATTTCTTTTTCAATATTCTTGGGTACGGTATTTTCACATCTAGCTTTTATTTTTTCAGCCTCTTTGGGATGACTTTGTTCCCAGACCTTATAGTTTGTTGACCATTCCTCATACGCTTTTTTTTGTTTGATGCTTTGTTTCTTGAAAAATGTTTTTACTTCCTCAGACACCTCAAAGAATTGTTTGGGGTCTAAGCCTATGTTTTTTTTGCAAAGTTCAGCTTCTTTTTTACCCAAGGCTTTGCCATGAACGTCAGCACTTCCTTCTACGTTTGGGGCACCTTTTCCTATGATTGTTTTTGCAATAATTAACGTTGGTTTATTGGCTTTTTTTGCTTTTTGATAAGCCTGATCAATTTCCAAAAACTCATGCCCATTAATTGTTTCTACCTGCCATCCATATGCTTCAAAACGTTTCTGGGTATTTTCTGACATAGAGTCTGATAAGGGTCCATCTAAGGAAATATCGTTACTATCATAAAATACAATGATATTATCTAGGGCTAAATGACCTGCTAGTGATGCGGCTTCTGCGCAAACACCTTCCATTATACACCCATCACCTGCTAATACGACTATTTTGGAATTAATTAAACTGTTTAAATTAAACTGGACCTTGAGTAATTGATTTGCTAAGGCTAATCCAACTGCTGTTGCAAATCCTTGTCCAAGTGGACCTGTTGTTGTTTCTACTCCCGCTAGATGTCCATATTCAGGATGCCCGGCTGTTTTAGCGTTTTTTTGTCTAAATTGTCTTAAATCTTCAATACTGCAATCAAAGCCAGCAAGATGTAAACAACTGTATAACAACATAGACCCATGACCCGCAGATAAAATAAATTTATCACGATTTAACCACGTTGTTTCAGTTGGATTAAATTGCAAGGCATGACCGAATAAATAAGCTCCAATTTCTGCACAGCCTAAGGGGAGACCTGGATGCCCGCATCCTGCTTTTTCGATTGCATCAATGCTTAATCCTCGTATTGTTCTTGCTGCATCTTTTAACGCTTTTATGTTAATCATTCTGTCTTAATAGTAGCGTAGGTTTTGCTATGCTTCAATCAAGAATCTATGTTTCCGTTGTTTCTTTACTTTTTACGACAATCCTTACTTATATTCTATTGCTATTTCATGCTATCCCTGTATGGTATACTTATCAATTATGAAGATATCTTTCTTTGGGTTAATACTTCTTTATTTGTCCGTTATTTCCCCACTTATATATTCTTCAGCGAAGAAGGACATACAAGATATTAGCTTTACATCTTGTATCTGGCACTACGACGAATCATTATGGCAAGATATTTCGGAAGTCGTGACAGAAAAAGTAAAACCTGATGTTTTTATATTCTTAGGAGATACGGTCTATAACGATATCTCGGAAACAGGTCGATATACGCTGGTTGATTATGCGTATCAGCGTTTGCCTTTTTTTAATTATGAAAAATGGTTTTTCAAAAAGAAATTTAGTCATAATCTTTTAACCCAATTTGCACGATTTCAATCTACATACTTTTATCAGACTCTTTCCCATCACATGTTGCAGCGCTCTTCTACATTTACCTTACCCCAAAATGATGGCGGTATTCCAGGCATACTTGCGGTATGGGATGACCATGACTATGGCTATAATGATTCTGGTTCTTGGCACCCCGAAAAAATTGAAGTCAAACATATTTTTGAGTCTATGTTTGGCAAAGCACCTAACACAACTTTGACATCGAATGAGCCAGGTATTTATGGTGCTTATCGCTCTGGCCCTAATAACGACTTACAAATCATCCTATTGGATTGTCGTAGTTTTAAAACGCCACACTTTGAAATACGTAAAAATCCCAGTGTGAATGTTCAAATTTTGGGAGAAAAACAATGGAACTGGTTACAAGAACGCTTAAGCGAACCTGCAAAAATCCGTATTATTGGCTCTAGCTTCCCTGTTCTACCCGAAAAAATCTTTAAATGGAAAAACGATCAGTGGAAAGAGCAGAACAAAGAAAGATGGTCAATTTTTGGATCAGAACGCCATCGTTTATTGGAATTACTTAGTCAATCTGATAGTGAAATTATCCTTATTTCTGGTGATTGGCATTTTGCTGACCTTTCTCGGATTAACTACAAAGGTAAGATTATTCATGAAGTTACGGCTGGTGGTTGGCATAGTAACAAAAAAGGATACAAAGGCTATAAAGGTCTTAGAAAGCGCTTTAAACATGAGTATAGTATCCCTTCTATTCAAAAGGATATTCCACCTAGAGCCTGGCAAAATTTTGCAAATATTCACATTGATTGGTCCAAACACTTACTTCATTTAGCCATATATAATAAATTAGGCGAAATAGAACCAGGATATGAAGTCCATATTGATTTTAACTAAATATTCTTCACTATGAAAAAGATTTCACTGCTCTTTCTCTTTCCTATTTTCCTACTAGTTATTTATCTTTTTTTTTCATTTAGGTCTTTTTTATCCCTGACTTATTTACAAAGTATTCTACATATTTTGCATAATTATGTTGCTATTAACCCTTTATTAAGCCCTTTCATTTTTATCCTTTTCTTTTCTATTTTAACGAGTCTTGCATTGCCGGTTGGTGCTTTATTCCTTTTACTCTCTGGTTATTTATTCCCAACTTTTCTGGCCTCTTTGTATTCAATGATTTCACTTACACTCTCTGGACTTGTTTTATTTATATGTGCACGCTATTTCTTTCGTGATTACTTTTTCACCAAATTTTATCCATTGTATTGTAAAATTAATGATTCATTACAAAGTCAAGAAAATGCTGTTTTGTTTATTTTGCGCTGCGTCCCGGTTCTTCCTTTTTTCTTGGTGAGTATTTTTTTGGGTTTAAGTAAGGTGAACTTGGTCAAATATCTCTTGTTTACCTCTTTTGGAATGTATCCAATTATTTATATTTATTCTATGTTAGGTAAGCGCTTGGTGAGTCTCTCTAGCCTTCAAGACCTTTTTTCTCCTGAAATTACCATTATTATCTTATGTGTTTTTGCTATTAGTATGCTTGGAATTATGTTTAGATCCCGAACACTACGACGCTAGCGTCGGTCTCTTAACTTAGCCAGTAGTCTTAAAATTTCAATATATAACCAGATTAAGGTTACCATTAAGGCAAAAGCACCTACCCATTCCATTTGTTTTGGTGCAGATTGTCTTGCACCTTCTTCAATGAAATCAAAATCCATCACTAAATTTAGCGCGGCTATTGTAACAACAATTAACGAAAACCCTACCCCCAATAATCCGTTACCATAGATAACATTCAAATGGAACCCAAACATCGATAGGATAAACGAAACAAAATAAAACATACAGATGCCCCCTGTTGCAGCAGCAATCCCTAATTTAAAGTTCTCAGTAACTTTAATTAGCCCAGATTTATAGGCACCCAACAAACAAAACAAGGTTCCAAATGTTAAGCCAACTGCTTGGATTACTATTCCTGGATAAGAGGCCTCAAACATGGATGAGAGTGCGCCTAAAAATAAGCCTTGGCATACTGCATATGCCGGTGCAGTTACATGTGCCCACTGTGTTTTAAAATAGGTCATCAAGGCTAAAACTAATCCCCCAATTGCTCCTACTACAATAAAGGGTGTTACTGCTTGAGCACCTGATTCAAAAAATAATCGCCAAGTCCAAGATGCAGCTCCCAAAACCATCACAAGTAATAAAAAGCATTTATTCACAGTCCCTTGAATGGTCATTTGTTCGGTCTCTACTCTGGTATGAGCTGAAAAAATGTCATTACTTAAAATTGGGTTTGATGATCTCATTAACATGATTTATCCACTCCTTTTAACTGGTTTATTTTAATTAGATCTTATTTTTTTTACAAGCAACGTTGTGTCAATACAGGTAAGGACTGTCTTATTTTTTTTAATTCGTTAAAATCTAAACACGCGTATATAATTTCTTCTTTATTTTCTGATGCTTCTGCAAGAATATTTCCCCAAGGATCGACAACTAAACTGTGACCAAAACTTTCTATTCCCCCCGGACCAATACCTATTTGATTTGGCGCACAGACAAAACACGCATTTTCAATAGCCCGTGCTCGACATAAGGTGTGCCAATGTGCCTTTCCAGTTGGTTTTGTAAAGCATGAGGGCACAGTTAATAACTCTGCCCCTAAGCGTGCATATAATCGGTATAATTCTGGAAAGCGCAGATCATAACAAATAGACAACCCGACTTTGTGACCTTTAACGCGGCCTATTGCAGGTTGTTTTCCTGCTAAAAACTCCCTTCGTTCATCTATCTTTCTCTCTTTGCTTGTGTAGCTAAATAAATGTATTTTTCTGTATATTTGATCAATCTCCCCATGATCATTAATCAGTATAGAGGTATTATACCTTTTATTTCTTTCAGCTTTTTCGTATATGCTCCCACAAAGTATCCATGATTTTGATTCTTTTGCTAATTGTAAAAATGGTTGTATTGAAGGGCCACAACATGTTTCATTTGGTAATAAAGCCTCTTTTGCTTGACGTCGAAACGTATACACCTCAGGCAATAAAATAAAATCAACTTTTTTTTGACTGGCCACTTTAACCATTGATATTGCTTTTTCAAGGTTTTTCTTTTGATCTGTTGTTGCAGATAACTGTATGATGGCTACTTTAAGTATGGGGCTATCTGTGTTCATGTCTCTGTAGTTAAGGTAGCAAGGATTAGCATTATTTGACTAGTATTGATTAACATTCTCGCCCTTCTTCCCATATTCCCTAAATTTTCACAAAACCCTGGAACATCTTTTTGTGTCGAGGTATACTATAATTCAACGCGGGAGTAGCTCAATTGGTAGAGCATCAGCCTTCCAAGCTGAGGGTCGCGGGTTCGAGGCCCGTCTCCCGCTTTTAATTAGGCTTTTTGACCGATATATACAACTGCTAGCATGGTAAATACAAATGCCTGAATAATGCCTGCAAATAATCCAAAGAACGCACTTAGTCCAATAGGGATAAAGACATGTTGGATAACAGATGACACAATTGCGATAATCATAAATCCACCAAAAATATTTCCAAAAAGACGAAATGAATGTGAAATAACACTTGAAAATTCTCCAATAATATTTATCATCATCAGAATATTCACCGGTGCTAATAGCAACCACCAACCATGACAAGGAATGACGTCTCCCCAATATTGTTTTAAGTAGTCTTTGATTCCTCTTTTACTGATAGAATTTACATGGACAATTATAAATACCATCAATGCAAGTGCTAGGTCTGTGTTAATGGATCGTGTCGGCTCCTTAAAGTTGGGTATGTTAAACAAAAAACTGTACCAGGTTGATACACCCGGCATGAATTTTATTTGTGTGAATCCTTCAAATACAACAGGAAGGTTTTCTCCTCCTAGTAATTTATGGAATAAGCCTATTAATATCCCTAATAGATTTGCTATGTTAGGCACTATGCCAATCCAATTAGAGAGTAAAATAAATAAAAATAATGTTAGTATAAAGGGTAAGAATCGTTTCCCCTCTTTTTTACCTAGTGTGCTTAATGTGATATCACTGATGAATTCATACACTAACTCTGATAAACTCTGTAACTTTCCTGGCACTCTTTTAAGGCTGCGCTTGACGCTCATACACATCAAAATCATGAGTGCAATTACAAACCATGTCATCCCAATTGTTATCAGATCTAACTGAAAAGAATGTCCAAATAGACTAAATGTTTTCATTGATGTCTGCATTAATAAACCTGATTCCACTTTATTTACTCCATGTTTTTTTTATTCTTCATAAGTATAGCGATACTTTTTTTAATTTTAAAGGCTCATTCCTACACTTTTTTAATTTACTTATTTATTATATTTATCCTAATGTATTAGTTCACTTGAATTTTTTTAAACCCTGTCCAAGGTTGTAAAGGTTCGGGTACTAAAATAGAGTTATCTTTTTGCTGGTTGTTTTCTATCAGTGCGATCATTGTTCGTGGAATCCCTAAACAAGAGCCATTTAATGTGTCGCAGAGTGCCTTTTCTTTACCTTCTCTATAGCGAACCTTGGCCCTTCTTGACTGAAAATCTCTGCACATACTTATGGAACTAACTTCTAACCACTCTTGGCAGCCTGCTGCCCACACTTCAACATCAATGGTTTTGCTTGCTGCAAAGCCTAAATCTCCTGTGCAGAGGCTTTTTAATTGATAGGGAAGCTCTAATTCAGTACATATTTTTTTTGCTATATCCACCATTTTATTAAAAATCCCCTCTGCCTGATCTGGCTTACAAAACGAAAACATCTCTACTTTATCAAATTGATGTCCCCGTTTCATGCCCCGCCCATCTTTACCTGCTGACGCTTTCTCTCTGCGAAAACAAGCTGTGTGTGCACAGTATAATTTGGGTAACGAATCTGCTTCTAGTATTTCGTCTTGATGTAGAGCAGTTAAGGGCACTTCGGCTGTTGGAATCCACCAAAAATCTTCTTCTATATCGTGATATAAATTCTCAGCAAATTTAGGTAATTGGCCTGCTGCTAATAGCGCATCTTGATGTACCATATAAGGAAGCGTCACCTCTAGAAAACCAGCCTCTTGTAGTGTTTTTAATAAATATTGAATTAATGCCCGCTGTAACTGTGCAAATTCACCATACATGACATAAAAACGTGACCCGCTTAATTTCACTCCACGTTTAAAATCTAATAATCTGCTTGCTTTATCTATTTCCCAATGTGGTTTTTGTTCTGTTATTTTTTGTTTGTCTGGACTGCTGTATATAATTTTATTTTCTTTCTCACTTTGGCCTTCATGCACATCCTTTTCTGGAAAATTGGGAATTCTTAGGCTTATTTTTTTAAGTTGTTTTTCTATTTCGTTTTGTATCTCCTCTAGATGGACGATTTGTTGCTTAATTATTTTTACTCCCTCTTTTTGAGAACCTGCTTCTTGTGGATTTTTTCTAATGGACTGCGTGAGTTGGTTTCGTTTTACCTGTAGTACCTCAATCTCCTTCTGACCTTTTTTTCGTTTGTTTTCTAAAGCAATCAGATCATCAAGTAGCTCCGTTGATAGCCCTCGTTTCTTAAACGCAATCACCGCCTCTTTTCTGTTTCTGATACACTCATTTATGTTAATCATCTCTCCATCATATAAGAGGTATTTTTTGCTGACTAGCTTTTTTAGTTTTTTTGTTCTTTATTCTCTTTCTTAAACTGACCATTCTATTTGGGGTTTCTTACGCTATTAATGATTGATTTTTTTTCTAAATGCTCTCTTCCTTGCCTGACATGTTGACTAGTAAATTGAGACTAAGTATCATTATCAAAAACTGATCAGAAAAAATTCATTAATAGAGGATAAAAATGCTCAACATATTTAAAACTATTTCATCCGTACTATGCCTACTTTTACTGGTATCACCCACATCCACAGCCTCCGCCAAATTAAGTGGCTACTTAGACACTGAGTTTTATGCGGGAAAATCATCTTCAACATTTAAGGCTCATCGATTTATCCTTCACGCTTCGTCGCAGGTTCATGAACACTTATTTTTTAATAGTGAATTGGAATTTGAATATGGAGCTAATACAAATAATGGGGGTGAAATCAAAATTGAACAAGCTTGGCTTGACTATTCGTTTTCTGATGCCTTTATTCAACGTACAGGTATTATTCTCATTCCTTTTGGTCGTGTCAATATCCTTCATGATTCCGACCTTAGAGATGCAACTATGCGGCCTATCTATGCCAAATATATTGTCCCCACTACCTGGATGGATACAGGCGTTGGTTTTCGAGGCACCCTTGAAAAAGGTGATTGGCTATTCACCTATGATGCCTATCTAATTAATGGCTTAAATACCTTTAGTTCTGAACAGGGTAAAGGCCCTAATGAATCTGGTATCCGTAAAAATCGGCCTGGTTTTAAACATGATAATAATCAAAATAAAGCTGTGGCAGCACGTCTGATGGCCAGCCCCTTTTTAGGCCTAGAATTAGGCACATCTTTGTATCACGGTAACTATGATAATGATGATAAACATAGTCTATCCCTTTATGGTTTCGATGTTTTTTATAAACAAGGTCCTTTAGAACTTATTTCTGAATTAGCTCAGGTTGATATTGAGGGACAACATGTTGATCAAATGTTCGGTTATTACGTTGAAGGCCGTTATCATTTACCTGCTTCAGGACTTTCTTTTTTAACTCGTGACTTTGCACATCCAGTATTTACCTTATTTGCGCGCTACTCTGCTGTTGATACAGATACATCCGTTGACAATGAATACGATCGTGGTCAAATAACCCTTGGAATTAACTTTCGCCCTGTTGAATCTGTTGTGTACAAATTAGAGTATGAATGGAATACTGAACTAAAAAATGAGACAGATAATGATCAGTTTGTTGCCTCCCTTGCAGTCGGTTTCTAAGTCTGTAAGTATCCTATTTTGTTTGGGCTGCCTTCTTATGATGGCAGGTCAGGCAAGTGCCTATGAAAAAGTCTATTATACTCAAGAACAGGCTTTGGCACAGTGTTTTCCTTCTGCTCGCTCTATTGAAACTATTGATATTTCTATTGATAATGCACTCAAACAAACGATTGAACAACGCTTAGGATTTTCTTTTGATAAAAATACAGTGCAGATCTTTAAAGGCTATAGTACTGATGGCTACTTAGGCTCCGCCCTGATTTTACATGAAAAAGGTAAATACGAACCCATTACTTTTATGGTACATATTTCGCCTGAAAAGCGTGTTTCTAACGTTATTTTGATGATTTATCGCGAGAAAGTTGGGGCAGAAGTTCGTAAAAAACGTTTTTTGCGCCAATTTTTTGGCAAACACGCCTCTAGCTCTATTGTAGTAGATCAAGATATTGATGGTATTAGTGGAGCTACTATTTCTAGTTGGGCATTGGCTGCCGGTGTTAAAAAAGCGCTTATTTTAAGTGATGAAATTTAGGTTCTGTTGTTATGTTTCGTAAACTTCATCGATTTTTAGGTATAGCGGCTGCTTTATTTATTTTTTACCTTTGCCTTAGTGGCTTATTACTGAATCATCCCTCTATTTTTACTAATAAGCGTTCCTCTTCCGATCCATCTATCCTTTCTGTTTTCTCCAGCCCCCTGAATGATGGCTCTTATTGGGTCCAACGTTCAGATGGTTTTTTTATCAGTGACCCACAGTTTAACACATGGTCGCAACTGCCTCTTTTATATCCAGCAAAGGATATTTTTAGTTTCATTACTACGTCTTCAGGGAAAAGCTATCTTGCGTTTAAACACGGTCTGATTTTATATTTGAAAAATATCCGCCCGGTAATGTGGGAATTAGTGACTTATCCTCCAGATGATTTTAGTTCTATACGCTCTTTTACCTGTATGAAGGACACTTTGGTTCTTAAAACAGAACGTGCGTTATATTTGCTATCTCCAACTCAATCTAAGTGGATTAAAATTGAAGATTATCCCTATACATTTTATTCCTTTGTTAAGGGCCTGCACACTGGTTATTTTTTTAAACCTATTTTGCTGATCTTTCATGACTTCTCTGCAGTGGCGATGATCGTCCTTATTATTACTGGACTTTCCTTATATTTTACAAAAAGACCGTTCTAACTATTTTCTTTTCTAAAAGATTTTCATTATTTTTATATATATTCCACTTATACCTAAGACGTTGATGCCAACAGATTCACCGCTACTTAATTGTAGAGGCGTTTTTTTTCCGCCTACGGTATCAATAATGGCACATCCTCCCTCTATGCAATAATTAGACCAATCAACGCCCATATAAGCCTTGATCCCCACGCCAGCGCTGCGAATATCTTCTTCTTGTGGTCTTGTCTCAGTGCTATTAACATCTTTGAGACCGAATTTATGGTTGATGATCCCTGCAGAAATCCCTCCGCCTATAAACGTATCTACATGCCGGCTAATATCTATATGATAATCCATGGATGCGAATCCCATTATCCCCATTTTTTCATAGGTAAAAGGATGTTTTTTGTCGCCTTCAAGAATATGCCCTTTTTGACTGTTCATTAAAATGGCGATTCCCATACGACGTTTTAAATGATGAACACCCCGTTGATGTCCCAGTGTTAGTAGCATATCTATGTTCTCAAATGCTGATGTTTGAAAGCGGCTCTCTAAGCCAGACTGTATGAGTGTTGTCGACATATCTTCGTTTGCTTTAAGAAAACCCGCACCGATAAAATAACCTTTTACTTGCCTCAATTTATCTTTTTGGTCAATATCAACCGTCATTTTATTGTCCTGTTGATATAAGACCTCTATTTCTTTACTTATACTTTTATCATCGTGACTAATGGTTACCTTATGTGTCCCACAGGCAATATTTTTTAAGGTAATGGGGCTTGTTTCTTTAATAGGATTTCCATCTAACATGATCGTTGCAGCTATATGTTTGTGGTCTTTGTATACATAAATGGTTAAATCCGCATATTTCTTCTTAAGGTCATCGCTAATTTGTATGTGTTGATTGGGCTTTACTTCGATATTTTTTTCATTGTTGTAATAATTACCTGGATTCTTTCCTTGTACAGTTAGCTTGTATATGCCTCTATCAAGAAAATATTTTTCTAAGGGTGTTTGACCTATTTCTTTCTCATCAATCATGACCTTAGAGCCCTTGGGTTTGCTTGAAACACTCAGAGTACCAAATATGGGTTCTAATTGAATATTTTCTATATGCGTTTCTGCATCTCTTAGTAAAATATAACGCGTTTCTGTTTTGTAATGGGGATGCTTTACGGTAATTTTATGTTTTCTTGATTTTAAATGTTCGATCCTAACCATTTGTTTATTTAGGACTTTTCTGTAATAGCTTCCATTTATGTAAATATCACTGTTTTCTGGATTGACCTGTAGCATCAGTGTGCCAAAATGTGGCTTTAGTTCGAAGGACTGTACAATTGGCGTATTGTCTTTTACCTCTATATGAATGTCTTTGTTGTAATAGTACTCTTTTGTAAGTTTTAAGTCATAAGCGTTACTTTTTAGGTTTGCTGTAAAGGGTGTTTCTCCAATGACGTCGCTATTTAGCCATATTTTTGCGCCAGAAGGAATTGAATTTAACGTGACTTGGGCAAAATTTGGTTTTAACGTTATGTCGCCTAGATTATTAACACCAGACTCTGTGATTTCAAATACAATTTTTTTGTCGTAATATAAATGTTTCTTAAATGTGAAGTGATGCTTACCTAATGGTATGTTATCTACAAAGGTTTGAGTGCCATAATCTACCCCGTCAATAAACATACTAATATCTTGGAGAGTTGACCTATATTTTATCGCCGCATTCTTCGTTACTTTCTTTTCTATTTGTCTTATTTTTTCTAGTTCAATTGTTAAGATTTTTTCTTCGGTTGCCTTAATTTCAATATCAGCTTCTATACTTACCTCTCCCATTTTTGACACATACCCTTCTTTGTAAGCTTTTACCTTGTGGCTACCTTCGCTTAATGCAAAGGTCGACATATGTTGCTCCATTAAGGGATCGCTTTGTTTAACGCCATCTATTTCAATGGTCACCCAGCTGGTATTACTATTGATTTTTAAGCGCCCTAATTTGCTTTGATTCACCTTACTTTCACTTAATTTAACAATATCTCCATAGCGTATTTTCATATCTAGCTTTCTTTCTAAGATCGTTGCTATTGATTGGGTTTCTAATACAGTTCCTATTTCTGCTTCGCCTATGGCAAGTAAAACTTGCCCTTTTTTTCTGTAAATAGCGATGACTTGTCCGCTGTTAATGGGGTCTAAGTGATTGAAGGATACGTTCACTTTACCGTCTTGACTGCTTAAGACAATCCCCTCTATTTTTGCTAGTTTATTGATAGCTGCAACCTCAGCTGCAATGTGTGTTTTGAGTCTACCTTCTTCTTTAACGCTGATGGTACTCTGGTAAATTTCAACGCCTATTGTGACATCTATTAAGGCAATATTTAAGCTGTACCCCTTGTCTTTTTGTTCTAAGCGCCCTGTTAAAAGTCGCGTTACCTGTAAACGTTTTCCCAAGTTAACAGCATCATCCAACTCACCTCGTTCAAAGGCTTTTATTTCAGCGACTTGTAATTTTTTTACGGCGTCATCCTGTTCGTTCGAACTTTTCACATAATAGTACTTCGTATTGATTAAATTGCGTCTAAATTGAGCCGTCAATTCTTTTGCTACTCTATTTAACGATGGATGTGATTGAAATGGGTTTACCGCTAGCCACTCTTTTTGTGTTTCTGCCTGCATATGTGTGGCTATACACAGTAATATGATTATATTTAAGAGAATCTTTTTCATTGTTCAGAAAGCTGGCTTAATGTTGTGCTAATTTGAGTGGCTATGGCTTTTGCTAAGATTTTTTCTAACTGTTTTGCAGCGAAATCAGCATTTGATGCTAAAACTTCTTTGCTGTTTGGATCTAAGGAAAACACCTTATCTACTTGGGTATTATTAGAAATAAACCCGTCTATTTTTCCGTCGCAGGTATAGCGAATTAACTCGTCGCTGTATATCCCTGCTGTATGTATTTTTAATGTAACTAATACGTGAAGATATTTTAAATTTTCTTTTGTATAGGGTCTTACTTGTATTCCTTCCCAAGATAAATACTCTGTAATATTCTCCTTTAGCACTGTCTCTGATAAGCCAATGCTATCTTCTATATTGATGGCACATAGCTTAAATATGTTTTCCCATTCATTTTCTTTACCTTTTATTTGACTCTCTAAAGCTGTAACAGTCAGTATCTGTCCGTCAACGTTTGTTGTTAAACTTTGGTCTAAGTCTGCAACGCTTTGTTTGGCTTTTTGTAGGTTCGACCAAGCTAAAAAAACAAGATTTCTGTCCCACAATTCGTTACTTTTCGCTAATAAACTGAGGACCGTTTTAAATTTGTCCTTCTGTATTTTTTTGATTCGTTGTACTTCTGACTTTGGAAGCCCTAATAACACATAATGATTATATAAAATTTCATGTCCATTGTTGTCTAATAGGTGCATCATTACTTCACTGTGGGTGTCTATTTCTTTAATATTTTGTAGGGTTATATCTCCTGACTCCATGACAAATTGATCGCTAAAGGTGCGTCCATTTTCGTTTCTTTGTGCGCTGTAACGACTCTTCCCTTTAACCTGAATAAACTCAAAGCACTTTTCCATTGCCATTTGTTTTGCTAAATGCTCAGCCTCTTCTGGCTTTATACACTCGGTTGCTAAGCCAGTAAAATAGTGATATTTTTGGTCGCTCTCTGGCGTTTTATACACCCATTCTGGCTTCTTTTGAATGACACTTTTTTCCCCACCCCCCCCTTGACATGCGCTTAATATCATACAGCAGGCCAGTATTAATACTGTCCCGTGTTTAATTTTCATTAAATAATTCTTGAAAATCTCCCTCTATATTTTTTAACTGTTCATAGGTTTTTTTATTTTCTTCTTCTTTATGTTTGGCTTGTTGTGCTGCTAGTGTTGCTTTTGCTGTTTCTTGGATAATATTTTTTGGTACGGCTACTAATGAATATACACGATAATAATAGTTAATACCTGATTGAGTGATTTTTTCTACTTTTTCCCAGTATACTTCTTTTTCTTTTGCTCCTTGTATAGATGTTTTAGCGACGTTTTGTATCATTTCTTGTTTTAGGGTGTTAGCCGTGTCATTATCTAAATTATTTTCAATTCTTTTGTACCCAGCATCTACTTTTGAATTAATATAAAATGATACCTTTGATAAGGCGACTTGATAGGCGTCTCTTACTCCCGAAATATTTCTTGCTGTATCATCACCTACAAAATAAAGATTGCTTGCGTCTGGATTTGGTCGTATATATAACCAACCAGGTTTTGCAGCCCGGCTTTGCTCTACTACACGTTCTTGACCTATCATGGGCTTTGCGCTTTCTTTTTTACCACAGGCAGTTAAACTCATTGTTATTGCTAGCATTAAAATGCTCACACATATTTTTTTACTACAACTTTTGTTCATTAATAATCACCTTTATGCTGAATTTTCTCTTATTATATACTATTACCCCCAAATATTTATAATTTTTGAAATCCATTCCTCTTTTTTTGATATTTGAGCTTAATTTCAACTATTTTAAATCGATGACAGGTATTTTTCTTCCACTAAAAAATTTTGCACGTAGTCTTTAACGCCGTCTTCTAAACTCTCAAATTTCTCTTTATATCCAGCATTTCTCAATTTGCTCATGCTGGCTTGTGTGAAATATTGATAATGAGATTTCAGTTCGGCAGGCATCTCTATGTATTCTATATTTTCTTCTATATTCATTGCCTTAAACACCGCGCCTGTTAATTCCCGCCATGTTTTTGCTTGTCCCGTCCCTAAATTAAATAACCCGTTACTTTTTGGATTTTCTAAAAACCAATTCATCACCGATATACAATCTTTCACATAAATAAAATCACGCCTTTGACAGCCATCTTGGTAGTCTGGGTGGTAGGATTTAAATAACTTGACCTGACCTGTTTCTTTTATTTCTTTAACTGCTTTACTTACAACACTTTGCATACTACCTTTATGGACTTCGTTCGGACCATAAACGTTAAAAAATTTTAGCCCAACTACCGAATCGCTCAGTTTTTGTTCTTTAACCCATACATCGAACAAATGTTTGGAATATCCGTAGCGATTAATGGGTTCTAACTTATCAATTGATTTTTGATCATCAAACGAGTTAGATCCATCTCCGTAGGTCGCTGCTGAACTTGCGTAAATAAATCTAGCACATTTTTCTCTGGCCCAAGAAAGAAGTGATTTAGAATAATTGAGATTGTTCTCTACCAGAAAATCCATATCTAACTCCGTTGTAGCTGAACAGGCGCCTAGATGTATCACCGCCTCTATGTTCCCTTTTACCTTATCCTCTTTAATCAGTTGTAAAAACTCTGTTTTATGACGATATTCCCGCCATTTTAGTGATCTAAGATTTAGCCATTTTTTTGATGTTCCTAAGCGATCTACTATCATAATGTCTTGATAGCCCAATTGGTTCAACTTCCAAACCATGGCACTTCCGATAAATCCTGCTCCGCCTGTGATAATTATCATGCCACAATACTACTCAAAATCTTCTCGTATTTAAAGTTTTTTTTCTTCTCTAAATACCAAGATCGTTTTTATTTGTATTTTCTTGTATGATAATTATAATCATGAAAAAAATTTTGGTCTGTGGAGCAGGTGGATTTATTGGTAGCCATTTGGTTACTGCTCTTAAAAAACAAGGTTATTGGGTACGTGGTATTGATTTAAAACATCCTGAATTTGAATCTAGTACTGCTGATGATTTTATTATTGGAGATTTGCGCCGTTTTTCTGTTTGTAAAAATGCTCTTTACCTGTCTCAATCTGAACCTGTTGATGAAATCTATCAGTTAGCTGCCGATATGGGAGGTGCTGGCTTTGTTTTTAGTGGTGAAAATGATGCAGATTTAATGCATAATTCGGCCTTAATTAATTTACATATTGCAGACCTTGCTGCTAAAGCACAGATAAAAAAATTATTTTACAGTAGCAGTGCCTGTATGTACCCCGAGTATAATCAACTAGATCCTGATAACCCACAATGTCATGAAGACTCTGCCTATCCAGCTCAGCCTGATAGTGAATATGGTTGGGAGAAACTTTTTTCTGAGCGTCTCTATATGGCCTTCAATCGTAACCATGACCTGTCTATTCGTATCGCTCGTTTTCATAATATTTATGGTCCCTTAGGTGCTTGGGATGGGGGGAGAGAGAAAGCCCCCGCCGCTATTTGTCGTAAAGTAGCCATGGCGGATAGCCCCGGCTCTATTGAGGTTTGGGGAGATGGTAAGCAAACGCGTAGTTTCTTGTACATAGATGCGTGTATAGAGGGTATGTTAAAACTAATGGATAGTGATTGTCAGGTTCCTGTTAATATTGGTTCTGATGAGATGGTCACTATTAACCAGTTGGTTGATGTTGTAGCGCATATCGCAAAAAAAGATATTTCTAAGCATTATATTCCTGGTCCGCTTGGAGTTCGGGGTCGTAACAGTGATAATACTTTTATTAAAGAGCGCTTAGGTTGGGCACCTAACTACGCCCTTGAGAAGGGATTAAGTCAGACATATCGGTGGATTCATCAACAAGTTTCACTTAAAAAATAACGTATACTAAGTTAGTCGGTTTTGTTTATTAACGTTTCCTTTAACCCTTTGTGCGTAGTATATGGTAATACGGTATTAAATTCATTTTCGAATTTTTGATTGTTTAAGGTATATGTTTGAAAGAGTCTTTGCACTAAATAGCCTGCACGTTTTGAATATCTTGCTAGTAATTTTCTTACTATTTTTGGAAAGGGAAACACTATTGCCTCCTTTTTACCATATATTTTTACACAAGCTTGATAAAGCTCTTTGCTCGATAATGTTGTTGGGTCACTAATGTTGTATATCCCCTCTTTTAAATGTTTCTGTCCAAGTATTATTTCTACTGCTGCACAAAAATTCTTCACATATAGAAAACTTCTTTTCTGTGTCGCTGCTTTTAATGGTAATGGCCACCCTTTCTTGGCATAGTGGTCTAAACGCCGCATGTTTCCCTTTTGCCCCATCCCATACACCAGGGGTAATCGAAGAATGACCAATGTTTTGTCTTTTTCTTTTTGAAATAATCTTGTTAAGGCCTGTTCTGCTTGATATTTTGATTTCGCGTACGCACCTATAGGATGGCATGCACTCTTTTCGCTGTAATGCCCTTCTGCCTCCCCGTATACTTTTATCGTACTAATAAAAATAAAGGTCTGAATACCTGCTTGTATTGCTTTTTTGGCAAGATTTATACTTGTGTCTACATTATCTCGAAAATACTCTTTTTCTTCTGCATTATGTTCGTGCACCCTGCCCCCTAAGTGAATGACGGCCTCTGCTTTTGGAAGTTTAATTTCTTTTCCACTACGACAACTAATTGGACATAGCTCGTATTTCTTTTTTGTTTTAAAGAATGTCAAGGTATTTCTTCCTATAAACCCTCGACTTCCTGTTAAAATTACCTTAATTTTTTTCATGAATTTCTTCACACATTCTCTTAAGTAGTTTTTTTGGATCAAAATGTTTCAATGCGTAGGCTTTATTCTGCTTACACACCTTTTGATACAAAGCATGATCATTTGAAAGCTTAATTATTTCTTGCGTTAAGGTCTGACTTTGCCCATGTTCAACCAAAATATTTCCTGGGCAATGGTTTAAATGTTCTGCAATAAAGCTTTCTCTGGGTCCAATATAGATAATCGGTCTTTCACTTAGCATTGCCCCATAAATTTTATTAGGATGTGTAAACCCAATAGTTGCTTCCCCCATTACAACTACCTGATAATCCGCTGAAGCTAAGGATATGTGCACGTTTTCTCTTTTTTGAAAAGGAAGCATCTTTATATTTTGACAGTTTTTTTGACACTTCCTTACTTTTTCTTTTTGTGTTCCTGCCCCTATAAAAACAAATAAATATGGATTATCCTTCAACTCTTGAGCACTTTCTAAAAGAGTATCTAAGGGGTGACAGTAGGCCAAATTACCCGCATACATAATAACAATTTTATCTTGAAAATTATTCTCGATTCTAAAGGGATTCTCGTCCCTTTTGACGGATACTTTGTGTGTATTAATGGGCCAAACAGGCACAACTGATATTTTATTTACGTCAATTTTTCGTGACTGTAAATGTGCTTGCATGTCCTTATCCAAACAAATCAAATGATCTGCATGCTCAAGCATATACTGTGAGCTTTTCTGCAAACAAGTCCTCAATAAACTGTCTTTTTTAAATAATCCAGACACGATACTCAGCTCTGGCTGAATATCCATGACCCAATAAACCATTCTTTTTTTGTAAAGCTTACTTATAAACGCTGCCAATGCAGGAAGTAAAGGAGGAACACTGACAACGATAATTTTACTGTATTCTTTTTTGTCTATTTTTAGTATGCGCCAGAGCAACATTAATTTAAATGATAAAAAGTTTAATATACGTCCAAATACCCATGCTTTTTTGAACTTTAAATGTGTCACACGTACAATTCTTATTCCGTGATAGTTCTCAGATTTCTTGTATTGTTCACGGCTATCTTCATATGCTTTGCTGCTTGTTATCACCGTAACGGACCCGTATTTTTTTTGTAACTCTATCGCTAGGTCTGTAAGATGTTGGGAGACTGAACTCGTATCAGGCCAAAAAACTTGTGATAAAATTAAGTAGTTGTTTTTTGTTGTATTTGACATTTTTTAAATATAAAGTGTATCCATATATATTTACATAGGTTTAATAGTATCACTACAAGCAAGATACTTAATCGTATTTCTTTACTTGACTTAAAATAAAACATTGCAGCGATTCCATGGCAAAGTGTCAATAGATAACCTACATATAAGACATGTTTTTGACTGCCTAAAATGACAAATAATTTTTGAAAGAAATGCTCCCTATGCCCTTCCCAAATTTTCTTTTTATTAAACAACCTTATACCTAGTGTAAATGTACAGTCCAGTATAATGGTTGCGAATAAAATCATAGGAATGACTAAAGATAATTGTTGGTTCATGTCACATTGAATCGCCATTAAGGCAATAAAACATCCCAAAAAGCAACTCCCAACATCCCCCATAAATATCTTTGCTTTAGGATAATTCCATAGCATAAACCCCATTAACGTTGCTACTAATAATGTACATAGAAAAAATCCTGAAAACTGATCTGCAATAAGAAAAAAAATGCTAAGAAAACCGAGCCCAATAATCGTTATCCCACCCAAATATCCATCTAGTCCATCTATAAAGTTAAAAAAATTGCATAGCGAGATAATAAAAAGAGAGGTACTCACGATTGATATAATATTAAAATCAAGTGTCAGAAAGGGGAGTTCGATTATTGTCACTCTAAATCCCCAAAAAAAGGCTGACAGGGCTACTAGAGCTTGTATAAACAGTCGTTTTATTGCACTTAATTCTTTAAAGTCATCCCAAAGACCTAATAACGCAATAGGGAAACACAAAGACATTATTTTTAAAAAAATCAACTCATCTTTGAAATAAAACTGCCAACATACTATGGTCATAAAATAAAAGACGAGAATAAACCCTAGACCGCCAATTGCAGGTGTTGGTTTTTTATGCGCACTTCGCTCATTTGGTAGTGATAAAATACTCTTTTTGTGGCATATATTAATGAGCATATATATTGCTATCACTGATAACAAAAACGTGATACTCAATAGTAAGAGCGTTACTGGCATGGCCGTATTATATCGTTAATAGCTTAATTTCTGAATATAGATCCTTCGATCATCTTATCTTAATGTATTTCCCTTTTTGCTGCAGTGACTGATCACATGCTTCAAGAAATCGTAATACTTTGAGCCCTAAGTGATGATTATTAAACGGTTGTTTTTGCTGATCTATGCAATTTAAAAAATGCATGATTTGTTTTTTTAATGGTTCGTGTTTATCTAAATTTGGATAGCTAACTTTCCCATGGTGATAACTAATCGTTGATGTTGCTCCATTGTCCTCACAATGTACTTGTGAATCAAAGTAATGGATAGGATGTTTTTGATCTAATTCGTTCCAATGGATCATTTTCTTATCACTAACAATGACATTTTCCCTTACTTTGATTGGTGAAACCCAGTTTAAGGAAATGCTTGCTTTAATATTACCTTTATACTGAATGTCTATAGATGCTCGTTGCGCAAAATCTTGCTTTAGTTTTACAGGCACACAATACTGACTATGAACCGCTAATGTTTCTGCTTCACACGAAATTAATGCCATTAAGGATGCAAAATCATGCACAGCCAAATCCCATATGACATTGCAATCTGGTTGAATTCGACCTAAGTTTGCTCTTTTAGCATCTAGATAATATAAGGTTCCAAATTCTTTGTGATTGATGATCGTTTGAATTGCTTCGAAGGCTGGACTGTATAATTGAGGATGATCAATCATGACCGTACAGCCATTTTTTTCAGCTAATGTAATTAGATCCTGGGCTTCTTTGCTTGTTTGTGTAAACGGTTTTTCGATAAAAACATGTTTTTTTGATTGAAGGGCTTTTTTTGCAAGTGCATAATGACTCTTTAACGGTGTACAAATCGCAATGATGTCATACGCTGACGAGTGAATTAATTCATCGCTATCTTCACTAAGCTGAATGTCTGGGTACAGATTTTTTGCCCAGAGCAAACGCTCTTTGTTGTGATCACAGACACCTACAGCACCTTGGCCTAAAACCTCTACAAAATTTCGTAAAACATTTGGGCCCCAATACCCAATCCCTATTACGCCAACTCTCATGTGTATTATATAACGTGATATTTATGTATATCGCAAGTACTGATTTTGTTGTTTATGTTGTACACATGATTGTGTAAACTAAGACATAATGACAAAAAAATGTGTGATTGCCTTTGGAACTCGCCCCGAAGCGATTAAATTATTATCTCTGATGGTTGCTTTAAAACAAGATCATGCTCATTTTTCTACGCATCTGTGTTTTACCGGCCAGCACCCTGATTTAGTACAGGACATTTTGTCAGAATTTGATTTACAGATTGATACTCACTTGACATGTTCAAACCATGACGGTCAACTGCACACGTTAGGCAGTCAGTTACTTTTGCATTTTGGTAATTTTTTAAGTAGCAATTCCTTTGATTTGCTTATTGTTCAAGGTGATACCAGCACAAGCTATATGACAGCTTTAGCTGCCTTTTATCAACACATCCCCATTGCACATATCGAGGCTGGCCTGCGGTCTGGAGATCTTGCCGCTCCTTGGCCTGAAGAAGGTCATCGTAAATCCTTGGCCAGCTTATGCCACTCTCATTTTGCGGCGACTAAATTGGCCCAAAATAATTTGCTTCGTGAGGGTATTGATCCTTCCATGATTTGGATTACAGGAAATACGGTTGTTGATGCCCTGCATTTGGCCTTAGATACTTTGGATAAAGCCCCTCACCTTATTGATCACCTTTACACTGAACTCTCTCATTCTGGTTTACCAAACATTGAACAAACCCCTTTTCTATTGGTTACCTGCCATCGACGTGAAAACTGGGGTAAAAATCTTGACTCGCTGCTAGCTGCTATTCGACAGATTCTTTCCCTATACCCTCGGCATTACATTATTTGGCCCCTTCACCCAAACCCTCACTTACAAACTCGAATCAAACATCAACTGGGTGGTCTTTCTCGTGTTTTATTAATTCCTGCTCAATCATACTTAAGCTTTGTCTATTTAATGCGACATGCCGTCTTGATTATTAGTGATAGTGGCGGGATTCAAGAAGAAGCGCCTACATTAAAAACACCTGTTTTACTATTACGGACCAATACGGAGCGACCGGAGTGCTTGGAGAGCCATTTGGTAACCTTGGTGGGTTCTGATACCGCTAAATTGGTTTCTTCTGTTAAAGATGTATTAGAGTCTCCTAGAGATTTTTCTACTATTGTAAATCCTTTTGGAGATGGACAAGCTTATAAGCGACTATTGAAAACATTATATATACTGTATGACTAGCGTGACCTCTTTTTCGATCAACTGATATCTTTTGTCTTTTTACTTGATTCTTATTATATATCGTGTAAGCGTATGTCATAGGCCTTTGACTGTTGCTACTTTAGCCAAATAATAAAATGCGCTAAGATAAGTACATGAAAGAATTGCCTAGGGCTACTCTAGATGAAGAAATTGACTTGGTAGAAGTTCTAAAATTTATTTACTCTCAAAAGGGAGTGTTTGTTATTATCCTTATCCTTTCGCTTTTGGTTGGCTCTTTTATTCCTTTTTTTATTCCTAAAACCTATACCAGCAGTTGTACCTTTTTTAATATTGGTGCTCGATCACAGCCTAGTCCTCTTTCAGCATACTCAACTCTCTTGGGAGTGGCTTCCTCTGATTCAGGTAAACTTCAAGCAATTATTGAGAGTTATCGGCTTAAATCTCTTGTTGCTACACATTTTTTAAAGGACTTTGAGAATGAATTAGATGCCTTCTATGATAATCATCAAAATAAAGATGCAGATACCACTGAGAATAGGATTCGCTTTATTGTAGGCTCGCTTCAACTCGAAAAAAATATAACGTTAGTAAAGCAAAAAAATGATACATATCTCTTATCTTATACATCAGAAAGTCCAGACTTGAGCTACAGGGTCCTTAATACTTACTTGACATCATTAGAAGACATCTACAGACTACTTGATTTGTCTGTACACAAAGAGATTATTCGACTCCTAGATACCCCAACTCTTCCAAGTTCCCCATCTTCTCCAAACTCAAAAAAAATTCTTAAATTTAGTTTTATGGGTTCTTTTGTTTTGTTTGGTGTCTATCTTTTAGGAGTATATGGTATGCGTCTTGTAAAGACTAAGCTATAATTTTAAGCTCTTTCGTTATTATAATCTGGTCTTTAATATATTTTTATTCCTTTAATTTAAACCTGAATACTCTTTTTTTGGCTCAGTGATTTTTTTGCACATCAAATTATATACCGTTCCTGCTAACATTCCAGCTGCATATGATAGATGCATTATAAGAATTATAATCCCCGTAAATATATACTTTATATTCTTTTTTTCAATACTAATTTGCATCCCTGAGAGCGCTATTATAGTCAGATAGCTCCCTAGTATTAATTCTGGTAGAAATTGCCCAATTCTAATTATCTCAGTCATTAACCATATAAGTAGTAAACCCATAAAAAACACTAAAGGTATTACATGTCGAAACTTTAATGAAGTTAGTGATAAACGTGGCAAATAATACCCATTTTGAAACATTTGTTTGGCAACTTTTTTGCAAGAGTTTCTACATAAATAGTCTGCCTTCATTTTGTTATATAAATAAAAAGTGCCTCCTGCTTTTTGAATTTGATCGTGCATGTGATTGTCCTGGTGACGGACAAGTGTTTCATTAAAAAAACCTACCCTGTCAAATATTTCTTTACGATATATGCCATATGCGACTGTATCTACACGTCCATCTTTGGTCTGGGTTCGAAATGGGGACCCGCCTACCCCTACCTTTGATGATAGTGCTTGCGCAATAATCTCCCCCCAAAACCCAGAGGCTTTTGTTTTTATGGCTCCGCCAACAACGCTCACATCATTTTTCTGTTCTAAGAGCTGAATTCCATACTCCACATAACCTTTGTGCAATATTGAATGTACATCAGGTCTCACTACATATGTCCCCTTTGCAGCTTTAATCCCAATATTCCAACCTGGGGCCAGATTCTTTTTTGGATTATCTAATATCACCCAAGAGTATTTTTTTTCTTTCAAATAGTTTGTCGCAACATCTTTTGTATGGTCTTCTGATAAACCATCTATAATGATTAACTCCCATGTATTATCTTTTTCTTGGAATTGGGACTCGATAGATTTAATACAATTTAAAATCGTAAATCTTCCGTTTCTAACAACAATGATGATGCTAATTTTCATCAATCTCTCCCATTATTTCTTTTATTGTATGTTGAATAGTTATTATGGTTTTAGCTATTATTGCTATCATATTTATATTACACTTTTTATATAATTTGTATTGAAACTATTAACCTCGACACATTACTATTTATATTTCTTATCTAATTTTCATTGAAGAAATACTATATCTTATTTTCTTTTCTTAGTATGCCTGTATTTTTAACACGTTTACTCTCTATTCTGTTAAATTTAAATAATATAACATTCTTTTTCCAGTATGTGTGCTATCAATCCAAATTTGTTTCCCATTATTCGTTAATCTTGGGTGCAAATCACACCTTGAAAAACCATTAAACTTTAAAGGTTCATATGCTTCAGTGAGTGTTGTTAGCTTATTTGTATCAAAGTAATATAAAAGTAATGATTTTATTTGTTTTCTATTTGGATATGTATCAATTACCATTTTATTGTTAGCGACTGTCGGATGCCCATCTCCTAATGTATGAATACTGTTACACTTTAATTTTTCAATTAAATTCTTCTTTATATTTATCATAAAATAACCTTTTTCTTTCTTATATTTTAAATATGCTACTATATTTTCATTATCTACCCATTTGCAATGACTCACCATTCCAGATACAAGAATTTTTAGATTTCGTGTTTCTAAGTCTCCAAGTATTAATGTATGTAATACCTCACCTTTAACTATTATTCGATGTAAAAAAATACATGTTCTGGCATTTGGGCTTAACATAATATGATTGATATGCTGATTATTGTTCGAACAATATTTTATATTAATAACTTTTGATATTTTATCTAATGACCATAAAAGTGAATATTTATTTCTTTTATGATCTAATATAAATACGCCATCGTCCTTTAATTGACTTAGCTTTTTTCTATAATTACAATATCCGTAATCAGATGCATACTGGTTTAGTCTTTCAAAATTTAATGTAAGTGAAAATGTATTACAGGATTCATAAATAGGTAAGTCTAACGTCTTAAAACACTTTTGTTTAACATTATAAATTTGAGAAAATAGCTTTTGTTTTTTGATATTTAGATTATTAAATATAATTTCATTTTCATTAATCCACTGTAAGCGTGCACCTTGTTGCCAATTAAACGCATATGATGTCGCGATATTAAATACTTCATTTGTTTTCATTTTTTTGAGCATAATATTAATACCTTTATTCTTTGGCTTATTTGACGTATCAAATTCAGTCTGATGAAAAACACAGTATTCATCAGTTTGATTAAGAGGTATATGATCATAATACCCAAAAAATGTTTCTCCCTCTGGATATACAGCTATCAGTTCTTTTTTTGTCTTTATTTGTCTTGTTTTCTTACAATATATACAGACCATACAAATTCTATATATTTTTTTTAATACCCTTTTTAAATACGGTAGCTTAGAGAGTCCTTTAGCTATTTTATATTCTAAAGTAGAATAATTTCCTGTTCCTTTTTTCATCGTTATACTTGTTTTAATTTTTTGTATAGTATTTCATATTGAGCTTCTCTACTATACATTAAGATGTTTTTTTTATTTATTTTTACTAAACATTTACCTGCCAACTCTTTTTCTGTTACTTTTTGCTCTAAAAACGCTATGATTTCACTTTTATTATTCAATAATTGGCCCATTCTTGTCTCATCTAAGACTGTTTTTATTTCACTTTCTGGATGAGCAATGGCCAAAATAGGTCGTTTGGCACAAAGGTATTCAAATAGTTTACCTGTTAAATTCCCTTTTGCTTTTAAGGTATTTTCCTCCAATAATAAATTTATATCGGCTGTTTGCTGTAACGATAAAGACTCTTCATATGAAACAACTGGATGAATTGAAATACAACCTGATAGCTGTGAATATTGTGATAACAACTCATACAAATAGTCTGGGTCCATCACATAAAATTCTAGCTTTATGTTTATTTTTTTCAACTTTATCTCATTTAATGCATCGAATAAAAGTTTAGGACATCTTCGTCCATCATATAATTTACCCATATATCGAATTACTATTTCATTCGTATTAGAACACTCTCTTGCAGCTACTACCTCCTGCCACTTCTTTAATGTAAACCCATTCATCACTGTTAGACATTCTTTTTTATGCAAAAACTCTAAATCTTTCTTTAATGTTTCAGATACTGTCGCCAAAAAACTTGCTGGTTTCATCACTTTTTTTTCAATCCATCTGTCTAAAAGATTCAAAGGGAATGCACGTTTCCATACATTATTCTGACTCCATAAGTCTCTGAATTCTGCGACCCAAGGAATGGCATTTTTTTTAGATAGATAGCCCGCTATTAAATGACAAGTATGAGGTGTTGCAGATGAAAATATAATGTCGGGCTTAATGTCATTGATAATAGCTTGAAATTTGCTTTTATTTAAAAAAAACCATAAAAATGAGGCATCTGGCCAATAACATATAGTCCGAATCCAAGACTTTACATATTTTTGTATCTTTAACTTAGTCCTACTACCCCCTTTACCCTGTTCTTTTTTTATTTTTGTAAGTGTTACATTAGTAGTGCTTAATTTCTGTTTCAAGTACTGTATAAAATTAAACTCTTTAACTTCAAACATCTTTGTAATTCCCTCAGGAATAGACGTCTGGTCATGGCTATTATTATGTTTAACTGTAATTACATATACGGGATGCCCTTTTTGAATTAAAAATTCTGCAAATGCTTTCACGCGCTGAGATCCGATAGATGAATTTGGCGGAAAATACCAACTGATAATAAGTATTTTTTTCATGTTTATGTATGTAGACTATAGGAAGATCTAAAAGAAATACATACCTCTATCATTCTGATAGTTATACACTATTTTTTTAAATGATAAAATATACCTGTTTCATTTTAACATCCCTCACTCAACTAACATCTATATTTTATTGATCATTAGCGCCCCTTTTTTATTAAGAGCCTTATATTTTGCATTTTTTTACTAAACCTAATAAACTCGACCTGTTATGAATAGTCAAAATGAGTTATCAAATATAAAGAAAAGATACCTTAAACGTTTTAAAAAGACAAAAAACATATCCCCTAATATAAGGCTTTTTTGGAAAAATGTTGATAATGAAAGATTTGAAATATATAAAAAAATATTACTCCCATTCCTTTGTGAACGAAAGCTGCCTTCTGTTCTTGAAATTGGCGCTACTTGTGCCACTAATCTAAATAGATTTATTGAATTAGGTATCAATAAAAATAATATTATCTTAAATAATCTCCTTCCTCACTATCATTTAGATAGATTCCTTCCCGCATCTCAACTAATAATAGGTGACGCTGCTTCTATTGCTTACAGAGACAAATTTGATATCATACTTCAGTCTATCGTATTTACATCAATTTTAACTAATGAACTCAAACAAAAATTGGCGACTAACATGCTTAACATGTTAAAGACCGATGGTATTATTCTCTGGTATGATTTTATATATGATAACCCCTATAATAAGGATGTAAAAGGTATTTCTAAAAAGGAAATTAAGCATTTATTTAGAGATGCAAAGACTATCGATTTTTATCCTGTAACTCTGGCCCCTCCCATCGCTAAACATGTTGGAAGACTCTATAAGCTATTAAATTTCTTCCCTTTTCTTAGAACACATGTTGTTGCAAAAATAAGCAAGTAAGCTTAGTTATGTGGAAGAGCTTTAGGTAGCTTTGATGTTGTTATTAATGGGTATTGAGATCTCTTGTTTATATAGGCAATATGTAAGGTTATGCTCCAAAATAGGAAAGGGTTTGTAAATAAATATTCATTCCCAAACGATATTAATAAAATAGTACAATATGTATAATGTAGTGCAAATATATAAACCTTTTGATGTTCATCTTTTGTTTTTAACGCTTTTTTTCCCTGTAAATAGATTTGAATAAAAAATATTCCTAAAAATAAAGATCCTATTATTCCCTGATTACTTAGTATATATAGATATAAATTATGCGGCATGGCTATATGTTTTTCATATCTATTGATGACGGTTATACCTTGCCCAATACCTACTCCAAATAATGGCTTTTCCATTAAAAGTTGTAGATAGGCTTTTATTAATCGCTGCCTAGTACTCCCTTCTTGATATTTCTGAAGTTCTTTCCCCCCTAAAATATAATAAATCTCTTGAAGTCTTAATATACGATTCTTTATTTTTTCACCAAATGACGTAGAAATCATTATTACCCAAAAGACAACCACAAAAAAACTTACCCACTTAACCACCTTTAGCCTTTTTCTTATATCAATATTTTTGTTTATTAATATGAAGATTAGCATCATAATAATTGCAATATATGCCGATCTACTCAAATTCATCAAAATAGTGATTACTATGACCATACAATTTATGCCTGCTAAATTAGATCGTCCAAATATATATTTAAAAAATGCATAAAACAAAGGTAAAATGAGTAAAAATGTAAACCCATTTCTATTAATTCCCAACATCCCAAAAATATTTGCCCCACTTGTCTTTGGCAATATGTTTAGCGAAAATGCTAATAATGACATAATAGATAATACAACTATATACTTATAATATTTTTTAATTATCTGTTCCAGCTGACTCGAGTTTAATTTAAAACTAACAAACACTAATATAATATTAATCAGATATATTGATGAGTATACAATAAAATTATTTATACTATTTATGTTTGGAATAGAACTTATCATTCCAGTAAATACAAATAATATAAAGAACCTCTGTATATAGCAGACATGTTTAGTGATTCTCATATTTTTAACTACGATTATCAAAAAAAATATTAGAACTAATAAACTAGGATAGTATCCTATCGGTATTCCTAGAGGTCTTTTGGGAATGGGTGCTATGATTGCTAAACTTGCAAGTAATCCTACACCTAAAAGAGTTAAGAAAACATATATACATGCTATGTTGTAATAATTTAATTTCACGTTTGCAGTATATAAGAAAATGCCAGATGATCCCAATCTTGTAACAATGATCTTCGTCCTATCATTTTATAGTTGTATACATCATACATAGCTGTATCCCCACACGTCTATCTTGACCTTCTAGTTTAGTAAGGCTACTGGCCTATTTGGTCTTGGAATTATCCCAAAGCATCCATTATTTTATCTGTCGTATTTCCATCTCCGAATGGAGCCCCCAGAAATGAATATTGATCGATGGATTGGATAGCCTGTTGAAGGAAGTCTCTGTTTAGTTTTTTAGGAGTATCCATCACCAATCGATTGGCACCTGCATGAATAGTCTCTACCCATTCGGTTGTGTCTCTAAGAGTTATACAGGGTTTTTTTACAAAAAAAGCTTCTTTCTGAAGGCCTCCACTATCGGTTAATACGATGCTTGTTTCTTTTAACAGGGTTAACATATCCAGGTAACCGACAGGTTCAATACATTGGATATTAGAGGGACATTGGATATTAAATTCTGTTAACTTATTTTTAGTACGGGGATGAAGAGGAAATATGATAGGGATATTCAAGTTTCCTAATGTTGTCATGATATCTGTTAATACCATTTTGTCATCTGTGTTTGAGGCACGATGGAGGGTCATTAGCGCAAAGGTATGATGAGAAAGATTTAATTGATTCGTAAATGAAGGATGATGACTATCTTTTATATGCTTCATAAAATAATGATGGGCTTCCAACATAATATCTCCATGAAAGTACACGTTTTTTGTAAGTCCTTCATTCGTTAGATTTGTGATAGCTGTTTGAGTAGGTGCCGATAAAATCGTCGACATATGATCAGTACAAATACGGTTTATTTCTTCTGGCATGTGTTTGTCAAAAGAACGTAGCCCTGCTTCAATGTGTAACACGGGGATACATAACTTTGAAGCTACTAAAGCACCTGCTAAGGTTGAGTTTGTATCACCAAAAACAATCACTAATGCTGGTTTTTTATCCACATATACTTTTTCGAGTTCAATAAGCATATTGCCTGTACTATGACCATGTAGCCCGCCACGTATATTTAAATTGATATCGGGCTTACGAATTCCCATTTCCTCAAAAAATATCTTGGACATATTGTCATCAAAATGTTGACCAGTATGTACAACACAATGTTGATAATACTGATCAATCTTTTTGCATAGTGGTGCTAGTTTAATAAATTGGGGGCGTGCACCGACAATCGTTAAAATTTTTTTTTTAGACATTACTTTATTTTCGCAAGGACTCTGAATAGTTAACTATATACGTGCACTTGATGATACCTGACTGTTTCTGTTTAACTGACTTTTATACCATTTATAAGTGGCCTCAAGCCCCTCTTGCAAACTTATCTTTGTGTCTATATTCAAATATTTTTCGGCTAATTTAGTACAGGCTAAACTGTCTTTTACATCTCCTTGTCGTGATTCACAAAATGTGAGACCTACTTCTTTTTTTTCTGTCAATGTTTTGATCGATTCTGCTAAATCTAATATAGAACACTGTTTTTCACATCCACTATTGTACACCTTCCCAGTGGCAGTACTATCTGTTTCTAATGCCTTAATATTATAAAAAACTACATTATCGACATAGGTAAAATCACGTGTTTGCTTGCCATCTCCATTAATTGTTATGGCTTGTTCTGAAAAACATTGATCAAAAAACTTTGGAATGACTGCAGCGTATTGTGATTTTGGGTCTTGGCGGGGTCCAAACACGTTAAAATAACGAAACCCAATTGTTTCTAGGCCGTATATCGTCTGATACATCTTTGCATATTGTTCATTTACTGCCTTACTTAACCCATAGGGGGATTTTGGGTTTAGTGGCATTGTTTCAACTTTGGGTAACGTGGGTGTATCACCATATACGGATGAAGAAGAGGCATAAACAAAACGTTTGACGCCATTTAATCTGGCTCCTTCCAATAAATTTATGGTTCCGCCCACATTGTTTTCAACATATAATTGGGGTTCTTTAATGGATCGAGGTACGGAACCTAAGGCTGCTTGATGATTGATTCCATCGATATTTTTACATATCTGCCTACAAAAAGCTTTATCCCGGATATCCCCCTCTATAAAAGTAAAATTTTTGGCCTGTTCATGGGTGTTTAAATAGTCAATTGTTTCTTGTTTACCAGTACTAAAATTATCTATTCCTACAACTGCATATCCTAAGGTTAGTAATTGATCTACGATATGTGAGGCGATAAATCCTGCTACACCTGTAACGAGTATTTTTTTCATATGGCTACAGTTTATCTAAACTTGTCTTCAAAAACAATTATGCTTCTATTAATTTTGTTAGTTTATTTAGTAAAATGCTTTATCCCCCTAAATACAGCTTCTAGTGATCAGGATTTCATAACCCCTGTCACAGCTATACCTTCCTTGCTCATCTTTTGAGCTTGGGTATAGACAAACACTTGTCTTTTGCAATCTGCTATTATAATTGTTTTTTCTGGATATTTATTTTTTAATTTTAGGCTATATTCCAAACAAACCTCCGCGTAAAGTGTCACGATTATCAGTGATTTAGGTATTTATAGAATCTTAATAATCACCTCTTGTTCACTTTTTGTGTTGCATAGCTTTTGTAATTTGAGGATTTTTTTATATTAGGCTCTTCCTTAGTCATTCTGTTTATTTTCTACAAAAGAACTTTATTTACCAGTTTAGAAAACTCTTTTTTCTTTGGCTTTGTTTATTGATATATTGTGCTTTCTTACTCTGCTAATTCTCTATTTTTTTAAGAGTTCCTTAGCTGGGATAGCGTTTACCCCTTTAATTTGATAGTTTCGTCTGATTTTTGTTCAGTCCCTTTCATAAAAGAAACTTCTTTCATTACCCCCTTATGATCATCTTATTTATCTTTTAGGTATTTTCTGTGGATAGATACACAAACATAGCGCCTAAATAACCCACATGAATATTAATTTTAAATGTATCATTGTAATTTAAATCAATCACAAAAACTTTCATTGTTGAGACCTCCGTCCAAATAAAAATAACTCAACACCATTAATTCCTCTATGTCCTCTAAAACTTAAATTTATATATTCTTTTAAAGATATTAAAGAGTCAAAGCAAAGTATGTGTTTTTTAAAATTTAAATATCCCTTAACAACTACTAAAATATCTATTGACTTTAGTTTTTTTCTAATAAAACAAAGACTATTTCTAAGACATTTTTTTAATAATGTTTGATTCATTGAGACTTTCAGCGCTAAATTTGTGTCTAACTGATTAACATAAGTATCATAATGCAATTTATTTTTACGAAATTTCATCGGTAGTCTTTTAAAATATTCCATCAATTCTTTATCCCATAAAGGACAAATCCATTCATACCCAAAAAATTCATACACGCGACACGAATTCACAATAAACTTGGCTTGACGTTCTTGCCAATTCCAACAGCTCAATAAGGAAGAGTTGTCACCGCGATCTGAAGTTTCAGCCAAATTATTTTGAATTTTTTGCAGATACATACTTTTTTTATTTCTGCTTAATTTAAACAATAAATAATGCTTTTTAATAATCCTTGCAATAATTTTGTCCTTATCTAATTGCTTCAATGAATACTCTATTTGACTTAAATGACCACCAGCTAAAAAATCACCCGTATGTCCAGGCACAAATATTGAATCTTTTTCTATTAGTCTTTTTTCTTTTAATTGATGAACTGCAAAATAATCTTGAATATGTGGTAATGACACAGCTCGATGTGAAAATTGATAATAAAACATCATATCTTTAGTACTATAAAGTCGTTTTACTATAGGTTTATAATCAACAAATACCCATTTAAACCGTAAATAATCGGCTACTTTTTTAGAAATTACTGTCTCGGAATTATTTAAAGGGCCGTATGAAAAACAACATACATTAGTATAATTTAACTTTTTTAATTTTAGAGCAATCAATCTAGAATCATAGCCACCACTTAAAGGTATTACCAATTGTCGGCCTTTCGCATAAGCAACTAATCGTTTTATTGCATTTGTTACACAACTATCTAATTTAGCTCTTGCCTCTAGTTCAGAGTAATTCACAAAATCTTGATGTAAGTATTGATAATAGGTACTTAATTGACACAGTTTGTCTTTAATATATACATATTGACCAGCCTGACATTGAAAAATATTTTCATATATTGTTTCATTACCAGTAACATATCCTGTTGCAAAAAATTCATGCTTTGAAACTTGATCTTTTTTAAGAGTATAAGATTTTTTTAAAAAATCTGGATTATCACCTATCCACTGATATTTTTCAGAAAAAAATAATGGATGTGATCGAATTGAATCAACCGCAGCATATATTCTGCCTTGATCTTTAATAACAACTGAAAAAAAACCGTTTGCACCTTTAAGTCTTTCTTCAAAATCTTCTTTATTTTTTATATCTATGAAATAATCTACTAACTTTTCTTTTTCATATAGGTCATTTTTAGAATCAAATAAAAATCCTTTGGCCCAAATATCTTTTGAATGGTACCAATTGAAACCATTATTAATTGTTAAATCAATTTTCATAATCTTTTAAAACGTCATTATATACAGATTCAATTTGGTTAAAAACAATATCATAACTAAAATTTTTAATTGCAAATTTTCGTATTTTTATAGAATCAAAATGCCCTCTTGTTTGTATTGCTTTTATTAACCCTTTTTCAAGTTCATCGATACTATCTGGCCCAACTATAATTCCTGTATCAGAAGTAACGATATCTTCACTAACAACAGATGTAGTTAGAACAGGAACCCCCATTGCCATCGCTTCACAAGAAACGTTGGGATGGCCCTCAGCTAAACTAGCTAAAACCAAAAAACTGGATTGTTCAAGCTCTTGCTTAACTTGATAATGAGACTGGGCCCCTAAAAAAATCACATTATGTTTTAGTGAATAAAATGAAACAAGTTTTTCCAACGCTTTACGATCTTGTCCGTCTCCAATAATTGTTAATAAAGTATCTGGATACATTTTGATGATTCTTGAAAATGCGTGAATCAATAAATGTACACCTTTTACAGGTGTTAATCCGGCGACTAGTAAAAAACGCCGTTCTAATGCCGGCTTTTTTTTAAAACTTGGTTTAAAAAAATCAATATCAACAATGTTAGGAATAACTTTAAATTTTGTATTTGATTTAGGTAAATATGATTTTAACTTTGGCTCCATCACCTTACTCAAAGGCAAAATATAATCTGTATTTTCTAATCCATATTTTAGTAGAGAATCATACCAGGGTTGGAATAAAGACTTCGCAAATTTAGTTTGGTCGGTGAATCTACCACGATGCTCCGATAAAACGTATGGAATGTTATAGCGCCCTTTTACTTTTCTTCCCACAATACTCCCCCAGATAGCACTGTGAACATGCATCAAATCAGGCTTACCTTTTTCATTAATATAGCGTTTGACCAACTTCATCATTAATATTACCCATAGCTTTTGTTGTAAACGCGCTAACTTTGGCAATGACCAAGCATGCATTCTTATTACAAATAATCCATTTTCATTGTTAGCCGTGACTTTAAAAAAAGACGTAAACAGTGATTTTACATTTAAATTTCGTACTGAACGCTGCTCAACATAAACTATCCCAACTTTCCACCCCCGACTCTTCATTTCCTCCCATCTTTTTCTAAAAAATGAACCGCCGTCATATGGAGGATACCAAGATGGAATAACTAAAATATGCTTCATTTCATCCACTTATCAAGCCACATACTCAACATCAATACATGCCACATTTTTGTTGCGGAAAGCAAAGTTGGTTTATGTTTAAATTTTTGATATTGTAATTGTATAGCTTGGTTATTAAAAATATCATATTTTTTTAATGTATTACCAAGAATATAATAGTCAAGTTGCTCCGACAATTCACCATTTAACCAAGTGTCTAAAGGAACCCCAAAGCCTTTTTTTGTTTGAATCATAAAATGTTGAGGAATATAATCATGGACAATATCTTTTAAAATGTATTTAGTTGTTCGATTATGAAGTTTAAAGTTTGATGGCAACTGAGCTACAAATTCAACAATTCGGTGATCCATTAGTGGCTCTCTACTTTCTAAGGATGTCGACATTGCAGCTCTGTCAACTTTTTGCAAAATATCATCGGTTAATCCAATTTTAAAGTCAATGGCTAAAAATTTGTTTATTGCATCGTTTGAGTTATTTAGTTTATCAAACTGGTGGTAATTGGTCTCATAATGATCAATATCTTTTTGTAAAAAAATATCTTCTATCTCATTTGGCATAAATATTGATGGTTCTAATTTAAATTCATATAACTCATCTAGAGTTTTAATTTGAGTTAATGATTGAAGTCTTGAAATACGTTCAGAAATTAACCCCAATTTCGAAATTCCATTAATTCCTACTTTTGTCAAACTAGGTGCTAGTTTATTTAAATAGAAAATAGACTTAAATAAGTTTAGTCGCTTTGTATAACGATTTATATATCCGCAAAAAATTTCATCTCCACCATCAGCTGATAATGCAACTTTCACATATTTTTTTGCTAGCCGACTCACAAGAATTGTTGGAACTGCTGAAGAGTCTGCAAATGGTTCATCATATATCGTTGCTAATTCTGGTAAAATAGCTAACGCTTCTTTTTCTGAGCATATTTGTTGATGGTGATTCGTGCCTAAATACTCAGCAATTCTTTGTGCATCCGCAGTCTCATCCGTTTCTCTATTAAACCCTATAGTAAACGTATTAATCTTTTGTGATGCGTTAGATTGCAGTAACGCTGCAACTAAAGAGCTATCGTAACCTGAACTCAAGAATATCCCCACTGGTACATCTGATATCATTCGAAGGTTACAAGCTTCTATCAATTTAGTCTTTAGTATCGATTTAGCTTCATCATAACTAATGTCTAATTTTGGCTTGTTATAAAAATCAAATGAATCCCAATATTTTGTATATTCAGTTTGTTTTGTTTTTAAATTTATTTTAAGAAAATGCCCAGGTTCAATTTTAAAGCAATTTTTAAACACTGTATAAGGGGCAGGAATAAATGAATATTTGAAATATAATGCAAGTGCCGATAAATCAAGCTCTTTTTGAAATATCGGAGCTCTCATTAGCGCCTTTAGTTCAGAACCAAATAAATAGGTACCTCCTTGATTTGAGTAAAAAAAAGGTTTAACTCCTGATCGATCTCGACAAAAATACACTTCTTGTTTTGATTCATCCAGGATTACAAAAGAAAACATGCCTACAAAACGATGTAAACAATTAATTCCCCATTTGATATATGCGTTGAGAAGTACTTCTGAGTCAGAATTAGAATTGAATTTAAACCCTAATTTTTCTAATTCTGTTCGAATTTCTTTAAAGTTATAAATTTCTCCATTGTAGACAGCTGTCACATTTGCATCTGCATTACTTATTGGTTGATGGCCATTTTTGGATAAATCCAAAATTGATAATCGTTTATGGCCCAAACCAATTGTTATGTTTTCAAATGTTTTAAAATAATGTCCGGTATCATCTGGACCACGATGATGCAAAGTTTCAGTCATAGAAATTAATGATGACTTATCTAACCTATTTGAAAAATCTATAAAACCTATTATGCCACACATTAGTTATTACCTCTTAAACATCTTAAAGAGTAACATTAGTATGTTTTAATTTTATAGAGATGAAAAGGATCTTTTTTTAATTCTTTAGGTAATCTAATAAGCAATTCTAATTGATTTAGGTTAACAACAAGTCCCAGTCTAACTAAAAATCTGTTTATTTTAATGAATTTTAACGTATTTAAATAGAAAGAATTTAGCACAGCGCCAATTTACCATACCTCTTTATTAATGTCTAAATCAACAGCCCTATAAACCCGTCGTTATTGTTCACAGATCCTTGTTTAACGCTGGGCAAATATCACAAAACCTCTATATTTTTTACTCCATTTTTTCACTACATATTTTCTGAAGCGTTTGCTCAAATATTTGTTTATATCCCTTACACTCACTGATTGGATGTGCAAACTCTTGTAATTTATTAGAATAATCCATGTATTTTTTACTATGACCTTGAAGAATATCTGACAGAGCGATTCTCATTGATTCCTTACTGTTACAAATATTTGGATAATCATCTAATAATAAATGTTTTAAATGTGGATTTTTAAGTGTTTGATTTATGTGCAATGTATCTGGCCAATTATTATCAAAACTAAATTTAATTTGTATAATTGGGGTCTTCGTAAATGATGCTTCAAGCACAATGGTTGAACTAAAGTTAATGACACACAATGCATGTGATAATTGATTCTTTTTCTTTACCAAATCATCTTCAGTCAATTTATAAGGATCCCATTTACTTGGAATGGGGTCTAGTTTTATACCTGATTCAACTAAATTAGTATACCAATTCATATCAATAATAAAGGGATATGGACGCACAATTAATTCTACTGATGAGTCAATTGTATTCAACATATTTTTTATTCCTAGAATGTTTATCACTTCCTGTTCAACATGCTCTCTTATTCCATGAGCACAGACGTATAGAACATACTTTTGTTTTTTGTACTCATCTATATCTCTACTTTTATTTTCAATTAAATAATCAAATTGAAGAGGGCCTACAATATGAATTTTTGATTCCGATATCATATGATATTTTTTTAAATCATTTTTATTTTCTTTATTCCACACAAAATAATAATCAGCTCCTTTAATAGATTCGTTATCCTTCATAGGATTATCCCAACTATATATCCAATTAATAATTTTCAATTTTCTTCGTCTTGCTTCATGCACAATGAAATATGATTTAATTGATATTGGAGAATATAAAAAATAAGAATAATTATTTAAAAAATCATACTCTTTATATGTAAATGGATATACCCATTTATAAATTTGTGCAACAGAACAATTAAAAAAAATCATTTTCTGATAATATTTTTTAATAAATAGCATTATTTTCATGATTAAATTAGTGTTGTAGAATTGCCTTTTATTTCTATACAATCTATTGTTTGTGTTTAACGGCTTAACTAATAGACATTTTAGTAACCCTCTAAATATTCGTCTTTTCTGTTTTGGTTTAATTAAAAATGTTTTAAGAATTTTGTGATATCGTTCATATGTTCTTTGATCATGTGTCACAATCGTTAAATCAACATTATTTTTCAGATGATCTATTAACTGTGCTTTCTCAAGCCGATTTCCGTCATCAATAAAATATAACACCTTAGTCATTTTGTGCTATCAGTGCTTCTGCTATATAAAAATCGTCTTCTTCATCAATATCGAGACTATCTATTTTTGACATTTCATAGCCGATTATTTTCCCCCCAAAGATGGCGTAGTTTAATTGCTCTCGTTTTGTTATATAGATAGCCGCACCGTTTCGTGCCAAATAATTAGGTTTATCTTGACGTCTAAGTTTATAATTTTGAACACAATTTACAATATAAGAACCTTCTACTTTCATCATAGCCTCTGGAACCATATTGTGAGGAACTTTAACTACCGACACTAAGCTATCTGCGTGTTCATCTTTTTCGAATAAAGAAATCGCTGCATTGATATGTTTATATGTACGTAATGGTGACGTAGGTTGTAGAGTGATGATCGCATTATATTGTTCTGCATATTGCCCCAAGGCATGTTGTATTACTGGTAAGGTTGGCGTATCATCTTTTGCCAATTCTGATGGACGCATAATGACTGAAACACCCAAGCTTTCTGCAATGCTGGCTATTTCTTTATCATCAGTAGATACGACCACCTCATTAATTATTGATTGCTGTGCCGCCTCAATGGTGTACTGTATTAATGGCTTTCCATTCAATAACTTTCTGTTTTTATATTTGATCCCCTTTGATCCGCCTCTGGCAGGAATTATGGCTAAATACTTCATTTAATACGTAATGGTTTTTTGAATACTTACAGAATCAGTTGCTAAAATAGTCGCAATTTTTGTTCCAGCGCTTCCATCCCCGTACAATGGACTTGATTTGTATTTTCCATGTTCCATTTGTTTAAGTATGGCATCTTTAATTTGCTGCTTATCATACGTCACATCCATCACATTATCAGATCGATCTCTTTGGTTTTGTCGTGTTCCAATATTTACTACTGGGGTTCCAATAAAGGCCCCTTCTCTAACACCAGAGCTACTATTTCCAACCAAACACTGCGTTTGATTCATTAAATGAATGTAGGTTGCCGTTGGTAAATTTTTAAATACTTGCAGCCATGTTGGTTTGTGGGTTTCTCTAAATGATCGAATACCTTTTGAAATATCATCACTACCCGCATCTGCATTTGGCCATAAAAGTATCGTTGGTATTTTTATATCATTGAGTGCATTCAAGGTTTCTTCAATTTGGCGACGATTATCACCAAACTCTGTTGTAACGGGATGTTGAGATACAAGTAAGAAAGGCTGATTAAAATCAATACCCATCCCTACTCCTTTGTAACCTTTGAACAACTCATTTAAATCGCCTTTATTTTTTAACTCGATTCGAATTAAATCCATTCGTGGACACCCCACGTTATACACATGCTTTGGATCCTCTCCCATCTTTATAATACGTTTTTTTGCCTCTTCATTAGCTGGAAAATGATAATGAGCAAACTTTGTTATAGCATGACGAATACTTTCATCTATAGTACCAGTGACTTCCCCTCCCATGGTATGCGCAACCGCAATATTCATGTAAGCGGCTGCAATCGTGACAGCCATTACTTCAAATCGATCGCCTACAACAACGACCACATCCGGTTTTAAATTATTAAAGATCATCGACATTTCTATCATGCCTAGACCTGTTGATTTTGCCATAGTTGTTGGATTCTCTCCTTCAACTAGGTTATGAAAGGTAAAATCTGGTTTAAAGCCATCTTCTCGTATTAATTGATCCACATTCCCAAAACGTTCTAAGATTGCAGATGCCCCAGTAACCACCTGAAGTGTTAACTTAGGATGTTTTTTTATGGCTCTCATGACAGACTTAATACTACTGTAGTTAGCTCTTGAACCAACAAAAACACATATTTTTTTCATTTAATTAGTGTATACAAATTATTAAGTCGCGTCTATTTTGAAGCTAATTTCTGAAATAATTTGTTTTTTTTGAACATCCGTCAAGCCATGCTTATTCATTGCAGTTTCAAGAGACTCTGAATGAGCGAGCTCACAGCTATGACAATATAAACCAAAACGATTTAAAACTTTAACCGAATCACACCCATATGTTCTTATTATTTCTTCTACTGAAGTGTTTAAGAGTACACCCCCCTCCTTTAAATTTTTATCTGATTTTTTATAATAAGGAGCTTGCAATAATCGCCAAAAGCCAACTTTATATTCATCGTTTTCTCTAAAAAAACGACACCAATATCCAACAAATGCTTCATCCCATGACAACTTCTCATCTAAAATTAGATTAAATATGCAAATTGGAATGTTAATTTGTATGTGCAAATCTTCTAATTGCACCGGCCCTAAATATCGAAGCTTACAATCTTTGATTTCTATATATAAGGTTTTTAATGTCTCATAGTCCATATTTGTCAAATTAAATCTAATAGTAGTATTTTCACAAAACTTAATTTGAGGACAATTATTTAAATCTAAAAAATACTTCCTGGACACTTCCTCATTAAACACATTATTTCTCTTAAAAAGCTTATTAAATTCACGACTATTAAACTCTTTAATTGCAAACTTTTTCAGAATATCTTTGTTATAAATTTCTTTTGACAGTTTTTTCTTTCTCTTTATTTTTAATTTTTCAACATTCCACTCATCACCTGGAAACCAGTCAATTACTTTAAAGGACTCCTTATTTAGTCTCTCTTTAATATCAAATATATTGTTTCTTATGATTTTCTCTAGAAATTCAATGTGAGTTGGATGACAAAATGTTATATGACTCGCAAAAGGAACAAAATATTTTGCGCCATATATATCCATTGCATGCCTAATTTGTTCAATACGTCCATTATTTGAATCTACCATAAATTGATGAGCATCTTTATTTGAAACACTATTCCAAGTTAAGGGGTACCCCGAGGCTCCAAAAGAAAAAGTGGATGAAACAACATCAACTGGAAATACTTTATTCACTAAATTTTGATTAATCCCGGCATCGTTTAAATTTAGCCATTTAAAACTACCAAATTGAAAAAGTATTATACTATCATTCCAAACGCCCTTTGGCTCGAAAAAGGTCACTTCAAGATCTGACTCTATAGACATTTTTTTCCCAAAACTTGGAATCAAAATATGTTTAAATCCTAATTTTTCCAAACTATTTTGCATACGTTGATTTGGAAAATCAGGAATTAATATAGGAATATTTTTATTAATCTTTTTTAACGTAGGAATATGAAAGTGATCAGAATGTTCATGTGTAATTATTATATAATCAACAACAATTTCTTCTGGAAGTATAGTATTTTTAGGGTATTGATACCATGATCCCAAAAATGCCGGGCCACTTAACCAAGGGTCTGTCATAATTTTTGTCCCTTTATAATTAAACTCTATGCACGCATGTGAATGAAGTACACAATTTAAACCTGACACCCAGTGATCCGATTTTTTTTTAATATCATTTTTTCTAATTAAGTCAGTATTTTTAACAAAAAGCTCATTCCCTTCCTTTAAAATAGGAACATTTCTTAACTCTTGATTTTCAATATTTTTTGACTTTCCTGTATGCTTATCAAATTTCCAAAAATGTACTGGACATACTAAACAATCATCATTCAATACAACTTTTCCACCCATATGCGGACATTGATTAGATAAAAGTTGAAAGCCACGCTCTTCTGAGTAAACTAAAAAATAATTTTCTTTGTAAATTTTAATATTTAAAGGACACTGTTCTTTAATTTCTGTATTAGCAATTTTAATTTTTTCGAATTGCGTCATTTTTTTTGTAATTACAGGTAAGTTTTATTCCAATTAAATCTTGATATTCTTTTGCACTCAAACCGTCCATTGGCTTCTTAAATGTCAAATCTTCCTCTTTAATAACCGTACCTTTAGGTAAATCTCTTGCGGCTACAATCATTTTCTCAAAGGTTTTTTTCATTTCTACTAAATCTTTTGCCTTTTGATCTTTATCAACGTCATGAGTCAAGGCTTTCTCTACCTCTCTAATGGCAACAACCAATGATTTAAATTCATCTGGTTCTGAAGAAAACTGAGCATCGCTTCCATACATTTTTTTAGACAATGTAAAGTGTTTTTCTATAACAGTTGCACCTTTGCATACAGCTGCTATAGGAATTGCATTTCCACGTGTATGATCAGAATAGCCTATGTTGTGCATAGGATATTTTTTTCTTAAGTCATCTAAGATATTCAACCCTGCATTTTTAGGCAAACACGGATAATCTGACGTACATTGAAGAATGGTTAAATCAGCACAACCATGTTTTGTTAGATAATTTACTGCTTCGTCAATTTCTTTATAGGTACTCATACCTGATGATAATAAAACTGCTTTTTTTGTTTGTGCTATTTTTTTAAGCATGGGTAAGTTTGTCACTTCACCAGAGGCTATTTTATATGTTTTTACTTTTATTGCTTCTAGTAGGGCAACGGCTTCATTAGAGAAAGGCGAAGCTAAAAATTCTAGTTCACAGTCTTTTTCGGCGTATTCTTTTAGTTTGCGCCAATTTTCTTGTGTAAAAGAGGTTCGTTCAAAGTACTCTCTACGGGTTTCGTCTTTAAAATACGGTGGGTTTGGAGCTGAGTCTAAACTTTCAGCATCAAAAATATGTATTTGAAACTTTACTGCATCGACACCACATTCTGAAGCGGATTTGATAAACTGCTTCGCTAAGCCTAGTGATCCTTCATGTGTGTTGCCTATTTCGGCGATAATTTTTACTACTGACATTTAATATTTTTTATATTGTATGTAACGTTGAATTGCTGCAAAATTAGTTTGCTTAGTAAAACATATTTTGTTATTTTTTACTATGTATGTCTATCATAAAAAAGATATTGAAAAGATTCAAAAATAAAATTCATAAAAAAAGAGTCGTTCCAAAATTAAATCTCATAAACGATTACGCTCATAAAGAATATTATAATCAATATTATTCAAAAAATGCAGAAACTACCAAAATTTTAAAAAAACTTAGTTCCGAATATAAGGCTAAGCCTCTTGACAGTAATCTTAAAATTCTATCTCTCATCGCTGTACCCGGAAATTTTACTCAGATATATTATCAACAATTTATAGCTTATGCATTAGCATTAAGAGATTGTAATATTTCTCACTTAACTTGTTCTGGCTCTGAAAACCAATGTGCGAGTGGCAGAATACTACAGCCCTCTCAATCATGTTCAGATTGTTTAAAATATGGTCAAAATTTTCTTGATAACGTTGTTAACAATAACCAAATCAAATCTTATGCCGACTTCAACCTTGATACTACTTTAACTTCAGAATTTGAAAAAATAGGGACATTATCTTTTGAAGAACTTAGAAAATATACTTATAAAAATATTATGTTTGGAAAATATATTGAAGAGGCTCTTAATGGTTATTTTCTAAATTGTCACCTCTCTCAAAATCCTATAGTAATACAAAAATTCAAAGAAATGTTAATTTATGATTTAACCGCATATAATGCTTTTATTAAATACCATCATCAGGAAACCTTTGATCGAGTCATTATGTGTGGTGGAGTTGGGCCTGGTTATAGTGGAATTTTAAATGCGTGTAAACAAAGCAATATCCCTTGTTTAACTTGGGAAGTTTGGGAGGGAAACACATTAAATTCAGTTGTATGGACCAAAAACGATATTGCCTCTAATTTTAAAGTTTTTAACAACAAAAAAGAATTAGATAATTATAGTATTGACCATACAAAGCAAAAAATGTGTACTGATTATTTAATGGAAAGAGTTAAGGGTAGTAAAAACACGCTATCTTATAATAACCAAAATACAACTTTAGAAAATGTAATTTCATCAAAATTTGGTAATATTTTTAATAAACCGTTCACCCTTCTTCTGACCACTGTTCCTTGGGATGCTAATTGTTTTAGAAAAGATCATCTATTTAAATCTCAATATTATTGGATATTAGAAACTATTAAATTTTTTAAAGAAAAACCAGAGGAAACATTAGTTATACGTGCACATCCTGCAGAATCACATAAATCAGTTAACCCTTATCGATATACACAAGAAACGATACTTTCCTTTCTAAGGCAGCATATAGATGTACTCCCTGAAAATATTATTTTTATTGATTCCAATGATGATGTTAGTACTTACGCTCTTTTTCCTTATACTAAAGTGGCATTAATTTTTGCAACTACAACTATTTATGAACTTATCTATAATAATATTCCGGTTATATGTGCATCAAAAACTCATCATATAAATATGGGTATAAGCATAGACCCAAAAAACAAAAAAGAGTATTTCAATTTACTTGATAATATAGATTCTTTAAAAGTGACCGATGAACAAAAATCCCGTTCACTTAAATATGCTTATAAGTACTTATTTGAACGAATGATTCCTTATTCACAAATATTAAATACACGCTGTCTAGATGATTTAAAGACTGGCTCGAATATTCATCTTGATAAAATTTGTAGAGATATTATCGTTGCTAATAATACCTGAAAGCCTTAAATGTTTTACGATATATTTCATCCCCTTTTTAATTCTAAGCTTTGATCTATCAAGTTACACTAGCAATATCTATAAACGCTTATTTATTATTAATTCTGGTATATTATAGGTGAAATATACATTATATAATAGACATATCATCCAAGTTTAAAAATCATTTTTTAATTGATATTAACACTTTTTATGTTTTTCCTTTAGTTTCCTTTTATGTTTCACAAATACTATCAAATTTACAAGATTAATAAACTGAGAAGTCTCATTTTCATTTAATTTTTTCTTTTGTCTTAACTCGCTAACTTTTAGTATATATGCCTTGATGGCTGGCGTTGATACGTGACTTAAAATAAATTCAAGTTCACTATGACACTGATCCCATAGTTTCTGATTTAATTTCAAAAACTTGCTCGAAAAATTTGGTTTTTTTGTTTTATTTTTATTTTTATTTCGTATTGTTTTAATTAATTTATAAAATGCTGGAAAAAAGGCTAGTCCCCGTATCAACGTTTTCTTTATATTTTGTATTATATAATGAGTATATGTATAGCCAGATTTTTTTGCAGCTTTTTTAAGGTAATATGTATACGATTTTGGAAGAACCTCATTCACATATTGAAAATAATATTGCTTTGGACTGAAGGCTTCTGTAATTGATACAATAAAATCACTAAAATAGTGATGTAATAAATTGTTGTTAATAGCCAAATAAAATGTGTTTTTAAATACAGAGCTGTATGAAGAAAGTTGAAGTTCAGTATTATAATTATATATAAAATAACGATGTATCCTCAATAAATGATTAAAATAATTGATGTCTTTTTTCTTAATGGTTGAACCTTCAATCTTTTTAAGATCATCTACTGATAATATATGCTTAAATAAGCTATTAATATTTTTATCATGAGCATGTTCGATTCCATCACATCTTCCATAATGTTTCTTAAATAACGTATAAGGAAACTGTTGTGCATTTTTAAGTTCATAAAACACTGATCCATATAAAAATGTAAAAAAGGGACTCATTTTTTTGAACTTAAAAAATACTTTATTTTGAAGAAACCTTTGTAAATTACATAAAAAGAAATTTGTAAATATGATATTTTTGAGACAATATTTAAAATATGCTCGATACATACTAATTCCCTTGTTTACAGATGATCCCGTGCAATGAATCATATATGAACCATCACAGTTCTCACCTGTTACAAATAACGCACTGTCCTTTTTTGATGTAAGATAATAACAATTTTTTTCAAGTGGAAGGGGCTCAATATACTGAGAGTACATATCATATAACTTATCTTCAGTCATATTTTTAATTTTTGTCTGATCTATATAAGTTAATGGAATATTAAGTACTTTTGTCAGTAAATACGTTATATTATTTTGATACCTAGAATTTTTAAACGTGTAAGCTAACATATTTGCCCCTGCTTTGTGAAAAGCTACTAGCATCAAAACAGAGTCAATTCCTCCAGATAACAATATATTTATTGGGGTGTCTTTTTTTGCCTGAGTTATTAACTGTGCTGTTACATCAAGTCTTTTTTTAAATTCATTATATGACTTTTTACCATGTTGACACTCCTTCGGCATTTTTTTGATATATGGGTTTTGCCTTATATGCAAACCCTTTGAAATAATACATTCCATACCTCCTGGAACATTGAATATGTTATTAAACAAGGATGTAAATGGTAAATGTGGAATATCAGAACATACACTTTGATAAACTAAATACTCATTTAGTTCTATTATTTTATTTCTGGAAATCAGATTATTGATATTTATATCAATATACAATTTTCCGTCGTTTTTATAATAATAAAAACCAGGCGTTGCTGTCGCATTAATGATGCGTATCTCTGAATCTTTCTTAATGATCAAATAATACTGTCCAACCGTATGCTGAATAAATGATAATAATCGTGAGTGACATGTATGATTTTCTAATATCCAACTGTAACTCTCATCACTACTTTTTATACACTTTTCATAATATGCCCCATATAATTCTCCTATTAGGATAATAGATCCATCCTGTCTTATATTTTTACTTGAATCAACAGATAATTTTAAATTAGATTCTATACAAACTTTCATTTTATCTTCCTATCAAAATATTCTTTTTAACTAATTTTTCTTTTAACTTTGGTAAGAGGCGTGTTACTTGACTAACATGAATACTTAACACTAACGTAAGACAACATAAGATACCATCTAATTTGAAAGTATATATCTGACTCAAAAGAATGCATACTGCAAACATACATATGTAGGGTAGAGATATAAACTCAATAAATACGGGCAAGTTCAATAACTTTCGCTTTATAATACCCATTATTCCCGTAACAATAGTCACTGAGCCTAGTGATAATACGCCTCCAACTAATCCAAATTTTGGAATAAGTAAAATAGAAAGCCCCATGCAAGTGCAGCCTGATACAATCGAAGATAGTAAAAAATATTTTGTGCATTTATGATATAATATTCCTGTGAAAACTCCGCTTAATCCTGCATCAGCTAAAATAAAACAACTTAGATATAATATAATCCTATATGCATCTGTATAAACTCCGTTAGATAGCCATGTTATGAATGATTCCCCAATAAAATAAAAACATATACACCCACAAAATACTACGTAAAACCAAGCAAAAAACATCTGTCTAAATTTCGAGAAATCTTTATTACCTTTACTTAATGCCTGAAGTAATTTTGGAGAATAAACTTTAGAAAAATGCCCCTCTACAGTGGCAAACATACTATATAATCGTAATGCCCAATTATATAATGCGAACATTTGAATAGTGTACAACCCGCTAATAACAAATTTGTCAATTTTTGTTCGTGTTAGATTAAACAAAGCCCGCAAGGTTAAAGGATAACCGATTTTAATTGTTTCGATATAAAAGTATTTTTTAAATGATACCGTTAGATATGGAGTTAAAATAAATAATTTAATTGCGTTTATGATAGAACACGTAATCGATGATCCAATAATTACAAATTTAACATTTTGTGTATACACAATAAGACCAACGTATATTATTGTTGTCAAAAATATTTCGAATAGTTTAATTTTAGAAAACAAAACTGCTTTCTCAGTTAAAACAATCCAATTTGAAAATACTGGTGTAATACGATTCATAACCACCATCAAAGCCATCCAAGGAAAAAGTACTATAATAATTGGAGCTGAATCACTAGCCATTAATGTAAATACCCATTTATAAAATGGAAACATAACAATAATAGACCCAATAGCCATGACTGCCCCTATAAATAACAACGTAAATAATAGTTGTTTTTGTTCATCTTTTTTTAAATCAAACCATAAACTACCTATTACATACCCAACACCATATTCACATAATACAGTAAAGGGAACTTGACATAAATTAAATAGAGCAATTAAACCAAACTCCTCTAACCCAAAATAACGTGTTGTAATTGGCAACGTGATAAATGGCAATGCATTTATAATAATTTCAGGAAACATGTATAAGCTAAAATTCTTAACAAACTTTTTCATGCTAATATTTTCCTTTTGATCAATACACGGTTACACATTCACAAATAATACCTTTATAGTTTGATCAAATCAAATAAAACTCCGCTAATAACTATTATTGAGAGAATTTCCACAATCAAATAAATGCCTTATTCTTTCTTTAATTGTATGAGTATAACAATAGCTACCATATTTTCTAAAGCCATTTTTCTTAAAATTAGCTGATATTCCAATATGCTGTCCTATTAAAGGTTCTAAATATTTGGAGCTGGTCCATTGGTCTTCTATAGTAAATCTTCCTCTGTAAAAACTGCTAATGATAGCATGCCAGATAAGGATTGTAACTTCTGCAAACTAAATTTATATAAAGATATATGATCGCTTTTAAATTTTGGTTTATAGATCTAAACTCTATTAGATATATACGAATCTTTTAATTTTCATACGGGTTAATAATGCAAGACTTCTCTTCTATTAGATATGTTTTCTAAGAAACATAATCCCCATTATAATTAATCATTGCAACACTTCTGATACTCTTAACTTTGGCAAGCCTATCTATTATTGATGTATCATTTCGTTTTTGTCTCATTTCTAATATCAGTTCTATTTCGTCATTTGTACGTATTTTTGATTTAATATTTAATTTTTTTAAACTCGCTAAAGCCTCGTCAATTTCAGCATTGTTTTTATTAGGATAATTTATAACTAATAGATAAGGTAAGCGTCTTAAAATCTTAATCTTAGTTATTGCAAACAGTAAGCCGCCTATAACAAGACTGCCAATAATGGAAACCTTATATAAACCAACGCCGTTTGCCATGCCTATACTAATAGCCCAAAACATAAATACAGTGTCTAAAGAGTCTTTGATGGCTGTACGAAAACGAACAATCGATAACGCGCCAACCATTCCCAGAGAAAGTAAAAAGTTGGTGCTTATAGCCATAATAATTAAAGACGTAATGACAGCCACCATTATTAATGAAAGGTTGAAGCTCTTGGTATACAACACTCCTTGATACGTTTGTCTATAAATTGCGTATATAAACAAGGAAATAATGACCGTTATAGTTAGTGATAAGGCTATATCCATGATAGTAAGATTAGTTGACAATGCAGAAGCAGAACTTTTAAAAGTTGATAATATTTCGTCCATTACTGATCCTCCCAAGGATTTTCTTTATAAAACTTTCTACAGATTGCATATTTTGAAATTGCTGAACGTGCACAATGTGAGCCGTCTAAAGCTTGCTTAATAAATGCTGGTAAAAATTTTTCATATTTTACTTCCATAATAACTAAATGTTGATCGCAGGCACTGATAGTAAATGATTTTTTATCAAAAAGATCCTCATTAGAGTAGCTAAGTTTTAAATTCTTGTCAAATGTCACCCTTACATTTCCCTGTTTAAATACATACGCTTCTCGCACATAATCTGTGATAATAACTGGTTTTAATAGCTGTGTTTTTTGAATGATTAAGAACTCATTCAGAAGTTCTTTTTTATCTGAAAGTTTCTTATTACTATGGTTAGAATTAACTAATAGGGATTCGTATTGCTTTCGATCTATTGATTGTGCCTGTTTAAAAATAAACTGATTATGCTTCCCTTTTTTTTCAAGTTTTATCACTGCATCGCTATGGTTGTATATTCTAATACGATATTTGTATCGATCTAGTACTCCCGATAGTTTTTCAAACAGCGCGGAGTTGTACATGTCATCAAAATAAAGACTTCTTAAATGATAATTACCATCTTTGTCAGCATGCTGATCAGGTCTCATTAATAACTTTATACGTTGCTTTAAACAATGATATTGGTAATGACTAATAAAATATTTAACCTCATGCCTAAAAGTAACTTTTTTTTTAGTCATACGCCATCCAGTTTAAATTTAGAAGCTTATCGATATCTTTAGCTGCCATAATTTGCTTATTGACCTTATTATCAGCTAACACAAATACTTTAGCTCCATTTTTTATACTGTGCTTCTGCTTAAGATCGTCACGGCTAATTCCGTACAATTTTGGCACGCCAAAAAAGTACTTTTTAAGATACATCTCTATTCCAATGGTATTATTCCTAAAAATATTTTTTTCGATGATCGTTTGAGAATTATCTTTAATTGTAATAGCGGATCTATTATTATCAAATATGTTTTTTGATACGTATACTTTAGAACTTTCACCCACAGACATTCCCTTATCTAAAAATCCAGATATATAACAGTCTTTTACAATGATCTCCGCACCGCTAAGATCAAGCCCATCACCGTTAGGTTTTTGATTCGGAATTTTGGTTCCGGTGAATTTAAAGGTTGTATTGCTAACATGTCCATGTGACACATCTAAGTCTAGCTGATCAGCACTATTATCTAAAAAAGTATTATTTTTTAAATTTATTTTAGCATATTTTATATTTACCCCATCATCAGCAAAATTATGATGAATATTACTGTGTTGAATACTGACATATTTATGTGAATATAATGATAGTGCCCCGCTTAAAAACTTTCCATTTACGGTTGCTTCACTCCCTCCAGAAATATCTAAATAAGAAATTTCGCATTGGGTGGAATGTCTATCCCCTACCATTGCAACGACCCCAAAAGGATCTTTTCCTTGTTGATTTTGAATAACAATTGGGCTTTCTTTTGTTCCTCGTAGTTGTGTATTACCCTGAAATAATAGTGAGACACTAGGTCCCAAGGTGATGGTAACGCCTTCTTCTAGGGCTACTGCCACACCATGTGGAAAAACAATGGTTTTGGTTATTAGGTATGATCCTTTTTTGATCAAAATTTGTTTGTATCCTAATTTCACCATTGATAATTCTGGCGTATTTTTCATAAAAGATGTTATGTCAGTTACACGATGCTCTTTGCTTGAAAATCCAACTTCCTGACCAACATATGTGTGAATATTATTATCTTTGACTGGATGATTTGTGAGTGTATTTTTAAAGGTAATGGTTGTATTTTTCAACTTATATCCTTTTGGAAGGTCTAAAATCTCATACTTATATCGTCTTTTTTCAATATCTAGTTCTTCAGTCAACCCTAATTGATACAAGTGTGTGCTGAAAAATGAACTTAAATCTTGTGTTTTAGATTTTATTGGAAATCGGATAGTGCTTATTTTTTTTGTTTGCAGGTCTTTAATTCGTACTCTCCTTAGAGGTTGATTGCCCTCTAAAATAAAAGCGGTATTTTGAATTGCTGCGTTGCTATCTGGAACAATTTCTAGTCTTAGTTTGTTATTGTCTGGCCAAATATTTACATACATCATTGTGTAATTTAGGTAATGTTTTAATTTTGAAATATTATTTAAGATAATAGATTTTTCCTTATCTGCTTGTTTCTTATAATATTGTTCTTTTGGATCAATAGTTATCAGTGGAACAAACTCATTATAAACATTGTCAACAGTTTCTCGAATAAATGTCTCATCTTTTAAAAATTCAGCAATATATTTATTCCTTAAATTTCGATATGTATCAGACTCTATTAACTTTTTAAAAATAATATTGTTATCGTATTTATTTTTAAACATGTTATATCTATTGCCATAACTATACAGTTTCTTTTCAAAATTTGCTGCATAATTGTCGTATATTAATTCGTTCGCAGCTTCTATTCTAAGAAATGGAAAAAATTTGCTGTTAGATGTGTTATATAAAAGCCGCATATTATCGCCGGAAAAAACATGTGAATTGCCATAAAATGTACGTAACGCATCTAACTTAGCGGTAAGAGGAATGTCCATGTGTACTGAAAGACTTTCATATGATGGCTGAGTGTACAACTGCCTATATCTCTCGAGTTGCCCCACTTGTTTTCCCGAAAAGTTCCTAAGTAAGGTATTTGAAAGTTCATTAATAAACGGAGTAATGTGTGTCTCATTATATTGATGTCCCCATGATTCTTTTGATTTGATTAAATCAACACCAGCCATATTGTTTTTCTCTAATAATGTTTTAGATAATTTTTCTTCTACTAAATAAAGGCCTTGATTAATCCCGTTAATCTTCAACTGACATAAAAATATATCGATATCCCAACCAATAAAGTGTTTTAAAATTCGATAATTCACCAGTGTTGATAAGGGTAGTTGAGTGGGGATAATAAAAGAAAATCGTTTCATTTTTTTATGATACTGATCTTTTCTTAGTTTGATTGCATAGGATTTCTTTTCATCTAAATAATGGGAGCCATGCAATTTTATTTTTGCCTTTATCTCCTTTTCGTTAATATATATCTTACATTTTTGATAGCTATTTTCACTGTTGTTGTGATTATCAATGTATATTCGATGAAAGGGATTTTTATTGTATTTATTTGCTGCAAGAGTAATTGTATCCTTCATATTGGCATAAGCCTTTTTAGGAAGTTTAATTGAATAAGTTGGAATTGATGTTAACTTATATTTTAAAATAAATGTTCTTAGTTCTGTTGATATAAATCTATATAGTTGGATTGGAGGAGCGCCTTTCACGTGACAGATACTTATTACAAGTACAGAAAAGAAGGTCATTCCAGATATCAATAAAATATATCCTATTAGAAATATCTTTTTGAATTTATTCATTTATTTTCTATTCCTTTTATTTTTTTAGAGATGTACAGAACTCTTTGCACTTTAATACATCTTAATTTTTAATTGTCTGTTTTTTTATTTTATTTGTCTAGCTATTCTTTGAATACTTAGTTAAGAAAGCTGACCATACAAAATCAAGCTATTTTTTTAGAGTATGTATTAGGCACTCTTCCTTTATATAATTTATTCCAACTTAAAATCGATAGCAAAGCATATCTTAAGTAACCAATCCATGATCTGAATTTATTGTAGACATCAATCATCTATAATAATACTCTGATCTATTATGAACTTTTAACCTTCTGATAACAAAAATTAAACACTACTCAATAAATCTTCCGAATTTAACATTCCTTTACGATTACAATTTTTTCTAAATATATATCTGAAGTTCATGTACGTGCATCAATTGTATTTGAAATATAGTTGGGCATTATATTGTGCTGCATTAGAGACAACCATAATATTAATGAGCTTCTTTTACCAACTCTTCTAGTGACACTTTGTTAACCCCATTTTACGAAGTTTTAGATCTTTAACATCTCTTAAGAACAAATATTTTCTGTCATTCTCAAAATCAAGGTCTTGCTGCATCTCAAACTGCTTTAATTATCCCGTTATAAACTAATACGCTTTTTAGGGGAATACTTCGCAACAATATATTTTACAGATACTTTCCCAAACAAGCTATTATCCCAGTGATTAAAATTGTAAAATCAATATGAATAACGTTATCCTTTGATATTTTTTAGTATGACTTGATTATATCTTTGTACAGTTTTCCCATCAAATACCTCATCCTTTGAAAGAAGGTTTTGATCATATTTAAAATCTGTTTCTTCAATTAATTTTTTACTGATAACATTTTCTAACTTATTTTTCACTTTAACTATTTCAATATTTTCTATGCGCATATACATGTCTGAATTTAAATTATAAAAATCTACAATGATACTGGGAATGCCATAATAAATAGCCCATGTAACTGTAGAAGAAAATGTGCCAATAAATAAATCAGAGATACATAATGTGCTAGCTAAATCTTCTATCAAAATTTTGCACTTATATTTCTTTTCTAGAAATACATATTCTTTTTTTATTCATTTTTGGATGTAATGATAACAGTATATTTTGCCCAGACTGTACTAATTTATCAACAAGAAAATGAATTTCTTCCCAATGTTTTTTTTCTGATAATATATGATGCTCTTTTAGTTGTGGCAAAGAGCAAATAATCACTTTTTTTTCATTATTTATATTATATTTATTTCTTAATTTTTCTTTATTTGATTTATTATTGCTATAAAAAAGAGTATCATTCATTACATCCCCAACAATTACTAGCTTATCTTTATTTACTTTGTTTCTTTTATATCTTTCCGCAGTATCTCGATGATCAACACACACCACATCTAAAAGTCCCCCACCAATATACCAAGGAAAGGTTGATAATGTGCTAAACCATTTAAGTGCTAAAAATTGAGACGGTTTATAAAAATTGTAATATGCATTTTGAAAAAACCAGAATCTATCAGGGCATTTAAAAAATAGATAGTGAAAAATTATTGGACTATACCATTTTTTTTTGTATATATACGAACTTTTAGTACAACTATCTGCATCTGAATAAGCCATGTATGGAGATAGTGTTTTTATCTGAAGACTTTTAGCTATTTTAATCACAACTTGTTCTATATTGGTATGACGGTCACCATTTAAAAAAATTAAATGAAATTTTTCTTCTTTTATTTTTGGATATAAATATAAATATTGTTTATTTAAGTTCTTAAGTTCAAAAAAGGCATCAATCCATAAGCTAATTGAAAAGAATATTCTTCTTATAATTTTCACTATCAGGCTAAATCTTACAAATCTAATGCATCTATAGACAATTGTTGATGGATATTCTACATTACCTATAATAATTTTTTACTTAGAAAACTTATGTGTACTATCTTCTAACAAAATTGTAAATTTTAACCTTGGATTTATTTTTTCTAGGTTTCTTATAAAAGATATTTGCGCATCAAATCGTTGTGGCATATTCCCTACCACAAGTATTTTTATTTGCTTCATGTTTACATGGGTCTAATCATCTAGTCCATCTTTATTTACGGTATGCCTAAGTTTAAATTCGCCTTTACTATCTCTCCCCCATATATGAGGAGATCTAAATTTATCACAAAGCTCCATAAACTATTTTGGCTCTATTTCTAAATAATCCATAATTTCTTTGAAATATATACGTATTTCTTTGTTTTAATCATTGTTGAGAATACTTTATTCGAAAGGAGGCAAAAAACCTATTACGTAAATACTTTTCTCATTACAGTAGTATAAAATATTTTTTAAATCTTGAACGGGCGAAACTAAAAAAATATATTGAGCAAATTATTGTTATAAAGATTATATATTCAATTGAATTAAATAACATATGTTAGTTTTATCTAAACACTCCAGCCATCATCTATAATAATATTTTGACCAGTAATATATTTAGAATTATCTGATAATAAAAATAATATACTACTAAATAAATCTTCTGGATTTAACATTCCTTTATAATTACAGTGACTTTTGTATTTATTTAAAAAACTTTCTGGCTGTTTATCTAAAACACCTCCTGGACTAATTCCATTAACTTGAATATTTTTTCCTTTATAATACTTTGCTAAGTACTTTACAACTGCGTTTATCCCTGATTTTATTGCACTATATTCTATTGGAGATGTCATCTCTGTTCCTTCGTATATATCAAACTTTGGAGTAAAGGTTCCATAAATTGACGAAAAATGTATTAAGTTACCTGAGCCCTTTTTCTCGAAATAGGTAAGTATCTGTTGTGAGAATAAAATAGCGCTACCTAATTGACCATATAAGTCTGTCTTTAGAGACTCTTCCTCTAATTCCTCAAAACGTACTCCCCACGTTTTTGACCTTGGATATGCACAGTGTATAGCTGCATCAATCTTTCCAAAGTGAGAATCTGCTTTTTCAATACTTACCGCTATATCTTTTTTTTTTGTGATATCAGTTTTGACAAATAAAGAATTACTACCCATATCTTTTTCCATTTGCATACCAACATTTGTATTCATATCACATAAAATAAGTTTCGCTTTTTGTTTAGATAAAAACTCTGAAATGCTTTTTCCTATTAAACCAGCTGCTCCTGTCACTAAAATAACTTTATCTTTCATTGAAATTTGTTCTCCTGTTATATAAAAATGCAGCGATATCAAAATCTAAAGGCGTATCAATATCGATAGCACGCTCCTCTGGGATTTCTACATACTTTACTTCGCCATCAAAGATACTTTTTTTATTTAAAATTGATTGAACATGAGCCGCATAGGCCACCGTTGTTATATTAAATGCCTTGGGTGCATCTTGCCGTCTAACTACTGTATCTTCACTATCTAACATCAATTTTACATTATCATTTATTTTTTGAACCATATTGAAATAAGGGGAATGATTTGTATTTGTAATCGTAATGACAAAATCTGTAGTATTATCTAAACACTCGATTGTTTTTTGAATATCATTTTTATTTCGTAATGGAGATGTTGTTGGTAAAGAAATAAATCTATCGAAATTATCATTGCATTCTTGTAAATACAAAATAGCATGCCTCCAAGCGTCATACTCAGATGCAGTATCAGTCGCTAAGTCTTGCGGTCTTTTAATGACGTCAGCTGAATACTGTTTAGCAATTTTCTCTATTTCGTCATCATCGGTAGAAACAAATACTTTTTTAATTTCACTCATGTTCTGTGCTAAAAGAATTGAATAGGCAATTAGTGGCTTTCCATTAAATAATTTAATATTTTTTCGAGGGATACCTTTTGATCCACCTCTAGCAAAGATAAATGCGTAATTCTTACTCATAGGTTTGATTTTTACACAAAGATATCATTCTTAGTATGTTAATACCATCATCAATAGTCACTTTTGGAATTTCTACTCCTTCTACACACTTTATAAAATGTTTAAACTGTTTCAAAAAGATATCATTTCTTTCATAATTATTTGCCTTAATTGTCACTACTTTATTATTTTCTTCAAACGTTATTTCCTTTTTTAACAAATTACAATGTAACTCTCCATTAATAGTAACAACTCTACATAATCGTTTACTTTCTTTTCTACAAAAGTCTATATTAATTTGTATAGGATACCCCTCTTTTGATTGAGCTAGTATCACTGCATGATCCTCAACATTGATATTTAATGTATTTGAATTTCTTGTAATTGCTGAAATAATTTCAGTTAAATCAAATATCCATTTTGCATAATGTAGTTCATGACTTAACTCTAATAATACGCCACCTCCAAGCTCTTTTTTGGCTGATACAGTATTTGTATAATCTTGATCGGGCCTCCAATCAGGTAGGTATGACCCACATTCAATATGTACACTCAATATATCCCCATATACTTTAGAATCAATTAATTGTTTTAATTTCATCAAATTTGGATCATAACGGAGTGTATATCCTACCAGTAAAACTAACTTAGAGTCATATGCAATTTTTTTTAAAGCCTTTATTTGTGTAGAATCTGCACACGCTAATGGCTTTTCAATTAATAAGTGAATGCCCTCTTTAGCCAATTGTATTGCTTGATCTATATGAAATGATGCTGGTGAAGCAATAATAGCTGCTTGTATATCTAAAGTAATAGCTTCCTCAATGGTTCTAACTAAAATAACGTTTTTTGTTGTATACTCAATTTTTTTCTTTGAACTAACAATGACGACTTCGATATATGGAAAGTATTGACTGATAACATCAAAGTGCCTTTTACCTATACTGCCTAAGCCAATAATTCCAATTTTTTTAATCATGATTAATAATAATTATGTTTTTAAATTTTCTAGCAAATCAGAATATCTTTGAATTACCTTACCGTCAAAAACTTTATCTTTAGATAATTTCATCCAATCACTTTTAAAATCTTTTTTAATATTAAGATTTTTTTTAATTTCATCCAAAAGTTTATTTTTATTTTTAGAAAAAGTAATATTGTCTAAACTATTAAACCAAGCACCATATAAATTATAATAGTCTAAAATAATACTATTTATTCCTAAATAAAAAGGCCATATCATAGTGGATGAATTAATTGAAAGAAATAAATCTGCTATTGGCAAACTCTCAGCTAAGCTTTCTTTCAGAATAATGCATTTATATTTTTTTTCTAAAAACCTATATTCTTCAAATTGCATTTTGGGATGTAATGATAATAAGACAGATTCTTTGCTCTTACAGCATGTATCCACTAAAAAATTGATCTCTTCCCAATGCTCCTTTTTGGATAGTGTTTTCTGTTCTAGTAACTGAGGTAATGCACACATAATAATTTTATTTTTAGGATTTAAATCATATTTATCAATATAGTGTTGTTTTATATTATTTTTTGATGATTCATAAAGAATTTGATGGTTAATATCACCTATTATTTTCAATTTCTCTTCAGGTACTCTATTTTCTTTATATCGATTAAATGTCATTAAACTATCAATACACACAACATCTACTAATCCATTTCCTATGTACCAAGGATACTTGCTTAAAACACCGAACCATTTTAATGCTAAAAAGATATTAGGTGTATAATAAAAATATTTTTTACTTTGGTATGTAAAAACGTGATCTTTATAAAGAAAGAACAATAATTTAACAATTAATGGGCTATAAAACTTTAGTTGAAGTAAATACGAATTTGATATTAAACTTACATCGTCTGAAAGACAATAATAAGGGCAGATACTTTTGATATTTAATTTTTTAGCAATTTTTAATATTACAGCTTCCGTGTTTCCGTGTCTGTCTCCGTTTAAAATAATAGCGTCAAACCTTTCTTTTTTAAATCTTACTAACAACCAATGATAATATTTTTTAAGTTCATGATATAAAAATATAGCTTCAATTAATACGCTTACAGAATAGAAAGTTCTTCTAATTAATCTTAACAAAAATGTTTGTCTTATTTCAGTAAAAAAAAAATTAAAAAACCAATTATTTCTTAATTTTTCCAATAAAATAACTTTATATGGCATTACATCTTTAATCATAGATTCAGAGTCTATTAAAAAATAAAAATCCAAATTTTTATTATAGCTAGACAGCATTTTAACCAAATCTAACTGAACTCTTGTTCTTTGTTTCATACTGCTGTGGACTAATATTTTCATAATTAAACTCTATACTTTTTTATAAAACTTAATATGTAAATTTCACGACAATATTTTACTAATTGATAATATTTTAAAAAATCTTTAATTTAAGTATTAAATTTATCATCTACACCATCTTTATTTACCGTATGACGTAACTTCCAACCAGAGCTCTCTTTTTTCCACAAGTGAGGAGACCTAAAAGTATCACATAAGTCATGAAACTCTTCAGTATTCATACTTATATACTCTAAAAACTCATTAAAATATCTCTGAGGTAATTCTCCATCAAACTTTTTAATTAAAGCACGGCCTTCTTCAGGTGTTATTTTTTGATTACGACACTCTTGAGCTGAGTCTTGCATCGCTCTTCCCATACCAAATTTAATATAAGATGTGTAATAAAAATAACCATCTATTTTGTCGTCAAGACTATTATACTTTGAATATGTGCCCTCAGTACGAACAGGATTTGCTTTAAAATCTATTTTATCTACTGAGAAATAATAACACTCTTGTGGGTCCCACTTTAGATAATATCCTAAATAATGAACATCTATTTTCTTTTTCTCTTCAATTTCACTACTCAATGGTGTGTAAGCAAGTAAGTCATTTTTCTCTACCTTGTATTTCTTAATTAACTCTTCACCAGATACTCCACCAAAAAACAATTTTTCTGGATCAGTTTCATTTTTCTCAAAACCATGCCCCGCATCATTAAATGTTCTCTCACCTGCTGTTTTAGACTTTGTTATATTTCCATACTCACCTGGCATTTCACCGTAAAAAGCGAGAGGAATATTAAATTGAGCGCACATTTTCTTTACATATGTTTTTTGCCCCATAATAAAAGGTTGAAAAGGATGTAACATATTTATCGTTGCCAAACGCGTTAATAAGCGGTGTGTTTTTCCATTTGGTGTAAACAAGAAATTATCAAAACCGCCTTTATGAATCCAATTCTGAAAATTATTCCACCCTACTTCTGTATATAAATGAGGTGACCATGTAACGGTAAGTGGATGCATATTATATTTATATTTCAGCATCCAAGCAGCATATACACTATCCTTGCCTCCACTTCCAGGAACAATACAATCATAAGAACCATCTTTAGATCTGTATTTATTACATAAAGCGTTTAGCTCTTCTTCGCGTTCTTTCCAATCAATATCTTTATGTTGTTTTTCTTTATGTAAACACGCAGAGCACCTTCCCTCTTCATTAAAAGGGATTGTTTTTTTCTGAGAAGACTTATTATGTAAAAACTCATTTGTAGAATTTGGACGTTGATTTGTCATATTGCAACTTGAACAAAATAAAACCTTTCTGGGTAACCCATACTTAACTTCAAGATCATTTTGATTTAGTACTAATTTTTTATTCATTTTTTTCTCCAAACTTTATAAAATTCTCAACTATCTGAATCCCAACCTTTGCACTTTTTTCAGGGTGAAACTGACAACCATATACATTTTTATTTCTAATAACAGAAGCAAACATATGATTATGGTAACTTGTATTTGCAATTACTTGATTTTGGTTATATAGGTCACAAAAAAAGGAATGAACAAAATAAACCTCATCTCCTACTAAATTATCTAGTATATTACCTTCCCATTCAACTCTATTCTTAAGTAAGCGATTCCATCCAATATGTGGCACTTTTTTATCATACATGTTATCTTTTTTTTCAAATTTTAATGGTTTAACTACCCCAGAAAATAATGAAAGGCCTTTTGTTTCACCAAATTCCAAACTTTTATCTAACAGCAATTGCATCCCTAAACAAATTCCTAATATAGGTACTCCTTTATTTGCTAAGTCTTTTAAGACTATATCTAAACCTCTTTCTTTTAGACCCTTCATACCATCAATGAAAGCGCCAACTCCTGGCAAAATAACATGAGAATACTTGGTCATATCAGTAGCTGTATTAATAACTTCATAGTCTAAAGATAAAAAAGACAAAACATTTTCAATGCTTTTCATATTACTTAACCCGTAATCTATTATTGCTATCATAATTACTCCGTCTCCATAGATGCTTTCAAATCAGCTATTGATGAAATATTGTAGTGAAAAATCGAAGCACAAGCTACCGCACTAATTGGAAATTTTTTATAAAGAGAAGAAACATGATCAACTGAACCAGCTCCACCACAGGCAATAACAGGAATAGGAACTTTTGATGCAATTTTTTCTACTAAATCTTCTTCAAACCCTTTTTTGGTTCCCTCTCTATCAATAGATGTAATTAAAAGTTCTCCCGCACCCAAATCAACAACTTCTTTTGCCCAATTGATTGCATCTAAATTTGTAGACTCTCTTCCTGTATCTACATAACTCTCCCAAGAGTCACCTTTTTTTTTGGCGTCAATAGAAACAACAATACATTGGCTTCCAAAACGATTTGCAGCTTCAGATATTAAGTTTGGATTTCGAACAGCTGCAGTATTTATAGCTACTTTATCAGCACCTAACCTTAAGACCTTTTCAATATCACCTAAATTTCTCAAGCCTCCACCCACTGTTAAAGGAACAAATAGTTTTTTTGCAACTTTTTCTACGATTAGATCAAGACTATTTCTTTCATAAAGACTAGCCACAGCGTCCATAAAAATAATTTCATCTGCACCTTCATTGTAATATTTTTGTGTTAACTCAGTTGGATTACCAACTACACGTAAACCTTCGAGATGAATCCCTTTTATAACCGTATCATTTTTAATATCTAATCTAGGTATAATTCTAAAATTTTTAAGTCGTTTGGTAATCATAAAACTCTTTATTTGCCATTTTAATCATTTCTATTTCAGATAATTTTTCAATAATACGCTTGCTTGCTCCACCTTTACCAAAAGGAAAATCTTTTTTAATATTTTTATTCTCAACTTGACTTATCTTTTGGATTATTTCCTCGTCATCAAAACTGCATGATAATATAGAGTCTAATTGCAATCGTCCAGTTTGTCTATTTCCAATATTTATTGTTGGAATACCCATCATGGGAGCTTCTGTCATGCCACTTGATGAATTACCTAACATGCAAAAAGCATTTTTTAATAAGGATATATAACGTTTAAAACCTAAAGATTCAACAATCACACATCTTCTATGTTCTAAGTTCAAAAATTCTCTAACTTTATTTCGAATAATCATATTACCAGGATCTGAATTTGGCATTGTAAAAATAACTTTGTATTCAGGTAATTTTTTTAACGCATTTAGCACGCTTTCTATTTGCTTTTCAACTAACACAACGCTTGAAGTTTCCGGATGAAGCGTACAAATTATAAACTCTTTGGGATAAAGCGACAGCCCAAGTTGTTTAGAAAGCTCATCCAACCTCTCTAATTTCAATTTATTAATTACATCAACTACTGGCGCACCAAAATTAAAAACTGTATTTGGATGTTCTCCCATTCTTATTAGACGTTCTTTGTAAAACTGGGTTACGGGAAAGTGTAAGGATGCCATTTTTGAAATAGAGTGTCTAAACCCTTCATCTAATGCCCCTTTAGTGACTTCTCCACCATGAATATGTGCTATAGGGATGTTTAGTGTATATGCAGTAATTGCAAGAGCTAATATCTCATATCTATCGCCAAGCAACAGTAACATATCAGGCCTTAGTTCTTGTAAGACAGCAGTGAATTTAACAATACATCTCGCTATTATATTGGGCAATAATTCATCTTCAACGAGTTCTAATGGAATTTGATGATGAACCAAAGTATTATCCGACAGAATTTCTTGTATAGTATAGCCATACTCCTTCTCCAAATGTGTTCCTGTTACTAATAGTTCAAATCTATTACCTGAATTTTCTGCTTCATTTATTACTTCCTTAAGTAATCCATAGTCAGCTCTTGTACTAGTAACAATAATAACTTTATTTGACATCTTTTGCATTGATTCGCTTAACATATTCATTATATTCATCAATTTGTCCTAAGTCTGTCCATGAATTTTCTGAAATCGGAAAACTTTTTACACTATTCTTTTCTAGAATTACACGTTCTATTAAACTAGTCATATCAAAATATTGATCTTTTGGTATAAAATCCAGCACTTTTTTATTTAAAACATAAAAGCCTATATTTACTAATAAATCTATCTCTGGTTTTTCAGAAATTTTTTTTACTATTCCACTTTTTTTAATATCAACTACACCATATGGAATTTTAAAATGTTTTAAAGATGAAACACTTGTAATTAGATTATTCTCTGATTCATGAAAATCAACAAGTTCCTTAATGTTAAAATCAGTAAATATATCACAGTTAGTCACTATGAATGTATCTGACAGTTTATTTGTAATCAAATTAAGAGAACCAGCTGTGCCCAAAGGTTTATTTTCTTGAAAAAATATTGAATTTTTATTAAATGTGTCAGTTTGAAAAAATGATCTTATTAAATCTGCCTTATAATTAAGCGATACAAAAAATTGATCGCACCCATATGTATAAAGCTTATTCATAATATGTTTAATCATTGGTTTCCTATTAATAGGAATTAATGGCTTTGGAATAATATCAGTATAAGGCGCCATTCTAGTTCCCTTACCACCAGCCATAATAACAGCTGGACATAACTTAGAATGTTTTTCTTGAAATATAGAATCTTTAAAACAATCATCCCAAAAAATACAATCTACAACTTCTTTGTCTTTGTTTAAAACGGGCACCCCTTCTAACCTTTGATTTATAAGAACTTTTTTAACTTCGTGCATTGATGATTCGTCTATCTTATTTAAATGAAGATTATGAACTTTTGGATTTTTATTCATAATCCTTACTATTTTTTCATCTAATGTTTTGCCGTCCAATAGTTCTCGTCTAATATCTCCGTCAGTAACTACACCAACTAACTTTTTCTTATTCATGACAAGAATCATTTTTTTTCCTGCCTTATCCATGATTCTCCAAGCAGATTTAATACTATTTGTTTCTTCGCAAAATAAATCTTTCAATCTTCTGTGGTTTTTCATGATATTTCAGGATTAATTAATTGATCTTCTTCATAAAACTTATCTGCTTTAATTCCAATTACTTTATCCCATTGCATTGGACTAAGCCCTGTTCCTGGTCGTTTACATATTAAATTATCTTCAGTAAACACTTCTCCTTTCTTAATGCGTCTTTTTGCCACAATACTTTTACGAACAATATTAATATTTTTAAGTTCAGATTTAGCTGGCTGCTTCACCCCGTTACCCATAGCCTTTTCAACTTCTCTTATAGCCTTGACCATCTGTTCTAATTCATCAGGCTCCAGAGATGCTTGATGATCTGGACCTGGTAATGTTTTATCAAGTGTAAAGTGTTTTTCAATAATAGTTGCACCCATGGCTACGGCTGCTATTGGCACTGTGATTCCTGATGTATGATCTGAATATCCGACAGGCAACCCAAACTCTTTTTTTAAGGTTTCTATGGCCTTTAAATTAACATCTTCAAATGGACAGGGATATTCGCTTGTGCAGTGAAGTAATGATAAATGTGATCGATCAAGCCCTGATTTAAACAAAAAATTTATGGCAAATTCAATTTCTTTCAGTGTGCACATTCCGGTAGAAAGTATCGTCTTTTTATTTAATTGACCTATTTTTCTTAAATAAGGTATATGCGTAATCTCTCCAGATGGTATTTTACATATTGGAAGTTTTAATTGATTTAAATAGTCAATACTCTCACAGTCAAACGGTGATGATAAAAATAAAATATCTTTTTGCTTGCAATAGTCGATTAATTCAAGATGCATGTCATGAGTTAATTCTAACTTCAATAACATATCAAATTGACTTTCTGAAGAAGACGTTTTTTGGTTTTGATAAGCTGCTTTTTGTGCGTCTAATGACGCTAATGTCTCCGCTTTAAATGTTTGGAATTTTATCGCATCTACCTCTGCTATGACTGCTAAATCAATGAGTTTTTTTGCTAATGATACGTCACTATTATGGTTTACACCTGCTTCAGCGATGATAAATGTGCGTTTATTACTCAAACCTATCTCCTACTTTAAATTTAGCATCGTAAGAGTAGTCTACTATGTTTATGAATGTATCTTTTGTTTTGACTAAAAAACTATTGCTATCTTTATATAAAATTGTTCCTGGTACACCAATATATGATTTTGCCCCTTTTACTTCTATTGCTTTATTAATTTTCATTTCCTTACTCTTTAAGAAAGCTCTAGCTTCAGGACCTGGTCTGCATATCGCCCTGATAAAATTAAAAAGTTGTCTACTAGACTGATTCCAATTAATTTTTTCGTCTCCAATAATTCTTGCTGAACAATAAAAGCCAATGGGATCAATGTCATTCTGCTTTAATCTTGGAACAGGTCCTGATTTAAAAAATTCTAAGGTTTCATAAAGTGCAATAGCACATTCTTTATGTGCGACTCTTAATAAAGAGCTGTAATCATCCTGATCCGTAATTTCAAATGTTTTCTGTAATATTATATCACCAGTATCTACCCCCTCATCCATATAATGGACCGTTATTCCAAACTCCATCTCATCATTTATAAGTGCCCAATTTAAAATATTTCTTCCCCTGTAGTAGGGGAGTTTACCGGCATGACAATTAATTGTTTTTAAACGAGGTAAATTAATAATTTGATTTTTAAAAATTTGATTAAACGACATTGATACATACAAATCACAATTATACCCTTTAATTACTGAAATAAACTCTTGCGAATTTATATCTTGATGCTTTAAATACGCTATATTGTATTGTTCTGAATATTTTTTTAACGTTTCATCTTTAGTATCATATCTAACACATATAAATTTTATGTTTAAATACTTATCTTTTATAATTTTCTCAAATGCCCGATGGCTCCAAGGTCCATCAGCAAAATAGCCTATATTTATTAACATAAAACAACTGAGCTGGGTATATTAACCAATTTTAAAGCAAAATCTTTTGAATTCATTAATTCACTTTTGTAACAATCACTAAACATCTCCAACTGACACATCAACTCCCAACACGGCCTTGTCATTACACCTTGTTTATTTGTCATCTCTAAAAAGATATCACGACTTTCCTGATCATTAAACAATACTGTTTGTAGCCAATAATTAGACCTCGTATTATCTGGTTCTTGCACACATTTTATATCAAGGTCATCAAACAACGCTTGGTATGTTTTTGCTAGTTCACGTTTTATATTAATTAATTGATCTAGGTGTTCCATTTGAGCACAGCCTAATGCGGCATTAATATTAGGCATCCGATAATTATAGCCTATTTCATCATGAACATAATCCCATTGATGAGGTACTTTTGCAGTGGTTGTTAAATGTTTGGCTCGTTTTGCTAAATACTCATCATCCGTCACAATCATCCCTCCCCCACCTGTGGTAACTATTTTGTTGCCATTAAAACTAAATACACCCAGCTTACCAAACGTGCCTGTATGTTTATTTTTATATAAACTCCCTAAAGACTCGGCAGAATCCTCTACGACCGGTATATCAAATTGGTCACAAACATCGACTATTTTATCTATCTCTACTGGATGGCCAAAGGTATGCATGGGCACACAGGCTTTGATGATTTTATTGGTATGGATATTTAGTAAGCCTTGGGCTGTTTTTTTTGTTGATGATTTTAAAAAAATTTCGAGTTTTTCTGGGCACATCCCTAATGTGTGTTGAGAAATATCTATAAACACTGGGTCTGCGCCACAATATTTTATGGCATTACAGGTAGCAACAAAGGTTAGAGGCTGTGTAATTACTTCTGTATTTTCTTCTACTCCGGCTAACAATAAAGCGATATGTAAAGCAGCAGTCCCATTCACCGTTGCAATCGCAAACTTAACACCTGTATAGCTTGCTATCATGTGCTCAAACTGATCGACATACTTCCCTACTGATGAAACAAACGTTGAGTCAATGCAATCAGCTAAGTATTTTTTTTCATTTCCATTAAAACTTGGTTCATGCAATGGGATAAAATCTTTATTTGGAAACTGATCCCGTATAAAATCAATAATCACCTGACACTGATCTAGAAAACTAGACATTGTATATATGTGACTTATAAGAAGCTCTATTTGAATCAACTTTAAACCATTCAATGGTTTCTTTTAATCCATCAATTAACGATATTGAGGGTGCCCAGTTTAAAAGCTGTTTACATTTTTCCGCTGAGCCTAACAATTGATTCACTTCACTTTTTTCAGGTCGTAACCTTTCTTCCTTTGAAATAACTTTTGCCTTAGGATTTATTTCATTAATTATTAATTGAGCTAAATCACCTATAGAAATATCATTTTGAGTTGCTATATTCACGTCTTTTCCCAGTGTTTTTCTGGTTTGAGAAATTCTAAAAAAACCTTCTATCGTATCCTTAACATAAACTAAATCACGAGTTGGACTAATAGCCCCTAATTCTATTACTTCTTTCCCGTCTAAAAGTTGTGTGATAATTGTTGGGATAACGGCTCTGGCTGACTGGCGAGGCCCATAAGTATTGAAAGGTCTAACAATGGTTACAGGTAAATCAAAACTACGATAAAACGACTCTGTCATACAATCTGCGGCGATTTTAGTCGCTGAATAAGGAGACTGAGGTTGTCTAGGATGCGTTTCGGAAATAGGCGTTTCAAGTGCTGTACCGTATACTTCAGATGTTGATGTAACCAACACACGTTCAGTGCCTAATTCCCTGGCTGTTTGAAGGATATTTAATGTACCTTTCACATTCGTATCTACATAAGAATCTGGTGAATGATAACTAAAAGGTATGCCAATTAACGCAGCTAAATGATACACAATATCCATTCCTTTCAGGGCTTCTTTAACCCCATTTGGATCTCGAATATCTCCTGAAAAAGTTTCGATGTTATCTAACTGATTTTTATCAAGTTTATCAAGCCAGCCCCAAGAATTAAATGAATTGTAAAAAACAAACGCACGAACAACAAAGCCTTTCTCTAAGAGATGTTCAACCAAGTGAGACCCTATAAATCCGTCTGCTCCTGTAACTAATACTTTTTTCATTTTTGTACCTCTATAAAACCTTCTTGTTTCAACTTGTATTAAGTTACACTAATAAGTCCTTATTGTGAAGAAATGATTCAATTAATATAGCTAGTCCTATCTATCAGATTAATTACATACTCTGCCAATGCAAACGCGCAGGTAAATGCAGGACTCACTGCGTTTAAGATATGTGTCGTATTTTTTTTACACTCTACAATAAAATCCATCTCCAACTTTTTTGTTTGCTTATTAAACAGCTGTGCACGAATCCCTGGAGGACTTAGCTCGAAACTTTTGGAATCAAAATGAGCTAGTTTTAATGCCTCGTTGATCAGATACGGCTTCCAATATTTTGGGAACTCTTGTTTAGCGATTGTTCTAAACTGGGAATAATTATGTATAAACATTGATGTTTCTAAACGCATAATTTCTATGGCCTCTTTAAGATTAAAGTGGCTTAATCCGCTATAGTGCTCTCTCCAAAAGGCAGGAATAGCTGTCGGCCCTATCTTAATTTTCCCTTCTGCTGTTTTGGTAAAATGAACCCCTAAAAATGGATTCAAAAGATTTGGAACAGGATAAATATTGGTGTTCAGTCTTTGTTCACCCTTATACGTTAAATAAATCCCTTTAAAAGGGATCATTGTGTACTGATGTCCTACATCACACATATGAGCGATTTTATCGGCAAACATACCCGCACAATTAATCAGTCTTTTAAAGCAATACGTCTCTTTTTGAGAGATTACTTGATCGTCTTTTATCTCTCTAACTTTATTCCCTGTTTTTATCTCAACCCCTTGCTTCGCTAGTAATTCTTTTAAATGCAGACATACTTTCACAGGGTTTACCGCCGCTGTATTAGGCGAATACAAGGCTTTTTGTACTGTTTTCATACGAGGTTCAATCTCCTTTGCTTCTGCTTCATCAACTAAACGAACATCAACACCATTTTTTAAGCCTCTATCATATAAAGTCTTTAATGTTGCAACATCGGCTGTGTTCGTTGCCACAACGAGCTTCCCATCATTGGCAATAGAAATATTTTGTGATTGGCAAAATGCCTTCATTGCAGCATTTCCCTGCACACAAAAACGCGCTTTTAGACTATTATCTGTATAATAAAAACCAGCGTGGAGAATACCACTATTCCTACCACTGGCATGCATGGCAACTTCAGCTTCTTTTTCTAGGATAACTATTTTTGAATCTGGGTATTTTTTTTTTAGCTCATACGCTATCGTCAAGCCGATAATACCTGCTCCAACGATTAAATAATCATACTTAGTCATTGCTTGATTTTACAATTTATAAATTTTACTAAATTTACAACTGATATTTCTCTAAATTATCATATTTCATCACTGATGAGAATTTTAAATCATGACAAATTTCACTAGCGCGTGACCCACCTTCGTGTTATTTTTTTGTGCTTAGATAGTAGAGTTGCTCTTTTTTAGTTATACTTAAAATGATGATAACTTCAATCTTAACGTTACTAAGACCTCATCACTATATAAAGAATTCATTTATATTTCTTCCTCTTTTTTTTGGATTAAAAGTATTTGAGCTTCATCTTATCTATCAACTGTTGCTTTCTTTTATTGGTTTTTCATCAATCGCAAGTGCTGTATATATTTTTAACGATACACTGGATATAAAGTTAGATCAAAATCATCCTATTAAAAAATATCGTCCCTTGGCTTCAGGTTCTGTTCCTCTTAAATTGGCTTTTTTCTTGGCAACTCTTCTTTTACTTTTTGGGTTTAGTATTGCAATTTTCCAACAAATCGCTTTCATTTTTCTTTTTTATGTGCTGCTTAATATTGTCTATTCGCTCAAACTTAAACATATTCCTATTATTGATGTGTTTATTATTGCAATAGGATTTGTCATTCGTTTATTCATTGGCGCAACTGTCACTAGCGTTGAATTATCGATATGGATTGTCATTATGACATTTTTACTTGCACTTTTTTTAGCTTTCTCTAAACGAAAATGTGACTTAGTTAGTTTAAAAGGAACCTCCAATGCCCGACCTGTTCTTGTATCATACAATCACGAATTTTTAAGTACTTGCATGGCTATTATGGCCTCTGTGGTCATTGTATCTTATATCATGTACACAACCTCTTCCTCAGTTCTTGCTAGTACAAATTCTGACTATGTTTATTTCACTAGTATTTTTGTATTATTTGGGATTTTAAGATACCTTAGCATCACTTATTTTGAAAAAACTACAGATAACCCAACTAAGATTCTCCTACATGATATATGGTTACAGCTTAGTATTATTGGATGGCTGATTAGTTTTGCAGTTATGTTATATTAATGGACACGATATCTAACTGGGGAAATACCCCTAAAATCCGTGCGTCATTAATTCCCTTTCATCAATTCGATCAACTTAGAGAAGTGATTCATCATACTCAACATGTCATTCCTAGAGGTATGGGTCGTTGTTATGGAGACAGCTCCCTCAACGCCACCATTATTTCAACAACAGAATTTAATCAAATTACAACATTTGATTCACAAAGGGGTGTCATCATTTGCCAATCAGGGGTTACGCTTGACACTATTTTAAAAAAAATCATTCCTGCAGGATGGTTTTTGCCTGTAACTCCTGGTACTAAATATGTAACATTAGGCGGAGCTGTTGCTGCAAATGTTCATGGAAAGAATCATCATGTTCATGGCTCGTTATCACAGCACATCTTGTATTTTGATCTCTTGATGTCAGATGGAAAGATCGTGAGATGTTCAAAAAATGACCTTTCTGATTTATTTTATATGACCTGTGGAGGTATGGGCCTAACAGGCGTTATTATCAACATAGCTATGCAGCTGATCCCTATTAAGTCTTCCTATATTCGACAAAAAACAGTTCGTGCAAAGAATCTTGATGCCATTATGACCCTTTTTGACTCTCATCATCATTGGACGTATTCTGTCGCATGGATTGATTGCTTAGCAAAGGGCTCATCTCTTGGACGATCCATCCTCATGCTTGGGGAACATGCTCATGAAAATGAGCTGACAGAGTTACACTCTGAACCGCTATTAACATACTCCTGTAAACGTAAAAAAAGGATTCCTTTTTTTCTACCTAACGGTTTCTTAAACACTTGGACTGTTCGGCTGTTTAATACAGTATACTTTCATATGAGTCCTAAATCAGACGCTACGAAAATTGTTGATTATGATTCTTTCTTTTATCCTTTGGATCATATTCATGATTGGAATAAATGCTACGGGAAACAAGGCTTTACCCAATATCAATGTGTATTTCCATTGAATACTAGTAGAGACGGTCTTAGAAAAATATTGGAGAGGATATCTCAATCTGGCCAAGGATCATTTTTGGCAGTATTAAAACGATTTGGAAATGAATCCCTACCAGGATTATCTTTTCCAATGGAAGGGTATACACTTGCTCTTGACTTCCCAATGACACCTAAAACATGTCTTCTAATGGATAAATTAGATACTATCGTCAACACATATAATGGTCGCTTATACTTGGCTAAAGACTCTAGAATGAGTGCCGATTTTTTTAAATCCACCTATAAAGATTTTGATCAGTTTGTTTCACTTAAAAAGAATATCGATGCTAGAAAGCTCTTTGAATCTCTGCAATCGAGACGATTACATATCAACTCCTGAGTATACGTGAAATGCGGTTATCACATCGCAATTTATGATTTTTTTTTCAGTAAGACTCTGATTATTAAATTTTGCTTTATATTCTGACTATATGCCATAATCAGAAATCATGAAATCAGTGTTAATATTGGGTTCTACGTCAGATATTGGGCATGCACTTTCTCAGACATATTTGCAAAATGGATACTCTGTTATTCTTGCAGCTAGGAATAAAACCAGATTGGAACAGCAAAGAAAGACTTTTAAGACATATTTTCCAGAGCACGCTATTCATACTGTTTTATTTGACGGATGCACGTTTGATTCTCATGAAGCGACTTATACTAAACTAAGCCCAAAACCTGATGGTGTTATTACAGTAATGGGGTATTTAGGCGAGCAAAAAGTCTCCGAATTATCATTCAAAGAAACCCAAGCCGTCATTAACTCTAACTATCTGGGAAATATCTCTATATTGAATATTATCGCAAATGATTTTGAAAAAAGGGGGCATGGATTTATTGTGGGAGTCAGTTCCGTAGCGGCTGATCGAGGCCGAAAAAGTAATTATATCTATGGTTCAGCAAAAGCTGGATTTACGGCCTATTTAAGTGGTTTACGAAATCGATTGTATGTCTCGAATGTTCATGTATTGACTGTACACCCAGGTTTTGTAGACACTAAAATGACACAGCATCTATCGTTACCCCGTCACTTAACTACTACACCTAATCATGTTGCAGAAGCTATTTATAACGCTCAAGCTAGTAAAAGAAATGTATTGTACGTCAAATGGACGTGGAAATATATTATGTTAATCATTAGAAACATACCTGAATTTTTATTTAAAAGACTTAGCTTATGAATATGTTTCCAGCAAAATTTAATAAATTCATCGATCGTTTAAACTTTAACCTGATTCTTTACTAGAGCTTTATAAAAAGCTATACGTTTATCATATACTAAATTGGATGACATAGATCTTATTATTTAAAAAGAAATTACCTTATTAGTTAATTTACTGTAGACCTAGAAAGATCATAATCGGCTTTTTCTTCACTTTTTAACGTTGCGCCGTAACTCGAATCGCGTCTACTTCTACTACCTTCCCCTCTTCCATACGATATTGCTTCCCACTCTTCGCACAAGTCAACAACTCTTCTTTGTCAAACTCCAGCTTTTTCCCACCTTCCGATACCCATCCCACAACGCGTGCAGGATTACCTACTACAAGTGCAAAATTGGGCACGTCTTTGGTAACAACAGCTCCTGCGCCCACCATACAAAAGCGACCCAAAGTAACCCCACATACAATAGTGGCATTAGCACCGATAGAAGCGCCTTCTTTAACCAGTGTTTTAACATAGTATTTTGACTCTGCCTGCGGATATTTACTTCTGGGCATATTAATATTAGTAAAGACCATAGAGGGCCCACAAAACACGTAATCTTGAAGTTCAACTCCTTCGTACACTGAGACGTTGTTCTGAATCTTGCAGTGATTTCCTATTTTGACGTTTGTTCCAATATTTACATTTTGACCTAAAATGCAGTTTTTGCCGATCTCGGCATTTGCTAAAATATTGCTAAAATTCCAAATGGCTGTTCCCTTACCTATTTTGGCAGAGTCATGTACACAGACTGTTGAATGAATCTTTCGTTCAGTATTTACGTTGGTATTTTTGATACTACTTTTATTCTCTAAGGTATCTTGTGCTTGTTCGAGTACCTCTAAAACATCCACTCCTTTTCTGCCAGAAATCACCTCATTTTTTTCTTTTCCACGAATACAGTCGATAAAATGTTGTAATTCAGCTTCCAACGGTTGTTTTTCTTCGTAAGAAAGTACTTCTGTGGCTCCTTCACGTTTGACTGGTTCTCCTTGTACCCAATCGATACCTTTTTCGTAAAAAAGCAACTCTTTTTTAGGGGTACTATCTTCATACACAAACATCCCCTTATCCCCAATAACAACCAATCGATGTTCTTTAAATGGATGTAACCAGCTTACGAAGCTATGCGCCACGATATTATCGGGGTATTTTAGGCAGGTAATGGTTGTATCATGAATCCCTGGTTGTAAAAATGCGCCCCCTCTACTCTCAATGTCTTCTGGCTTTTTGTCGGTAAAATATTGAAAAATTGACAGATCATGTGGCGCAAAGCTCCATAGGCTATTCTCCTCTTTTCTCACCGTCCCTAAATTTAAACGGTTGCTATACATGTATTGTAATTTTCCGATCCGCCCTTCTAGCATCTCTTTTTTAATTTTTTGAATCGCCGGATGAAATAAAAGCAAATGCCCTGTCATTAACACCTGTTTTTTGCTGTCTGCTAGCGCACACAATTCTTTTGCTTCCTGGCTATTTAAGGTAATAGGCTTTTCGACTAAGACTGGTTTTGATGCAGTTAAGCAGGTTTTTGCAATCGTATAATGATGTTCTGCTGGTACTGCAACCACATACGCATCATAATCAAGAGCCCCTTCCTCCTCTATATGATTAAAAACATTGCAATCTGGATAATCTGATTGAATTTTTTCTATGTTTTTTCTGCTATTGTCTATCACTGCAGCTAAACTACCCATTGAAGACAATGTTTTTATATGATTTCTCCCCCAACGTCCTGCACCAATGACTGCTATTTTCATGCCTTATATCCTACAGGCTTTAATTTTGTTAGGCAATTATTTTGGCTAATGTCTTTATAATTAACCTCATATCTACTCGGAATGAAAGTTCTCTTTTGTATCGTTTGCTTAACTTAATTTTTTGGGGAAGTACCTCAGTGATGTAGCCCTGTTCTTTATCCTTGAACGTAGCTAGAATGGCTTCTTCGTCTACATACTCTAATGTTGCAAAATCTGTGATTCCAGGCTTAATTTCTAGTATTTCTTCATACTCCTTTTTAAATTTCTCTATGTATTTTTTAACTTCAGGACGGGGACCTACTATCGCCATGTCTCCCTTTACTACATTCATGAGTTGAGGCAACTCATCCAGCTTAATACGCCTTAATAGCGTCCCCATCTTTGTTAATCGTGGATCATTTTTGTGTGTAATTAACGCCCCCATTTGGTCCGCATTAATTTTCATGCTACGAAATTTTAACATCGTAAAGGGTTTATTCTCTTTACCTATTCGTTCTTGTGTATAAAATATGGGTCCTTTCGAGTCTAGTTTAATTAAAATAGCGACTATTACAAATAGCGGTGTTAAAAAGGCAAGTGCCAAGGTGGCTAAAAAAAAATCAATACAGGGCTTTAGGCTATGCTGATACAGTTTCTTTGACATGGCTTTTAACCGTTTGGATAATGTAATCTTGATCCTTTTGGCTTAATCCTGGCCATATCGGCAATGACAGGGAATGTTGGTAGTTTTTTTCAGCTACCGGATAGGCTCTCTTGTCCCATTTGAACTTTTCTTGATAATAATGATGATGATAAATAGGAATAAAATGGACCGCATAACCAATATTATTTTTCTCTAGTTTTTGGATCAATCCATCACGGTCTTGAATTTTAATCACAAATAAATGCCACGAAGAGCGACAATTTTTTGGTACCTCTAAATATTGAATAGGCAAGGTCTCAAAGGCCTTGATGTAACGAAGAGCTAATTCCCTTCGCATTTGATTCATCCAATCTAATTTTTTAAGTTGTACTAAACCTAATGCTGCATTCATATCTGTCATATTGTATTTAAAGCCCATATCTAATACCTCGTAATGCCAGCTCCCTTTATTTGAATAACGTCGCCAGGCTTCTCGACTCATGCCATGTAAGCGACTGACCATCATTTTGTCCGCCCATTTTTTATTGTTGGTACAAATCATCCCTCCTTCACCCGTAGTCATGGTTTTGGTCGCGTAAAAAGAAAAGACCGTAATGTCACCAATACTGCCAATTTTTTGATTTTCATAACTTGATGGTAAGGCATGCGCAGCATCTTCGATAATTAATAGTTTATGTTTTTTTGCTATCGCTTTTAGTGCGGTCATATCACAGGGAATCCCTGCAAAATGAACCGGCATAATCGCTTTTGTTTTAGGGGTAATAAGTGCTTCAATTTTTGAGACATCTATTGTTTGTGTATTTGCGTTAATATCACATAAAACAGGTTTAGCGTGCAAGTAGGCGACCACTTCAGCTGTAGCCACAAAGGTTGTGGTTGGTAAAATCACTTCATCGTCAGGTTGTAGATTAATGGCTTTAAGTGCTAGATGTAAACCTGCTGTTGCAGAATTTACAGACACCGTATATTTACAGCCTATATAATTTTTAAAACTTTTTTCAAAATCAATGGTTATAGGTCCCATGGTTAACCATCCTGAACGCAGCGTTTCGCTAACGACCTTTATCTCTTCTTCAGTAATGTGAGGTTTATGAAATTTGATCATTATTATTATTTTAAAGTTTATTGATTAATACTTAAAGAGACAAATGAAAATAACAACAATTTACTTTTTAGTTGTTTCATTTCTTATTTATTTTTGTGATAATTTAATTTATAAAATCTTTAAGCAAAACATCAAATCTTCATTTTTTTTCATTTATATTTGTCACTTTGTTAATCATTACTTCTATGCTTATTTGGCAATCCTATAAACGATATGATGTCAATAAAGTTCCTCAAGATTGTTTTAAATATCTTAAAATATGTCAGTTTGACTCACTTATTCCAGATAAAAATGGTTCTAAAAATCCGTTTACTTACAGAATTTTAGTTCCATTTATTGTAAAATCTGTACATTGGTTACCTCCATACCCTGGAATTATTAACTCTGATCTATCTTTTACACAAAAACATTTTTTCTTTCATTTTAAATGTGTTAATTATTTTTTTATTTTATTTTTCTTTTCACAAACTTTGGGATTAGGTTCAGGTAATGGAGGACGGATCATTTCTTTTGCTTATATTATTATTCTCCATTATATTGCATTTTTATATTCAATGTATGAAAATTTATTTATTAAAGAAAACTCTTGATTGTATCTTTACAGTCAGACTATCTTTTTTTAATCTTTCATAATATTTTTGTTTAATTTAGACTATACATTGTAGTGATGAAAATATGCACAATCCTTCTTCCTGTTTATAATGAAAATGACAACCTTCCTAGTTTGTTAGAACTTATTAAGTGTCAGTTTAATAAAATACCACTGTGGTCATATTCTGTGCTCATTGTAAATGATGGGAGTGATATGACTACCAAATCTTTAATTCAAGATCTTTCATCTTCACATGAAAATATCAGTTCCATTCATTTTATTCGAAACTTTGGCCACCAGGCTGCTTTGCAGGCAGGTATCTTACATGCTAAAGGTGATGCCATTGTTATGATGGACTCTGACTTGCAACACTGCCCCTCTTATATCCCCAAAATGCTCCAATACTTTGACGAAGGTTACGAATATGTACAAATGGTAAGAAATGAATCCACAACTGGCATTAAGGGTTTTTTATCTAAAAATTTTTATCGCATCTTTAATCAAATTTCAGATATTAAACTTATTCCCAACGCTCCTGATTTTCGTTTAATTTCACCTCGTGTCCAATCATTGTTCAACTCTATTCAACATAAACAAAAAGTTCTTCGAGTGATTCCATCACTTTTTAACATTGAATTCAAATGTATTGCTTATAAAGAACTGGATCGTTTTGCTGGTTCCAGCAAGTATAACACAATCAAATCAGCTCGTTTTGCAATGAATATTTTGTTTAATTTTAGTACGTTACCCCTTAATGTTATTTTTCTTTTTGGTGTCAGTTTGGCACTACTAAGTTTTTTTGCAGGAGCAACATCCATACTATTGAAAATTATTTTTGGGCCTCTTATTGTTCCAGGATATACAGATATAATTTGTAGCATCCTTTTTTTAAGTGGCACTATCTTAGGATCTGTTGGAATTATTGGCCGTTATTTAATTGTTATCATAAAAGAACTCCATGGCTACCCTACGTATATTATTGATGAAGATGCATAAAATAAAGTCATTGATTTCAATTACTGCAGATGATTATGGCTTACATCCGTCTATAAATAAGGCAATTATTTCTTGTGCTAAACAAGAGGCTCTTCAACGTATTTCTGTATGTGCTAACGGATCTTATATCGATTGGGACTGCCTAAAAACGCTTCAAACAAACGGCCTGCACATTGGTGCTCATATCACACTTGTGGGTGAAAAATGGCATACTCGGCCCTATTTCTTTACGTCATGGCGCTCCTTTATTTTCCGATTATTTTTTTCCCCTTCTACATTTATTGAAAAACTTCAAAAAGAAATTCAATGGCAACTGGATCAATTCACTTGCCATGGGCTTAAAATCAACCACATTGATAGTCATCAACATGTGCATGTTTTGCCAAAACTTTGGCCTATTTTTTATAGATTAGCACTACGCAATCATATCCCAGCGATTCGTATTCCCTATGTACCCTCTTTTGCTTCCTTGAAACTTTCTTTTTCTCATCTTTTCTTGCAAGTTCTATCATTGTATCGTAAACGAACTTGCGCATTAGCTCATACCCCTTGTCTTGGTATTGCACATAGTGGTCGAAATACAGCTAAAACCTTTTCACGTGAATGTCGACATGTGACTCAACAAACAGAATTTATCCTGCATCCTGGAGATGACAATAGGGCCTTAAATGAACATTATCCTTCTTGGAGATTTGATTGGGAAGGAGAACTGTCTCTCATACATTATTGTCTATCTTTACCTTTTGCTAAATCTTTTTTATAGTCTCTAGTATATATACAAGTCTTTTCTTGTTTTCCTTTTTTTTTCTTTTTTCCCCAACTTTAGGTCTCGAATCTAGCCATGCTGCTCGTATCGTTTTGTTTTCTTATATTGTTATGCTGCCTTGTATCACCTTCATTTATTCTCTACTTAAATATATCTTTTTATAAATGCTGAATAGATTTTCTATTCAAATTTCATGCAAGCTAGTGCTGTCTTTTTCGCATTCTATGCATGAGTCGTGACTTTCATATCTCTTAACTCAGTGTTCTTCCTTTATTACAAAAGAGAGTCGAATTCTTGATTATGGTTGTAGTAGCGATTTTCTGTCTTACTTACTTCATAAAAATCATACTTGTAATGGTTCTTTTGTTTTAGTTGATAGGTATGAACTATCGCTTTTTCTAACGGATTTTTATTTAATATGTTATTTATTTATGTTTCACGGCTTTTTAAATGTAGCCACTTTCATTTGAATCACCTATCGGATTATACTGGAGCCAGCAGTTTAGCTGTATCTAAATCTCTTTATTTGGCTTCGTTTTATCCCAACTTTTTTATACCCAAACAGTGATTTTCTGTTGTATTAGATAATAGCTAACGATTCTCTCTAATAACGTTTACTATCATTATTCATGGACTTTCTCTTATGACATGTGTTTATCAATATCAACGTTTTAATTTGACTAAACACAGCACCTTCAGAAAGGCTAACCCATTCACAACCTTTCTTGGCAAGAAACTTATTATCTTTTTACGTATTTTATATGGCATTGTTGAAAAATCTTTTATGTTACTACCTGATGACACTTTATATTTTTCTAGTTGTAAGGTTACTTTTTTATTTACAGATTTATGAATGTATAACAGTATATTATTTCTATAATAATACTCCACTCTTTTGTCATTAATAATGTACGGGCGAATACAGTCATACGCTTCGAAGTTATGTTTTTGAAACAACTCAAACCAATAACTCAATGGTTGTTCGTTAATATGATGCGTGCCTCCTTGACCAGGCACTGCTGCTGAAAAAAGAACCACCTTTCCATGCCTAATTATATTTTGAATAAAAATAGCTGCAGATTCTAAGGGCAAATGTTCTGCTACTTCTAATGATTGAACAAGATCAAATTGTTTATTCAATACGATTTCTTTTGATAAATCATGTGTTACATATGCGTCTGGATCTATCATTAATGTATCGTTCAAGGCTCTGGCATTATCTATTCCTACAACTTCTTTCACGCCTCTTTTCTCCCAATTCTTAAGCCAAACACCCGTCCCACAACCAATATCTAATACAGACCTTAACTCACATCCATTCATTTTTTTAATTAAAAGATCTTCTACGACTTCTGCGGATTTATTGCTATACGTGTTGATTCTTTTGAAAAATGTTTCGCTATATCTTTCTTTTTTCATTGGTCATTATGGTATCATGTTTTTTGTGAATTTTTTTCTTTTATTATTTTTTAATATCCTTTACCTTTCACTTTATTTTTTAAGACTTGATTCCATTCCAATGATTGCTATAGACGAAGGTTGGAACGCTGTTCATGCTTATGATCAGTGGGGAAAAAATCCTTTCCCTCTTCATTCAACCCTTATTTCTCAGATTTTCCCTCTTTATTACATACTACTTGCTTTTAGTTTTTTATTTTTTGATATCTCTCTTTTTACAGTTAGATCTATTGCTATTTTAATTGGTCTTGTTGGCTTTAATGGGTTCTTTTTTCTCTTGTCACGCTTCATATCATCTAAGCGCCTTCTTTCAATTGGAATGATTCTGTTTCTATTTCATAATGTCTTTATTGTTACGTTTCGTTGGGGTCGATTGGAATTTTTAGTCACAACTCTGATGATTTGGTCTGTTTATTTTTTAGTCAAAGCTATACAATCCAAACACTATTATCATCTCTTTTTTACGGGCTTACTGGTGGGGTTAATGGTCTTTACACACCCCTTCGCTACAGCGTTTGTTCTTTCAATACTCCTCGTTTTGTGGAGATTCCCTATAAACACACGAAAAAGTTATCTCTATTTCGTTGGTGGTGGAGGTATTGTTTTATTTCTTATGGTGCTTAAAGGATTCACCTGGGATCTTATTTTTATACAAAATCATTTTTTCTCAATTATGTTTGAACGCACCTCTTTTCATAAAGCTACCCCCTCCTTGTTTTATCAATTCTATGATTTTTTTCGTGCTTACTGTCTTGGCCTTAAGCGCGTATATATTTTATTTTTTGAAATTGGCATTATTATTTTTTCGTTCTTTCGATATCGAAAGGATCCTCTACTTTCTAATTTGTCCCTTATTTCTTTTTTCACCTTTATCCAGTTTCTCCTTATCTTACACCCCTTTCGTGCTCGATATATGGGAATTGTAATTGTAATATCTATTTTACTAGCTGTTGTTGGTCTTCTAAAGGAAAAAGTTTTACTAAAAAAATTTTTATTCGTTTTTGTATTTCTTTATTTTTCAAATAATCTTATGGGCGATTTATATTTTCTATATATTCATAAAAACAACACTCCTTATTCTATTATTACTAAGGAACTAACAACCGAGATACCTTTAGGCTCCAAAATTGTGGCGCCTGTTCAATTTTGGCTTGCTTTACATGAGTATTATACGATCACGGAAATACATGATGCGATATCGATCAATCAACAAAAGCCCTCCCTTTCTGTCTACCTCAATAACAGTGACTATTTTATCTATAGTCCTTACTTCCTGGTTAATATATCACCTACATCAGGGACTATTCCAGTACGTGTTGATTTATCACAAGATCATTTTAACCTTGGTCTTAAAAAAGCCACACAAAATCCTCAATGGACGCTGCATAAAACTATTGATGCAATCCCCTATGACAAAATCTTTATCTATAAACGAGTAGTCCCTATCAGTGATCCTAGGTCTTCTAAGGGTGCCAAATAAATATAAATACGCTATAGTTTAGCTTATGAAGTCGTTACTTAACGTCCTTTTCAGTATTTCTACGAAACTAAAAATTAGTATCCTTGTTTGTCTTGATTTTATCTTTAATAGTTTTTCTTTTTTTCTTTCATTTACCTTGTTACAAGGGCTATTTTTATTTTCTTCATTCCAGCATTTTTTGATTATTATGGCGTTATCTGCTCTTATTAAATCTTCATTTTATGCGTATTTTAGGGTGTATCATTTTTTATGGCGTTATGCATCGGTTAAAGAATTTTTATCTTTGCTTAAAAGTTCGTTACTTAGTTCGTTAGTACTTGGATGTTTTTTATTAGCTTGGTCTAAAGGTGCTGTTCCTGTACCTGTCCTACTTTTAGATTTTTTTATCACGCTCTCTTTAACTGGTTATTTGCGCGTTTTTATGCGTCTAATTCGAGATTTTAATCGTAAATGGGGTAGCAAAACAAAGCGTAAACGTGTCTTGATTCTTGGTGCAGGTGAGATTGGAAGTCGTATCGCCAGAGAAATTACTCAATTTTATCTTAATGATTATGATATTATTGGTTTTTTAGATGATGATCCTAATAAACTGAAACAGCTTATTTATCACAAAAAAATCTTGGGCACTCTGAATGATCTAGAATCTGTATGTCAAACTTTTTTGCCTAACGAACTTATTATTGCCTTACCCTCTATTTCTAGGTCTCGTTTCCAAGAAGTTGTTCACTCCTGTCAATCTACAGGCGTTGCATTTCGTTCTACACCGGGACTATCGGCCCTAATTGAAAGCAAAGGGATTACAAATCAATTAAAAGAAGTTGAACTTGATGACCTTTTGTTACGTTCAGAAATCAAGATGGATCTTGAGCATACACGTTCTTTTTATTCTGGAAAGCGAATTTTAGTGACAGGGGCTGCAGGTTCTATTGGTTCTGAAATTTGTAGACAGCTTTATAAGTATCTTAATTGTGATATTATTTTACTTGATCATAATGAAAATGCATTATTTGAACTTACTCAAGAGTTGTCCTCCAAACCTAATAAGACCATCTCTTTTATTGTTGCAGACATAAAAGATCGTGCGCGATTAGAACATATTTTCAAAATATATCAACCTCACATTTTGTTGCACGCTGCGGCCCATAAACATGTCCCCTTGATGGAACAGCATCCCTATGAAGCTATCCAAAACAATATTTTAGGTACTCAACATTTGATTGAACTTAGTATACAATTTAAGCTCTCACATTTTTTACTCATCTCCACAGACAAAGCTGTACGTCCCAGTAGCTGCATGGGAGCCTCAAAGCGTGCCTGTGAAATGCTTTTACAAATTTATTCTGAACATAACAGTGTTTGTAAGTTTTTTGCTGTACGTTTTGGGAATGTTTTAGGATCTAATGGTAGTGTTATCCCATTATTTAAAAAGCAAATCAAACATGGTGGCCCCCTAACAGTAACGTCTCCTGAAATGACTCGTTATTTTATGACAATTCCAGAAGCTGTCTCATTGGTATTACAAACCGGACCTATTGCCAAAGGGAGAGATATTTTTATTCTTGATATGGGAAAACCTGTCAAGATTATTGATTTGGCCAAACAAATCATTTCACTTTCTGGATTGATTTTAGATAAAGATATTGAAATAAAAATTATAGGTCCACGTCCTGGAGAAAAACTGCATGAAGAACTATATTTTGATTCTAAACTTTGTAAGAAAACTGTCATTTCTAAAATTTTTGTTAAGCAACATTTTCCTTTTGATTTAGACTTAGCACAGACTTCTATTCAGCAACTTATCACACAGCCTGTCTCTACGTCATCTCTTGCCTTAAAGCAACAGTTATTTGATATTGTTAATCATTGTACTCCCTTAGCTAAAACTGGCTTTCTTTCTTCTATACAATTAAAAACTGATGCTTGACGTTGTCGTAATTTTCTAGTCGATACTTTATTTTTTTGCTATACTTTTTCTGTGCATAATACAGTTAAAGATATTACAAGTGTTCCTTTATTAGATTTAAATACAGAGTATGAGCCAATAGCTGATCAAGTTCTATCTGCTATTAAGACTGTTTATGAACATAAGCAGTTTATTAATGGGCCTGAAGTTTATGAGTTAGAACACGCTATCGCTTCGTATTGTGGGAGCCGTCATGCGGTGGGCTGCTCTTCTGGCACAGATGCCTTGCTACTATCTTTGATGTCTTTGGGGATTGGCAGCGGAGATGAGGTTATTACTACAACGTTTTCATTTTTTGCTACGGCTGGTTCTATTGCCAGAACAGGGGCTACCCCTGTTTTTGTTGATGTCAATCCACAAACTTTTAATATTGATCCTTCATTAATTGAAGCTAAAATCACCTCTAAAACCAAGGCGATTATGCCTGTTCATCTTTTTGGTCAAATGGCAGATATGGACCCTATCATGGCTATTGCAAAAAAACATCATCTTTTTGTTATTGAGGATGCCGCTCAGGCCATTGGTGCTTCTTATACAAATGCTGATGGAGTCACAAAAAAAGCGGGTACAGTCGGAGATATTGGTTGCTTTTCTTTTTTTCCTAGTAAAAATTTGGGTTGTATGGGTGATGGGGGTATTGTGACATGTCATGATGATAGCTTAGCTGAGCAGCTAAATGTGATTAAAAATCATGGCTCTAAACCCAAATATTACCACTCTTTTGTTGGGGGTAATTTTAGGTTAGATACCCTACAGGCTGCGGTTTTAAATGTAAAATTACCTTATCTTAATGATCATCATAAAAAAAGACAGGAAAATGCCCTTTTTTATAATTCTCAACTTTCAGACTTACAGATACCCTTTGTCTTGGACACACATTCTTCTATTTATAACCAATATACGCTCAATCTCTCAAACCGTGATAAGGTTATTTCTTCCTTAAATGATGCAAATATTGGGTCTTGTATTTATTATCCTGTTCCTTTACATCTCCAACAATGCTTTGCTCACTTAGGGTATAAAAAAGGAGACTGCCCTATTGCTGAAACACTTTGCGATAACGTATTATCTATCCCTATTTTTTCAGGTTTAACTACAGAGCATTTGGATTATGTTGTCACCCACTTGCGTGAGGCTATTAGCACGCATTAATTTAGCCGTTATAGGCTAGTAGTTATGTATATTTTGGGCATTGAAAGTTCCTGTGACGAAACTGCGGTGGCTGTTGTAAAAGATGGTAATCAGGTACTAAGTAATTGTGTCTATTCCCAAATAAACGCCCATAAAACCAAGGGAGGGGTGGTTCCTGACCTTGCTTCTCGCCTTCACTGTAAACATATCAACCCTCTTATCGAAAAAAGTTTACATGATGCAAATCTTGAATGGTCTAACCTTGATGCAATTGCTGTTACTCAAGGTCCTGGTTTAGAAGCCTCTCTTTTGGTCGGTATTTCTGCAGCTAAAACATTGGCTCACTGCTGTCAGTTACCGTTAATCCCTGTCAATCATTTACATGGTCATATATATGCTCACTTTTTAAGTGTAACTCCGCCCAGCTTCCCGTTTATTACCTTGTTGGTATCTGGAGGAAATACTCTTTTGTGTCTTGTAAAAAACCATTATGATTTTGACTTAATTGGCGCTACTCGTGATGATGCCGCTGGTGAAGCTTTTGATAAAATTGGGCGTTATTTAGGACTGGGCTACCCTGCAGGTCCTAAAATTGAACGACTTGCAAACCATGCCTCTGACCTCAAAATCCCTTTTCCTAAACCTATGCTTCATGATGGTCTGGATTTCAGTTTTTCTGGCTTAAAAACAGCGGTTATGACCTATATTGATCAAAACCCTGATGTTGCTAAAGAAGATATTTGTTCGAATGTACAAAGTACAATTATAGAACTTTTATTTCATAAAAGTCTGAGTGCTTGTAAACAGTATGATTGCTTTAATTTGGCAATTACTGGGGGTGTCGCGGCTAATCAAACATTGTCTACTTATTTTAGCGATCACTGCAAAACTGAAGGGTTATCCTTTTTTGGCCTTCCTCGAAATTTATGTACAGATAATGCTGCTATGATTGCAACTGCTGCTTATTATAAAGCTACCTTTACAACATTTAACTCAAGCTGTGAAGTAAATCCTAGTTTGACACTATGAACATTAATTTAAAGGTTAATCTTGCGCAAAAACTAACATTATCTCAGTCTTTACACCCTTCTCTTCTTCAAAAATTTAAAATACTTCAATACTCTTACCATGATTTGCAACGTAGTATTGAAGAAAGTTGTCAGGATAATATTATGTTGGATATCACTGATAACTATATTCCAATAAAAAGTAGTCAACTTTCATATTCTAACCATGATGAAGATGTTCGTTCTCTGGCTATTTCTGATTTAGAACCTGTATCATTAGAGGATTATTTACTCAAACAAGTCAAACTTATTGGGCTTCCTTTATCTGATTTTCGTGTGATTTCTTTTTTAATCCATTCGCTAGATGAACGTGGTTATTTTACTGATTTTTCTGCTATTGAGAAGAAGGCTCTTGATCGATTTTCACTTTCAAAACGCAAATTATTATCTTTGTTAAAAATTTTACAGAATCTAGAACCCGATGGCGTAGGGGCTAGATCGTTATCTGAATGTTTGGCTCTTCAAGTTGAGCATTATAACTTTGAGGATCCCTCATTAAAAAAGCCTATCTTGGCTGTTGTTAAACATCATTTACAGGCTATTTCTGAGAAAAAGTTTAAATCCGTTGCTATATCATTATCGCTTCCTGAAAATGGCATTATCGCTATTGCTGATTTTATCAAGCAAAACTTGGACCCTAGTCCCTGTTCGAAATTCATTCAATCTCATACAAGCTATATACGACCGTCATTTAAAGTAGAATTAAGTAATAATCAATTAAAACTGCTTAATTTAGAAACTAGCTCCGGGCCTACTCTTTCCCTTTCTTCTCGTTATCAACACCTGTTAAATGAGGCCAAAGGAGATGCTTCTGCAACCGTATTTCTTACTCAACAACTGAAGAAAGCCAAGGAACTTATTTCTGCGATCAATCATCGCGAAGATCACTTAAACAAACTAGTCAAAACCTTACTTTCTAAACAAGAGGCTGCTTTTCGACATGGCCTAGCGTATTTAACACCTTTATCTCAAAAATCCTTATCTCAGGAGCTCTCATTATCTCCGTCTATGATATCCCGAACCTTAAGTCAAAAATATGTTGAGACTCCATTTGGACTTTTATCTTTAAGACAATTTTGTCCCCGTAATTATTTTGGATTTACAAAAGAACGCTTTTTGCAAGTTATCAAACATGTCCTTGAAGAATTTCCTAGAGCAAGTGATCAACAAATTTCGCGCACCTTGATAGAAAGAGGTATCTCAATCGCACGTCGTACAATTGCTAAATATCGCCATGAATTAGCGATCCCTGCTCGTTTTATGGCAGTTCCTCGTTCATCATCATCGCTATGACTTCATAATCTAGTATGCGTTAACTTTTATGTCGCTTTATGTTCTTTCAAATATATCTGTCATACTTTCCAGATATGCTAAATCTTGTGGCCAGGTACATTTGATATTTTGTCTTTCACCTTGCACAACATGTACCTTAATTCCAGCCTTTTCAACGAGCTGTGCCTCATCACTTAATAAGCTTAACTCTCTATTAGATCCCGCTTTTTTATAACAATCCTTCAATAAGGAACTATCAAAACACTGTGGTGTTTGAATAGCACATAGTTGATCTCTATTGACGGTATTGAGGACTAACTTTTCTTTATTAACTTGTTTGATGGTATCTACCACAGAAATACCTGGAATGACTGCTTGATGCGTATCTGAGGCCTGTAATATTCGTTCGATTAAGACCAATGATATCGCTGGTCTAGCTGCATCATGTATCATGATTTTATCACAGGATTCACCTGCCTTCTCAACAGCCTTTTGAACGGATAAAAAACGGGTTTTATCTCCTAATATAACCTGAGTTTTTGGTACCTGAGCTGTTGTTTTTATCATACTTGTTAAATATGTTTTTATCTCTTTCTCATTGTGCTCATTACAGGTGATGATTATTTTTGTAATTAGCTGAGGATACTTAACAGATAATTTATAAAATACAGTCAGACTATGTGCAAATAACGGTTTTCCTTTCAACATGACCATGGCTTTGTCCTGACCAAAGCGCTGTCCGGTTCCAGCAGCCGTAATGACGACTGCAATCATGGTTGTAAGTTCAAGAGTTCGTTTCTTAGTGCACGCAATTGTGTTTGTGGACACTGCTTGTTTTGAGCTAAAAACCGCACAAAATAAGACCCGACTATGGCGGCATCTGCTATCTGACAAACCTCTTGAACCTGCTGTTTACTACTAATCCCAAACCCTATTGCTACAGGTATATCCTTTATTGCTTTTATAGCAGCTACCTGTGTAGCTAAGGTATCTGATAACGTTGCTTGCTCGCCAGTCACACCTACCCTAGACATGAGATACACAAAGCCCGTGCTTGCTTCTACGATTTGTTTTAATCTCTCTTTGCTACATAAAGGAGAGACTAAAAAAATAAGATCTACGCTATTTTTCTTTGCTGCCTTAATATAGCGATCTGCTGTGTCTGGATTTAGATCTGGCACTATAAGACCTGCTAAGTGATGGGCATTTGCAGCTTCAAAAAAGGCCTCTATTCCATAGCGAAAAACTAAATTTGCTGCTGCCATAAATATCAAGGGAACGTCGCTAGATGTTGCTAATTTTGATACCAGTCTAAGTGCCATGTCTACACTCATATCTGGGGCCTCCTCTAGTGCTCGATGATGTGAGGCTTGAATGATAGGTCCATCCGCAATTGGATCAGAAAAAGGGAGGCCAATTTCTATGGCACTTACATCAGCGTTTATGGCTTCTTGAATAATGTGTTCTGTTTGTTCAAGTGATGGATCCCCGCAAGTAAAATATGGAATCAACCCTTGTTTTTCTTTTAATCGTTGTTCTAGTTTAGACATGGGACGCAGTAATTGACCTTAAGTCTTTATCTCCTCTACCGGATAAATTAATCACGATTAGGTTATTTTTAAGTTCAGTTTTGAAAAGATAAGCAAAAGCATGCGCTGTTTCTAAAGCGGGTATAATCCCTTCTAATTGAGATAATTCTTTGCAAGCTGCCACGGCTTCCTTATCAGTTATTGCTGCTACTTTTATACGTTTCGTATCATATAACTGACACAATTCAGGACCGACCCCTGGATAATCTAAACCCGCTGAAATTGAATGAGCTATTTGGATCTGACCAGTTTTGCTTTGCAGTATTTTATTTAATGACCCATGCAAAATACCTTTAATTCCTTTAGATAATGATGCTGCATGTGCGTTAGAGTCTAAGCCTTCTCCAGCTGCTTCGACCGCAATTAAGTCTATCTCCTTATGCGGGATAAAGGGGTAAAAGATTCCCATTGCGTTTGATCCACCACCAACACAGGCAATAATTTTATCTGGCAAACGTCCTTCATAGGCGCGTATTTGCTCGATTGTTTCATCCCCAATAATGCGTTGAAAATCTCTTACTATGGTTGGGAATGGATGTGGGCCCAATACTGACCCCATACAATAATGACTCGTTTCTACATGCTCAATCCAATAGCGCATAGCCTCGGTTGTCGCTTCTTTTAATGTTTCTGAACCGAACTCTACTTTTCTTACATCAGCGCCTAATAATTGCATACGTTGTACGTTAAGTGCTTGCCGTTTGTAATCTACTGCCCCCATAAATATGATCGCCTTCACCCCTAAGTTTGCTGCGGCTGTGGCAGTTGCTACGCCGTGTTGCCCTGCCCCTGTTTCTGCTATAATGTATTTTTTACCTAGTTCTTTTGCTAATAATACTTGTCCCACCGTATTGTTTATTTTATGGGCGCCTGTATGTGCTAGGTCTTCTCGTTTAAGATAGACTGACGCCTGGTATTTTTCGCTTAAATTTTTAGCTTTATACAGAGGGGTTGGCCTTCCTACAAAATCACTCAAATATTTTTTTAGCTCTTGTTGAAATTTAGGCTCTTTCTTTTTCTTGTTATAAGCCGCTTCAATGTCATTTAATGCTGACACTAAGGTATCAGGTACAAAGGCGCCTCCATATGGACCGAAATACCCCTTGTTTTTATCTGTCATAATAAGGACTTAATTTCATCTATATGTGTTTTTGTATGTTCGTAGCCTAGTTCAATAAGTCTCTTACCCCGTCTAACATTAAAAGACGTAAAACGCTCCGTAACAGGGTATAAAACTATATCGGCTTCTTTAGCTAAATAGCTTGAAATACTATTAAGTAAAATATCTAAACCTCGATCTACTAATGTTGCGACATTATGTGGTAGGGTTTTAATCGTAATTTTGGGAATAACATCTACCCCTATGACAATATCTGCCCCCATCTCTTTTACAACATTACAAGGTAAATTAAAGGCTGCACCACCATCAAAATAATAAACCCCATTAATTTCTGTTGGTTCATAAATTCCGGGAAAAGAAGTACTTGCTCTTACTGCAAGTCCAATTTCTAATTCTGGATCCGTTAATTTTACCCCTTTACCCGTTAAAATATCAGTGACTAAGATACTTATGGGTATTTTAAAATCTTTTATTCTTTTCTTACCAATATATTTTTCTAGTAGTTCTTGAATTGGTTTTGATGATACGAGACTTCTCCGTGATAGTTTGAACCTAGAAAAATTACTCCAAGTAAGATTACTGCCTATTTCCACTATTTTATCGATATCAATACCTGCACCGTATAATGACGCAACAACAGATCCTGCACTTGTAGCAGCGATATAATCAATTGGTATTTTATGTTCTAATAATGCTTTAATGACACCTACATGCGCGATTCCTCTTGCAGCGCCACCCCCAAGTGCGACCCCTACAGTTTTCCTTTTTTTATTAGCTGTCATTTCAACTAGTGTTAGTTAACTAATTTACGTTCTCTGTCTTCCTCTGTCCCTTCTTGAGACTCTTTTTGATTTTCTCGCTTTATTTGCTTAATACTTAAACCAATTTTCTGTTCATCTGGTATCATTTTAATAATTTTTGCCTCTAAAACATCATCTTCTTTGGCAAAAGATTGAATATCTTGAATATGATCTTGGCTCAACTCAGAAATATGGATCAATCCTTCTAAATGTTCTTCCAGTTCTACAAATATCCCAAAGTTTACGATACGTGTTACTTTTACTTGGACAACCTGTCCTAACTCATATTTCTGAGCAGCCTCCACCCAAGGGTCAGGTTGTAACTGCTTTACACCTAAGGAAATTCTGCCTGTTGTTTTGTTAACCCCTAAAATAAATACATCTAACTCTTCCCCAATATTTACTAGTTCAGAGGGATGATTAATACGTGACCAAGACAATTCAGAAATATGTACTAATCCTTCGATACCTCCTACATCAACAAAGACACCAAAATCTTTAATACTTGTCACTTTTCCTACTCGAATTTGTCCCATTTCAAAAGAGTCTAAGTCAACGGCTACTTTTTCTACCGTAGTATTTTCAGCTTGTTTGTGAGAGAAAATTATTTTTCTTCTTTTTCTATCTGCTTGTAAAGGTATTACCCTTAATGTTTTATTTTTAAAATCTCCCAGCTCTTGCTCTGCGTCTAATTGTACCTGTGACGCAGGAATAAACCCTTTAATTTCCTCGTAGGAAGCAACCAATCCGCCTTTAACGCTAGAATTAACGATAATTTCTACAGTAGTTCGATGTTTCATTGCGTCTAATAATGTTTCCCAATTTTCTTCGTATAACGCTTTTTTTCTTGAAAGCATTGTGCAGCCTTCTTTATTTTCTAATTTTTCAATGTATACGCTCAACTCTTCACCAGGCATTAATTTTTTTGCTAATGACTGCCCAACTTCACTCATGGGTACAAATCCTTCAGACTTATAATTTATATCTAAGAATATTCCACTTTTTTCAATTTTTGTAATTACCCCTTTGATGATATCTCCTTCTTGATAATCAATAACGGTTTGTTCAATTTGTTGTTCAAATAAATTTTCTTTCGCTATTTTCTCTTTGACTATATCTGTTTTGACTTGTTTTTTAGGTTTTGTTTTTGTTTCTTTTTCTGTACTAGTTTCATCTAAATTAAGACTTTTTTCAAACTCAGATACCGCTCCTATTTTGGTTGGTTTAAACTCTTCCTTTTGGACAAAATCAAATGTTTCGTCTTCCTGTATTTGCTTGTTATCTTTGTCCATTTTATGCTCCTATAAGATCCATTAAAATCCTAAAAAAATCTTTTAATCTCATATATTAACATTTTTTTTATTAGTTGCCTACAATGTAGTGTATTTAGATTTCTTGATTGTTGAAACAATCTCTATCTATGCGTTTTTATATCATTATAAGTTTTTATTTCATTATAATTCCTAAGTATATCTTCTATGTACTTTTTTGTTTTAGGGTCTACGCCTGTCTTTTTTACCCCAGTAAACCCTTTGTAGTAAGATGCCAATGCCATATATATATTTTCTTTATTATCTGTTCCCTTTTTATTTGTTTGTATATTCTTATCTTTTATCTGCCATTTCTGTATCATTTTACTTAAATATGTGACTGTCCCTTTTACATTTTGCTTTATATTAAATGAATTATTAATATCTAAATCTTTCTTATTAAAATCTTTAATTTGCCCCAAACCTTTTGCACCTGTCTTACTAATTGCATTTCGGTTAAAACTAGATTCTCGAGCAATAAGTGCAGCTGACATTTTTGGATCTATTCCCGACTTTTTGCTATATCTTGTTATGTATAATGCGATTAATTTAGCTTCTTCTTTGTCTTTTAATTTATATTTTTTATAGATGTAATTGTAAATTGCATTATAATCTTGCTGTTCTTTTCTATTACTAAATTTTATATTTTTTGTTAACTCTGCTTCTTTTTTTGCATGATACCCCTGTCTTTGCTGTTCATTAATGTAGCTTAATTTCCTATGTTTAAATGTTTCTACTTGTCCTTTTTTTTGTTTTTTAGACTCCTTTGTCCCTGCTACTTTTCCACTTTGATTGATGATTAATACAAATGAAAGTGCTACAATGGGGATAACAAATCCGCTCATGTTTCTTGCAGTACTCTCATTATTTCTTTTTGATCCCCATGTTTTTTGATTGATGTTTCACGGTAGCAGTATTCAAATGTTTGCTTTTCTAGGAACCCCTTCCCCACAATAATTTGCAATGGAATCCCAATCAAGTCTGCATCTTTAAATTTCACACCTGCTGATATATGTCGATCATCGATTAATATATCCATCTTTTTTTCTATGCATATTTTATATAATTCCTCTGCTGCCTGACATAAGGTTTCATTTTTCATGGAAGTAATAATAATGACTGCTTGAAAGGGTGCTATCGCTTTGGGCCAGATGATGCCTTTTTCGTCGTGAGATTGTTCAATTGCAGCAGCTACAGTTCTCCCGATACCTATACCGTAGCACCCCATCTGTACCGGCTGTTGTTTTGCCTCTTTATCTAAAAAGCTTGCGTGTAATTTTTGAGCATATATACTGCCTAATTTAAATATATGACCGACTTCAATACCACGATGAAACGTCAATGTACTCTCTTTTTTGAAGGGAGAGTTTTCTCCTTCCACAGGAAAACGTAAATCTGCATAGTGCTGAATATTTAATTGTTCCCGTGTGATGTTTGTATAATGATACTCCTTTTCGTTAGCACCTATGAGCATTTTGGTCATTGTTTTAATAGAGAAATCAGCAATTAAAGGAATATTTTGTGGAAATTTATACGGACCTAAATAACCACAGTCTAACCCAACTATATTTTTAATTTCTTTGTCTGTTGCTAAACGAAGATGCGTGGCTTTCAAGAATTTTTTTAGTTTGATCTCATTGATTTGATGATCACCTCTTACTAAGACTGCCTTTGCTTGTTCATCACTCATGTATACCAGTAATTTTACGCACTCATTTGCTGCATATTGTAATTTTTTACTCAGCTCTTCGATGCTTGTTATACCAGGCGTGTGATGTTTCGTTACTTTTATATTTTTATCGCTTATTGCTGTTTGAGGTTCAGGAAAAGAAAATGCTTCACGATTACAACTTATGTTGCTTGCTTTACACGTTACAATGGCATCTTCCCCATTTTTTGCCAATACCATAAATTCTGCGGAGTCTGATCCGCCTATAGTACCGGAATCTGCTGTCACGACCGAAAATTTAAGCTGACATCTCTTAAATATCTTTTCGTAGATATCTCTCATTTTTTCATAATATCTATTTAAATCCTCTTTACTCTCATGAAAACTATAGGCATCTTTCATCACAAACTCCCGTCCCCGCATTAAGCCGAAACGAGGCCTCACTTCATCTCTAAATTTAGTGGTAATTTGATACAAACATAGCGGTAATTGTTTGTAGGATTTTAGGTTCTGAGCAATCAAATCAGTGACGACTTCTTCATGTGTTGGACCCAAGCAATACTCGTTTTCCTGTCTGTCTTTAAATCTTAAAAGTTCCTTACCATATTTATCCCAACGTTCTGACTTCTTCCAAAGGCTTGAGGGACATACCATTGGCATCATGAGTTCTTGTGCGTTGCCTTTGCTTAACTCTTCACGCACAATTTGTTCAACCTTTTTGCATACCTTAAGTCCTAAGGGCAATAAGGTATAAATTCCCGATGCAAGCTTTTTAATAAACCCAGCTCTTTGAAGAAGTTGGTGACTTATAACGTCAGCGTCTTTTGGTACTTCTTTAAGGGTTGGACAAAATAAGTTTGAAAATCTCATGATATTCAAATTCTAGCAAATTGTTGTCGAATTTTCGATTGTCCGTCACAATATAGAATTATATTATGTTGTTAAGTAGTTTCTTTTATGTCTCTTAAAGTTTCACGTGGTACTCAAGATTTCCTCCCTAGGTCCTGCAAAAAGTTAGACTTCATACTTAGAAAGGCAAGAGCCGTTTTTGAACACTATGCCTTTCAAGAAATTTCAACACCTATTTTTGAAAATACGGCTGTATTTATGCAAGGTATTGGTGAAGATACAGATATTATCCAAAAAGAAATGTATACCTTCCAAGACAAAGGACAGCGTTCGCTTACCTTGAGACCTGAAGGTACGGCAGCTGTTGTCCGAGCCTGCATTGAACATCGTTTATTGACTTCTTCCCAAAAATTGTTTTATGTAGGTCCTTTTTTTCGTTATGAACGCCCACAAGCAGGTCGTTATCGGCAGTTTCATCAGATTGGTGCTGAATATCTGGGAGAGTCAAGTCCCTATGCAGATGCTGAACTTATTATTTTGGCTTATCGTTTATTTTCTTCCTTAGGTTTAAAAGATCTTCATATTTCGATTAACACCATTGGTGACTCTTCCTCTCGTCCCGCAATCTGTGCCCTTATCCGCGATTTTTTTACCCCCTATCATTCTCAGCTTTCAGCACATGTACAGCAATTGTTACGTCAAAATCCTTTACGAATTCTGGATAGTAAAGATCCTTTTATACAAACATGTTTAGAGCGTTTTTCAGGATTTCAATCTTGTTTAAATAAAGAAAGTCTCACACATTATCAATGCGTTTTATCGTTACTAGATTTAGAAAAAATTCCATATAAAGAGACCCCTTTCTTGGTTCGTGGGCTTGATTATTATACGCATACAACCTTTGAAATTTGTTCAGAACAGTTGGGTGCTCAGTCTGCTATTTGTGGAGGTGGTCGCTATGATCATCTTGTTGAAAAACTGAAGGGTCCTGCAACCCCGGCGGTTGGCTTTGCTTTTGGTCTTGAACGTTTATTAACTATCCTTGATCAGGAAAATTCCTTCAAAATAGATACAAAACCTTTGGTCGTCTTTATTCCCTTGGGTATAGAGGCAGAACAGTCTTGTTTTTCATATATGGAGCAGTGCCGAAAAGCAGGTATAGCTTGTCATCGCTTTTTAGGGCTTACAAAACTCTCTCAACACTTGAAACACGCACATAATCTTAACGCGACGGCATGTGTTATTATTGGAGAGAATGAATTACAAACTCAACAGTTTTTATTTAAACATATGGATAGTGGTGAGCAGTCTCATATCCCCATCGATCAACTTATTTCTACGATGGAGGCAATGAAGTGAGTGATTTTCATATCATCCCTGCTATTGATTTGTATAACGGGCGTGTTGTTCGTTTAACTCAAGGCAATTACGATGAATGTGAAACCTTTGACTTAGACCCAGTTGTTCTAGCTAAACGTTTTGAAAAAGCAGGCGCGAAACGTATTCATATTGTTGATTTAAATGGTGCAAAAGAAGGCCACCTTGTTAATGCGTCTGTTATTACTCAGATCCGTCGCTCGGTTGACTGTGAAATTGAATTAGGTGGGGGTATTAGAAATCAAAAAAGTATCGACTTATTGTTTGATTTGGGTATCAACTATGTGATATTAGGGTCTCTTTTAATAAAAGATATGGAAGAAAGTCAGCGTTTGATCTCTGATTATCCTGGGCGTATTATAGCAGGTTTAGATGCGAAAGATGATGTCATTGCAGTTGAAGGCTGGCGTGAGTCAAGTTCATCTACAGTTGATTCAGTGGTAAAACGTCTAAATAAACTCCCTCTTTCTGCCATTATCTATACTGATATTGCTAAGGATGGCATGCTTAGTGGTCCCAACTTCTCTGCTATAGAATCACTTTTACCCAAAAGCAACGCACCTATTATTGCCTCTGGTGGTGTTCATACTTTAAAGGATATCGAGCAATTGGCTCACTATTATTCAAAAGGCCTTTTTGGATGTATTATTGGAAAAGCGATTCTCAAAAACACGCTATCATTAACGTCTATATTTTCATTATGATAAAAAAAATATTCACAACCATTGAAACGAAAAATGAGAACCTTATATTAGAGTCTATTTTAGAACATTCACGTCTTGATGGTGAAGAACTCTGTCTCTTAAAAAAGATTATAGATTTGTCGTCTCATTACCCTCTAAATGAGCTTGAATCTCTCTACTCTAATATATGTAAAATAAACGCTGACGCTAAAGATATATTTAAACATATATACAATAAAATAAAACAATACTCTGTTGATAATCGCAAAGGTGTTGAGATTTTACATCTTCATCTAAAAGTAGAACAAACATCTGCGTATATTCTTAAAAGTGCTCAACATATTTTAATATATACACGGCTTGAGCAACAATACCCCAAGCAAATTTTTGATAGATTGACCACTTTATGCGAACTGATATCTACGATGCACCTTTATTTTAATCTTAGTTTAGAAAAATACAGTCAAAATAAATACTGCACTTCTGAATATATTTCTAAAATAATAGATGTCGAAATATTAGTTCGTAATCACCATTTGGAAAGTTTACAGTTTGTGCTCGAACATGCGAATAAAAATACGCTTCCTCTAGGTAGTATAAGATGTCTTGAAAATCTTCTTAGCGGGCTTGAAGATATAGCTTCTGTCATTTTTGAATCGACGGTAGCACTTGAATGCTTATTACTAAACTAAGATTGTCTAGGCACTACTTTTTTATCTTCAGTTTCGTTTGGATTAAAGTTAAATTTTATTTTGTTCCTTTTTTATTGATATTTGTTGCCCTGAATCAACTTTATCTTTCTACGTTTAAGCACTTAACTGTGTGGAAAGGTGCTGGTTTTGGCATGTTTTCTGATTTATCCCATAGATTTAATAAAACCTATGCTTTTACAGACTTTCAAAAAGTTCCTATTAAAATTCCCAAAAAATATCACGATGATATTCGTGTTTTAAAAAAAATGCCTAGTTCATATGTAACAAACTATCTAAGAAAGAATTTTAAAGAGTATTCCTGGATGTTAGCACCAAAGCGCGATAGAAATAATCATTTAACACTTTGGGCGGTATCTTCTCCACAGTTATTGACATCAGTATCCACAATTTCTGTTACTGGCTTCGAATTCGAACTTTGGTCTATTCGTTTTGATTCGGCTAATTGTAGAGTAATACCTTTTCTACTTCATAAAGGTTAAATTTAAATCTACCTTTTTATTTTTATCCACCGAAATCATCGAAGGCTATCATTTCTTGCTCTACACCCAATTCATCAAGCATTTTAAACACTGCATCATTCATCATTGGCGGGCCACAAAGGTAGTATTCAATATCTCCTGGATCATCATGTTTTTTTAAATAATTTTCTAGCAATACATTATGAATAAATCCAGTATACCCAGTCCAATTATCTTCTTTTTGTGGATCTGATAATGCTACATAATAATTAAAGTTTTTATTCGTTTTTTCTAATTCCTTAAACTCATCATCGTAAAACATTTCTCTTGCAGATCTTGCACCATACCAAAAGGTCATTTTTCTATCTGTTTTAATACGCTTTAATTGATCAAAAATATGACTTCTCATTGGTGCCATACCTGCACCACCCCCAATAAAACACATTTCACGTTTTGTTTCTTTAGCGAAAAACTCTCCATAAGGTCCAGAAAGGGTTACCTTATCACCTGGTTTGAGATTAAAAATATAAGAAGATCCGATTCCAGCTGGAATACCGTCTGAACCAGGTGGAGGTGAGGCAATTCTTACGTTTAAATAGACGACCCCTTTTTCCTCTGGATAGTTAGCCATGGAGTAGGCTCTAAACACCTCCTCTTCATTGGAGGCCTCTATATCAAATAATTTAAAGTTCTCCCAATCTTTCCTATATTCCTTTTCTACATCAAATTCACTGTAGGAGAGTTTATATGGAGGTATATAAATTTGTATATATCCACCGGCTCTAAAATCTAAATCTAAATTATCGGGCATTTTAACTCTTAGTTCTTTTATAAAAGTGGCTACATTTTCATTAGAGATAACCTCACACTCAAATTTTTTAATACTAAATATTTCATCTGGAATTTTTATTTTTAGATTGTTTTTTATTTTAATTTGACAACCCAAACGTACATTCTCTTTTCTTTCTTTAAGTGAAAGATGAGGTATCTCTGTTGGTAATACCTCTCCCCCACCTTCTATTACTTGAAGTTTACACATGGCGCAACTGCCACCGCCACCGCAAGCAGATGGTAAAAATATCCCTTCATCAGATAATGCTGTTAGTAAATTTGTACCTGACGGAACAGTAGGACTTTTTTCTTTGTCATTATTTATTAAAACTTCACAATCACTGGTCTCTACAACATATTTTTCAACCACATATAATATTGTTACCAAAATCATAATGATCGATGTAAAAATAAGAATTGCACCTAAATATATCATAAAAACCTCATGTTAATTTTATTCCTGCAAATGCCATAAACGCCATGGCAATTAAGCCTGTTGTGATCATATTTATTGCAAACCCAGATAAACCTTTTGGTAATTGTGCATATTTTAATTTCTGTAATACGGCAGCCATGGCCATAATGGCTAAGTACCATCCTATCCCTGAACTAATCCCAAACACAGTTGCTTCAGCAAAATTATATTTTCGAGCCTCCATAAAAAGAGATGTCCCTAAAATTGCACAATTTACTGTAATTAAGGGAAGAAAAATACCTAATGCAGCATATAGTGCCGGTAAATAACGATCTAATACCATTTCAACCATTTGTACCATTGCCGCAATCGTTGCAATGAAGGTAATGAAAACCAAATAACTTAGATCTACATCTGGTAATCCCGCCCAAGAAAGTGCCCCTGGTTTTAGAAGATATTCATTAATCACCCAATTCATTGGTGTTGTAATTGTTAAGACAAAAATGACTGCAATACCTACGCTGGAGGCTGTTTTAATGTTTTTGGCGAGGGCTAAATACGTACACATGCCCAAGAAAAGAGATAATAATATATTGTTAATAAAGATAGATTCCAGTGCTAAACTAATGAGTTCTTTCATGTCTTATTGTTCCTTATTTGTTAATATATTTTGTAACCAAACTAACAGGCCTATGACAATAAATACTCCTGGGGCTACTAACATTAATCCCATATTTTCATATCCAGCATCATAAAATGATTGAGGAATAACGGCTAATCCAGCTAAAGTCCCCGAGCCTAAAACTTCTCTAAATAAAGATACAACGATTAATATATAACCATAACCTATTCCATTTCCAAGCCCATCTAAAAAAGATAACCACGGTGTATTTCCGCTTGCAAATGCTTCAGCACGCCCTAGAATAATACAGTTTGTAATAATCAATCCAACAAAAACTGAAAGTTGTTTACTCAGATCATACATAAAGGCTTTTAAAAACTGATCTGCAACAATGACCAATGATGAAATAACAACCATCATCACAATGATACGAATATTTCTTGGTATATAATCTCGTAACAAAGAGATAGCTACATTTGAAAAAGCTAATACAAAGGTCATGGCTAAAAACATAACTGTTGCAGGTATCACCTGCGTTGTAACTGCTAAGGATGAACAAATGCCTAATATTGCAACTGAAATTGGATTGGCCTTAATAATAGGCTCTGTAAACGTTTTGTACGATGGGGATTTAATAATTGATTTTATGAATGGGTTTTTAACTAAGGACATCGCTTATCTCTCTCTTAATTTTTTTGATAATATATCATATTTTTTCAATTCCGCTTTCAAATCTCTTTCCAAGCCTTTACTGGTAATAGTAGCGCCACTCATTCCGTCAATAGAATACGATAACTCAGACTTTTTATATGTATCCTTTGCTTTCCCTTTTGCAATTTGAATAGAGGTAAACTGATTTTCTTTATTGACTATTTGTTTACGTTGGAATTGTTTCTGAAACCATTCTTTTTCTACTTCACCGCCTAATCCTGGTGTTTCGCCATGCTTAAATACGGTTAGTCCAACAACTGTTTTTCCATCGCCTTCCAAGGCAATAATGCCATGAATCCAGCTCCATAATCCATAGGCCTTAAACGGTATAGCATATTTTTCAATACGATTATTTATCTCAATAATAAAGAGAGGTAATGCCCCTTCAAACACTGTTGATTTCACCTCTCCAGTTTTCATGTCCAAATAGGTATTTTTAACGTTTTTACTGTAAAGTTGAACAACAGCTTCATTTTTAAGTTTTTGTCCCCCTTTGATTAAACCCAATGCTTTTAAAATATTTTTTTGCTTATCAATTTTGATATTTAATTCTTGTCGTTCTTTCAACCCGTTTGCTGCCAATGAAAGCAATACACTTACGATCACGCACATTATTAAGGCAAATAAAAATGAATTTATTTTTTTAGATGACATTTGGGATACGCTTTTTTAATTTCCGTTGCAATATGATGTGATCTATTAATGGGGCAAATACATTCATCAGTAAGATAGCTAGCATCCATCCTTCCGGATATGCTGGATTAACCACACGAATGATCATCCCCATGCTACCAATTAAAAGGCCATAAACCCACTTTGATTCTTCCAGATCTGGGGCAGAAACTGGGTCTGTTGCCATAAATACTGTTGCAAATGCAAAACTCCCCATATATATTTGCCAAAAAGGTCCTATATGATAAAAAGGAAGACTGTCTGGACCAGAACAAAGATTAAATAACAAGACTGTTCCAATTGCACCTATTAAAGAGCCTAACATAATTCGCCAGGACCCAATTTTTGTTAGCAATAAAAGACCTGCTCCAAGTAATACACAAAAAACAGAGGTTTCTCCAATGCTTCCTGGAATAAGTCCAAAAAACAATTTATATAAAGTAAAGCCGGCCTCTTTTAATGTATTCATAACATTTGAGCCTATGGATGTTTGTGCTGCAACTGCCAGAGCTGTTGCTCCACTATATCCGTCAATTAGTTTTTCTTTTGCTACTGGTAAGGCTGTCCATACCTCTCCACTAATTTGCACTGGATAGGTAAAAAATACAAAGGCACGTGCCGTCAGTGCTGGATTTAAAAAATTGCGGCCTGTCCCACCAAACACTTCTTTACCTATTACCACACCAAATGTAATACCTAAGGCAACCTGCCAGAGAGGCAAATTAGGTGGACATGTTAATGGAAATAATAAGCCAGTCACTAAAAAGCCTTCATTAATTTCATGTTTTCTCACTACGGCAAATAACGTTTCCCATAAACCACCTATTGTGTAAGAAACTAATATAATAGGGACAACATATCGTGCACCTGTCAAAAATACAGATATAAAATCAAGGTTCCATCCAGCTGCTAAATGAGCCTGATATCCTGCGTTATATATTCCAAAAAGTGTACAAGGGATTAAGGCCAAAACAACGATAATCATGTAGCGTTTTGTATCAATAGCATCTCGGATGTGGGTCTGATTCTTTGTGACTAATTTTGTGCTGACAAGAAATGATTCCAGTGCTTCAAATAAGGGATAAAATCGCTCTAATTTTGACCCCTTTGCAAATAATGCTTCTTGCTTTTTTAACAGTGATATTACTAACTTCATGAAAGCGCCTCTCGTGCTAACTTTTGTTTAGCTTCTGAAATAATATGATCAATATCTATTTTTGACGGACATACATAGGTGCATAGGCCTGCATCTACGTAATCCAATAACCCAAGTGCGATACTTTCTTCAATATCTCCTGCCTTAATACTTTTCATCAATAATTGAGGATAAATACCTGTAGGGCATACAGTTGCACAATACCCGCATGCAATACATGAACGATCGCCTCCATTTAAACTGCTTGTTATATTTTGAGGTGTATTAGGTATTAATGCAGATAAGTAAGCATTAGATATTGTTGCCTTGTTCAAACCACCTCTCATCCAGGTTAATAATTCTGGATCAGAGCCTTCTTGTATGATATTTAATGAAAACTCATTGTAGCCCAAAAATCCTTTTTGACCGGCATTCCTTCCTGTTAATAACCCTCCTGCTACATAACGCATATTATCTATTTTCTTTCTATCTTCATCTATTTGACTTAAAGCTATACCTTCTCTTGTTTTTATATGGCAAGGAGATGTTGCTAATGGACCGCCTATTGTGATGATCCTTTCTATTGGATATTTACCTGTTTTACATAAAGCGCCTAAGCGGGCAACATTTAATCCTGTAATTCCCCATGATTTATTATCTTTACTACTTGTTTTGTTGTAATACAGAAAAATACCTGGATTATTGCTGGGATAGTCCCCACATAACTCGTGCGTTAAGTAACCTGACAATCTCTTTTCTATTTCTTTATTTCCTTCTTTATAGCCAACAAATACGTTATTATTGGCTATTTTTTTTAATAGTTCTAAGCCTAATTTTAGTTCCTCTTCATAGGCTTTGACGTACACTTCAGACTGAGGCATAAATGCCTCATCATTATCTATTGTGACATAAATTGCAGGGGGGACATCCTCTGGTTTTGGTATATTTTTAAATGGATAGGCCTGTAACAATGGCCATAGGCCTGCGGACAATAGATACTCTACTAGTTTATTTCGATCTTCTTTTTGAATCTCTTTTGAAGAATAGGTATTAAAACTTTCTTCTTTCTCAACCTTATCTTTAGTGATAATGACGGCATCTAGTGCACGGCGCTTTCCATATATAATTTCTTTAATCTTTCCAGAAACAGGTGAACAAAACTGAATACGAGGATCTTGTTTATCAAAAAAAATGGGTGTCCCAATTTTAACAGAATCGCCCTCTTTAACATGCAATTTTGGTTTAATTAAACTTATACTACTGGGCATCACAGCAAACTCAAGGCCATCTTTAACCTCTTTTAAATTCAAAGAAGGCTTACCCTTTATTTTCACATTGTACGTGTTTTTTACAATTATTTTTTTCATTGCTTTGTTACTTGTATAGGAGTTTACTTAAAAAGTTTTTTTTATTCAAGCAAAGTTTCTCCTAATTGTCCGCAAGCTGCTGCAATATCCTGACCTTTTTTGTACCTAATTGTCACATCTACCCCTGATTCTTCTACTTGCTTCTGTAGCTGTCTTAATTTTTTTATTGATAGTTCTTTGAAGGGGATTTTAGGATGTGGGTTTAAATTAATTAAATTGACTTTTGCATTTAGATACTTTGCTAAATTGATCAAAAGCTTTATATCTAAAGGCGTATCATTGACATTTTCTAGTAGTGTATATTCTAAGGTTAATTTTCTATTATGCTGTTGTTGATATTGCCATAGAACCCGTGAAAACTCCAAAATTGGAAATCGTTTTTCTATTGGCATGAGTCTTAGCCTTTTCTTGGGGTCTACGGAGCCCACTGAAAATGCAATATTCAACACTTCATTCTCTTTCATTAAGCGCTTAATTCCTGGCTGATATCCTGCAGTAGACACCGTTATTTTTCGTTTACTAATATTCAGTCCCCATTCCGCACTTATAGCATGGATTGCCGGAAGTACTTGATCATAATTTAATAAAGGCTCTCCCATCCCCATAAATACAATATTGGTAATAGGATACCCGATATTATTTGCCACAAGGACTTGTGCAATAATCTCTTCTTTTGTTAGTTGTCTTTTAAACCCTACTATACCGGTCACACAAAACTTACAATCTAAAGGGCAACCGCATTGTGATGATACACATAATGTGTTGTAATTTTTTTCTTTGAGAACGACGGTTTCTAAACGTTGTCCATCTTGACACTTAAAGTATAATTTAATGGCATTCTCTTCTTTTGATTTTATTTTCTCGATTAAATGTAACGGCTCGAACTCTATATTTTCTTCTAATATCTGTCTATTTTCTTCAGAAATATTTGAAAAATCTTTGGTTTTATATTGATACTTTTTATATATCCAATCCATGAGTTGCTTGGCGACAAATTTTTTCATGTCTAATGCTGTGACTAGTTTTTCTAGCTCTTCTTTCGTTTTTCCTAAAATTGATATCTTTTTTGTCTTCATTATTTATGTTTCATCTATGCTTGTTTTTGGGTATATTAGGTAATAATGGAACAAGAATTACGTCACTTAAAACAAGAATTGGCTCTTATTAGTGATGAGTCAAAAACGTATTTCAAACTCATCTTGCAACAATTATCTCGAATTGCACACTTAAACCCTAACGATAAATATCTTAAGCTTTTATCTAGTAATCTACAAGAATATGCCGACTCTATCGATGTTTTTCAACCTTATCACAATTATCCAAAAGTATGTTTGTTTGGATCTGCACGAACGTCTGCCAACACTCTTCTTTATCAGTTATCTGAGTCTATTTCTAAGCAATTAAGTGATGCTGGCTTTATGATTATCACAGGTGCGGGTCCTGGTATTATGGAAGCTGGAAATAAAGGGGCTCAAGACCAGGGTTTTGGGCTTAATATTTTGCTTCCTTTTGAGCAAGAGTCTAATCCGTTTATTCGAGATAGTGATAAACTTGTCTCTTATAAATATTTCTTTCTTCGAAAACTTATGTTTGTTAAAGAATCTCAGGCGACTGTCTTGTTTCCGGGAGGCTTTGGCACTTTTGATGAGGCCTTTGAGCTTTTAACATTAATACAAACAGGCCGAACATCCCCACGCCCCATTGTTCTTTTTGATGAGCCTGGAAGTATCTACTGGAAAAGGTGGATTGAACTTTTTTATGAGCAACTTTTGGATACACACTATATCTCAAAAGATGATCTCTTATTATTTCAGCATTTTCAATCTATTACTCCTGCTGTTAATTATATTCAGACATTTTATCGCGTTTATCATTCTATCCGTTACCTTGATGACTATAGTATTATTTATCTTAATTGCACACTATCTTTGGATTTTGTTGCATCATTGAATGAACAGTTTTCGCATATTCTTACCGAAGGTCACTTTAGCTATCATAAAGCTGATCACAACCCATGTCCCCTTGATTCTACGTCTCCTACTCCTTGCTTAACCTTTTCTTTTGATAAAAAACAATTTAGCACACTGGTCTTGTTGATTGATGCGTTAAATAAATTTGACTCGTCTCCCAGAAATTCTTGAGTATCTCTTTCTCTACCTTTTTCATTGATCTTTGTCTCTTATTTTTAATTTGACGCTTGTTTTATTTAGTGGTAAATATTTATTTGATGATGTTCACTGTTAAATATAGCTATGTTTGAGTTATTCACTAAAGGTGGCCCAATCATGTGGGTATTGCTTGTGTGTTCAATGTTAGGCAGTTATATTGTTTTTTATAAATTATTCTATTTCATTTTTCAAAATATTTCGTACACAAAAGTACGATCTGATGTTCAACGTATTATTAAAAATAATCAACCTGACGTTGCTATTGCTCAACTTCAGGGTCGCAATAATGTCTTAAAGAATGCTGCAGCAGAAGCGATTAAATCTGTACACCTATCTAGAGATAATCTTCATGATTCCCTACGTACCTATCTCTTAGAGCATGTTTCCAAACTAGAACGTCACATGCCTATTTTGTCTAGTTTAATTACGATCACACCTATTTTGGGACTGATGGGAACTGTTTTAGGTCTTATGCATATTTTCCAGGTGATATCTGGTGGTGGTATCGGCAACACAGAAGCCTTGTCTTTAGGTATAGCAGAAGCGCTCATTACGACCGTTGCTGGCCTTGCAATTGCTGTCCCTCTTATTGTGATGAATCATTACTTACAGCATCGTATTGAAGCACTTGCTCTTCAAATTGAGCGTATATTTCTAGATACTGTTCACTTTTGTAAACAGATCTAATGTCGTTACACTATCCCACTTATAAAAAGCATCGACTTGAGCCTCGCATTGAGTTGGCTCCCCTTATCGATATTATTTTTGTGTTGCTTATTTTTTTTGCTGTTTCAAGTAGTCTTATTTTAAAAAATCAAGGTATTTCTCTTTTATTACCTAAGGCTAAAAGTGTCTCTACTCACAAAAATGAACTTATTGTTCATATCGATCAGCAACGTCGTATTTTTTTTAATAAGAACGCCATTTCACACAAAGGCTTTAACTCTGAGCTTCGTGATATGATCAAACAATCTCCTAAACTTCAGGTTATTCTACGAGCAGATCGAGAAACCCCTTACCACTTTGTTATCAATGTCTTGGACCAGATACGTTTAGCTGGGTGTTATGATATTGTTTTAGCTGCTGAAAAACCTTAATTTATGTTAAAAATTATTGCTATTTTTTTTACCATTGGCTTGCATCTTTTGCTTTTTTTTATTTCAATCCCTCAACGATTTATGACTAAAGATGTTGCGGTTAATCATGTCCCTATTCTTCTGCCTGTTACCTTGGTTTCCGAACAGAAACAACCACTTTTGCTTCTTGCAGATTCTGAATCACCTAAGCAGGTGAAAGTCAAAGAAAAAAAGAAAATTAAACCTACTCAATTACCAGGAGATCGTAAATTTGCAACTATTTCCAAAAAAGTTCGCCCTGTTTATCCGAAAAAAGCCCTTAATTATGACTGGAAGGGTAAGATTGTTGTTCAAGCTACTATTAATCCTAAAGGAAAAGTCAGTCATATTAAAATTTTGAAGTCAACAGGCTATACAATTTTAGATCAATCTTTTGTTCGGACTGTCATGCAGTATTATGTATTTAAACCAAAGCGTGTCATGGGCAAAAATGTCTCGTCTTTTTTAAAATTGAGCTATGATTTTGACCTTTAAATCTTTGTGTCTTTTCTTTCTCGTGACATTTACTTCATTTCTTTTTGCAAAGGAAATCCCTTCTCCACTCATGCTTCAAAATGAATTCATTAAACTTATTGTTAATCAGGATCCAATTAATATAGGGCGCTTTGCTATTGAAACTAGTCAAGGTGATCCAAAAAATAAACGCGATGATGAAAAGCCCTTAATCTTTGGGCGTCCTTATCCTTGGACCTCCTACACCACAATCTATCTAGATGGTAAAATCTATATTTTTGGTGGTAAGAACCCTAAATATCAAAAGCGTAGTTCTGAAAATTTGCACTTTGGTCAGGTTATACATCAGACAATTGAAAACAATCAGATTATTACAGTTTGTCGTTTTGATGATTTATCTGTCACCCAACGTTTGTATTTTTTTCGACATCCAAACTCAAAGGTGTTTGATACCGCTATGCTTCATTATGAGGTTCATAATCTTGGATCTAAGAAACACCGTGTAGGGTTAAGAGTGATGTTAGATACCATGTTGGGGTCTAATGATGCAGCACCTTTTCGTTTTGGCTCATCTGTTATTACATCTGAAAAACAATTTCACAAAAAAGATTTTTTTAATTACTGGCAAACATTTGATAATTTAAAATCCCCTACAATTATTGCACAGGGCACGGTCCTTTTAGACAATCCTAATTTTATTGTTCCAGATCGTATTTTACTTTCGAATTGGGGACATTTGGTGGCTAATCCTTGGAAGGAAAACTATAAAAAAGAGCGTAGCTTTATACGGCAAGGTGAATTAGAACAAGACACGGCCTTGGCGTTGTATTGGGACCCTAGCACCTTGTCAGCGAATGAAACCAGGCACTACCAAACGCTTTATGGACTGGGCGGGGTTAATCTCAATGCGGGAGAACTTACCTTAGGAATGAGTGCCCCTAAACAACTTAATCAATTACAGAAAAAACCTTTTCTTATCATGGCCTATTTACTTAATGCGGGAGGTTATGATTCTTATGACACGAGCATTTCTATTCAACTCCCTGAAGGTTTTTCCTTAGTTAAAGGTAAACTTCAACATTCTCTTGGTTTATTAAAAGCAAATGATACCTATCAATTTCCTCTTCAACTCTCTATTAAACCTAAACTTATCAAGACAGGCGCCCAACTTGTGACTTTTTCTGTTCAATCAAAAAGTTTGGAAGATAATAGTTTAACTCAATCTATTAACGTTTTATCTCCTAGCCCAGCTAAAATCAATTTATCTATGCAAAAACAAATTTATCAACCTGATTCCGTGGTTTTTGTTCCTGTAAAATTAAGCATTCAAAATACCAGTCCTTTTCCTCTTGAGCATGTTACCTGTCAAATTCAACCCAATAAAGGTCATTTTACCATTCCAAATTTTGAAATTCCTAGTAAATCTATTTTCTTGGCTCCGTATGCAAGTAAAGACATTAACTGGCTCTTATCTTTAGCTCCTAGTCAACGTAATCATGCTGAATTATTTGTCAAAGTAGACTCTAGCTTTGATACCAACTATCTTTATGCACGTGCTGATGTCTTTAAACATGATGCTTCTTTTGTTTTTCGAATGAGTGCAGAGGATGTCAAAATTCATGACTATTTTTTTCTAGAGTTTCAGCTACCTCAACGACTTTTGGATCAAAATCCCCGTATTGAGATTGATTTTCCTGAGCATTTGATTGAACTGTTACGATTTAATGTTCCTTCTTTCCTTCATGATCAACATCAATCTCGTTATTATCAACGTGCTCCTTCTCGATTGATGTTTGACCTTCGTTCTTTTGACAAATTGCCAAACAGAATCATTTTTCGTTTGCATTTTAAGGCAAAACAAAAGGGGTATTCCAGCTTACGTATCTATAATCACGGACATTTAATTAAGTCTCAACCTATATTAATTAATGATGCTATGTTATGATTTCGAAGATGTTTATAAGGTTATTTTTGTGTATTTATATCTTACTTTTGTGTCATTTTGTTCATGCGTTCAAAATCAATGATTTAAACTCTTCTGATCCAGCGTATAATGCCGTTAAATCATCTATTGATAACGGTTATTTATCTCTTTATAAGAATCGTACCTTTCAAGGAAAACGGCCAGTTACCCGAAAAGAGATGGCTATTCTTATCGAGCGTTTACTCACCCGTAAAGAAAATTCAACTCTAGACTCAGACAAAATCCAAGACTTGTCTCATTTGTCAGAAAATTTCAAGCCACTTCTTTCTAATCTTCAGGAAGAATATGATCTCTTACAGGGGCTCTTTTTTGGCATTCAAGAAGAAAATATTGCGCTACATCGTGATGTATCTGTCTTGCAAGACAAACATCGAAGCCAAGAGCTTAAATTAAAGCGTCAGCAATTATGGATTTATGCGCTATGTGGTTTTTCGATGCTTAATCTTTTTCTTTAATGTCTGCTTTTGTTACATCCTATTTAAAGGAGGTTTTAGACACATGGATTGCTAAAAATCACCTCCGTAATGGTCTTTTATTCTATGGGTCTACCTCAGGCTTCCCTAATAAAGTGGCCAATTATTTTATACAGGCTTACTTCTCTTCTTCTACCTTCTCCCTTGATACAAATCCTGACTTTTTACATATCTATTCTGAAAAACAAATTAAAATTGATCATATTCGTCACATTCTAGATCGTGTACGTTATGGTCCAACGCAGCACGAAAGCATGATTGTTTTTATTGAACATTTAGAACGTCTCACCATTGAAGCCTCTAATGCCTTACTTAAGACTCTTGAAACACCTCCTAAACATGTTTATTTTCTAAGTAGTAGTCATTTATTTTCGTCATTATTGCCAACTATTACGTCTCGTTGTCAGCCTATTTACTGCCCCTCACTGACCTATGACCAGTTGTTTAGCGCTGTAAATATGACTGTCTCTGAGATTAGTTCTACCTCAACTTATGAAGACTTACTTAAACTTGCCTGTGGTGTGGATCATCCGTCATACTGTTCTTTTCATGACTTTTTACACTTTTCTTTGTCGAAGCGTTTTGCTTTCTTTCACCAATATATTGATACTAAAGAAACCTTTACGACCCTTTTATATCACTGGCTTTCTGAACTTTCTACAGATCAAACCTATCGCTATCTTTCTTTAAGTAAACTTTTAAGAGAAACATTAACCCGTTTAACTCATCACGTTAACCTTAAACTTCAATTTGATTCATTTATTAGTCAATTACCTATCACGTAGACATAAATATTGATTTTCATTTTTCACTGCTTGATCATTTATGCTATATTTGAGTTATATTTTAGAAGGAGGTGACTGTAAGTGACCGAAGATAATGCTAAACAAAGTGAACGTAAGCAAGTTGATAGTCTTAATAGAAAATTAGGGAAATTTAAACGAGACTCTAAAACTAAACTCATAAATTTACGTAAAAAAATGTATTATGAGAAACCTTCAGATTTAAAAAAACAGCGTTTTGCTGATGCTCAACGTCGTACCCGTTCTCAACAACGTGAAGATTAATTGACTACAACATTTTTTACGCCTCATTCTTTAAGCAAAGCAGCCCTATTTCAAAGTGCTTTGCTTAAGATTGATCGGCATAATATTCATAGTTCTTGTGATGATTTATATCAATTTATCACTCAATACCCTCAGCAATCTGTAGATGTATTCATTTATTTATATGAGCGTTTTAATGCGACTCAAAATAATTATTTACGTTTTTTAATTGCTAAGCTTTATTTTAAATTAGAGCAGTACTCTATGGCCTTTCTTGAATTAAAAATATTGTTAGAGCGAAAAGATATCGCTTCTGCAGCTTATCCACTTTTATTTCAATTGTATGAAAAAGGTTTATTTAAATCTGAAATTATTAGCATTTTTGAATTGTCGCATCGTGATGATCGTGACGAGTCTTTTTTGTTGGATTATTTACCTAAACTATATGTTGAAGATAAAAAATTTGACGAGTTAATTTCTTTCTATACGGAATTAATTCATATTTCGCCTAATGATCTTCATTTGCAAGACAAATTGGCGTCAGCTTACCTGCGTGTCTCTCGTTATGAAGACGCCATTTCAACTTACACAGCTATTTTTTCTAGTAACTCTGAATGGCGATATAAAGTAATTCCTCAAATTGAATCTTTTGTTAATGAACATTCGGATCTATTTTCTATGCGCTACTTTTTAATTGATCTTTATATTAAACAGTGCCTTCCTGATAAAGCCCTTGCTTCTTTATCCTTACTTAACTCTGAATCTTCGAAGCATGCTGAAAAAGGCCTAGAGTATTGTAAACATATTATGGATATTTATCCGAATCATTTTAATACCCTCGTATTTTCAGCTGAGCTTTATTATAAACTGGATCGTTATACTGAATCTGTTACGGTTTTAACATCAGCATTTGCTCTTAATTCTGACAATCATCTTGTTATTCTTACCTTGTTAAAAAAAATACTTTCCCAAGAACCATCGCAAGTTTCCGCAAAACTTTTGTTATGTGATATTTATTTTAAGCAAAATAATTTGTCTTCTTACGTTCACATTCTTACTGAGCTTATTGAGAGTGAATACCCGGATCTAAACGAACTTCATTCTCGTATTAATAAACTCAAATCTGATGATAAGAGGGCGCTTAAATTGAAAGCCTTAATTTATTTATACCAAGGTGATGCACGCTGTTTAAGCATCTGTGAATCATTAAATGACTCCTCCATGTCGTTTGATATCTCTGTTATTGTTCTTCGATATTATTTCAAAAAAAATATGCTTTCTAAGGTCAAAGATACTCTAAAGGAATTGTTACTAGCTTCTCCATTTTCCTATGATCTTCATGATTATATCAAACAACTGCATCATTCTGCGATTCGAAATGATATTCAAATACTTAAACGTCATCAACCTAATGTTCAAAGTAACCGTCTTTCATTTCGTTTAGGATTACTTCACTTGCGTCAGGAAAATGTATTGACTGCCATTGATTGTTTTCAACATGTTTCTTCAGAACATGTGCTTTATCAAAAATCAAATGCTTTGCTTGGACGTTGTTTTTTTGAAATTGGTCGTTTTGATCTTGCACAGCAAATTTTTCAACGTTTAATGATTCACTGTAAAAAGTCATCTCGATTTTTTACTAATCAAATTAGGTTTTCTAATGCTTGTAGCCAGATACTTAATGGTAATCTGCAAAGTGGTATACGCTTACTTGAGCAAATTTATGCATCTCAAGTAACCTTTCCATGTTTACAAAATATGCTTTCTTATTATAAGAGTTTTCATTTTGATGATGGGCGTAGTCCTTTTCTTACGGCTTTTTATTTTAAAGATCGTTTTTTCCCTTGCACATTTTATCATTCTTCTATTTTTGATCACTATGAAGATAGTTCTAAAAACGCCTGTTTATTTACGCTTAACTATAAAGCCATGCAGCATATTTTATCGTCTCATTATCAACTTGCAAGAGTTGAATTTATATCTATACTACAACAAGCCCCGTCTTATGTGCCTGCAAAATTCAATCTTTGTCTGCTTAATATTTTGATGGATAATATTCCTGATGCTCAACGCTTGTTAGACACTCTTCGTGATTATAAAAACCTTGAAGTTCTTGCGTCGCTTTTTCAAAGTTTTATTGATCTAAAAAAAAATAAAATTTCTTCAGCTTTAACGTCGTTAAAAGATCTAGCTTCTTCCTTTCAAACTCCAGAATACTTTTTACATTATAGTAGTTGTTTTTTGCTTAACAAGGATATTTCTGCTAGTCTTTCCCCATTAAAAGATAGTTGTAATGTTGCAATTCTGTTTCCTTTTATTCAACGATTACATGCTTACTTAGAAATTAACTCATTGGATATTACATATTGGTTGTCTCCTTTATCTTTTTCCTTTAACAGTCTTCTTAAGCGTTTTTATACATAAAATTTTTATTTCATGTTTATGTCATTAAAACTAATGCCTATTCTATGTCATAGATTCGGCCTCTTTCATCATATATTACTATTTCGTTTAAGCTATATGTCTTTTTTTATGCTCCCCTGTCTATCAGCCTTTTTGTTATTTATCCCTTTTATTCTTCCCTCTTTATTCTATCTCCAATATCTTGCATTTCTTCCTTTATTTTATTTGCTTTCTTTTAGTAAATCTCGCTGTATTTTTGTTATTATATTTATATTCCTTTTTGCTTATTTGGCTTTACATCATTTATGGTTCTTTTTTCTTTCTCCCTGGATCCCTGTTTTTTATATTTTTATTTTTTATTTTTTTTATATTTTATCTTTAGCTCTTATTTTTTCTTTGCTGCTGTTTTTCTTACTTTATTGTAGAAAGACCTTTTTATTTTTTATCCCTTTTTGGATATTTTTTGAGTGGGTCTGTGAGCATGTTTTTTTAAATCCTAGTTTATATCTTGCATACGCTCAAGGAAAAAATTTATTTTTTAGTCAATGGGCCTCAATACTTCCTCTGCCTTTATTTGCTTTTATTATTTTATTGCTTAATCTCCTTTTATTTTTTCTTTTCTCTGCACATCACATTAAATTAAGCGTTTGTATGATCCTTTGTGTACTATTTTTTATGCATGCTCCTGGTTTTATCAGACTACAAAATCAACCCCTTATTAAAGATTATATCTCGGTTGTTGCGATACATGCCCAACATAGTCAACATCAACGTTTAGACCCTAATTTATCCCTGATGAACTTTCACGATTATCTTAGCTTGAGTCGTTCTATTTTAGATCAACAATCCGCTAATTTACTTATTTGGCCAGAAACTTCTACATCTTATTTTGTGATTGACGATCCTAGTATTAAGGAAACGCTTCAGTCTTTCTGTCTACGCTATTCCTGTGATCTAGTTTTGGGTAGCAAGCACGTCGATAATGACTTATATTTTAATGGCGCTGCACATTTTCATTCAACTCAAAAAACACCTAATTTTGTTAATAAACATCGCCTTATGCCTATTGGTGAGTACTGGCCCTTTCCCTTTTTCACTACACGTTATCAACAACTTTTTTCAGTGCACAGCTATACAGCAACTGATTCTATTAAGCTATTTTCTATTTCTAACTACCCTATTGCTCTTGCTATATGTTTAGATGCCAGTTCTGTCTCTTTATTCCAATCTTTTAAACATCAAGGGGCTGTGGCAGCAATTGTTTTGGCTAATCTTGCTTGGTTTGAAGATCCATTTATCAAAGAACGGTTTTTTAGGTTCTGCCAATTTCGTGCCATTCAAATGGGTAAATCTCTTTATGTGTTGGCAAATTATGGCCGCTCAGCCTTATTCAACCCTTTTGGTCAAGCATCTATTGTTTCAGAGGACCGTTTTTCTCATCGCTTCCTTATGCCAATTTACTAAAAAATCTATGTGCTTGTAGTTGTTAAATCAAATTCTTCATCTAATGATTCTAATGAAATTGGATCTGCATCTAAAAAATCATTTTCTTCAAATAAATCTTCTTCAATACTATTTTCTATTAATTCCTCATTTGTACCTTTGATACTTTGCATATTCTTTGTTTCTGTAAGCTTATTTAATTCTGTTGTGCTTTGAAAACTATCCTTACGTTCTTTATTTTGATAGGATTCTTCTCTGTTATTACTTTCTTCTTTGCTACCTACCTCTATCTCATCGTTTTCATAAAATTGCATATATAATGCGTTGAATATACTTTCATCTAAAGGCGTGTTTTTTACTTTAGTATTTAGTATTCTTGATTTTTCATTTTCAGAGTAATGTTTTAGAATATTTTCTTGTTCTTGAAGGTCTAATTTAGTCAAAAAAAAGGCGATTGTTTGTACCTGTTCATTTTTTAATATCTCGGCAATTTCACTGTAGCTTCTCTGTGACCTGTCTGGATGACTATCTGCTACCTCTAACAGGTCATCATCTTCTTCCGAAGTTTTTTCTTCTTCCTCTTCTTCCTCTATGTCATTTAAAAAATTGTCTTCCTGTATAAGACTCATATCTTCTGGTTGCTCTAGTGTAATATGATCTACTTCTTCAATAAATTCTGCTATTAATTGGTTTAGCTCTTTTTGAGATGGCATTGGAGGTTGTTCTATTTTTAACAACCTAGTTAAAGTATCTTGCCGCATGTGCTTTAAAACAGCCTCTGCTTGATTACCTAAAACAGATACTATAACCTTTGCTTTTATATGATTTTCTAGTGTCACGTAAGTACCTCTTCTTTTAATAATTCTTCTAGAGCAGCTGCTATATGTTCTGGGTTTGATGTTGCTTTTTTCTTTAAGTCATCTATATTTCTTTCTTTTTGAATCTCTTCTTTTAGTTGTTCAAATTTAGTGACTTCGTTTTGCTTTTTATTCAAAGAGCTACTGCCCTTTTTTCTTGACTTTAAGAAAAAATAAACCAAAGTTAAGCCCATAGACAACATGCCTATAACACCCCAACTTTCAAAATATTCAAAGATAGTTTTACTTTCATCTTTATAAAAAGGGGCTTTATTAAGAAAAATAATATCACGCCCATCTTGATAGCCTATAATTGCGGCTATGGTAGAAAACACCTCTATTTTTTTTGCATCATCCAGCACAATATCTTCGTTATATTCATCGACTATTATACTCACCGTTGTTCGTTTAATTTCGGCACTGTTACCGTCTTTTGATGCAGTAATTTCTGCATTTGCAGCTACCTTAAATGAATTTCTAGGAAAAACTCCAGCCAATTGTTTATTAATTTTACTTAATATATTATTTTCAAAATTTTCTTTTATTGTGAACCATTGTTTAATATTCTCAAAATTTGGAAGTATTGGCTGCAATTCTTTTATTTCATCTGATTTTTCTTCTTTCTTTTTATCTAAGAGTCTATCTTTCTCAAAGACTTTTATTTTTTGTTCATTTTTTATTTCATCTAAAATACCATAGGACAACTCAGTTCCTTGTGTGTCTACAACTGTTATATTTTTAAGACTTAAGCTTTCTACGGCTTTTGCGACGAGCTGCATAATACTATAAACCATGGTTGTGGTTAATGTTTTACCAGGTGTTTTTCTAACCAAAATACTTGCTGTTACTGGGGGCTGTTTTGATATAAATAGACGCTCTTTAGGCATTACAATTTGAACTTTAGCATCTTCGATCATTTCCAAACTTGTAATGACTTTTTCGAGTTCTCCAGACAAGGCTCTTAAATAACGTACTTTCTTATCAAATTCTGTGACGCCTAAAGTTTGAGTATTGTCTAATAACTCATAGCCTTTAACAGCACCTGAAGGCAAGCCCTTTGTTGCGAGTAATACCTTTGCAGTTTCTAATTTTTTACTATCGACTGATAAACTAAAATTCTTTCCTTTTTGTGCCAAGGTAAATGAAATATTTGCAAAGCTTAATTCTTTAATGACTTGTGAGACTTGTGTCGCTGGTAATTGTGGGTATAGAACCAGGTATTTTATTTTCTTATCCCGCTTGGTTTTTTTCTTTGTTTGAGATTGTGCCTCATTTTTCCCCTTATTTCCCTCTAACCCAATGTCATCATTATCTAAATTAACATAAAATAATAGGCCTCCTATTATTAAGGCTGTCATAATAATGGCAGCCATCCATATATTTTTTTTATGAAATAACCTAGATGTTTTATCTTGTGTTAAGTTATTTAAATCTTCTTCTAAATCATCAATTATCAAATTTTCTTCTGCCATAACTACCTAAATTTGCATTGATATTAATTCTTTGAATGTTTGAGATGCAGTTGAAATAACCGTGGTTGCAAAGCTTATTGCTAAGTTTAATTTTGTCGTTTCAATCGATACCTCCTCGATTGATACTTTCCCTTCTACATATTTTTGCATAAGGTCATTTACTCTAAATTCTAACTGGCTAACACTGTTTAATGATTTAACGGCTTGTTCACTAAAATACTGAAAAGGTGTGATCTCTAGTGCATGGTCAAAATTTAAATATTCTAATTTTTCCTCTTCTTTCGTTTCTGCATCAAATAGCTCTTTTGTTCTTTTTTTTCTATCTTGAATTGTTAAATTTGGATCATTTGCAGTTGCTGCTTGTGCAATTAAGACATGTTGATTTAAGTTAATTGGGTTATTTTGTATTGTTACTTGTGGTAGTGGATTTTTTTCCTGAGTTTTATTATCCATTATTCCATCTAACAATAACTTAAACTCATTTTTTATTTCTGGTTTTACGATATTTTGCGCAAAGGATGTTGCTGATGTTGTGGGGTTTACGTTGTTAAGAGGGTTTATATTAAGGGGACTTATATTACTCATATTATTTCATTAACTCTATTGCACTTTGATACATTGATTTGCTAACTTTTAATGCGGTTATGTTTGCCTCATATACGGCCTCTGTAAATGTTAATGTCATCATCTCATTAGGCAGATTAACATTTGGATAATAAAAATAACCATTTTCATCCGCTTGAGGTGCGGCTGGATCAAAATAACGCCCGAAAGGTTCTGTACTTCTTTTTATTCCAGTTACTTTTACCCCGTCTTTAAATTTTTCTAGTTGAATATATTTCTTTTGATAAGGTAATCCTGTTTCTTCGTCTTTTAAAGTATTTAAGTTTGCAACATTTTCTGCGATAATCATCATTTTTGTTCTCTGTGCTAAAATCCCCGATATATTTATAGAAAATGAATCATCTAAATTTGAAACTGCATAGACTGAGTATGATACGTATACTGTTATTATACATATAATTGCCGTTATTCTATTCATTATTGTTTACCTAGTGTCACTACTTTTCTTAAATTCTCTACGCGTTTTTTATAAAGTGTATATAACGCTTGTTGCCGTTTGTTGTTTTCTGCAATTTTTCCCATAAAATGTTCTATCATTACTTTCGAAAAGTATGCTTTATCTTCTGTTTCAACATTAAACAAGCGCTCTAATTCGGCTCTATCTTCTGGTAATAAAATTGGCCTAAATTTTGGTGTTGTGGCATTTGCTATGTTGTATGAATATATCGCATGTTTTTGGTTACTATATTTTATAGCACGCTCTAATACCATCCCTGTTGAATCTTCAAGTATATGTCCTTTTGTTTTACTTTTTGCTATATCTAGTTTTTGTGCTAGTAAGGACGTAGTTAAACTTATAAATATAGCTATTACCAGTATTCTCGCTATCATATTTTTTGTTTATATATAAATATCTTTTTCTTCTAATTCTAAATATCTCTTAATTAATTTTAACGCTTCCATATGGACTCTGCAAACTTTGCTTTTGGACACCTTTAATTTCTCTGCAACTTCGTTTTGTTTCATGTTACTTTGATAAATTAATTGTATAACTTCTTTCTTAGCTGATTCTAATTTATTCACAATATTCCATATATTTGTTGTACTTTCAATATACGCTTCTTCTATATCTCTTCCACACGTATTGGCGGTAGAAAATTTCTCTAAATCGTTGGTATTTAGTAGATAGGATACGGATGACTGTGTCACGATCTCATTTAATGTTTTTTCAAAACTTTGTCTATTTGCTTTATTTTTATCGTCGAGTATATTCTCCGTAATCTCCATCATTTTTTCTTGTATATTTTCTCTATATCTTGCGTATTCAGCAGGATTCTTTTGTTTCCATTCCAACCTCAAATTATCCATTATCTGACCTTGAATACGATAATATGCGTAGGTTTTAAAATTAGATTCTTTTTTTTCTTTGTATTGCACTTTCGCTTTAATCAAGCCTTCAATACCCCAACTGATTAAATCCTCTTTTTCAACACCTGAAGGTATTTTAGACTTCATAAATATTTTACTCGCAACTCCTTTAACTAGAATTAAATGGTCATCGATAAATGCTTGTGATACTTGCTGTTGTAATATCTCTTCTTTGCTATTCATATTTATGTTAGTCAATTAATTTTTGTTTTGTTTTGTGTATATATATGATATCTCTTTCTTCATTATAATCTATAGTATCAGATACGATTAAAAAAACAGATTCTTCTATTTTTTCATCTAAACTATTCTCTTGTGCTAATATACTTATACTCTTTTTTTGAATAGTGCTATTATTTTTATTTAACTCTACTCTTGAGACTATTCTAAAGGATTTTTCTGGGAATGCTTCTCTCAACTTTCTTTTTACTCTATTGGATAAATTGTTTTCTATATGTTCTTTCCGTGAGAGTGATGCATCTTTGGGCAAAAATTTTTCCTCAAACTTTAATAAATCCATTTTTGCAAGTTTATCTGCCATTTCTTTAGCTAGCAGATCATTGATCATGTCACTTTGTGTCACATCTATATAATCGATATCTTCATCTATAAATATTTCCATTTTTTTAAAAGCAGGTTCCGTTAAAATCTTCTTGATAAAAAAAGACTGCATAAACTGGACTGCTTCTTTTCTTGTTCTGGGTTTTTTATTATTATACAAACTTGAAGAATAATGATTAGCCGCTAATGGTATTCCTTCGTAACTCATTGATGGAATAGCATAACTAATAGCAATAATACCTATAATTATTATAATTTTGTTCAAATGATTTCAATGTTTGCTATCAGTGCGCCTGCTTCTTTTAGTGCTTGTATAATTGAAATTAAATCTCTTGGAGAAGCACCAATTTCATTTAAAGTATCTACTAAGCTTGATAGTGTTTCGTTTGATTTTAAATATACTAACTTTTTCTTCTCTTCATCAATTTCTAACTGATTTTGCTGATCTGATATTGCACCTGCTTGTGGTTCTGTAATTCGAATAGATACAGCCCCATGTGTCAAGGCTACAGGGCTTAAACGCACCATTTCTCCAATTACAATGGTACCTGTTCTTTCATTAATGACAATTTTTGCTGATTGGTCAGGCTTTACTGAAATATTTTCTAATTTTGCAATGGTACTAATTAAATTTGCTGAATTCAAATCTGTTAATGGTATTTTAATTTGTCTAGCATCTAATGCTTTTGCACCTAAAAAGCCCTCATCATGGATGGCATTAACTGCACGATCTATAGTTATAAAATTTGAATCATTTAAAACAATGGAGATATTGTGCACATCTGTAAAGGTGACGGGAACTTCTTTTTCTACAATGGCCCCATCTGTGATAATTCCAACTGTTGGTTTGTTTTTAGCATACATAATGGTACTTGAACGCTGTGCTGCACCTCCCACTACAACCGAACCTTGGCCAACAGCATAAACTCTCATATCAGCACCTTTCAAGGGGGTCATCAATAAGGTACCTCCATCTAAACTAGATGCATCTCCGAGTGCTGATACCGTTAGTGAAATCCGTTGTCCTGACTTTACAAATGCGGGTAGGGTTGCTGTCACCATCACGGCTGCCGTGTTTCGTATATTACCAACACTACCTACTTGTACACCCATTTTAACTAATAAATTTCTCAGTGCAGTTGGTGTAAAAAAGGTATTTCGACTGTCACCAGTACTTTTCAATCCAACCACTAAGCCAAATCCAATTAATTGGTTATCTCTCATTTCTACAATTTTTGAAATATCTTTTAACCTTACTTCTACAGCAAAGCTTGCTGTAGTAAAGCTAAATAATACTAGTAGTAACAATGCTCGTTTCATTTTTAAAATACCCAATTAAATATCCTACTTATTATTCCTGGATTCTGCTTGGCTGCAACTGGTCCCCCTCTACCGCTTACTGAAACCTCAGCTTTTGCAATTTGATACGAAAAAATAGTATTCTTTGGAGTCACATCTGCAGGCCGCACAATCCCAGATACTCGAATAGTTTCGATGTCATGATTCACTTTAACCTTGTGTTCTCCCACTACAAATAAATTCCCGCTCTTTAACACTTCTGTCACAATTGCCGTTATAATTGCCTTTACGTTGCTTTTTCTCGTCGTTTGTCCATTGCCTTGATATCTATCACCCCCGCCTATAGAGATATCTCGTTTTTTCCTCACTCGTTCATTGCCTAATAAATTAGCCACTTGATCCCAATTGTCTGCAAGTGATGAGGTTAGTGAGGTTGTTTTTCCTGAAGAGGTGCTCGCCTGTTGTACAGCGGAGGTGGATTCGGATACGTAGATAGTAACGATATCCCCCACTGAAATTCTTCGTCGCGATGGTTGGTATATGCCTTCACTATAGGTTCTCCATAATGAATCTGCCCCAATAGATGTTGTTACTAAGATTAATAAACTAATCAATATAAATATTTTTTTCATCTATCACTTTTCCTTTTAATCGTTTTAGTGTTGATAATTTTGATGTTACCGGTATGTACCCACCTATTTGACCATCCGCTAATGCTTGTCCATCAACTTTTATTTGCCCCCATTTTTTATTTATTAAAATTGATATAGGATCACCTTTTTGTATTGCTGGTTTTTCTTCTATGGCTAAATAATGTACCTGTGTATTTTTAGGAATACTACGTTTTGCTATTTTTCCTATCATTTCTTCCTTAGTAAATATATAATTCTGCAGGGTTGATAATTTTGAATAAATTAATTTTTCTTTCATGATTAAATCAGACTCTGTAATCATTTTACCTCGTTGAATCAAGTGCTTTGTGACAGGCATTTTTGTGGTTGCTTCTATTTTTAATAAAAGGGTCTGTCTTTCTAGAAGAGTCCCCTGCCGGTCATAGAAAAAAATCGGCTGTATTTGAGTCCCCAGTAAATCGTTGATTTTAGGGTCTGGACATTTAAAATAACTGGCTTTTTCAGGTATATCTAATTTTGTTAAATCAATTTTGAATGTCATTTTAAAGGTCATTAATTCTGCATTTATATTTCCCAGAACATGCTCTAATTTTTGTCGATAGACAGTTCTGACTTCTTTTTTGATATCTGCTAGACTCACCGCAGCATGAATCGTATTTATCGCTAGACTCACAATCAAACTAATAATAAAAAAAAGCCTACTTAATGTCACTTCCAGCCTTTAGCATATCATCGGATGCTTTCATTGCTTTAATAACCGTTTCAAAGGAACGTTGACACATCAGCATTTCCATCATTTCAGAGATAATATCTACATTTGAAAATTCCAATGATCGTTGCCTGATAGACCCCATGCCCTGTTCACCCGGTATAATTAATTGTGGATCCCCAGAGCTTTCTGTTTCTTGCATTAAATTTTGGCCAATATCTTTTAAACCTTCTGGATTCATAAACTTTGCTAAGACCATCTGTCCAATTTCTTGTTGTTGAGTATCTCCATCTAATAAGGCAAAAATTCGGCCTTCTTGATTCACAATAATTTCTCTTGCTTCTAAAGGGATAGTTAATGGTGGATCTAAGGGATGTCCGCTAGAATTTAATACTCTTCCTTGACTGTCTACATGAAAATTTCCTGCTCGACTATAAGCGGCGCTTCCATCTGGCAATTGAAACTGAAACATACCATTCCCTTCGATTGCCATATCCATTTGCCTGTTTGTTACTTCGATTGTTCCAGTACTAAAGTTCTTTGTAATACCCACGAACCGAACACCTTGACCAAACTCGATATATTTTTTTCTACGTTTGCTGCTACCTGTTTCTTCATCAGACTCCGTCACAGCTCTTTCAAAAATTAATGGAAACAAACTTTCCATCTCTAAGCGTCTTTCCTTATATCCTGGTGTTTGTGCATTTGAGATATTATTTGTAATAACCTGCATTTTTCGTTGAAACGAATATAATGCTGATTTTGCCATATGTAATTGAGATAACATAATTAAACTCCTTTTATTTTAATTTGGTGCGGCAATTTGTGTCGCTGTATTGGCTGATCGTGCCAATACTTTAAGAACCTTTGCATTTGATTGATACCCATTTGTTGCATAGGTTATATCTCCTACTAAGGCTTTTACTACATTATTTTCTTCTATATGACCTTGTACAACTTTATAGTACTCAACCCCACTCAAAATTTCAGCCTCTTCTACTAGTACAAATACGGATCCATTCAGTGAATTGAGCTTTTGCATTTCTTTATAGGAGGCAAATACCGCTACTTTTATACGATCTACTTCTTCACCATCTACGTATATCATTCCAGATCGTGACACAACAACATCGCCTTTAGGCAAGTATATTGGCCCTTTATCACCTAATACGGGATAATTTCCGGCAACAGTGACTAAACGGTCACTCCCATCTCTCGTGAAGCGCCCATCTCGGGTATAACCCAGAGTTGTTTTTAATTGTATAACAAAAAAACCTTTACTCATCGCATCTATGTAAAAATCTAATGGTCTATGTGTTTCAACGACCGGACCTGCTCGCCAACGATAAAAAGGAATGGCATCTATTCGTTTCTCTCCATTCTTATCAATCATTCTTGAATTAAACGCGCCTGTTTCGATAAAGCCTGGTGTGTTTACATTCATGGTGTAAAACAACCAATTACTCCACTGAATTTGAAAAGCCCTCATTGCTTGCATACTTCCATTAGCGGCAATATCTTGAATCTCACCATAATCCTCATAAGAAGAAAGGTTACTCGTTATGATAAGTAGACATACTATCAAGGTCTTTATTTTATTAATACCGTTCATTTATCTCTATTCTCATTATTTTCTTTTTAGTTTCTTATTAATCTTATTTCGTTTATCCGATAATTTTTCAAGTTGATACGCAAAGGCTAACACCTCTGCTATTATAGCATATAATTTTGATGGTATATGTTGATTCAATTCTAATTTAGACAACAAATTACTTAATACGGGATCTTCATACAGAGGTATTTTGTGATCTTCTGCAATATGTAAAATCATTTCAGCAATTGAGGCTTTACCAGATGCAACGATTTTTGGGGCCTTGTCTTTTTCAATATCATATTTTATTGCGACTGCTTTTAACTTTTCTTTTTTGGGTAGATTTAACTGATCAATACGTTTCTTAAAGTTGATCTTATGTTTCTTCTGATTCTCGTTTGCCATCATGCCTCTGTACTAATATGTGTTAACCTATCTAAATCAAAATTTGGACATAACAATTCTTTTACCGGGATCTTTTTATCCATATATTTCACACCTTTAACTTTATAGTTAATGGCTTCCATTTGCTTTATTAAATCTGGAACCAAACTTGAAATTATCCGTTTTGTTTCTCCGTCTTTGCTATTAAACGTATATATTAGCGTATTCTCTATGACATTGATCACAATACTTAATTCCCCAATATTTTCTGTTTCAAACTTAATGATCATGGTTGTTTTATCTTCATTTATCTGTGAGTTTTGTTTATTATTTCGTTTTTGAATGAGGATATCCATATTATTTACTGGCGAGGCTAATAAATTTGGTATTTGCCAAAAATGAAACAAGTCTGCCTTAATCATAAACTGTGACTCTTTGGATAAGACCAAATAAGCTAAACTATGATCAATATATTTTTCTAGTGATTTTTGCGTTTTCTCAAAAACTTCTTTGAGGCTTTGTTGTTGATATACATCTTTTATTTGAGTCAGTATTTTTTTATCCATCCCTTTTAGAAGACTCAAAAACAGTTTCGACTCTTTCATTAACCCAACATATTTTTCAACTTTAAAATTCAGCATGTTCTTTTTATCAAATCTGTAAAATTGTAACTTCTCATCTATTGCCGCTACTATCGCCGCTAAATGTTGCGTAAAAGCAGGACTCAATCCATCCTTAGAGGCGTGCATCGCTGCTTGTAATGCTTGTAAGTTTTGCTGTAATTGTTTGACTGTCCCTGTTAAATCTAATTCATTTGATAAAAATTGTTTTAACACAGAAATACTTTTACCGTTCCCTTTTAAATTTTTAGCAATTGATAAGACGATAGACTCTAAATCCTTTGATGACGTCTTTCCTTTCATCAAATTATCAATTATTTCAAAATAATCTTGATTCAAAGGAACTCCATAAGAAAGCATCGTCATGCCAATCCTCATATTATCAACATTGGGACTCTTACCAAAACTTAAGAGTTGATTCATGATGTCATCTTTCGAATAGGGCTGTCGTTTACTTTCTGTTTTTTTTGTTGTTGAACGCACATCTTCTGATTGTGCTGTATGAATAGATGATACATTCGTTTCGTGACTTGTCTTTGATAGGGATCTACTTTGAGATTCCTCCGGAAGCTTGGGAGGTTGCGCACGATGTGATGAACCGGGAACTGATAAATTCATAGTTGGTACCTTCTTTTAGTATATCATATTCCTGTATAAAAACTAAAAAAAAGGTTCTGAAACTACGAAATTAATTTCTGATAACCTTCTGCGATACGTAATGTCAGATGTTTTGACTTTAGTTGTGGATAGCCCTTCACATGTTGAATAGAGACAACACCTCTTAAGGCATTTGTCAAAAATATTTCGTCAAAGTCATTTAACTCTGATAGTGTTACGGGCCTTAGGATAATCTCTATATTTAATTTATCTTGGTTATTTAGCAAGAACTGGCGAGTGACGCCTGTTAAGACGCAATTCGATTTAGGGGTTATCACTTGTTGCCCCTTAATAAAGAATAAGTTTGCTAAGGCTGTTTCTAAAATATAGTTGTCTGCATCATACAATAGGACATCATCATAATCTTCTTCACTAAAGCGCAATTCCAACCAATTTTTCATCCATGCCATGGTTTTTAAACAATCTAATGGCGTCCGTTGAAACGATTCTTGCTTTACGTCCAATTTGATTCCATCTTTTAAACTTTCTTTTTCATAAGGCCGTAATACCATAAGGAGCATTGGCTTTTGTTCACTTTTTTTAACCAGTAATCCCGAACGGTTCCCTGCACTTAAGTAGATATTTAACACAGCTTCTTTAGCCTTGTTCTTTTTAATAAGAACGTCTACAGCTTCGCATATTGCGTCTTGATCCCAGTTGATATTGATATCGAGCATTAAACTACTGCGACGTAATCGTGTACAGTGATCTCTGATAAGTCTTGGCCGACCTTCTTTCACTAAAATACTTTCAAAAAGGCCGTAACCATATAAAAAACCCATATCTAAATATGGAAAGCCGAGACTTTCTTGAGGTTTAGTTTCTAAATTGACTGATACATAGGGGTAAACGTCTTGTTTTATTTGTTCCATTGTGTGGCAAGTATACCTCTTTTTCTTGTTATTTGTCTAATTTTAACACCGATAAAAAGGCTTCTTTTGGAACCTCAACAGACCCAATTTGTTTCATTTTCTTTTTGCCTTTTTTTTGTTTTTCTAATAATTTCCGTTTTCTGGAAATATCTCCTCCATAACATTTTGCTGTGACATTTTTTCGCATCGCAGAGATGGTTTCACGACAGATTACTTTTGCACCAATAGCCGCTTGTAAAGGGACTTCGAACATTTGTCGTGGGATCAATGTCTTGAGTTTTTCTACAATTTTTCGCCCCAGAGTTTCGGCATTTTGCGCGTGACAAATAAATGATAACGCATCAACGGGTTCGGCTTTGATCAAAATATCAACCTTGACGAGTTTCGTTTCGACATACCCTTTAAAGCTATAATCCATACTGGCATAGCCTTTTGTGGCTGATTTCAGTCTGTCAAAAAAGGCATGAATGAGTTCGTTTAAGGGTATATCAACATGCAGTACTTGTCGCGTTCCATCTAAAAGTTCTGATTTTTTGTACAGGCCTCTGTTCTCTTTAACCAAGTCGTTTACAACCCCCAAATAATTATTGGGCGTGACGATTGCCAGCTCCATCAAGGGTTCTTTCATGGTTTCAATCTCTGTTACCTGCGGAAATTGACTTGGATTTTCTACTTTGATGAGCGTCCCATCTGTTTTTCTGATTTCATAGGTGACGTTTGGGGCGGTGATAATTAGTTCGATTCCAAACTCGCGTTGGATACGCTCTTGGGTAATTTCCATATGTAGTAGACCTAAAAACCCACAACGAAAACCAAAGCCCAAGGCCTGTGACGACTCCACCTCGTATTGGAGTGCGGCATCATTTAATTTTAATTTTTCTAAGGCTTCTTTTAAATCGTTATAATCTTGGGTATCAACGGGATAAAAACCCGAAAACACCATGGGTTTGACCTCTTTATAACCAGGCAAGCTTTGGGGGCTTGGATGCTGAGCATCGGTAATGGTATCCCCAATTTTGGCATCTGCAATGGTTTTGATATTACAAATCAAATACCCTACTTCGCCAGCTTCTAAGCTATTTAATGGCGTCATTTTGGGTTTAAAGCAGCCTAATTCTAATACCTCGTACTGTTTATCACTGGCCATAAACATGATTTTCTGCCTTTTACTTAACACTCCATTTATTACACGCACATAAGCAATGACTCCGCGATATTCATCATAGTGGGCATCATATACTAGGGCTTGTAGGGTTGTATTTACGTCGCCTTTTGGACTGGGGATTTGGGTAACCACTTTTTCTAAAATATCACTAACACCTTGCCCTGTTTTTGCTGAACACTGCACACAGTCTTCGGCTGGAATGCCTAATACCAATTCGATATCGTCGAGTACCCGTTCGGGCTCGGCTGAGGGCAGGTCGATTTTGTTTATTAGAGGGATAATTTCAAGGTCGTGTTCGAGGGCCAAATAAAAATTGGCCAAGGTTTGCGCCTCAATCCCTTGGCTCGCATCTACTAATAATAAAGCCCCTTCACATGCTGCTAAAGAGCGCGAGACTTCGTAGGTAAAATCCACATGACCAGGCGTATCGATCAAATTTAATTGGTAGTCATGTCCATCCTTGGCCTTGTACGTCATTCGTACGGCTTGCATTTTGATGGTAATCCCACGCTCACGCTCCAAATCCATACCATCTAGGACCTGGGCTTTCATTTCGCGCTGACTTAAGGTTTGTGTTTCTTCGATCAGGCGATCTGATAGCGTTGATTTCCCATGATCAATATGAGCAATAATCGCGAAGTTCCGTGTATTTTTCATTCATTTTATGCTAGCACTATCTTGGGATTTGTGGCAAAGCGCTCTTTGTGTTGAATTGGGCTTTTCTGTGCTTCTCATTTTATATTCTGTCTTTTTTTATGTTTTAGGTTTTTTTTCGCTCATGGTTTATGATTGCAAGATAATCTTAAATTATAGGAGATATGGATGACAATTGACTCTTTTTCGGATGATACGGAAGTAATAGCAGCTTCATCTGCCTTTTGTAGAGATGCTCGTTATAAAGACCCCTCTATTTATGATCAGGCAAATAAAGATCCTGAAGCCTTTTGGGCGAAACAAGCTCGGCAACTTCAATGGATGCGCCCATTTACGCAGGTATTAGATTGGCAAACACCGCAGGCAAAATGGTTTGCAGATGGTACGTTGAATGTTGCCGATAATTGCTTGGATGTCCATCTCGCTACACACGCAAAAAAAACGGCTATTATTTGGGAAGGTGAAGAAGGTGAGAGTCGTCGTTTGAGCTACTTGGCCTTGACGATGGCAGTGAACCAGTTAGCGAATACCTTAAAACATACTTTTTACTTAAACAAAGGTGATCGCGTGACTTTATACATGCCCATGGTCCCGGAACTCGCTATTGCAGTATTAGCCTGTGCTCGCTTAGGCGTGATTCACAGTGTCGTATTTGCTGGATTCTCTGCCAAGGCCTTGAAAGAACGTATTGTGGACTCGGGCTCTCGGGTCCTTATTACAGCGGATGCCGCTAAACGTCGTGGCCAATTGCTTCCTCTTAAGCAAATTGTTGATCAGGCCCTGCGTGATGATGATACGACCATAGAAAATGTCTTAGTTTTGGGCCATATTGGGGCGAAGAGTCAGTGTCAGATGCAGGCTGATCGTGACTATGACTACTATGAAACTGTGCAAGAACAGTCGTCACAAATCGCCTCGGAAGAAATGGCCAGTGAGGATATTCTTTTCATTTTATATACCTCCGGCACTACTGGAAAACCCAAGGGAATTATGCATAGTTCTGGGGGCTATTTGACCCATGCACACTTTTCGACGAAAGCTGTTTTTGATCTGAAAGATGCGGATATTTTTTGGTGCACCGCTGATATTGGCTGGATTACGGGGCATAGCTATGTCATTTATGGTCCCTTAAGTATGGGTGCCACGGTTGTCATGTACGAAGGTAGTCCGGATTATCCCAAAAAAGACCGTTTTTGGGAACTGATCTCCAAACATCAAGTCTCTATTTTGTATACAGCACCTACGGCTATTCGCGCCTTTATGAAATGGGGGGATCATCTCCCAAAAGCGCATGATTTATCTTCCTTACGCTTGTTAGGGACAGTGGGTGAGCCCATTAATCCTGAGGCGTGGAAATGGTATCATCAGCATATCGGTCAGGGACGTTGTCCCATCGTTGATACCTGGTGGCAAACAGAAACGGGTGGCATTATGATCAGTAATCTCTCGGCTCTAAATCCCATGAAACCGGGGATTGCTGGCCTGCCCCTGCCGGGTATTGAAGCCAAGGTACTGAATGAGAAAGGGGAATCTGTCTCTGAAGGAGGTGGCTATTTGTCGCTTACCCAACCATGGCCCTCAATGCTGCGGGGTATTTGGGGAGATGAGGCCCGTTTTCGTGAGACCTATTGGTCTAAATTTGATAGCTATTTTGCAGGTGATGCGGCTATTGTGGATCATGATGGTTATCTGAAAGTGTTGGGACGTGTGGATGACGTATTGAATGTCTCGGGTCATCGTATTGGTACTATGGAAGTTGAAAGTGCCTTGGTCGCACATCCAGCTGTCGCTGAAGCTGCAGTCGTAGGTATGCCTGATGAGATTAAGGGACAAGCTATTGTAGCGTTTGTGATTCTAACGGCTAATCAGGATGTCTATGAGGGCATAGAATTGGACTTGGTTCGTGCTGTTGCAGAAGATATTGGAGCCATTGCTAAGCCCAAGCAAATCGTCATCAGCCCGGACTTACCCAAAACGCGTAGTGGTAAAATTATGCGTCGAATTTTAAAATCATTGGTTGCTCAGCAAGAACTAGGTGATTGTAGTACACTAGCTAATCCTGACATTGTTGATACTCTTCAGAAACAGCTTCAACTCCAGCATGCATAACACTCGATCTTTGGGGGGAATGACTGTCTCTATTTTGGGCTGTGGATGGCTAGGTCTTGGGGTAGCGAAGGATCTTATCACTTTGGGTGTTCGTGTTAAAGGATCTAGCACAAGTGCTCAAAGGCTTCGTTTACTATCTGATTTAGATATAGACCCTTATCTCATCCAATGTCGTAGGGATATCGAAGGGGATCGCCTTCCTGATTTTTTTAACTCAGACGTTCTGATAGTGACCCTGCCCTTTAAGCGTCACTTTAATCCCCCCTCTATCTATGTAGATCAAATGAACTTATTGAAGACTTACTTACAAAAATCGCCCCTTAAAATGCTTATTTTTACAAGCTCTACCGGTATTTATGATGGCTGTTCAGGAGAGGTTAATGAAAACACAGCTTTGAGTTTAGATAAACCACGCGTCGCTGCGTTAGCCCAGGTAGAGTCTGATTTGATGGCTATTGATACGCTGGATACCTGTATACTGCGCTTGGCAGGGCTTTATGGGCCAGATCGTGCATTGGGAACATTCTGGGCAGGCAAGCATTGTCCAAAGCCTGCCAATACACCTGTCAATCTCCTCCATCAAGCTGATTGTATCGCGATTATACGTAGCTGCATTCAACAAGGCTGTACGGGAATCTATAACGCCGTCAGTGATAGGCATCCTTCACGACAGCATCTCTACACGCATGCTGCTCTTCGTATGGGCTTAGCTCCGCCACTATTTAATTCCACACTCAGTGATTCCTTGCAACGCCAGGTCTCTAATCAGGCCTTAAAACGCTGCTTAAGGTATGCCTTTCTTTATCCTGACCCCATGGGGTTATAAGCGTATTTCTTGCGTTTTTCCTTACATACAAGCTTCTTTCTGCAAGGTTTAGATATTGGCTCTGTCGCAAAAGGCACAATCTGAAAAATTTTCGCCTAATTCATGTATAGGTATACACTTCTTTGTGCGAGAATTTTCCCATCTCATCCCTTTTTCCACATCGCGTTTTTACGTTTTTGCCATTTTGCGACAGTCCCATATTAAATTTATTTAAATCTTAGCAATATAGTTATGTTCATTATTTAAAATAGTTTTTTGTATTAAACTTAGCATCTTAAAACATAATTTTACTTGATTTTGTTTACTTTTTATTCAAAACGGGAACTGTTTTGTTATGGATTATACATTATTTTCCGCGTTTCTATCTCTCCCTAATCTGGCTACACAATTTCATGCTGACTTTTTCAAGCATAGGAAGGGATGTCTATGAGTACCCCTGGTTTACCTCCAGGTTCAAGTTTACCTCAAGCTTTACATTCGCACCCCTATGCATCTGTTGCTCTTCCCAATGCTGTTGCTGCTTCCGATACTACGTCCTCTACTGCTGCTACGGCTCTTTCTCCTCTTGCTTCTGCTTCTGGAGATGGGCCTAAATTTGATATTACTTCTCCGGATACCGAATCGGCTATTAAGTCTATTAGGGAGACAACGTCACATTTAAACAAATTATACGACGCTGATAAACGCACTAAAAACTTTGCTACATTTCGAGCACAACGTGACACGGAGATCAGCGCAATGAATAAGTTTTTTAAGACTGATCCCGACTCAATCTGCCCTTTACTTCTATTAGAGACTATCGGAGCTCAAACTGAGACTCTTTTTAGTTCCAATGTAGATACGACTTGCGGAATCATCGCAAAGGATGCTGAAGAGTTACGTAAAGTTCAAAATAAATTTTTCTTATTTGCTAAAGTAGCTGCAGTGCTGCTTCAACGGATTCTTGATGATGCACAGACTAAGCTTAATAAATTGGCTCTTAAACGTGCTATTACCTTATTTTCGCAATTAATGACTGTCTTAAAAGCTAATCTTGATCCCACATATCAATATCAAGCTGATATTCATGTCTTGAATGACTATTTTTCTGCTGCTGTTAAGGGAACCCCTCAACATGGTGGGCGTATGCTAGAAAAAAAATGGTTCGCTTATTTTCCTGTCAAGCCTTCTAAGGATCGGATCACGTTATTAAAGGATGTTGATGGTAGTGATACTGAGTTACTTGAAGATTCATACTTTGATACACATAAGTTTAATCTTGGGGAAAACACTTGTTATCTTGGTTATCAAAGCAACTCTTCAACCCCTCCTTCTACGGCTAAAATAGATCTAGATTTATTTCGACTGAGCTATTGTGGTACGAAGACACATCACGGGTCTGTTTTTGGCCCTCACGTTTCATCTGAGACTAGGATTTCCTTAGGTTCTAAACTTTATCAGGAGCTTATAGACTTAAACGATCCCCTAATCCAGTCTAAACTAACTCCGTCTACTTCTGATATCAGTTATACTGAACTGCAAGAATTGATTTCTTATGTCGCTGAACTTCCTCACACTAGAGATGATTTATTAGCTTCATTACTTTCTCTAAATGACGGTATTTCAACGGCTCAGGCACGTTCTCTTGCGAAAGATACTCTTAGGGCTGAAAAGTGTGAGGATGTTCTTGGAATCAACAATCCTGGAAACCACTGCTATGCAAATGCCACCATACAAATGCTACGCTCTTTGCCGCAGACATTTCGCGATTATCTGGAATCAGTCCCTTTTCCACCTGACGCTATTTCTTTATCTGATCCTCTATACGCAAACTTCGTAGCAGATAATATTGTTCATTTAAAGGATCTTCTTGATCCTAAAACTTCAGCAAAAGATGCTAATACTGCTCTTTCAGCTATATTGAAATCCTTTGATGACGAGAACGACACTGATTTTAATACAGCTCAACAAGATCCTCATGAGTTACTCACTCAGATCATTTCATGTTTCTTACCTGATCTTAATGATCATTCCAGATTACAGGAGTATGCAACTAAGACAGGCATGCCTATTCATGTTAAAAGTCACTATGTATCTAGTAATTTTTCTTCTCATCGTGCACAAATTGGTCCAGTAGAATATAACTGGTTCGATGAGTTCCAGGTTCAAGAACTAGATGATTCCCACAATGCTCAAGATACCTTTCTAGCTCCGAAAAAGAGAGAAAGTGAACTAAACGGGAATGGAGGATGTGTTAATGCTGATGTGCTTGCCTATTATGATCAGCATAAAGGCACCTTAAGTGCCTCAGAACAACAGGCCATTGATGGAGCTGGACTTAGTGAGCAGCAAAAGGTGGCACTTATTATGCAGACATTCACAAACAAGGATTCCTCCCTTGATTTTTCTCAGGTAAAACAAGTTGATGTTAAAGAGACTATCTTTCCTTCAACTCGTTCTGATGATCCGCCTATACGCCATCTTTCCTTTAGACGTGATGCTCAAAATGGCAGAAAACTCACCAACCCAGTCGACTTAACTCACACAACGTGTATTATCGTTCATCAAGGTCCGTCGATGAATCAAGGTCATTATGTGACCTATCGTCTTCTCGAACAATATGGACAAGATAATATCTGGGTATGTTTAAATGATGGGAGATCTACAATTTGTTCTGACCCTCGAAATGATCCGACTATACGTGCAAACGCTGTCTATGCGATTTATGACGCAACTGCCCCTCCTGTTGTTGCTGCCAGTAGTCGAGACACAGTTGATCTGTTTAGACCCTTAGCTGCTGCTTCTGCTGAGGCTGCTGGATCTTCAGTCCCATTGCCTGCTGTTCGAGGTATTGCTGCGTCTGGGTATTTACATCACCTTCAACAACAACATTTCAGACAGGATCCTCACATAGGGCTAGATATGCAACATGTTGCCCATGATACTATTGCTTTTAATGAAGAAAACCATGCGACGGGTGTATTATCGAATACAGCACGTGCCCCTTTTAAGGCAAAGGTACCCTATCATGGACCCGAACAAGAAAAAGAGTTTCCATCAGCTGAACATTATTTTCATTATATGAAATTGGCTTATATTGAACAGAATTCTACCCATGGGCTATTACATGGTAACGACCCACAAACTAAGGAATACTGGCTTAAACGCATGTTACCTCTACAAGGTTCACAGTTGCAAGATCAGTGTGATGACTGGGGATTCAATGACGCTTTTAAATCACCTGGCGTTCCCGAATGGCATGACGAGGGTAAAAAAAAAGTGATGTGGGATGCCTTATGCCTCAAATATCAGGCCCCTCATAACCAAGAGTTTAGAAAGATGATCAATGAAATAGCTAGGTGCGATGTCAAGGTATGGGAATGGCGAAATCATGATCAAAAATGGGGGAGAACCGCAACGAATGGAGGGAGTAATTTAGCTGGATGTTTATTGACTGGTTTAGCGTGGAGTCTTAAATTACAGACTAATCGTAGCGATTATGATTCAAATCGCACATACGTGCTTCCTGATTACGATCCTACATTAGTACCTTCTGGTATTTAGTGTTGGTTGTTTATGGTCTTTCCTAACATGGAGTTCGTCCTTTATACTTGAGAATCATGCGATATGTACCTGATTTTTGTTATGTTATTTTCCTGAGTTTTTGTATGAGTGTGCTGCCCTTGCTTGCATTGGTCAATACCGAGGCTTTACGTTCTTCTGATAGTGTTAAGGGGCTTCGGCATGATCTGTCTTATGAATTAGGCTGGCTGTCTGGGGATTCGGTCAAGCATAGTTTTAGTGGAGATTATCGCCTTGATTATCGACATGCAGGTAGCGAATATTTGATGATTTTGTCTAGGGACTATGCCAAATCAAATGGGCTTGTGTCGCAAGATAAGGGCTTTGTCCACCTAAGACGGATTAAGGATCTTTCGTCTACGCTTGCCTATGAAGGCTATATTCAAGATCAATTTGATCGTTTTATTAATCTGAAAGAACGCCTTTTATACGGCTTGGGGTTGCGTTTTTATTTGGGTAAAAGCACCTTTAAGACCTTTTATTTGGGCTGTAGCCTCATGAACGAACATGAGCGCTACAGTAACCAAGCTGATCACGAGCATCTACGCCTGAGTAACTATGTCTCTTTTTCGTATCTACTAGGCAGTACCTTTAACTACCGCCATACCACCTACTATCAGGTGAGTACCACAGATTTTCAGAACTATCGGCTACTGTCCTTACAGGACCTTAACCTTGCATTCAGCCCTGTGATTTCGCTGTTTTTAAAACTTGAACTTCGCTATGATAATCAGCCTTTTGCTCGTATTGAACGTTTTAACTCTGTATTAAAGCAGGGGTTGCGTCTACGCTTTTAATTTATTTGTTTAGTTTTTTCTGATAGTGGGTATTTTCTATATAGGAAATACATATGGCTTATTATACCTTTGACTTTGAATTATTTTATCCCTGCTTTGTATGGGTTCAAGGAATGTTGTTATGGATAGTATAGAAAGGTCAATAGAAACTACACCTCCATCCCCACTCTCACCTTTAGCAAAAGGTGAGGATTTACCCTCTCAAGCAACTTCTTCTGCTTTATCTCCTTCTATTAAGACAGATCCTACTGATATGGGCGAGATTTTTCATGAAAATGGAAGCGTCTATGAAGGTCCTTTAAGCAATGATCTTCCGCATGGAGAAGGTAAACTGATATATCCTGGTGTTTCTACATTAGAAGGTGTTTTTTCTAATGGGCATTTGGTTAATAGTTATGGGAAGATATCTTATCAAGAAAAGGGAGATTACCCTGGTGCTTCATATCTAGGTAAGGTCAATAATCGCTGTCAACCGCAAGGACCAGGCACAATGATTTTTAAGGAGGGTCTGGTTTTAAGGGGGAATTTTGATAAAGTTCATCAATGTGTTGTTAAGTATAATGGTGCTTCGGGTGCCTATACGGGTAGTATAGATAAACGTGGTTACCCATATAATGGATCAGGGATGTTTATGGACAACGCAGGAAACGTATTTGAAGGGGTCTTTATTGATGGTAAATATCACAAAGAAGATACGTTGAGTCGACAGGAGCCTCATAGTCCCCCGGCTACCACTCGTCTTGCTGGGGTTACTTATGATTCTTTATCAGACATCTCTTCAACAGTAGCTCTTGTTCAAAATATCCATCACCAGGTTCAAACATTGATTGATTTCCCTGATGGGGCAGGTTATAAAGATTCTGCGGGTGTTTTGCAGGCGCTTTTACATGACAGTAATCCGTTTTTGAATGTTCTATTTTCTGATCATGAGACTGTTAATCACTCTTTTCCTATTGGGACATTGCGTTCCTATCTTCTTCACCCTGCCCCTCCTAAAAGGGCATTAGCCATCCAAAACCTTTCTCGTTTGTGTATCAACCAGTTTGCGCACTATGAAAGAAGTGATCCATCATCTCCTGAAAGTGCCATTAGACGCTATGCCCTGATGAAAATTTCGGGGCTACTGTTTCAGATGGCGATGTGTTGTTCGACGGAGGACTCTATTCCTGATGATTTTAAAAAGGCGCTACTTTTAGATGTACAATCGTTATTTTTTAATCATGTTGCGACCTTTGCTGATTCAGGACTAGCTTCAGGGTCACCTATACCAGACCTCATTGAACGTCATACGGGTATTCCTGATATTGGGTTAGAACTACAGGCCGTTAGGATGTATATGTCTGACATGTCTGCTAGTTCTGCTTCTTCTGAATTGGCCCCTTCATCAGAGCACTATAATGTATTACCTAAAGAATATGGCCAATATTTTTGTGTAGAAACCTTCCCTGTCGAACATCCCTCTGATGATCTTAGCGATATTTCCTTGCTTTCACCTTATTCTGCAAGTGATCTTAACTTTCATCTATTTCCAAGTGATCGCAGCGTACCCACTGTTAGAATTAGAGGTGCTTATACTCATCGACTTGCTCTTTATCCTCGTCGATATTCTGCTCTCCCTGCTGTTCGTCTTGATACGGCGAGTTCTGTTGAGGATGATACTGCTGATCTTTCTGCAGCTTTACCTGCACAGGCTCCTTCGAGTCAGTCTGTTATGGGTCCGTCTCTTCCTAACCAAACTTTTGGCCCTCACGTCCCTCACGTTTCATCTGAGACTAGGATTTCCTTAGGTTCTGACCCTCGAAATGATCCGACTATACGTGCAAACGCTGTCTATGCGATCTATGATACAACTGCCCCTCCTGTTGATGCTGCCAGTAGTCCTCCTGACACAGCTGATTTGTTTAGACCCTTAGCTGCCGCGACTGAAAAAAGATCTACATTCGAAGAGACCTTACATCGTTTTATTGCTTCACTACCTCCGAAGTTTCAAAAACAGGCTGCTGATTGGTATTCTCGTAAATCAAGGTTTGATTCTACAACACCTCATTCTGATCCACTTAGGCTTCTTGAAAATATCTTAACTGACATGTTTAATTCTTCGAATATTATAAGCGATCATGGTGCAGGTAAGTTTCATCGTGTATTTTTTGATACTAAGGAACATACATGGAAAATGACTATTATTCTGCCTGATGGTGATCATGCAACATCGTTACTCAGTGAGTGTGACCAAGATCTGTCTCAGTCTCATTCCGAACAAGCTATCTTTGATGCCATGGTAGCAGGACTGGGCCAAGATGGAGATGACCCCTTTGCAGATGACCCCTTTGCAAACGTTAGCCCCGATGATTTAATTAAACTTCTTAAGTCATCTTTTCATTGTAGTTATAGTGGGTCTCTTTCTGATGTAGACGATCCAATCTATCAAGAATTTAAAAAATTTGAACCAGCTTACTTAACAAATCCTGATCCTAGAGTTACGAATCAGAATCTTACTCATTTTAGACGACAAATTTGTATACTGTTAGAACGTAAAGATCCCGATCGTTACACTGGCCTCACATCGTTGTTTAATGATCTAGGAAAGTATGGTGGTTATACCTTCGATGAACATCAGTTTCATAACGGAAAATGGAAGGACTCTACCTATGCAGAGGCCTGTGGGGACTTTTTAACTGCCCTTTCACATCGGGAGGGTTCTAATACCGACCTCAGTAGACTATCTCCAGAGTATATTCCGGCTTATCACCAATTAATGCAACGGTTTACGCCGGGTGATAGAAAATGGATTTTACTTCAACCTACTACTATCACTAATCTTATAGAGGCCTTAAACTCAGGATATGATATCGACTTTTTAGAAGGTCATCTTAGACAGTTATTGTGTGATCCTGCAACCTCTGCAGCTGCAGGGAGTTCTGGTACTACGATAGCTCCTGCAGATTCTCAGCCTGCAATACCTGCCATAAAACCTAGTTCAACTCTGATGGCTTGTTTGCCTTCCCGTGTTACTCCACAAAATAGTTCAGGAAAAAAGGAAATAGTTCTTAACTTTGATTCAGTGGACACACTTAATCAATGTGCTGCACTTTTATATCCATTGGGTGTTCAAAACCGACATCTTGGTGTCAAACAGGCGATTCCTGGTACTACCAAACTTGTCCTTACTGACTATAACATTGTTGCTTTACAACCACATCTTGCTCAATTACGCGCGCAAGGTGCTCAAATTATTGCTGATGCAGTTCAAACATGGATTGATGATACGGCTGCTGCTTCTGCTGTGGCTGCTGGATCTCCAGTCCCATTGCCTGCTGTTCGAGGTATTGCTGCGTCTGGGTATTTACATCACCTTCAACAACAACATTTCAGACAGGATCCTCACATAGGGCTAGATATGCAACATGTTGCCCATGATACTATTGCTTTTAATGAAGAAAACCATGCGACGGGTGTATTATCGAATACAGCACGTGCCCCTTTTAAGGCAAAGGTACCCTATCATGGACCCGAACAAGAAAAAGAGTTTCCATCAGCTGAACATTATTTTCATTATATGAAATTGGCTTATATTGAACAGAATTCTACCCATGGGCTATTACATGGTAACGACCCACAAACTAAGGAATACTGGCTTAAACGCATGTTACCTCTACAAGGTTCACAGTTGCAAGATCAGTGTGATGACTGGGGATTCAATGACGCTTTTAAATCACCTGGCGTTCCCGAATGGCATGACGAGGGTAAAAAAAAAGTGATGTGGGATGCCTTATGCCTCAAATATCAGGCCCCTCATAACCAAGAGTTTAGAAAGATGATCAATGAAATAGCTAGGTGCGATGTCAAGGTATGGGAATGGCGAAATCATGATCAAAAATGGGGGAGAACCGCAACGAATGGAGGGAGTAATTTAGCTGGATGTTTATTGACTGGTTTAGCGTGGAGTCTTAAATTACAGACTAATCGTAGCGATTATGATTCAAATCGCACATACGTGCTTCCTGATTACGATCCTACATTAGTACCTTCTGGTATTTAGTGTTGGTTGTTTATGGTCTTTCCTAACATGGAGTTCGTCCTTTATACTTGAGAATCATGCGATATGTACCTGATTTTTGTTATGTTATTTTCCTGAGTTTTTGTATGAGTGTGCTGCCCTTGCTTGCATTGGTCAATACCGAGGCTTTACGTTCTTCTGATAGTGTTAAGGGGCTTCGGCATGATCTGTCTTATGAATTAGGCTGGCTGTCTGGGGATTCGGTCAAGCATAGTTTTAGTGGAGATTATCGCCTTGATTATCGACATGCAGGTAGCGAATATTTGATGATTTTGTCTAGGGACTATGCCAAATCAAATGGGCTTGTGTCGCAAGATAAGGGCTTTGTCCACCTAAGACGGATTAAGGATCTTTCGTCTACGCTTGCCTATGAAGGCTATATTCAAGATCAATTTGATCGTTTTATTAATCTGAAAGAACGCCTTTTATACGGCTTGGGGTTGCGTTTTTATTTGGGTAAAAGCACCTTTAAGACCTTTTATTTGGGCTGTAGCCTCATGAACGAACATGAGCGCTACAGTAACCAAGCTGATCACGAGCATCTACGCCTGAGTAACTATGTCTCTTTTTCGTATCTACTAGGCAGTACCTTTAACTACCGCCATACCACCTACTATCAGGTGAGTACCACAGATTTTCAGAACTATCGGCTACTGTCCTTACAGGACCTTAACCTTGCATTCAGCCCTGTGATTTCGCTGTTTTTAAAACTTGAACTTCGCTATGATAATCAGCCTTTTGCTCGTATTGAACGTTTTAACTCTGTGTTAAAGCAGGGGTTGCGTCTACGCTTTTAACACATGTGTTTCAAAAGATCCTCACTGACCTTTGTTTTCCAATAATGAGATGCCGGACAAAGTTCGGATATGGGATCGAGTCGGGGGTGCATGGCCAGTGCCTGAGTATAAGAGCGTCCAATTTCACTTTCCAATAGACCTCCAATATGGCAAGGGATGCGATGTTTATCACAATAATTGACACATTGTATGGCGGGCCAAAACCCCCCAAGCTTTGCAGGTTTAAGACTGACCCTTCTGCCGGACATCTCTCTTTTCATTCGTTGTATATCGTCCAAACATGTGATGCTTTCATCCAAACATAGGGGGATATTTAGGGTCTTTTGTAGCTGGCTAAGACCTGCCCAATCGTTTCGATTTAGAGGCTGTTCGATATAGCGATACCGCCCCTTTAAGGTCGTTAATTCTGATAATGCTTGATCGAGCGTAAATGATTCGTTGGCATCTAAGACAAACCTTATATCTGGGTATCTATCTACAACTGTCTCTACCCATTTTAGGTAGTTTCCTGGTTTTATTTTTACTTTGAGATGACGATAGCCCTGTTTCTGTAGCTGTTGACAGCTGTGGCTGAGTGCTTCTAGTGACTCTTTTATGCCCATAGCTGGCAGCTTTTGAATCTGGCGTGTTTGGTTTATGCCTAATTGCTGCCATAATTCTTGTTGTTGTTTTTTTGCTTCCAGCTTCCATGCCCCCATCTCGATACAGGCTTTGCTGAGTGGCTGGCCTGATACTAACTCGTTCATCTTGTAAGATAGGTCTTGTATATCTGTGTAATCATACCCTTGAATGCAGGGGATAAGGCGTGATTCGAGTGTCTGTCTTGCATCTTGAATACTCTCTGGAAAATAACTACGGTCTGGCAAGGCCGCACATTCACTAAATACTGTGTCTGCTCCAGAACATATACGCAAAAATAAGCGTGATATTTTACTATAGTTAGAGTGAGAGGTAATGAATGGATAGTGGGGCTCAAGATTAACACTGATAATCTCAATTGAGTCTATCTTCATAGATGTAGGTGTTATCTTGGAGTTTCTTAGAAAGATTGCTTACTTTTTCTCTTTATATAAAACGTGTTTTCTTAGATGTGGATCGTATTTTTTAATTTCCATACGCTCAACTGTATTTCGTTTGTTTTTGTTGGTGTGATAACTATGTCCACTTTCAGTACTATTTAAAATAATGTGTTTTCTATCGCCTTTTTTTGCCATGATTTAGCCCTTTTCTTTCTCTTTTTTTTGTTCCGTTTTTTTAGCTGTCGTTTTCTTTTTAGTCTTGGATTCTGTCTTTTTCGTGACCTTCGTTGTTGAACTATCCTGGTCTTTTTTTGCTGCTTGCTCTGCTGTTTGATTGCTTGATTTTTTCTTTTTACGTGTAAGTTTTAATAGACCTGCTTCTCTTAAAACAGATTCGATGCCGTTTTTGGCAATGGTTCTTAAAGCTGAGGTGCTGACTTTTAAACGTACCCAGCGTTTTTGTTCGGGTAACCAAAAGCGTTTCCACTGTATATTTACCTGCTGTTCGCGTTTTGTCTTACGGTTTGAATGGCTGACGTTATTTCCTACCAATCGTTTCTTTTTTGTTATCTGACACTGTCTAGACATGTGACTTATCTCCTTCGTACATTAGTCTTCTAGTTTATTCAACTTCAAGCTGTTTTGCAACACTTAAACCTGATTTTTTCAATTGATCTTTTATTTTACTATAGTCGCTTACCAATACAATCTGCCATTCCTTGTCTTTAAAATAGCGTTTTATAAAGGTATTTACTTCTTTTAACGTTACCTTTTCTAGATTTAAGAGTTCTTGTCTAATCTCCTGATCACTCAAGCCCTGTTGCCATGCGTTTAACATATGACTGGCTTTTTGTAAGGGGGTTTCGTAACGAATAGGTAAATTTCCGCGGTAATAGGATTTGGCTGCGTCTAACTCTTCCTTGGTCATTCCCTCGTTGATCAATTGATCACAGGTTTGTTTTATCGCGTCAATGGTCACGGCCACTTCCTCGTTTCGGGTAAAAGTTTTGATCGTAAATAACCCATAATCAGGTTCTAACTGCATACTTGAATAAATCGAATAGGTTAAGCCTTTTTTAACCCTAACTTCGTTCATCAAACGTGAAGAAAATGATGAGGCGCCTAAGATATAGTTCATCATGCGATAGGCGACAAATTCTGGATCTGTTTGTTTAAGTCCAGGCAATGATAGAGCAATGGTGGTTTGACTTAAACCTTCTTTGTTTACTACCCAAAGTTGTTGTTTTGTGGCGCTTTGTGGTTGTTCTGTTTGTTTATTCATCGTCTTGGCCGCCCAGGATGAAAATCTTTTTGTTAATTTCTTCTTTAGTTCCTTGCTATTAATATCTCCAATACATACCAAGACAGTGCCCACTGGCGAGGCATGATTATAATAAAAGTCATTGATATTACTTTGATTAATCTTTGAAATACTTTGGATGGTTGCTTCTCGGCCACTGCGCTGTTTGGGCCCAAAAACAAGTTCATCTAAATAGCGTGTAGCAAGATAGTCTGGGTCTGTTTTTTGTTTTTTGATTGCAAAGACACTTTGCTTTTTTTTACGCTCCAAGTCTTTGGCTGGAAAGGTAGGAAATTGGCTAAGTTCTTGGATAAGACTGATGGCCAAATCGATATCTTTCTTTAACACTTGGCAGTGTATTTCTAGTCCATACAAACTTGGCAGTACTGTTAAACGCCCTCCTACCTGATTGATTTTCCGGGTAATGTCTTCCCCACTAAATGATCGGGTACCCTGCTCTAGCATCTGAGAAATTAATGTGAGCATGCCTTCTTTTCCCAATGGATCGTAAAGCGTCCCTATAGGCATCATTAACTGAAAAAAAACAACCGGTTGTTCCTTGTCTTCTGATAACCATAGGCTCATGCCATTTTCTAATATTGTTTTTTCAAAAACTGGTAATTTTAATGGATTCATTTTTTTTTCTGTACTTAGGGCTAAAACATGCACGTTTAGGCTTAGTAAAAGACCGACTAGGGCTATCCTCAGGTAGCTAGCCATTTGTCTCTTTTATGTCCTCCTTTTTTGGATAAAAAAGTAATTCTGTTGCATTACCGGGCCGTAAATATTTTCTGGCGACACGTATAATATCATCATGAGAGACATTTTTTACCTCTTCAATATAGTGTTCATAACTCTGATAACCGTTCTCGATCAAGGCGGCATGTAGTAATTGTGACGCAATTTTTTCTGCGGTATAACTGTCAAAATAACGACGTGCTAATGCTTGATTCTTGGCTTTTTGTAGTTCTTGATCCGTCGCGCCTTTTTGTTGAATATCTTGAATCTCTTTAAAAATAATGTCTCTAATTTTTGATTCTGCCTCGGGTTGATGATATGCCATGAAAGACAAGGTGCCTGTCCCTAGAGAAAAGTCTGGATAACTGACAAAATTAAAGGCAAGCTCATTTTCTTTGACAATTTTACGATGAAAACGTGCTCCCTTATCATAGTCTAAAATTGAATAGAGTAATTTTAGTGGAATCGCATCCGGGTGTCTTGCTTCTGGGGTATAAAACGTCCAAATAGTCACAGGAGTAGGCAAGCTACTTTGATCTTTAAACGTCGTTAATTCTTGGGTTTGTCTTGGGGCTAAGTCCAAATTAATATCCGGCATTTTTGGCCTAGAAGGTATTGCTGTAAAATATTTTTTGGCTAACTGTTTAACAGTGTCTGGAGAAACGTCTCCCACAACAACTAATACCGCCTTATTAGGGGCATAGTGTTTTTTATAAAAAGCCTCACATTGTGCCACTGTAAAATGATTAATATCCTCTAATTTTCCGATAGGTCCATACATGAAAGGATGATTTGGATAAAGTTTTTGTTGTGCTTTGTAATACATTTCTCCATCTGGGTTGTTTTGCACACGCCAATGATATTCTTCTTTGACAACTTCGCGCTCTTTATCCAAACGTTGCTGATCAATTTGTAAATATTGCATACGATCAGCTTCTAATCGAAAAACAAGCTCTATTTCAGATGCAGGGATTGTTTGAACATAGACGGTTCTGTCATCCGCTGTATACGCATTACTATATCCGCCCACTGCTTGGATTAACTGACTATGTTCTTCATCCCCCACATTTTTGGATCCGCGAAACATCATATGTTCAAATAAATGAGCCATCCCTTTCTCACCCTTTTGTTCTACATAAGATCCCACACGATAACCGAGATAAACAGCGGCTTTTGCGGTGCTATGTTTTTCGTAGACAATACACTCCAAACCATTTTTCAATTTAAACGTAGAGATGGGACTTTGCTTGTGTTTTGTTTGAATCTTGTCTGTTATTTTTGCCATTGTAGATGTTGCATAAATGATTGATAGTAGATAAAAACTTAGTGTTGTTAATTTAAAAAATTTTATTTTTTCCATTATTAGCTGTTAAACTTATGATGATATGGCTTTAAAATCAATGGTTCTTATCATAGCACTAAAAGATACATGTACAGAAGTCCAACTTTTAAATTCGCAAGCCAAGGTCTGTGCGTCTGCTACACAAGAGTATTCTAGTCATGATCAACACGCCGATATGATCTCCTATGATCCGATTGAACTCTTATTTCATGTTCGTTCTGCCATCCAACAGGTGCTTCAACAGGCCAAACAGTGCCATATTGCCCATATTCTTATTTGCAATCACAGTCAAACAGCCATGTATTGGGATGCTGATAGTGGAAAACCCCTGTCTCCTGTTATTGGTAGTACATGTTTGAGAGGTATCAGTAGTTGTCGTTTTTTTCAAAACAATCATTTAGCTGATGATATTTATCATAAAACTGGACTCCCTCTATCTCCTAGTTACCTAGGCATCAAATGTCACTGGCTAAACGAGAATTTCTCTGATGCCTTTTTCTCTAAAAAAATCATGTTTGGAGGATTTGAAACCTGGCTCCTGTATCAATTAAGCGGTAAAAAAGCGTATTGTATGTCTCTGTGTCAAGCAAGTCAAAGTATGCTTTTTAATATTTCTAGTTGTGATTGGGATCCTTTATTATGTTCAGACTGCCTTCCTCAAAACCACCTTTTACCCAAGGTCATTTCTGATCCAAGCTCTATTTTTGCTAAAACGCTGCACTTTATGCCGTTGCTTGATGATATCCCTATTACTATCATCTGTCATGAAAACAAATCGAAATATTGGGCCTGTCAGCACTTTAACTTCTCAGACTTAGTGATTGATTTTTCTGCTGAACGCTTTTCCTTGCTTTCTCATTCTGGCCACCATTTTAACAAAACAAATACCCGATTACCCCAACACTTGATTCATCGTGCAGATGACTCACTTTATTTGTTTAAGAAAACCGTGGAACTTGCACCTTGGCCCCAACAGCTTTTCCCTCAACTTTCTACCAAATTATTATCTGATACCCCTATTTCACTTGAACATATTCAACATCCTCAGGTGATTATTCATTCTACTAGTTTACCAAGGCCTTCTTTTGGTCGACCTAAACAGACCTTGGGTATCCTAGGACTTGATGCTACTTCCTCTATCGATGATTTAACCTGGGCGTTTATTGCACATCGCGCCTTTGTTTTATTTGAAGCCATAGAATCACTGTCTACTGTTCTATCTAAGTCGCCTCAACATCTTTTCTTTGCCAGTCACTGTCTGAGTTCTGAATCGTATATACTATGTGAGTTGCTCCAACGGCCACTTAGCTGTTTTTATGGCCCTTCTTGGGACCTTTATGGATGCCTGTTATTATTTCAGAAGCAGACCTCTTTTTTTTCTGAACTTTCTTTAAAAAAATGGCTCAAATCAAAAACCTTATTACCTAATTTGGATCCTATTACTGTGTATGGGTTAAAACAAAGCTGGACCCAGGCGTCTTCTAACACAAAATAGATAACCTGTATTATATGTTTACGAAAACTTAAACTGGGGCATATAATACATACAACCTATGATTTTATGTATCAATACTGCTTGTTTTCCATTTGGCATTGCCCTTTTTGATAAAGGTCAATTATCTGCGAGTCGCTACCCTATTGATGGACAGTCTTTATCAGAGAATTTAATTTCTCAGTTACATGACCTGACGCGTCCCTTTGGAGGTCTACGTCAGTTGTCTGGTATCGCGTGTCTAAAAGGTCCCGGACGTTACATTAGTTTGCGTATTGGTTCGACGACTGTTCGTACAATTGCGCAAATATTTGACATCCCTATTCGAGGGTTTTGTTCGTTGACCTGTATGGCCATGCCTTACCGTTTTCATGCAGGCCTTTATATGTCGATTCTTCCCTCCTATGCGTCGCATTATCATGTTCGTCTTTTTGGCTCAGATGGCATGACATTACAGCCTAAAACCTCTCTTATGCATCTTGATCACGACCGTTTATGTCAGCATTTATCTGCCTATAAAAAAGAGGTCTCTGTTATTTGTAACTCTGATTGTTCCTTTTCTAAACAGTTTGATCATCAGCCTTGGATTCGTTTTTTGACCTGTGATTCTCATTTGCAAAATTTACTCGCTTGTTATCTTGATATCCCCAGCCATCACACGTCTTGGAGGGAACTTGACCTTGTTTATCAAGAACATTAGTACTGCTTTTCGACAAACTACATTTGTTGCTTTATTTCCTACATTCCTGACTTGGCTTATTTTTTATTTTATTATCTTTGTTCCTATCTCTTTGTCTGCGACATCCTCTACCTTGTATGATGCCTTAAAACAAGGCCTTAATACTCGTGCTCATACTATGGGTCAATCTTTTACAGCCATTGCTGATAATGGCAGTGGATTAAGCTATAACCCAGCAGGGATTTCTCGCTTAGATTTTGGCCTTGATTTTCAACATATTGATGTACAACATGCGGTCTATGAGCGCGCATCAACCTATAGTTTAAAATTACCCCCGCTGGCCTTAAATATTGACAGTTACCACTCTAGTTCAGATGTTTTTGCACGTGTTTCTGCATTAAACTTTGGCTCTGTTAAGCCTCGTTCAATCTCCTGGGGCTTTCGTTATAAATATATTGAATCGTCTGATAAAGATGGTTGGAGTAGCGATATTGGATTGTTGCTACACACCTACCCTTTTATGGATATTGGCCTTGTTGCCAAAGACTTTATCAATACCGTTGATATTGATAGCACCTTTGCTATTGGCTCTGCTTTTTTTACCCCTCAGAAGCGCTTTATTTTTGCTAGCGACCTTATTTATGATAGCTCCTCTTTGCGTGGATCTTCTTATGATCTTACTGTTGGCATTGAATTTCATGTCTTACAAGAATTGGCATTGCGAGCCGGATATGGCCAACATCATTCTCGCTTGGGCTTTGGATTTTTATTCCCTTTTGGAAGCCTTGATTATGGGGTTAAATTTTTATCGAATGAAGAACAACATATGCTTGGTATTCAGATTGGCCTGCCTCGCAGTTTTCGTCCTAAATTTTATCAAACGCTTACTCGGCCATCTCATTATACCTTTATTGAGTTAGGACAGGGCAGCCTTAGTCAGGGCAAATCAGAAAAAAGTTTATTGGGTGGCAATAAATTAGGGAGTAACGATTTATTATCCTTGATTCATACCTCTAGTCTGGATCCTTTCTGTGAAGGCTATGTCATTAAACTTCATTCTTTATCGTCAGATTTGGCATCGTTAAGTTTACTGCAAGAACTTCGTCTTGAACTTGAGAAAGCCAAAAAAAATGGTAAAAAAATCTATGTTTATATTACGCACTGGGCCACCATGCCTGATTATTATCTTGCTAGTATCGCTGATCACATTGTTATCCCTGAACTTGGCACACTGAGCCATTTGGGCTTAACCTTAGATATTAAAAAAACCAAAGCATTTTTGAATAAATTTGGCATACAGCCTATTGTCCTATCTCAAGGTGCGTATAAAACAAGCTCTTCTCCACATACGGATCCCCTTGAAGACTACGAAAAATCTTTTTTAGAAGATTTATTACAAACTATGTACATGCAACTGGCTGAAGATATTCAATCTTCTCGTCATATTACTTGGCAGTCGATTCATCATTATTTTGATGGCCAATTGATTACTGCCTCGCAAGCCAAAAAAATTGGCCTTGTTGATCACTTGGCATACTGGCCTGATTTAAAGCATGTTGTAAATAAAAATGGTGATGACATACGTCTTGTCCCTATTGAGGCGTATCTCCCCCCCCCACAAGCACGACCTCTCTTAGATTTTTCTGATTATATTGCAGTCATTGAAATTGATGGGTTTATTCAGCAAGGCCCTAATACAACTAATTTCCTTTTTGGACAGAATGCGACGGGCTCTGATGACTTTGACGAGATGATTGATTCACTCATTAAAAACGCTCATATTAAGGGGCTTATTGTACGGATTAATAGTGGTGGTGGTAGTATGATGGCGTCTGATCAAATATATCAAGCTCTACAAAAATTTCGCTCATCTGGCCGGCCTGTTTATAGTTCTATGGGAAATTTAGCTGCTTCTGGCGGATACTATGTTGCACTGGGAAGTGATAAAATCTTTGCTAATAGTTCGACGTTAACAGGCAGCATTGGAGTCATGTCGTCTTTTTTGAATTTCCAAGAACTTTACGAACGTTTAGGTATTTCTCATGACCAGTTGAAAACCGGTAAATTCATGGATTTATTTTCGTCAAATCACTTACCTAGTGAGGAGCATCTGCAGATGATCAAAGCTCACCAGCAAAAACATTATGATTTTTTTTCAGCTAGAGTGATGAAAGATCGTCACCTGACTGATGACGAAGCATTTTTTGTTTCTCAAGGTCAATTATTTACTGGAAAACAAGCTAAAAAATTAAAGTTAATTGATGAAGTCGGAAACTTTCAGGATACTATACAGACACTTGCAACTAAGCTTTCTATCAATCCTAAAAACTTACTATTTATTCGGAAGAAAGCTAAACAACATTTTTCTTTGATGGATATTCTTTCGTTGTTTTAATCCCTTATCTTTACTCAAATCATTTAAGGATAGTCTGTATATATCTGATTCAAGAAATTTCTGCCCCCTTTGATTAAGATTATAAGACCTTAGTTAAATTTTACAATATTTTTATTCATCCGGATCTATTTCATCTTTTAAGAGGATGCAGAGTTTTTGTCGCTAAAGGTATAAATTTTACTGAAAACTAAGCCAATAAAACACTTGCTATTCTAGCTAAAAATGTCGTCTTTCTTTTGAAAGAGTCCAAAGAAGGATTTTTGATGGGTATCTATACCTTCTTTTTTAATTTTTTTTCTTTTGTATGTAATTAATAGTCGCTTCTGTTTGACCCAAAACTTGATGAGCGGCCTTTGGGTCTTCTATCTTCTGCTTCATTTACTCTGAGTGCACGACCTTGTAATTCTTCGCCATTTTTTTTACAGGCTTCTTGCATGCCTTCTTCTGTTTTAAATGTAATAAAAGCAAAACCCTTAGAACGGCCTGTTTGCATATCTGAAATAAGTTTTACTTCTTCAATTTCTCCGCATTTGCTAAATTCTTCTTCTAGCGCTTCTTCTGAAAGAGAAAAAGACAAATTTCCAACATATACTTTTCTATTATTTTTCATTTTTTCCTTTTTTTACCTACCCATAGTTAATTTTTCTACTATACATTCAGCGTATGGATTCGCCTTTAAACTCGTATAATGAATCTGAACAATAACAGAAACAATAAGCTTATTGCAACTGTCACGACTGCTTTTTTTATAAAACTTGTCTGTTTTTGTTCATTACCGTTGCTTTTTAATTCTCTATTTACTGTTTTAATAGCTTCACTTTCTTTAATTTCTGGCTTGCTTATATTTATTTTAGATGTACCCTCTAATTTTAATAACTCTTTGATTTGTTTCTGTCTAGCCTTCACTTGCTTCTTTGATACCTTTTCTGACTTTGCCTTTCTTAGCTGCTCTAAATTAATTTTTTTGATAGGCACTGTTATTATTGCTTTAGGTGTTATAACAGGTTTCGCTATGGCGTGTATTGGTTCCTTGATTACTGGGATGTTCTTTTCTATGACAATAAGGTCTTCTTTTTTCTCTATCTCTTGCTTTTTCTCAGTTTTCTCTATTTTTTCTACCTTTTTTTCCTTTGTAATTAGTTTCTTGAGATTAATAGAAAAATAAAACTGATTTTGATTGACCTCATAATCAGTTTTTTCATAAGCAAAATCAAAACTAACCTTCCCTATGTCTACGTTTATCCCCATACTATACTGCCCAAAACGCTTATTCTGCGCGATATGTTGTGAATATCCCCCAGAGACTGTAATAGTAGGTACATTAAACACCGTTTTTTCTAAGGCAATGGCTGGACAAAGGTAGACCCTATTATCTGCGTAGGTATTGTTATAGCTTAGGATATTTAGCTGTCCTAGGATATTAAGGTCTTGTACCTGATATTTGAGCGCTGCTTGAACCTGTTGAGGTAAGTGATAGCTAATTCCATTACTTTCGCCTCCGCTATAGTTCATTTTAGAGAACGATAGAATATTTTTTAACCCGATACTTGTTGATAAACGCTCATTAATCTGGGTATATAGACCTAGATCCATGTTGAATGCACTACCACTCACTCTATCCATTTTATAGCTAAAATGAGAAAGATTTATCCCTATTTTGTGTCTTTCCTTCAAACTATTGGCATAGCCCACTTTTAACACGCTATCTTTATAGGCGAAGTAGTAATCGACTCTGGGAAAATCTGTCTCTCCTAAACCTTCGACCTTAATTAAAGCCGTTGTATGTGGAATCACATCTGAACTATGCTGTATATATCCAATCGCGATACTTCCTTTTTTGAACGGATAATTGATCGCGAGGCTACTTAGTTTACCTTCTCTGTCTGCAATATAGCTATCAAACAGGGTCATACTTGCATAGTTTAAATTGTCTAAGGCTGCTGGATTCTCGAATATCACTGTGGCTGTCTGTCCAAAACCGGCGATCCTGGCTTGCCTTAAAAAACTCGCTGAACTTGGTAATAAGGAGACATCTAAGGCGGTACTCGCCAAGGTTGTACTAATCAACATGCCCATCATTACTGTTATTATTTTTCTTATGATTTTCATGGCTGTACGGCTATCTTTCCTTTATACAAGAGGGTATTACTGTCTTTTTCGTAAATCAGAAATAAATAAACGCCCGGTGTGAAATACTGATTTGCAAGTTCAGCTCGTTTGATCTCAACTTTATTTACTCCCTGTTTAGCCCCTGCTTGATTACGTAATATTACTTTTGTAAATAAGGCATTTCCTATCGAATTGTAGATGTTTATTTTGATTGTTTCTGCAGATTCTAAATAATAAAACAGTGTAGGAAATCCTCCTTTGTTGATATAGAAGGGATTCGGCCAGCTTAAGGCTTGTTTTTTAACTGTTTCTAAACTTAGGGTCTCGTCTGAACTGCTAGTAGATATAAAGGAAAATGGTGGATCGCCAAAGGAAGAAAATGCGACATACGCAGATAGTGACGTCTGTAATGCCATAGCCATGACAATTACGATGATGATTCTTTTCATTCCCCCCCCTTTTTTTTATATTTTTATTGCAATGAAATTAAAACCAGAACATAGTCTGTTTCCCCTATGTTTAAACGTGTTAAGGCTTTGCCTAAAATAGCACCGTGGGCTTGGGTGGTATCGACTGCCTTCATGGCATGTCCTTCTGTATCAGAACTTGTTAAAAAGTCACCTATTTCAATCCCTGTGTTTAAACCAACACTTTTTACCCATACACGTCCCAACATCGCGATATTCTGATCTCCATCCATGAGGGTTCCTTCTTGTCCTTTCAAAATCATTCCAGGACTCACCCCCTTAGCGCCACTTATGACACCAATGACTTTTTTATCGTAGGCACTATTAGATAGTTTTGCCTTTCCAGGATTCTGTGTATCTGCAATCACTACCATCCCAGGCTCAATCGTTGTGTTAGATGCGGATACAAAGAATTTCTCTGCAATATCTGCACTCCCATCGGTCAAATATGCCTCGCCAGCTGGAATCATAATACTTCCGTTGACTTCTAGTTTTTCAGTTGGATCAGTTACACCTATTCCTACATTGCCATTTGCTTGAATTGTCATGATATTATTTACATCCCAAAAACCAAAATGCATTTTGTTAGATGCACTGGTATCTGCAACATGTTCATAACCTATCCAAGCTGTATTGTATGAAGTCAATGATTTACCAAAGGCAAAATTCGCAATTTGACCACTTGTTAATGCTGAATTTACATATTCCCATCCACGAGTCCGTGTTCCATCTGTAAAAGATTTATTAATTCGAAAAGGGATACTTGAATCAGAAATATCAATTTGAAATTTTGCGTCACTAGGATCGCTTGTTCCAATCCCAACATTCCCCTTATCTTTAATAAAGATGCCATTAGACTCATCATCATAAAGGCCAAGACCATTCCCATCTTGAGCTTGAATGCTAGAGCTAAAAAAGGCTGTTGCTGTCGCATTTCCTGTTAATTTTATATCTCCACTTACCCCAATATTCCCCACTACAGATAATTTTTTATCAGGGGTTTCCGTTCCTATCCCTACATTTCCTAAGGTGTAATAGGCTACGTTATTATTTCCTGTGACAAAGACACGTTCACTTGAAATACCGGTCAAATTTGACCCATCTATCGCTGGCAAAGACCCTATCAGTTCATTTGCTGGTATCTTTCTTAAACCACTCCCTTCTCCACTAAAACTTTTTGCCGTAATGGATCCATTTGCTGTAGCATCTCCTGTTAGTGTTATATCTCCACTTACCCCAATATTCCCCACTACAGATAATTTTTTATCTGGGGTTTCTGTTCCGATTCCTACATTCCCTAAGCTGTAATAGGCTACGTTATTATTTCCTGTGACAAAGACACGTTCAATTGAAATACCGGTCAAGTTTGATCCATCTATCGCTGGCAACGATCCTTTAAGTTCAGCTGCGGTTAGATTTGTTAAGCCACTTCCATCCCCACTAATATTTGTTGCTAATACACTACCATTTGCTGATACATGTCCGTCTATATACATAAAGTTATTTCCCGACACCTTTCCTACTTCAAGTATATTACTTTTCATATTTTCCATATTTCCAAGTCCATCACCTATTGCAAAATACAGGTCTGCTTCTGCATCATATTCACTACTTGTTTTATTGAATTTCCCAATGACTAATGAGTTGTCCCATGCGCTTAGTGTATAATTCCCCATAGCGGTTGAATAATCTCCTGAAGCGACTGTTCCCCATCCACTGGCGCTTGCATAATCTCCTGTAGCTGATGTATTTGCCGATCCCCATTTTAATGCATTAGTTCCGCTTCCTTCCTCTAGTCCTGCGGGAAGGACGGTTGTTGTATTTGATGAAATCACCGTCCCATTCGTCAACATAATACTGTCCGCTTGTAGAGTTCCATTAATACTTACATTGCCAGTATAATTATTGGTGACAATTTTGTTATTTACTGGATCTGTCCAGTCTAAAGAATTTGCAACTACTGCAAAAGGGACCGTTGTTATGTAGGATGTTTTATAGATAGTATTCATGTCATTCACATAAATGTCTATTCTTGGTAAGTGTGTAGCGTCTGGAAAATCATAGGCCATTATTGCTTCTTCGAATGTTTGTCTGACGCCATTTCCATTTACATGTTCATCTAAGTCAATTTTAATAATAGAATTGTTTATATCTTCGTTATGAGCACCTGTTTCCCAAATCATGTTTCCACTACTATCTAAAAGTTTGACATTGACTTGTGCAGTTCCGTTTGGACTTGAAACTTGAACATGAATCTGCGCATGAGGAGGATTTGCCATGAGGGGTAATGCTAATAAACATAGACTAACCGCTAGGATTCCTATTATTTTCTTATACACGTTTTATCACTCCCATGTTTATTTCCCCCTTTTATCTTGAACTCAGGTTTTATTGATAGTTTTACTTATTCTTTGTTCCACATTATGTTTTTTTACCCACATTCTGCCTATTTTAAACATTTATTTTTATCCCCCTCTATTTTTACTATGTTGTGATCTACCTATAGCTCCTATCCTTTTACGTGGTAATTTTTTAGCGTGTTTGACGCTATTTTTTATTAATCAACAGCAGCGTATTTCCCACAAAGCTTGGCCTTGTTTGTTCCGGCTCTTTGGGGGGTGTTTTTTCAGATAGGTCACGCATCCATATGGCGAGGCTTTGGCCTTGGTGGTAGGTGTTTGATGACTGGCCTGTTTTTTTAGCTTGATCGATCTTATTTTGACCGTTTTCATCGATAAATAAGGCAAAACTACTATGATCTGCAGCTGCTATGCTAAAGGTTTGATCGGGTGTTTGGTACTGGTCATGTCCGTCTTTGTCTATAAACATCGTGACGCTTTGATCCCAGGCAGCCGAGATTTTCACCCCTTGGCTCCCACGATAACGATCATTTCCTCCTTCGTCATAAAACAACCCAACAGCTTGATGTGCCGCAGTGGCCATACTATAACGTGAAGCCTGATATTCATCGTCTTCGTTGCCTAAATTTAATAGGACCCCTAAGCCATACGCATAGCCTGTTCCTAAGGAAAAATTCCCGGCCAAAAAGCTGTCCTTTCCCTGCCTGTCTAATAACAACCCGATACCGCCAGAGGCCATTTCTCTAAATCCTATCCCCAGTCCCTGCGCTGCACCTTTAAAGACATTGTCTGTCCCATAACTACTTTTAAAGCCGCCAAGAGCGCGATAGCGGTCATGCCCCTTTCTGTCATCTATAAATCCCAGTCCTCTGGGCAGCCCCAGCCCCTGACCAAAGCCTTGTATCTGATACTGATCCTGCCCCTTTTGATCAATAATGCCCCCAACCCCTGCAAATCCAATGCCCTGACAGAGTTGTTGGCCGATATAGGTATCGTTGCCTTGCTGATCGATCACTAAACCCAGTCCAAAAATACCTATACCCTGCCCCCAGACCTTCGAGATATAGGTATCGTTGCCTTTGACATCTATGAGTATCGATACCCCTAAACACGCTGCCCCCTGCGCTAAGGGTTCTGTGGCGATGTAGCTGTCATCTCCGTCAAAATCAAGGATGATCTGTGACTGGCCCGGACTGGCATGTGTGAGATACTGATCGTTGCCCCCTAAATCAATGATTACTGCGACGGATTTTGTGTAGACCTGATCACTTTCATTGCCAATTATGATGTCTCCAAAGGCTGTTTTTTCCTGTCGTAATATCCCATTTTTGCTAGGACGTCGTTGGCCTACGGTGTTTTTGAGATGTTTTTTAAAGGCCTTCAACCAACGTTTATCTTGCAAAAAAGCCAGTGTATCACTGGCCTGATATAGGGAAGGAAGATCGACCTTTCGAACCAAGTCTACTAGTCTTTCTGACTTGTCGAAAGTGTTGGGTTCTCCTAAGGCTGATAGGGCGTAATGTTCGACTAACTCTGTATTTAAAAAGCTGAGTGACTCTTGAATTGTTTGGCGTTCTTCGCTGTTTAAAGGGTTAAAGGCAGCTTCTGCTTGTTTAAAGGCTTTTTCGAGACCTTGCTTAAACCCAAGTAAGGTAGCTGGTGGTATATTCATCTCCTGTTTAGAGACGAGAGGGACTGATTGCAAATATTGAAAATAATGCCGTAGTTGCTGTGCTGTGTTCTGTCTGTGTTGTTGCATCATATGGGTTAGTACCTGATCTGCACCTGCAATAGGGTCTTGTTTGATGTATCTTAATAAGGGGACTCTAATTCCATCATCCCAGTATTCGGTTTTTTTGATCAAGGATTTTACCTGTTGATACTGTGTCCATTTATCTACCTGTTTTAACGCGTCTTTACACACTGCTTCTAGCTCTGAATTTTGAGATAGTTGAGGAAATAGTTCCTTGTTGCTTGATGGGGGCGTGAGTCGTTCAAAACGTTTTTGCCTTAGGGTAATCCTGTAGTTTAAGACCTCCCCTTTTTTAAAAAACTTTAGTGGTAGGTATTGGTTTAGGGGCATTTTTTCGGCCATGAGATCTAACTGTGCATCTGTGACGGGTATTTGTTGATAGCTAAGCTCTGTGTGGGCACGTAGAACCTTTAGACTGAGTTCTTCCCCAATCTGTTTGACCTTAGTAAGATGTTTTTTAAATTGTTGAAGTTGCTGATTAGGCGTACAGTCCTGAAAGTTATTACCATCATAACTCAAAATAATGTCGCCTGCTTTTAAGCCTGCTGCTTTGGCTGCTGTATTTTGTAAAACAACATTAATTTTAATGGCCTGTTGCTTGCTGCTGTCTTTGGATACCTGTACCTCGATGGCTTTCATGGCAATTCCCAAAAAAGGGGTTGGTCTGTGTGCTGTCTTGGGATCTGCCTGTATAGACATACTGGCAATTACACTCAGAACTAACGATAGATACCTAAGAGACATTCATCTTAGAATAACATAGCCCCTTTCTTCTCTGTAGTAACTTATGGTTTATTAACTGCCTCATTAAATTGCACTAAAAAAACCAAACTACAGTAAAAACAAAACAAGAAACACTTTTTTTAATTTAACCCCTAATTTTTCTTCATTCAAAAAAACATCACGAGTTAGCAATAAGATGTTTTCTTAAAAGAAATTCATTATTTTTCAATAAAAATTAACTTCAGAAACAAAGAAACTGTCCTTGATACCCCCATGGTCATTCCCTTTTCTAACTCCTCAACATCCGAAGAAATTAAATATAATCCAGACAATATCTTGGGTTTTAAGGCTGTTAAACACAGAGCTTTTTCTATTTCATAAACATCATAACGAAGCGTATTAAACAAGGCATTACCAGAATATTCCTCCAATACACGCAAAGCTTCTGTTGCTCGCTTAAAATTAGCCGTTAATAAGGCCTGTAAAGACAATCTTGAGGGCAGGGTTTCTTTCGCACGTTGATCTTGTGAGGTGTCTCGGGCCATCAAATGCGCCTGGCGATCAGGATAGACCCCATTAATTTTCTTTCGTAGCCCGGCCAATGCATCCGTCAGTGCTTTATTGCCGCATTCAAAACGGCAATAATCTTCTAATGCGCGCAATCCTTCACTGGCCCTGTTAATATTTGCATCAATAATGGCACTGTAATCGTTCTTAGCTAACATTGTTTTTAATCGTTTCTTCAGTTTTTATTGAAGTCAGATCTATAAAAAATCTCTCTAAATAATCACATAGCAGTAAGGCAAGCTCGTTTTTAGTAATATCATCAAACGATCTCACCTTATCAGACGAATCAATAAAAGACACACTCGTCGTATCCTGATTGAAAAACTTTATTATTCGAAATATCATTTACCACAATCAAATCAAGCTGTTTTGAGTGCCGTTTAACTGTTGCACGAGCAATAACATCCTCACTTTCAGAAGCAAATCCCACCACGCAGGTCGGGCGTTTTGAATGATGAGCGTTCTGTTTTTGATATCAAGAAAAGTTTTGAACAGAAGTTAGTTCGTGAAGCAAGACAATTGTTTGTGTCTTATGTTCAAGCTAAAAAAAATATTTTCATATGCTATAACCATACCTATCAAGTGCTGCTTTACATATTTTATCTAATAACATTTCGTAAGAAATTCCCGCAAATCCAGCCATTAAATTTAATTTTCCATCCCAGCACCATCCAGGATTAGGATTAACTTCCAATAATTTAAGTTTTCCATAGGCATCACATCTAAAATCCATACGAGCATAATCTCGACAATCTAAACGCTCAAATAACATTTTTGAATAATCAATCAACTTGGATTGCTCATCAGCAGACAAAAGTGCTTCGTGATACGAAATTTTTTGCCAATAAGCAGAATCGGGCATCCATTTTGACTCATATGATAAAATTTTGGGTAATTCTTGGGGAAGTTGATCATAATTAACCTCTAAAATAGGTAAGGCTTCTACTAAAGATCCATTGCCAATTAACCCAACACTATATTCATTGCCTGCTAAAAATTCTTGTATCAAAATAGGCGTATTTGGAAATTGATATGTAAGCTCTGTTAAATAATCCAAGAGTTCCATCGCATTATATACCACCGCATTTTGTGTAATTCCTATCGAGCTATCTCCATAAGCAGGTTTTAAAAGAGCCGGAAAAACAGAGGGAATATTGGCGGCTTGATCATTAGGATGATAATACGTTTCTTGAGCAACAGGAATACCCATACTATCTGCAATAGCTCTGACTTTTGACTTATCATAACAAAGAGATAAACAAGTAGGAGCCGCACCTGAGTATGGAACCCCTAATATTTCTAAAAGAGCTGGAATATGCAATTCCATTTTTGCATTATTTTTAAAGCCTTCATCACACAAATTAAACACAAAATCAGGAGGTGTATGGATTAATTTTTGAAGTAAATCTTTGTGATTATCTAAAAAGCTAAGTTGGTAAGTATTAAGCTTTTTTAATGCTTTTTTTAAACACTTTATTGTTTCAAGATCTTCAGTATTAAATTTCCCATCTTTTTTTACAGCATCGGGTAAGCGATGATCTCCAAGAATAACGGTCATTCTTTTTTTAACCGTTGTGGATACATGAATATTTTTTTTAGCAGGGGCTTCACACGTTATAAATAAACGATTGGCCATCATCCCTAAATCTTGTCCACGGGTAGATAAGGCCTGAACCGAACAAAAATCCTTGATTGTTTTAAATCCCAAGTCACTTAATATACGCTTTATTTCACTTAATTCATAAATTCTTTCTGCATAAAACTGATCTGCAAGAATTCCTTTTTCTGCATGAGTAATGACTTCCCGTGTTATAATACGGGTCCCATCTGAACTTAAGCTTCGTTCTCTGTTAACAAAATGTTGCTGGTCTATCCATTCCCATGATCTTGCTTCAAAATGCTGCCTCATCCATGATCCATCCACAATATCTAACACCAATTTACCTTTTGATTTCAGCAGCAATAAAATTGAATTTAAAATAGAAATATCATCTTCTTCTCGTTCAAAATAACCAAAAGAATTTCCTAATAAAAACACACAATCTACAGAATGAGAGACCCCTTTTAATTTGCGGGCATCTCCTTCCGAAAATTGAATACGCAAGCCTTTTTCAAGTGCACGTTTTCTAGCTAATCTTATTAAATAACGCGATCGATCTATCCCTTTTACCTTGCTAAATCCCCTACGGGCCAATTCTATAGAATGACGACCTTGACCACAACATACATCCAATAACTGGTCATTTGTGCTAATACCGGTAGCTTTTATAAGCAAATCAATTTCATATTTGGTATTAAGATCATTTTCAACCACATCTCCATCTGTTTTTAAATATAAGGAATTAAAAATATTTTTCCACCAATCCGAAGGCAAATGCCTTTCTAAATCAGAAATAGGACCCAAGGATTTCAAAGGTTTTACAGTTTTATCTATTTTTTTTGTAAGCACTTCTTTTTTTTTGATTTTTATATTCACCAAGATATCTCCCAATCATTTAAAAATTTATTTAGTTAAATATTCATTTTATACAAAAAAACTTAAATAAAAGAAAGCATTTTTTAAACTCAAAAAAAAATCAACCCTTAAAAGAAATTTCAATATTTCTAATGCATATTACATCGCTTTTTTTGGTGAGTCTGTTTATTATGTTTTGCTCGTATTTTTTTAAATATTTCTTTAACTGCCTCATTAAATTGCACTAAAGAAAAACCTTAAATTGCACTAAAAAAACCAAACTACAGTAAAAAACAAAACAAGAAACACTTTTTTTAATTTAACCCCTAATTTTTCTTCATTCAAAAAAACGAGGATTATGCCGTTAAATACTGATTATGAACCCACATATAAATATGTAAATGGTCAATCAAATGGGAGATTTTTTTTGTTGTGCCCCAGGTACGCCGAATCAGGCGATTGATATTGGCCCTGAGCATTGCAAAGGTGTGATTAATGATAAAAATGGGGTCTCTTTTGACCTTTTTGAGCTCGCCTTGCCCGGCAACACAGCTTTTATGACCCTTGAATTGCTGGTAAATAGCGTGTGGAAAATGGCGTTTAACGATGTGTTTATAAAAGCGGCATTCATCTGATTTAAGATGAATTTCGTGGGCTAAATGCTGCTTCAAATCCTGAAATAATGCGTTCATTTTTTGACGTCTTTCATCGGGTCGATGACCGTATTTTCTAACCGATATTTTCGCCAAATGACCCGTCGCAGGCATGATTCCAACCTGAAAACCCAAGATTTTACGTGTTGTTTTGGACACCGCCAGCGCCACTGAAAGCGGCTTACACTTGCTATGTTCATAGGTTTGTAGCTCATCAAATTGCACCTCTTTGACATTGCTAAAACGCGTGAGATCATTCTGCATTTTTAAGCGAGCCTGCTCAGCAAGATAGCGGGCTTTTCGGGCAATGGTATTTTTATTAACGTTAAACATCAGCGCCAAACGCCGTTGTGAGTTTAATGATGCCAATGCAATCTTAATTGAATGGTTAAGATGACGTTTTTTTTGACGATAGGCCGGATCAAAGGTCGCTTGTGAAAAATATTTTTTACACACTTTACACCAATACCGTTTAACCACCCTCCCATCCGATTTTCGCTTAAAACTGCCCGCCTTTCTGGCGTTTTGTTGACTGCAACAACTTTGTATGGGGCGTTGGGACATAAAAATAAATTAACAGAAAGAAACTAATTTGTAAATTCTATTTATTTTTATTTAAATTACATATAATAAGCTTGCTTTTGTTGCAATTTAGGGGGGCAGTTAATATGGTTTATCCAGTTCTTCTCGAAGTTCTAGTACTAATTCAAAATCACGTGTTACCTGTTTTTTAATCTCAAGAATCTCGTTTATTTCTAATTGAGTGGGAAGGTCGGTGCTGTTGGGTTGTGAAGGATTGTTTAATCCTGTCTTACTCATATCAAATAAGCTGCTGAATTGTTTCTGTGTCGTCATACCTTGGTACTGATCAAAAATCCCCATGCCTGTGGGGCTTGTTGAACTGCGATTACCCAACAAATCAATGGTCATATCTTCTTCTGGCGTGTCTGACTCCTCAGTTTCTTCTGCCAGTTCAGATAGCCCTGCATTCGCTGAAAAAGCTTTGAGCAAATTTGAAAGTAAACTCTGTTTTAATTGGGTTACGTTTTGTTCGAATAGGGTAGCATGATCCTTTTTTACTTTGTTCAAATTACTTAATAAGCGTTCGATTAATGCAAGAGCATCTTCTTTTTTTTGAGGGTCTAGCTGGGATAGCTCCACCTCTTTTTTGATTGTCTGCAGTTGTTCTATTTTTTGTTTTATGTCTATCTGTGTACTGCTTTCTGCTAATAATTTTGTAAACTCTGCTGATTGGAGTGGCACTGCCTCTGTTCCAGCTGTAAATTGTGGGCTAGCTATTGTTTTAAATGTATCTCCTAACTGATTAAATCCTAATGTCATTTCAACTCCTTATAAAGACACTATCGTTTCTCTTTTTAAGAAACTTGCATCTTTTCGCGTGTTAACCATTTTTGTACACGCGTATCTACCCGAAGATGAGACAATGTGAGGGGTTGTTTGAGCCGTAATCCTGCTAAAGAGCAACAACGGCTGAGTGCCACATAGGCCTGTCCACTGGCAAAGGTCCCATAGCCAAAATCAATATAGACCTTCTCAAAAGTTTTTCCTTGGCTTTTATGAATTGTCATAGCCCAGGCTAATTTTAAGGGGAATTGGCGAAAATCGCCCATTTTTTCTTGCTCAATCTTTTTGGTTTCGGCATCGTAGGTATAGCGATACAGTTCCCACTTATGGGGCTCAACTGTAACCTGTTGGCCGTTTTGTAAGATAACCTGCATGCTCGTTTCCTGTGTATCGATTTGGCTAATTTCTCCGATACTGCCATTCACCCATCGATCGTCGCTATCGTTATTTAAAAACATGACTTTTGCACCTACTTTCAACTTAAGTTCCGGCTCTGTTGGGAAACGTTTCTCATCAAATCTTCCGCTACTTTCAGCCTCAAAAACCTGTTCTTTTGTGTGTAGTTGAGCTAGGGCTTCTTGATTGCGTTTATCTGCTTGGGCATTGGTTGAACATAGCCATATATAATCTGCTGTTACGGGGGTTGTACTATTTACTACGCTTTGATTTAAACTGGCTAGTTGAAGGGGGGAGATACTTCCTTGTCGAATTTCATTGAGAATCTGAATAAAATCGGGGTCTTGTTGTCGATAAATTTTTTCTAAATGTATCTGTGAAAGGGATAGGTGTTTGCAAGCATCTCCTGAAAAAAAGAAAGGGCTATCGTAACGGTCTGAGATATAATCTCGATCAGAGTGGGTTACAACGGGTGGTAATTGATATAAATCACCAATAAAGACCATTTGTTTAGCTGCAAAGGGACGTTTATCTGCAAGTGCTGCTTGTAAATACTGATCAATACAGTCCAGCATATCTGCACGCAACATCGATACTTCATCGATCACTATGGTATCAATCATCTCTAAAAAGTCTGTATTTTTTATTTTAGCTCCCTGTTTAGCCGCACTTTCAGGGGTAACGTTTATTTTAAATTTGAAAAATGAATGAATGGTTTCCCCCTGCACATTAAGGGCTGACACCCCTGTTGGCGCTAAGACCACCACGCGTTTTTGGGTATGGGTTTTGAAATATTGTAAGAGGGTTGATTTACCGGTACCTGCTTTCCCCGTAATAAAGAGACTGTCTTGGCTATGCTCTAGTTTATCTAGCGCGGTTTTAAATTCTGTATTGAGATCAAGTTTACTTAGCACAGGGCTAATGCTTCTCGTTTTTCTTGAACAATGTGATTGTTCATATAGTCTTCTAAATTCGAGCGATGATCGATAAAGCCTGTTTCGGAAATTTCGATAATTCGATTGGCCACGGTATTTAACAATTGGGTATCATGTGAGGTAAAAATTATACAATCTGACACCTGTTCTAAGGCCGTATTTAGTGCCGAAATACTTTCTAAATCTAAATGGTCTGTGGGCTCGTCAAAAATTAATACGTTGGGCTCTTTAAGCATCATGCGTGAAAACATTGCCCTGGCTTTTTCACCTCCTGATAAAACCCGTACCGCTTTGTTAACCTCATCTCCCGAAAATAACATACGTCCCAGATACCCCCGAATCTCTTGACTATCTTCTATGGGGGATCCCTCCATTAACCAATCTAATAATGATAAATCACTGTCAAAATAGGCATTATTATCTTTAGGAAAATAAGCATGTTGGACACTTTCGCCCCATTTCAGATGACCTGTATCAGGTGTTTGTTCACCCGCAATAACGGATAGTAAGGCTGTTTTTGCCACTGAATTTTTGCCAATAATTGCGACTTTTTCACCTTTTGTAATTTCAAAAGACAGATTTTTACACGCAGCTACTCCTTCAATATGTATACTTATATTTTCGGCCTGTAACACACGATTCCCCAAGCTTCGTTGGGCTTTAAATTGAATGAAAGGTGCCCGTCTGATCGATACAGGTAGTTCATCTGGGCGTAATTTTTCGATTAACTTTTTTCGTGATGTTGCTTGTTTCGACTTTGAGGCATTGGCTGAGAAGCGGCGCACAAATTCTTCGAGTTGTTGGACTTTTTTGCTATCTTTAGCAGCTTGATCTTGGCGTTGTTGGATGGCTAGCTCACTTGCTTGTCTCCAAAAACTATAGTTTCCAGGATAGATTTTTATTTTACCGTAATCAACATCGGCAATGTGGGTGCAGACTTTATTTAAAAAATGTCGATCATGCGACACCACTATCACCGTATTTTTAAAATCTAAAAGATAATCTTCTAACCAAACAATGGTTTGATAATCTAAGTGGTTTGTTGGTTCATCTAAGAGAAGAATGTCAGGTTCAGCAAATAAGGCCTGAGCTAATAATACCTTAAATTTGTCTGCGGCCTCGAGATATTTCATTTCTTTGTCGTGTAGTTCTTCTGTGAGCCCTAATTCGCTAAGCATCATTGCAGCATCAGTTTCGTGGCGATAGCCATCTAATTCACCAAATTCTCCCTCTAAATTGCCTACACGTTCACCTTCAGCATCACTCAACTCATCTTTGGCGTATAATTCTTGGCGTTCTTTATAAATCTTATACAGTTTTTTATAGCCCATCATCACGGTATCCAGAGCCTTCTCATCATCATAGGCAAATTGATCTTGTTTTAGCACCGATAAGGTGGCACCTGGTTCGACATGAATCTGTCCTTCAGTCGGCAAGATATCTCCGGCAATAATTTTTAATAAGGTTGATTTACCAGCACCATTGGCACCAATCAACCCATAGCAATTTCCAGGCACGAATTTTACACTCACATCTTGAAAAAGTGTTTTAGATCCAAACGATAAGGTTAATTTGCTGGTTGTAATCATTGTTTCTGTCTCCTTTGAATCTTTAATGGTAGCCAAAAACCCTCATTAGGGCAAACTTTAGCTGTGGATTGTCAAATTTGAATATCTGTATGATCAAATCAATGTTATACTTTTTTTATGACCGAAGCACTGTCTAAGGCCTTAAATATGGCCCATCAAGGCTATCGAACCCCCTCTTTGTCGACACGTGACAGTTCCCCGCATTTTGATCGCGTTCTTCATACGAAAGTTCAAGCTAGTCATCGACAATCTGTCTCTCAGGGCTATCCCCCTACCCCGAATGATATTCAGGGCCTTGTTTTGACAGCCTCTGGTATTGCTGCGCGTGATACCTCTGCTTTTTCGGATGTCCAGGCCTTTTTTTTAGCCAAGCAGCGCTTGGGTGATCAGGCGGTGATTCAGCTTAGTTTACAGTTGCAACAGACCCCTAATACCCTACAGCATCTTATCTTGGGTCATAATGGCATTACGCCCTTTGCTGCGGCTGCTTTGGCAGATCTTTTGAAAGTGAATCACTTTATTGGTTGGTTAGTTTTAAATGGGAACAAACTCTCTGATCTTGGCGCCCAGAAATTGGCAACAGGTCTAGCTAAAAATAAGGGTCTTATCCACCTTATTCTTGATGATAATGACATCTCTGATCTTGGTGTTTCTGAGCTTTCAACATCACTTAAAGAGCATCCTACTCTTGAAAGTTTGTTTTTGAAGAATAATGCTTTAACAGATCGTAGTAAGGATGCGCTTGTTTCTCTCTTACTTCATTCTCATTCGCTAAAACGCCTGGATCTTCGAGGCAACCCTCGTTTATCCCAGAAAACAAAAGAAAGCTTATTGCAGATTGCCCACCAAAAGGGGCGTCGAGTACTACTTGATCAATAGTTAATATATTATTTTTAATTTACGAAAAGTCTTAAAGAGTTTTGGTAACATTTCTGGCTACACTCTCGTAGATCTATCTGTTTCACTTCTGCGATTTTTTGCGCAATTTCTGGCAAATATGCAGGTTGATTGGACTGGCCCTTGTAAGCTAAAGGTGTCAAATAAGGACTATCTGTTTCGATTAAGCAATGATCCAAATCTAAGACTTTAATCGCCTGAATGGTTTTACCTTTTTTTGCATGGGTAATCTGGCCTGTAAAGGAAAAATAATGATTATCTGCCGCTAAGGTTTCAAGAAGTTGTGGCCCCCCTGCGAAACAATGAAAAATCTTGGTTACCTCAGGGAAATTTTTTGTGATGGCAACGATATCTGCATCAGCTTTTCGGTTGTGAATGATCACAGGTAGCTTATAGCGCTGTGCTAGATCTAACTGGAAGGTAAAAACTCTTTGTTGCGCGGCTTTATTCTCTTGTTGCCAGTAATAGTCTAAGCCAATTTCTGCAATAGCCACTATTTTTTGATGGTTGACCTTTAGAAGATCTTCTAACTCTCCCATCTTATCAAAATCGTTGGTTTCACAAGGATGAATGCCCACCGTGGGCAAACAATTGGGTTGGCGTTGATGTGTCACCAATACTTTTCGACTACTACCGATATTGATTGCGATATTCACAATATGCGTTAAACCTGCCTCGTGGGCAGCGTCTAATAGGTCGTTCTCCTTTTCTTTACACAAATATAGATGCGCATGTACATCTATGTACTTATTTCTCATCTTACTACTATACGTTTTCTCCTGTTTTATTGTACATCTTAATTTATGTTTAACCTGACAATATTGTGGGTATAACATCTAATATGGACACGAAACAACTGATTGATTTATTAAACCAAGATTTGGCCAATGAACTCATGGCTATTATGCAATATCTTCATTATGCAGCTCGCGTGGATGGCCCTTATCGCTTGGTCTTACGTGACTTTTTTAGTGCTGAAATAAACGAAGAGAAAGAGCATGCTCTGTATTTGGCTGAAAAAATTATCACCTTGGGTGGTGACGCGACCTGTGTACCAAATGCCGTCCCTAAGGTTCAGGGAAACAAGGCCATGCTAGAAGCTGTCTACGAATCTGAACTTCAGGCTATTCACGACTACACAGAACGTAGTAAACAGGCAGATTCTCTTGGTTTTAAAGCATTGAGTTTAAAACTTGAAGAATTTATTGTTGATGAAACACGTCATAAAGAAGAAGTGGAACGCTTACTTAAGGGTTGGTAATTCTTTTTATTGTAGGTCTTTCTTTTTGAGACAATAGATATTTAAGAATCACACTCAACCCCCATATTAGGGACAGTATTAACATAACACAATAACTAGGTGGCACATCTATGATCATCGAAACAAATAAGCCCACAAGAGATGCACTTATCCCAATTCCCCATCCTATTAGTACTTGATGTTTGAACGTGTTTGTAAACATGACTGCAGATAAAAGAGGGATGACTAAAAATGAAAATACTAGTAACACCCCTACCATTTTAACTGATGACGTCACCACCGCTCCAAACAAGATATAAAAAACAATATTCCATTTTTGAGAAGATGTGGTCAAGAAATAACGATGTAAGCTGATCAATAACAGGCCTATCCCTAGATATAATCCATAGGCAATTATCAATTCAGTGGGCTGGATAAATAGTAGGTGCCCTGCTAACATCTCGCGTAAATGATGCCCGTCCATACCCGTACTTGAAATTACGCCCGTTGCTGTTGCTGTTGCAATAATATACATGACACCAATGACCGCTTCTTGAAGATTTATTTTATTATAAAATGGTTTTAATACCGTCAGTATCAAAGAGGCAACTATGGTAAAACTAAAGCCTATCAAAAATAAGATATAATGGTTATCAATATCCGCCCAGCGCCCGACTAAATAGCCAAGCGCTGCCCATTGTGCAAGTGCAAGATCAATAAATAAAACCCCTCGTCTTAAGACAAAGACCCCAAAATATACATGAATAAGGACTAATACCATACACGCTAAAAAAGGGAGAAATATAAGGGAGATCATTTTTTTAATTCTTTTAAAATAAATTCAAATAAATCGTGATAGCTTTCTATTCCCATTTCCCCAACATTAGCCGGTAGTTTTTTATATCTTGCCCCAATCTCTTTGGCAAAACTTTTCCCTACATACTCTGGGCAATAACTTGCGGTTAAGACAAATGTAGAACGTGATGAAACAGCCTGTTTTAGTTTAGCAAGATGCTTTGTTGTAGGAGGAATACCTGGTAATGGTTCTAATTCTCCCATACTTGTTAATCCAAATCCGTCAAAAAAATAACTCCATACTTTATGATAGGTGATAAAGGCTGTATCTGACATTGACTCTAATTGAGATTGCCACTTTTCTATACGTTTGTTTAAACTGCGCGAAAATTGTTGATAGTTTCGGGTATAAAACACCTTATTTTTGGGGTCTATTACGCAGAGTCGTTCTTTGATTTGTTTTGCGATAATAATCCCATTTTTGGGATCAAGCCAGTAATGTGGGTTGCCATGAATATGGACATCTCCATGCCCTTTATCAATAGTTCCTTTTGGAACCTCTAGTTTTGTAATTTTATCTGAACAATCTAAATGACCTGGCTTTCCTTTTAAAACGGCTGTATTGCGTGCCACTTGCGTTAATCCATCAATCCATCCATCTTGATCCATCCCTAAGCGAATCAGAAGATCGGCTTTTCTTACAGCTAAGACCATTGAGGGCTTTGGATGAATAGTATGTAAATTTCGACTTCCTTTAATCAGCGATCTTACCTCGATAAGTTCGCCCCCAATTGAGGTAGCGATAGAGGCAAAATCCTCCGTAATCGTCACTACCTGAATTGGGCTAGCAGCTAGGTCTACAGAGAGCCCTACTGCCATCATCATGATAAAAGATATCAATCTACTGAAGGACATGAGAATGTGGTCCCATACCAAATATAAATTGGAGATAGGCGGTATCTTCTACTTGATCACCTGTATTATATTGCAACCTAAACTTAGATGTATCCGTTAATTGTTTTACGGCAATTAATGACCATTGTGTTTTTGACTGCCCCTCATCCCCATGTTTACCTAGAGTCCCATAACGAAGACCTGCCTCATAACTTGCATTAAAGCTATAAAACGCACTTACAAACCCACCTATTTGTCGTTTTCTACCTTCATTAGGTTCATCTTCTTCCCCATATAAGGCATTGTAATATTCGCCTTGTAAACTTAATTTTTGATTAACCCCAAGTTCGTGAGTATAACTTAGATCAAGTCCTATCAGCTCTTGTTGTTCTTTTTTTGATTCTGCAGATGCATTCCCTAATAAGAAACTTAGTCCTAGTTCGATTTCCTGTTGCTCAGATATAGCCATACTATTCCATAGTCGCGTGTTGAGTAATTCTTTTTCATACTCAACCCCATGTGCTTCTTCTGTTTGACTAGATTCTTCTTCTTCGTGTTTGGCGACTTTCCAATAGCCTAGTTCAATTTGAGAGAAAAAAGGGAGTGGTAATAGATAGGCTAATTGTGCGCCCTCCCCAGAAAGGCTTTCATGGCCCCCTAATACCTGCTGAGTAGCTAGAGGACGATCAATAAATTTACGCTGTTCTGGATGTAAGGGATTTAGTTTTCCAAAATTTACCATTTTCTTTCCTAAAATAGCCCCGATCCCTAAATTAGAAGCCATGTTAGGTGCTATCACACCTGCTAAATCTATGAAGGTCACGTAGGCTTCTTCTAGTGCAAGTTCTAATTTATTGTCGCCCTCTTTGTGTAAGGCCATAAAAATATCCGCTTTTACAGATGGATACAGCATATGCTGAAACGAAAGTTCAATTTCGTTCACTGAAAAATCATCCTTTTCATCGGTATGTGTGCCTAAAAAAGACCCAATCACTGATATATTTGGAAGATCAGTCGCTTTTTTCTGTTGTGCGTAGCTTGTTATAGATAACGCATATAGACATATCAAAAGATATGTTAGTAATTTTTTCATTCGTTACTCCTTAATTTAACTCGATGTGTATAGCTTAGGTATACACTGTAGATGCCTCTTAAACAGGAGGTGCTCGTGATGAATAGCTATAGATGAGTTCGGGATAGGTTATTTTTTCTTCTGTTATACTCTTCGTTTCTATATAGATAATATTAATTAATGGAAGTGTAAATGTAGATGAAATGCTCGTATGGTAGGCCAAACATATCGAACAGTCTTCACTGTGATGATCATCATCAATTGATACGGCATGAATTGAACTAAAAAATAAGCCTAAAAATACACCTATAACAATCCCATATCTGATCATGTTATATTTTTTTGCTTTCATTTTTTTGATACTAGCATATCTTTATATGTATTTACATCCACGAATCGCTCCCTACATTATCATAGCCCTATTTATTTCTTTTTTTCTTAATTTCATCCTTTATTATGCTATAATCTTGATATTTCTTATGGATCGCTACGAAAAAAAAATTGATGATTACGAAAAAAAACTAGACCGCATGTTTCGTCAGGAAAGAACCATGTTTTGGTCACGTATTGCGTTTTTGTTTGTGTGGTGTTTATTTTTAGCTTCCTTGGTTTATGTTATTTATTATTTTTTTTCTGCCTCTTCATTGCCTTAGTATTTATTTTCATAAGTTATTTTTTATAGTACCCTTCGATTATGGATCATGCCTCGTTTATTCTTGGGTGTTGGCGCTTGGGAGGTGCTTTTTTTGGAGCGGATAATTGTGACACACAGCTCGCAATTCTACAAGCAGCCTTGGATCGGGGAATTACGGCATTTGATTCTGCCTATTTTTATGGACAGGGCGAGGCCGATCGTCGTTTGAGTCGTGTTATTTCCAGCTATCCTCGCTCTGACATCACTCTACACAGCAAAGCTGGTCTACATTGGCAAGGGCGTAACGTTGTGCATGATGCTAGTCCAGATCAATTAAAACGTACATTAATAAACAGTCTAGACATCCTACACTGTGATTATTTGGATTATTTTTATCTACATTGGCCAGATCCCCATATTCCTATTCAGACTAGCTTGTATACCTTGGCTGCTTTTCAAGAAGAGGGTCTTTGTCGCCATATTGGTCTGTGTAATTGTACGGCGACGCAATTAACACAGGCGTTATCTACCCAAATTCCCTTTGTTCATCAGCTGCGTTATAATCCCTTGCAACTTCAGAATAAGCCCTTATTAGAGATGGTTAATAAGTCTCCTGGCTGTTCTACTGTGATTATCTCGCTATTTGAACAAGGTTTGTTACTTTCTGACCCTAACCGTCACTTTGGTAAAAAAGATTGGCGACGTCGTAATTCCTTGTTTGGAACACCCCAACTTGAACAGTTTCAACAACAACTTTGTCAACGTTTCGCCTCGTCAGATGACCGTGCTGCTTATCTGATTAACTGGCTCTTTGATCAGGCGCCTCACTCTCAATTGTGTGTGGGATTGTCTTCTTCTACACAACTCAAGACCTTTGATTTACACTAAATTCTTTACATAAAGTATACTTCTTGCTAATCTTTTTCTGAAATTGACTTCGTCATACCTTGTATGTCGCTGTTTATTTTAATTTATTTTAGAGTCAAAGCATCGCCTGTCTTCAGGTTGCCTGTCTCTATTTAAAAGGAATTGATTACCATTCAACATTTACAAACTTTTGATGCTCTTCTACAAGGATCTCAAGACTATCCATCCGATACAACGCTAGCTCCAGATGAGCTTAGAATTCGATTGCAAAAATGCCTGTCTGCGCGTCATCCCAGGGCTTTTCCTCCAGCTTCTAATAGGTCTAAATCATCTGTTCATACGTTAAAAAATCTACAAAACGTTCATCATCTCCAAAAGGCCTTTCATCAAGCTTGTGCCGACAGAACTCTCTTCATTTTTCAGAGAAACTATCCAGTTAAGTACGTGGATATTGAATGCAAGAATGATGGTGTCACAGAGCTTGGGGCTTCGGCTAAACAAGGGTATTCGGATAATGTCCAACAGTTATTAGCTATGGGCGCTAATCCTTTTAATATGGGGATTAGCTTTAAAGATGTTCATGAACAGTGCCGTCCTGCTATTAAACGTGCTTTATTTAAAGCCTGTCTTAGGAAACTTAACAAGACCTACGGTAAAGAAATAGACATTGATTCTGTTTTAAATGTAGGAAAAAAGATTAATCTAGGAGGAAAGATTGATGTTGATTTTAAACTTGATAATGATTCATCTGCTTTAGATTTTGCATTGTGTTATTTTGATGTAGAACTTGTTGAAACACTTTTAGATATTGGGGCTAATCCTATGACATCTTATCAAAGGTTTTATGGTCTTTTATATGAAGAAGAAACTCCTACCCCAAACCCGAATGCTGATAAGGTTCTTTCCTTAATGATTAAATATGGATTTGATATCACTGATCAAACACTCATAGATCATGAAGGACCTACATTTCTTTCAAAACTGTGTCTAGAAAAAGGTATCCTTGGTCTTTTAAGACTTGCTAAATTATATTCCAATATACCGGATAAAATCCCTGATGAACTTCAGGAACTTTTTTTTGCCTTATCTTTAAACAATACACTAGATTCTAGTCATTTCAACTCTCCTTTAGCAAGTCAATATACCGAAAAGTGTACTAATCCTGGAACTTTAACGTGTATTGGTTCTGGAAGTTTTGGAAAAGTTTATAAAATTGATGATCAAAATGCGGCAAAGGTCGTTTCTTTTGCTCAGGATTATACGCCAATACAGGCACTCACCGAATTTGTTTATGCACAGTTATTTTCACGTAAAATATACCAATCTATTTCTATTACAAACGACAAAGCTATATTTATTATGAAAAAGGCTTCATGTAATTTGGGAGAAGTTCTTTTTAAAGGGGTACGCTCTGATGAAATATTGTTAAAAATTGCAAAATCTTTAACTAAACAAGTAGCACGTATGCATGATAAGGGGATTGTCCATAGAGACCTAAAAACTGGAAATGTATTAGTTTTCAATGACAAAAAACATAATTTTTTACTTTGTGATTTTGGTACTACTATGCAGGTTGCTAACTGTTTAGCGTGTAAAAATGTAACGACTGAAGTTTATGCTTCAGAACGTGCATTAAAAGAGGAAGAACCTTACACAATGGCAGATGATATCTACAGCTTGGGTGCTATTTTTTATGAAATGGCTACCAAACGATATACTTGGCCTGATAGTTCACCTACCTATATTAAGTATCAATTAAAAAATGAAAAAAAATGGCATACTGCTCAAGACACTCAACTTGATAACCCAACTCCAACTAAAGCATTTCTTCTTGAGACGGCTAAATTGTGTATGGGATGTTATCCAAAGAGGGAGTCTATAGACACTGCCCAAAAGCTATGGGAACACTTAAGGACTTTTGATCCAACTCACACACGCCCCGAGTCACGACCAGTTGCGACTCCATCTCCACCTCCCTTTTTCGAGAATCCACCTAAACTTACATTGCCAAGACCTCAAGCTACTCATAAAGCGTCTTAACATTTACAAATTCTGCATTTAGTCTCCCTAAAAGAGATATGCCTAATCTCTAATTTTGGCAGTTATTCACACGCACACCATCACGACCATCTTTAATCTCAAGACCAAACTCATCTCGTAATTGTTGACGAAACCTATCTGCGCTGGCATAGTCCTTGTTTTTTCGGGCCTCTTCTCTGGCTTGAATTAGCGTTTGTGCTGCTTCTGGGATGTTTTTTTGTGTCCTACTTACTTCAAAAAGCCCCAAACGTTGGCCACAACGCTTAATTAGTTCTGTGCCACATTTCTGCTGATTGCATGTTTTGTTCATCTCAAACAGAACACCTATCCCTGCCGCTGCATTAAAATCGTCTCTGATGACCGTATTAAATTTTTCTTCTAATGAGCGAAATATATCTTTGTTTTTTGAATCAACTTTGGGGGAGATCTCGCTGTTTTCTAAGGTTTGTTGAAGTCGTCCATAGGCTTGCTTGGCTTCATCAAGCCCCTCTTTGCTAAAATTTAAAGGGTGGCGATAATGCGTTTTAAGTAGATAAAAGCGTAAGACCTCGCCTGAATAGTCCCTTAAACATTGTTTTAAGCGAATAAAATTTTTCGTTGATTTGGCCATTTTGCTATTGTTTAAATTCACAAAACCATTATGAACCCAATATCGTGAAAAACAGGCGCCATTTGCACATTCACTTTGAGCAATTTCATTTTCATGATGTGGAAAAATCAAATCTTCTCCCCCAGCATGAATATCAATACTATCGCCCAACAACTGTTTCGCCATGGCTGAGCATTCAATATGCCAACCAGGCCGTCCTTTTCCCCAAGGACTTTCCCAAGAAGGCTCTTGAGGTTTTGCCGCTTTCCATAATACAAAATCTAATGGATTCTTTTTTTTATCCCCAATCTCTACACGCGCCCCAGCCTCTAGATCCTCAAGGACCTTTTTAGACAATTTCCCATAGTCTGCTGCAGATTGCGTTTCAAAATAAACATCCCCCTCACAAACATAGGCTGCTTTTTTGCTAATTAAGGTGTCGATCATTGTGATGATATCGGAAATATGTTCGGTAGCTTTGGGATAATGATTTGCTTTTTGGATATTTAACTGTGCCATATCCTCATGAAAGGACTGGATATAGGTTTCTGTTAGTTCTGTTAATTCTCGCTTCTCTTTGATACAGCGCGTGATAATTTTGTCATCAATATCTGTAAAGTTTTGGACATAGGTCACCTGATAACCCGCATGTTCCAAGATTCGCCGCATTGTATCAAAGGCTACATAGGCGCGCGCATGACCGAGATGGCAATCATCGTAGACCGTAACGCCACAGACATACATCGCTACTTTCGGTCTATTAATAGGTTTAAACAGTTCTTTTTTACGGCTTAAAGTGTTATAGATATGTAGATTTTTCATGGATGTCTTTTTTAAGCTTTAGGAAAGGTACTTTGTTCCACATCTTCTTTAAACGCTGAAATAGCTTTTTTCATAGGTTCAAATAATTTCGCATATTGTTTCACAAAAGAGGGTACTTTTTTATTACTTAGTCCCAAAAGATCTTGAGTCACCAATACCTGCCCATCACAATCGGGGCCTGCCCCAATTCCAATAACAGGAATCGTTAAAGTTTGCTGGACAGTTTTTGCAACGTCAGAAGGTACACATTCCAAAATAACTGCAAAACATCCGATATCTTCGGCTATTTCAGCGCGATCAATTAATTGAGCTTCTGTGGATTTGTTTTTGGCCTGCCTTTTATAGCCACCCAACTGATAAACAGATTGTGGCGTTAAGCCTAAATGTGCAATAACCGGTATTCCGCAGTTAAGAATGCTTTGGATACGGGACATGTCTTCGTTTGAAAACACTTCGATTTTAACAGCCTGAGCTCCGCCCTCTTTGATGAGCCTACCTGCATTTTCTCTGGCTTTTTCATCACTCACTTGATAGCTCATAAAGGGCATGTCGGCTATCAATAATGCCCTCTCACACCCTCGAGCAACAGCTTGGCAATGATAGAGCATGTGGTCCATGGTCACCGGCAAGGTGTTATCAAACCCCGCAACTACATTTCCTAACGAATCACCAATTAATATCATTTCTATCCCTACCGCTTCTAAAAGACCTGCTGTTATTGCATCATAGGCGGTTAACATACATAACTTTTTCTTGTCGGCTTTGTCTACTTTTAAGCTTTGGGCTGATTTACGATATTTCATCTTTTGTCTTTGTTTTTTTATTGATATTTTTTAGTGACTGGAAAAACTGTTTAGTAAAGGAGCCTTTTTGGCTTGGTGTGCTTTGATATAAATTAAAGAGTCGTGTACTTAAGGCTTCACGGGTTAAAAATCGGTCCATATTCCCATTCTCTACTAAGGAAATAACGCCTTTCTCTTCAGAGACCACAATAATAATGGCATCTGTAAGCTCTGACAAGCCTAAAGCGGCACGGTGTCGTGTCCCTAAACGACGATCTTGAATAGGGGTATCGGTTAAGGGCAATAAACAGCCTGCTGCTACTAATTTATTTTTATGAATGATGACGGCGCCATCATGCGTTGGTGAACCCGGATAAAATAAATTTAATAATAAATCTTCGCTAATATCCGCATTAATCTGCAAACCTGCTTTGCAATAGGCTTCTAAATTACTGCTCACTTCTATGGCTAATAACGCGCCTGTTTGTTCCTTTGACAACGTTTCCACCGCTTTTAAAATCGCCTGAATACAACGAGTATCCAAACATTGTTCTTGAGAAAATAATGGGGCTGCAAATGATCTTGATGCACCCACTCGTTCTAAAAAACGTCGTAGTTCTGGTTGAAAAATAATCACCATCATAATCAGTAACACAGTAGTTAGTTGGCCTAGCACCCAATTGAGGGTTTGAAAACCTATTAAGTAACTCACTAGGAAAATAGAGGCGAAAAATATAATCCCTTTAATTAAATTAAAGGCATGCGTGTTTCTTAACCATAATAACGAGCGATACAAAATGATATATACCAATAAAAAATCAAAGGCTGTTATTAGGTACTGTATCATTCTAACGGTTGATCTTTGGCAATCAAATCAGCCACACTCTCACGTTGCACAAGAACTCTTTCTTCTTTTTTATTCACCAATAGCATCGCTGGTTTTCTGCTACGATTATAATTAGAGGCCATGGCATAATTATACGCTCCTGTGCCATAAACCAGCAAAAACTCACCTGCTTTTGTTTCTGGCAAGGTGATATTTTTCCCTAAAATATCTCCTGATTCACAAAATTTTCCGGCAATCTGATATTGTTTCTCTTCTCGTTGTGTTTCTGAAGATAAGGAAAAATGATATGTAGATCCGTAGAGAATTGGTCGTGGATTGTCCGCCATCCCTCCATCAACAAAGATATAGGTATCTTTTGCACAGGTCTTAATCCGTCCTATTTGATAAATGGTCAGTCCACTGTCTCCGACAATCGAACGCCCTGGTTCAAACAAAAGTTTCGGCAATGATAGCTGTTTTTTTTTGCAAGCTACTTTGACTAAGTCTATTATTTTTTTAAGGTGAGACTTAATATCTACCTTGAGGTCTTTTGGCGTATAGGCAATCCCCATACCTCCTCCTAAATTTAATTGTTCAACTTCAAAGCCCTGCTCTTTTTTAAGCGTTTGTAAAAAATCTGTACTTTGCTCTACAAGTTCTAAATAAGGTTCCACATCTAAAATTTGTGAACCAATGTGGCTATGTAGTCCTAGGCACTGAATCTGTGCTTGACTTTGTATAAAGGTAATGGCCTGTTTGCATTGGGTTTTGTCCATACCAAATTTAGAACTGGCATGCCCCGTTTGGATATGTGCATGGGTATTTGTTTGTATATCTGGATTAAACCTCAATAGCACTTTAGCGATTTCACTTTCTACCAGACAATTTCTTAACTGAATCAGCTCATCCATATTATCGATGACAATCATCACTTTGTTTTCTACGGCTAATCGTAATTCTTCATCAGACTTATTATTGCCATGAAGTAATAACTTTTCGTTTGGTATTTGGCTCTGTAATGCTGTATACAATTCTCCGAAAGACACCACATCTGCCCCCAAACCCTGTTTGGCTATAAGATCTAACAACCCTATATTTATGTTTGCTTTTGCTGCATAATAGATCTGATAATCAGGATAATATTTATCTAATACCTCTGTGTATTGTTTACAATTTTCCTCAATAGTTTCTTGGTCAATAATATACAGAGGGGTTCCATATTTTTTTGCTAATGTCTCTAAACTATGCCCACCCACACAATATTGTTGCTGTTTATTTTTACTAAAGCTTTTTGGATAATTAGCTGGATTTTTTATCATTCTTGCCCACATTGATAACCACTGGTTCTAGTGTTTCATTGTCGTGAATCTGAGCGTAAGAAATAATAAATACTTCATCTCCGACTTCACCTTTGCGTGCAGCTGGTCCATTTAAAATAAAATGCCCACTACCTGCTGGAGCGGCAATTGCATAGGTTACTAAGCGTTCACCGTTATTTAAATTAACAATATGAATCTGTTCGTTTTCTTCAATATTTGCCTGTTTCATAATGTCTGCATCTATTCCGAAACTGCCATCATAAAATAAATTTGAGTCTGTGACTCTTGCATATGAAATTTTTGATTTTAATACCGTTCTTATCATCTCTATTTTATCCTTCTATTGGTAAATTCTTATCAATAATCAAAACACCCTCTAAATGATCGTTTTCATGCTGAATAATGGTGGCAACCATTGCGTCAACGTCTAGAGTAAATGTTTTACCGTGGCGATTTTGAGCCTTAATTGTTAGTTTTTCGTAACGATCAACAGGGACTTGTATTCCCGGAATACTTAAACACCCTTCATTCATGGATTGCTGTCCAGACATGTTAGATAAGACAGGATTAATAAACTCATGGTAAACCCCTTCATATCCAATCACAAAAATACGTTGTAACACACCTACTTGTGGAGCTGCCAAGCCAATCCCATTGTATTGGGCCATGGTGTCATAAAGGTCTTCGATAAATGTCTGTATTTTTTTATCAAAGGTGGTTACTTCTGCTGCCTTTTCTCGTAGTACTGGGTTTGGATGTTGGACAACGTCTAAGATCGTCATTTTTATTTTTTATCATAATTATGTTTAAAAAACAACTTAGCCTTTCACAAAATCCCCTTTATTTATGTTTAAATGCTGTGTTTTTTTGGGTACTCTTTACGATATGTGGGACATACTACTTTTTTTAATCTATCACCCAATTGCGCCTTTTGTTGGGGTTTTTCTCATCTTTCTTTTTATCGTTGGAATTTATGATATTTTTATTCAGCGCAAACATGCCATCCAGCACAACTTCCCTGTTATTGGTCACTTACGTTATTTTTTAGAGCTTATTGGTCCGGAGTTACGGCAATATTGGGTGGCAAATGATAAAGAGGAACAGCCCTTTAATCGAGATCAACGCCGTTGGATTTATTCTACCGCCAAGCAAGCTAACAGTAACTTTGGCTTTGGCAGTACCCAAAATATGAAACAAAGTGGGTATATCCTTATCAAACATAAAGCCCTCCCTTTCCCTGCGGAAAAGGCCCTCCATCCACTCTCAGACCCCAGCGCCATTCGTTGTGCGAAGGTGATTGGTGAGTTTCACCAGCGGAAAAAGCCTTTTAGGCCCAATTCGGTGGTGAATATTTCGGCAATGTCTTTTGGTTCTTTGGGACAACATGCTATTACTGCCTTAAATAAAGGCGCAAAAATGGCCGGTTGTTATCATAATACGGGCGAAGGGGGTGTTAGCCCTTATCATACCTCTGGTGCTGATTTAGTCTGGCAGTTAGGTACGGCTTATTTTGGTGCTCGAGATCAAGATGGCAATTTTTGCTTGACTAAATTATTAGAAAAAATTGATACACATCCCCAGATTCGCTGCATTGAAATTAAACTTTCTCAGGGTGCTAAACCTGGCAAAGGGGGAATTTTACCGGCTGAGAAAATTACGCCTGAAATTGCCAAAATACGCGATATTGAACTTGGCAAAGATTGTTATTCTCCGAATCATCATACGGCCTTTGACTCTGTGGATACCTGCATTGATTTTATTGAATTAATTGCCAAAGAAAGTGGTTTACCTGTGGGTATTAAAGCGGCTATTGGCCAGATTGATTTTTTTAAGGAACTGGCTAAACGTATGAAATCTAGAAAAGCAGGGCCTGACTATATTGTAATCGATGGGGCGGAGGGAGGCACAGGTGCAGCGCCTTTAACGTTTACTGACCATGTAGCATTGCCTTTTCGCGTCGCTTTTTCTCGTATTTATACTCTATTTCAATCTGAGGGCTTGGCTGATCGTTTGGTTTGGATTGGGAGTGGAAAATTAGGTTTTCCTGACCAAGCAGCTCTAGCTTTTGCTATGGGCTGTGATGCGATTAATATTGCGAGAGAGGCCATGTTGGCCGTAGGTTGTATACAAGCTCAAAAATGTCATACTAATCATTGTCCCGTGGGTGTTGCGACCCAAAAAAAATGGTTGCAAGCGGGTTTAAATGTGTATGAAAAAGCACCTCGTTTCGCCCATTATGTCCAAGGTCTGCGAAAAGAATTGATCATGCTTTCACATTCAGTAGGGCATGAACACCCCGCTGAATTTAGTGGAAAAGATATTGAAATTGCCATAGGTGATGGCTGTTATACGTCCTTAGACACATTGATAGGTTATCGGAAAATGCCCGTCCATATTGACGCAAAACTGTTTTTATAATCGTGAAGCTTATTTTTTTCTGCGCTATTAGATTCTTAGTCTTTTAGTTTGTTATATAAGGTTGTTCGTGATAGGCCTAAGGCTTTTGCGCAGGCGCTCATATTGTCATTAAACTGTTCTAAAGCCCAGTGAATATAGCGTTTTTCTAATGCGTCTAGGGGTTCTATTTGATTGAATTCTTTATGGTGATAGTCATTTTGTATTGTACCTGGCAATTGTAGCCCTTTTTGACCAGGTCTAAAGTCTAAAATTGCAGCTGTAATAGGATTTCCTTGCGATAAAATGAGGGCACGTTGCAAGGTATTTTCTAATTCCCGTACATTGCCTTGCCACTCCTGCCCCTGTAAAAACTGACTCGCATCTGCTGATAATTGCGGAACACTAAGATTAAAGTTTTTAGCATGTAAATTTAGAAAATGTGTTGCTAATAAGGGGATATCGCTTTTGCGCTCTCTGAGTGCAGGCACATGGATAGGAAAGACATGTAGCCGATAAAACAAATCCACTCTAAATTTTCCTTCATCCACCAAGGTTTTTAAAGGTTTGTTACTGGCTGCGATAATGCGCGTATTAATGCTTATCTTTTCTTGTCCTCCGATTCTCTCTATTTCCTTATTCTGTAATACACGTAATAATTTAACCTGCATATCTAAGGGCAACTCGCTGACTTCATCCAAAAACAAGGTACCCTCTTGAGCCAATTCGAATTTTCCTAAACGTTGTTTATCGGCTGAGGTAAAGGCACCTTTTTCGTGACCAAAGAGTTCGGACTCGATTAATTCTTTGGGAATAGCCCCACAATTCAAGGTAACAAAGGCCTTGTTTTTACGTTTTGAATGTTGATGAATAATAGTGGCGAGTAGGTCTTTTCCCGTCCCGCTTTCGCCTTCTAATAAGACCGTGATATCATTTTCTAAAATTAACCCAATGGTCTGAAATACCTGCTGCATGGCAGGACTATTACCGATAATTTTGTCTTGAAAACTATGTGATTGTGTTTGTAAATAATGAATTTGTTCACTTTGACGCTGGATTACGGTGTCTTTTTCGACTTGATACACTTCAAAGGTCAGCATGCCCAATAAATCTAATAACTGCCCTAATTGACTTAGTTCGGATATATTCTTATAGTTTTTTTGATCGCAATGTTGATCCATATATTTTAAGAGACTGGTCCGTAATGTATAGATCAATAAGGCTGTTTCTCGGGTTGAAAACCCTTGATCTTGTTGGGTTGCTGTAAGCTGATGCCATAAGTTTAATACTGGCTTAATCGTCTCTGCTGAAAATGTGGGTATATCTGGTGACTTAATAGTTGAAAATAGTTTCTTTAAAAATTGTTTTGAATAATGCTTTAGATTGCCTTTTTGGGGCAACTCTTGATCTTTTAACCTCGGATTTTCCTGAATTTCTGCTAACCATAAATGTAAGAGTGTTTGCTCTTGATCTTTTTTGATATGTGAAAGAGCCTGTTCTTTTTTTTTCATGTAACTCCAAGAACATGTAGTGTTCAGATATTATACACTAAACATGCCTTTTTTTAAAGTTAATGAAACATTTCAAAGACTCTTTATTGACTGTTGTTTAAGATCATCGCAACACCTGCGAACATACACCCAAAAATACAGGTCACTGCCAACACATCTGATACCGTTTCGCTAAAAAACATCAGGCCCAAAAAAGCCCCTATTCCAATCCCTGCAATCCCAGCTAGTATATCAATATTGAGTAAAATAGCTCGATACTTTTCTAAATATTGCTTCATACGCTCCCTCCTGTCTTCTTTTATTATCTATACCCTCTTTTATTCATTATTAAACATTTTCTACACGTAATTTTTTATATACATACATTTTTTTTCTTTTAATTGACATTTTTATAGAATACTGTGACTTTAACGGGCTGTCTTAGCAATTAACATCTATCCCTCAAGTTAACTTTTCAACAGTATTATCCTCTCTTTTCAAAGGTCTGGTAGTTTTAGTACTTTCCCCTTTTGCCGGGGCCCCTTCTAGGTTTGTGGGTGGTCATTGTGTAAATTATTCTATCCAGACAAATCCTTTACTTGTCATACTTTACTTCCTTATGGTGTTTTTGTTGGGACACCCTCCGACAATGATTGTTCAGGTCAAGTTTCATGTGAAGATCAACCTGCTTTTAATTCTCGTATCCTACATGATTGTAATTTCGATGGTGTTAGTACTTTTAAAGACTTAAACAGCACCTTAACCAATTGTAGTTTAGCTGCAGCTGAAATGGCTGCTTGTATCGTTCGTCATATGCCGGAAGGGGTTGGCCCTCAAACACTCTTAAGCGCACAGGTGTTCCAAAGGCCATTGTTAAAAGATAGCTATGATGTTGATACTACCTATACAAGACCTTCTACACCTCCAAGTTGTGACATGACGCATCCTGTCCTTCTTATGTTTTTTCCTGATCTCTCTCAATACTTTCTTGCAGAAGGTGACTCACATTCTGACGATCAAGATCGTTTTCAGTCCACCTTGCAAAGCTCTTATTTATACAATTACTTCCTTGGTATATCTGATGTTTATTGTGCACTTTCAAGCAATACACAATTTTCAGTAAATGTTGGCTCTTTTGGAAATGCATGCATAGATACCTCCTCATTACAGCGACCATCTCTCAATTCCTCAGAATCAGGTCTTGATTCTGCACAGTCTCCTCACAAAACAAGTGCATCATGGTTAGCGACGTTACCCTTAGCAAGAATCGCTGCTATTTGGGCGGCTTATACTGCCTCATGATCATCTTTTTCAGCTAGCCTTTAGCCCTTTTACCAACACATAATCAAAGGGACAGGCCTGATGATCTTGGCAAAATTGCAGCCCCCAGCGAGCAGCATATTTATAAAAGATATTAAATTTTTGACTATAGGTTTTATCCGCTAACTTTGCTAAAAGATAATCAAAGCAAGGCCTGTACACCTTGTCTTTGATTGACTCTACGCTGGCCATCTGAAATCCTGCTTCTTTGAGTTTTTCCTTATAGGTTGCAAGAGGATACATATTGTCTTTAGGTAATTGCCAAAACGCTAGGGCGAGTTGATAAATGAGGCGCTGTTGCCAGGTCAAAGAACCTGATAACCCACAAATATCTGCTAGTACTACCTGTCCTCCTGGCTTTAAGACACGATAGGCTTCTTTTAAAAAGGCCTCTCGTGGCATAAAATGCATCGCACATTCTAAAGCAAACACTTTTGTAACACTCTCTGAAGCAAGGTCTATCTTGCAGGCATTTCCCAGCTGTAACTGTATTTTTTTTTCTAAGCCAGCGTTTTTGACCCGTTTCTGAGCTTCTTTAACCTGACTTTCACAAAGATTAATCCCATAAATATGGTCTGGCTGATAGGTGCTTTCCCAAAAAAAATCTTGCTCAGCAAAGCCAAATCCCACATCTAATATCCGATCTGTTGACCCCAGCTGACTTATTTCAGCCAGTTGTCTGGCCATATTTTCTGATGCCTGATCTAAACTATTTGTTTCGGGCTCCCAATACCCTAAATTTAAATAGTATTTTGTATCTGTAAACCCACTCTCCTTCCCCAATGTCTGATACAAAAAGTTGATCCGTTGTCGCCAGGGTAATAATAAACTTAAAAATGCCAGTGTTTTTCCTATGACCTTAAGATATTTTTGAGCGTTTTTTTTCTTCCCTGTTAGTTTCATTGCTAGTTTAGTTGTTACCTTGTGTATTTCTTTGATCATCTTTCAGTCTCCTATGTTTAGATTTTACTGGATATGGGTATATAGCAACAGGGGACTATATGTTAGATCTTGAAATTGTGGCAGTATCAAATCGGGAAAATGCATGTTAGATCTTGGCATTTTGGCCATGTCAAAGACAGATCAGTCTTTTATTCATGACACACTGTCTCATCAGTATCATTTACAGCATTATGATCGCCATTTTTTCTCTCATTCAACACCTCCCTTTTCAGCTCGAATCTTTTTAATTGGTGACTGTTATACCCTGTCTGATACCTCTGCATTGATTTTGGCTATTCAAGACTCTCAGCCTTTTTGTGAATTTATCTATTGCAGTCAGCACCCTGATGTTCAAACCGTGGTAGCGCTTTGCAAACTGGGCCTTTTTGATAGCCTTACGATTCCTACCTTTGCATCAGAGCTCACCTGGGTGATTGAAAAGGCGTATGACTATCACAAACTTTCCCAACAGATTCTTGACCATTGTTCGACGGAAAAGAAAAAACTGCAGTATCAACATCAATTTCGTCAATTTAAACAAGGTGGCGATCTTGTTGAACACTCTTCATTGCAGCATTATTTGTTTGATAAGACCGTATTACGCCCTGGTCATAAATCAACTTTATTGCTTGTGGAAGATGATCTATTGATTCGACAGGGCCTTAAACACTCTTTGGCTCCATTTTTTACGATTTTAGAAGCTGCTGATGGGGCGACGGCCTTGGCCTTGGCTAAACATCATACCTGCCATGTGGCTCTTTTAGATCTTGGGCTACCTGATATGAGTGGCGAAGATGTTTTACTTAATTTACGTTCCTTGTACCCTCATATTGATATTTTGGTTGTCTCGGCATTTCGTGATATTGAGCTGGTCACTCGTAGTATTAAATCTGGTGCCTGTGACTATTTAGTCAAAGACTGTGATTTCTCTATTCTGAAGCATAAAATAATACAACGATTGCAGCATTATTATTTTAGAGAGGCGCTTTCTTAAGCTAAAAATTGTTGCCCTACTACAGTGGCCAAGACCGTTACCTGGGAAAGTAAAAATAAGGTTTGATCGTTTTGGAAATGGGGTATTTAAATTATAGAGTCTCACTTTCTATGCGACTATATATATAGTTTTACTTATTTTCTTTTGCTACCTCACATCTATTTTCTATACCCCAATGCTTAAAATTGATTTATGCAGACTATCCCTATTTTCGAGGCCCCCATCTTCGGCAGCATCTTCGTGAGCAGCATTTCCATCACTGCTTTCAGTGCCACATTTTTTCATATAGTCTGTTGCTAGTGCCGTTACTTTTGTCACGCCTAAACTAAGCCACTGTTGAGCATTGAATCCATTAATTTCTGTATTCAAACCTTTGTTAATAAAGAAAATCATTGCCAAAGGCATTGCAATTAAAACAAATTCATCTCTAGCTCGATCATATCCTGAAAATCCCTCTCTCATTTCATCTGCTGGTAGAACTAATTCATACATACTTCTTGTTAGCTCTTCACTTATACGTTGCATAGGTAAATATATTCCTATATTAGCTACGGTTGCCATTATAAGATCAAGACATTTTTTGGAATTAGATGATTCTGAATCAGCAAAAATAACTGTAGAGCTTTCAAATAAAGATTTCACTGCAAATAAGCCTAGCATTGCAAGAATAACCCTTTCTGAGTCTTCAACTCTAGTTTCATAGCCACTTGCAGCTCTTGTTTGTAATTCTGTAATTGTTGGTGTCATGATCTCGTTTAGTTCTGTGGTAAAATCTCTAATCGTCTGATCCATATCCTTTGTAACACTGATTGGATCAGTTGAATTTTTCATTTTAGTCATTGTTTCTTGAATCTCAGCTATAAAGCTTTTAACATCCGGTCCCTCTGGACTATTACTTAGGGCTGATCCATATATGAGTGAAGGTAAAATATCCCTCCAAACATGCACTCCATAAGGTAAAGTTGGCCCATATCTAATCAACATATGTATTATTCTATTCCATACTCCCCCTGATAAAGTCGTAATAGCAGTAGGTGTAGAAGGAATAGGCACAGGAGCAAGAGCAGCAGGAGCAGCAGGAGCAGCAAGAGCAGCAGGAGCAGCAGGAGCAGCAAGAGCAGCAGGAGCAGCAAGAGCAGCACGAGCAGCACGAGCAGCACGAGCAGCAGGCACAGTAGAAGAAGCCTTAGAAGTATCTGGATTATCACTAGCACTTCTAAACTGTTGTAATAATTTTTTATCACCCATTCCTATTACTCTACTCATCATTTACCCTCCATAATACTGCTTAATTGTAAATAGTTAACGGATAGTTTAATTTATAATTTCATTTAGTTTAGAACAAACTTGCCTTTTCAGTATTGCCCCTCTTACATTATAGAAAGAAATATTGTCTAAAAATTAACGTTTTTACCCAGTCGTTGATACTGTTAAATGGCGCTATAAAATTTTAAATATGCTCAATCAGCTAAACATAGAAAGACTTTAGCTTCTGTATTCTGAAGCATAAAATAATACAACGATTGCAGCATTATTATTTTAGAGAGGCGCTTTCTTAAGCTAAAAATTGTTGCCCTACTACAGTGGCCAAGACCGTTACCTGGGAAAGTAAAAATAAGGTTTGATCGTTTTGTTGATTTAGGTCTTGGCCATAGGTGTTATCTTGATGCACGTATGTTTTTGCAATACTTAACTCATTGTGTTGGTTTTTATATAAAATATAGTGATCAGATCGATAGTTTTGATCGATACTTTGCTGAAAAATCACTAAATCTTTGGGTCTAAACATGGGTAAGAAAGCTGGACGTTGTATTTGTATTGCTACTAATGGATGTTGATGAGCAGGATACTCTAGATTTTGTTTGCTTAAATACTGACATTGATTCCATTCATCTTTTTCTAACTTTTCTATAAGATCCCAGGATACAATCGGAACCTCTGTTATTTTCTTAACTATTTTACTGCTTGGGGGTGTATTTTTCTTTTGATTGATATATCCTAACATTTCTAATAGTTCTTCGTAATCTAATGTTAATGGTTCTGCAATTTTTTGGAGTATTTCAGGGTGAGGATTCTGAATATCTCCGTCTTCTAAACGATAGAGCATACTGTAGCTTAGGCCGCTTCGCTGAGCGAGTTCGAGCAAGGTGTAGCCTTTTTCTTTTCGTGTGATATGTAAGAGTTCTGAAAATTTCATTTTTTTGCTTTATTTCCTACTTTTTTTGGTATTTATCGTCACAAATATTAACTTTAAATTTAAAGTTTACAAAAAAATATTTAATTGTTAGACTTACCTTTATAATATCCAATTATAAATACTCCTAAAAAAAATATTCATATATAAATATGACTCAACGCATACTAATTTATGATCAAAACCCACATTTGGCAATGATATTGACCTTATTTGTTGATCACTATTGCTTTTCTGTTGTTAAATCTACGCAGGCTCTCGAAGAGGAATCTCAGCATTCTTTCTCCTTATTGATTCTTGTTCAAGAGGCTATTTCTCGTTCTCTCTTTTCTTTTTTTAACTCTTATAAACAACGTTACCCAAAAGTTAAATTTTTACTCTTAAGCAATCAACTTGACCTTTTGAGACAGTGGAAAAATATATCGGATCTTGTGTTGTGTGATTGGACATTAGGGGATCCTCGAATTATTCAAGCGATTGATACTCTATGTCCTATTCGAACATCATAAACCAAAACTAGATTGCCTAATCATGATCTTCCTTGGTCATTAAGACAACCAAATCTACGACTGTTTTTAATTTTGCTTTTTTCAATTTAGGTAATTCATGTAACAACCTTGAAAACAGTGTTTGCTTGTCTTCTTCTTCAAAAAAAGGAAATAAATCAAAAATAATCGTATCTAAGACTCCTTGCAACTCCCCCAACAACTTTATTGATGGATGAGCAGCGCCAATTTCGATACGTCCGATATGTGCAAGGGTACAGCCCACTTTTTCTGCTAGTTCTTTCTGTGTCAGTCTTTTACGTTTTCTGGCGGTTTTTATCATTGTGCCTATTTCTATTTGATTTAGCACCTTTGTCATCGCTGAATCCTACCTTATTATTGCTATTTTTGTCGAGATTTTTATTGATCAAGGTTTGGTTGCTTTAATCCTCTTCCTTTCTTACACTATCATTGTGAAAAAAATTTGTTACCTTCTTTTTTTAGGTAGACACCCCATTGATCACGTGCAGAGTATCCCCTTTCTTCGTGCACTACGTGATAAAAAAGAGACACTGTCTATTCACTGCATTGCCTCGTCGTCTGTCACAGATATCCTTGTTAAAAATACGCTTATCGACCATCTCTTTGAGCCCCCATCGACACCTCGTCAATATTGGCAGCTTATGCAGGATTGCCGGCAACATCGCTATGATGTATATGTGGATTTAAGTGTTGGCCAGTCTCTATCTGCTCTTTTGGGATTTTGTTTGCAAATTCCCAAACGTGTCAGCTTTCAGGGCTCTTTTTCCTCCCTTTTTTTTACCAACATATTGCCTATGATCAATAGCCATCATCATCTAGATCGTTTGTCGTTATTAGCTGATTTTTTTACCTGTTCCCTTTCATTCTCTCTTATGACCTTTCAGTCAGATCCTGTCTCTCAAAGACAGCTCCAACTGGACTCTACTAATTATTTTGTACAAGGCCGAAAATGTTGCCTTGTTGTTCTTACGGCATCCTTACTTCCCTATAAAAACGTGATTACAAAACTGCTCAAACAACTCCAAGATCGTGAGTTTAATCTATGGATTGCAGGTGAGGGTAAGCATGACTGGAATTTTGACTCTAGATCTGCTTATGTTGTTTCATTAGACACCTGGGACCCTGGAGTTCTACAAGAGGCCTTATCTGCTTGTGACGTCTTTATAGGGACTGAAACCGTTTTGGCACAAACCGCTGCACTTCAACATAAAGCCCTACTATTATTAACCCTATCCCCCCATTATTCCTCCTTTGTGTCTTCCCCAATTTCACCTTACCTTCGTCGTGTTCATCTCTGTACTAAACGCTCGTCTCAGGCACTTGCTTATGACTTATTTCAATGTTTTGGCGAGCTCTGCTATGCAAAATCTCAGAATAATCATTCCACTATCCCTCAGCAGATTGCACGGTCTTTTTACCATCATTCGCCGCTCTTATCTGTCCTCTCAACCTATGAAGACTCACAACATTTTTCACAGGTATCTCAACGTCTAGAGTCAAAGGGACTTCAGTTGTATCCCTTTTATTTTAAAGCGGCATCGCTTCGTTGCTTTGTGGCCTTGTTTCGCCTGATCCTTTCTAAAAAAATTGTTCTTATCCATGGCCCTGTGCCTTTTTGGATGCGAGCTCTTTTGTTGTTGTTCTTTTTCTTTATCCCCCATGTGCCTGCTCCGACCTTTTTCAAACTTCCTCTTACTTCCCATATTTCATCTGCAGATCTCTATCGTTCACACCGTCAACGTCTTGCTTAAATTCTTTACATGTTCCTTCTTTTCTTGTTAGATTAAGTGCAATTCTTAATTTTTGGAGTTTATATGAATTTATCACGTCTTACTCAAAAGATTATCTTTGTCTCGTTGTTTTTTTCTGCTCACGTTTTTGCTATACCTAGCCTTTCTGTCTCAGGTGGTTTACATTTTTCTGATTATTCCTTGGGTCAATTGCAAGTTGAACATGAAAAAATCTTGCTCTCAACTCATTATGACTCATATAAAGATCGTATTGGTATTAAAAAATCTCAGATGACTGTGGGTTGGTATTTGGGTGCTGCCACTAAATTTTCATTATTTCCTACTATTAAACTATCTATAGGCGCTAACCTAAGCCGTAAAGGGACCATTGTTGTTGAAGGGGCAAAAGTGGCAGCGTCTGAGTTGCCGTCTAACCTTCCTTCTGTGCTTAGTACCTTAGCAAATGTTGAAAAAAAAGTATCGTATTATTTTACCTATATCGAGGTCCCTGTATTGGCTAGTTTCGAACTCCCTCTCCCTTTTGCTCCCCGTGCTTTTGCAGGTCTTTCTGCAGGGTATCTTATTGATGAAAATGCAGCTTTTGATGTCGATAAAACAGATCTTTCTGGCCGTTTAGGTGTCTCAGTAAAACCCCTTCCTTTTATCCATGTTGTCTTAGAGCATCAGCGTGGATTACAAGGCCCCATCAACGAGACTAAAAGTACCGTTAATAGTATTGGTGTTAAGTTCGAAATTTAGATAGACCGTATTCTTCGTTGATTCCCACACAGCAGGCTTTGTCCACTCAACTTGATGACTTTATACACCATTGCCATACGCTCTATTCATCCTCTGATTCTGTTTGTGATTTCGAAACACTCTATGAATGGTCTCTGAGGCATTCCGCTGATTTCTGGGCCTCTCTTTGGTCGTTTTCTGATCTTATTACTCAGCATTCTATCGTAAATCCTTACAAAAAAAGTTCTGATGTTCGTCAAGCAACATGGTTTTGTGGCGCTCGTTTAAATTTTGCTGAAAACTGTTTACGCTTTCGGGATGATCAGGTGGCGCTTTACTATCAGTCTGAAACAACGCCTCTTCAGCAGCTCAGCTATCTTGAGCTCTATAATGCCGTAAGTCGCTGGGTTTGCGTCTTTAATGAATTGGGATTAACGCCTGGTGATCGTGTGGCTGCCTCTATGACAAATTGTCCTGAAACGCTTATTGCGATGTTGGCTGTCACGGCTTTAGGAGGTGTTTGGTCTAGCTGCTCACCTGATTTTGGGCGACAGGCCTTGTATGATCGTTTCTCTCAGATTTCTCCACGTTTTTTTATTTCTTGCGATGCGTATCAGCACAAAGGTAGGTTATTTGACTGTCGTGAACTTATGCAAGGTGTTGCCGCCGACTGCGGCCTATCGGATCAGCACTTGTGGGTTAGCTCTGGGCTATTACCTCAGCCCTCACGACCTTGTCTGATCAATCTTGCCTCTCAGCAGGATGTTTGTCGTATTCCTTTTGTGCAATGTGAGGCAGAAGACCCTTTATATATTTTATTTTCTTCTGGCACGACTGGGACGCCAAAATGTTTGGTTCATGGGATTGCTGGCACCTTACTACAGCATATCAAAGAACATCGTTTACACTGTGATCTTCGTCGTAAAGACACTCTTTTTTACTACAGTACCTGTGCTTGGATGATGTGGAATTGGTTGGTATCTGGCTTAGCGACAGGTTGTTCGATTGTATTAGTGGATGGAGACCCTTTTTACCCCGATTATTTACGTTTGTGGCACTTAGTTGACAGTTGTCAGATCTCTGTCTTTGGCACTTCACCCAAATATCTGAGTACCTTGGCAGCTAAAAAAGTCCGTCTTCCTGATCGTCTTTCTGTTCGCTCTTTACGCCTCTTGCTTAGTACAGGCGCCCCTCTAAGTCAACACAATCGTGAATATGTCTCTGACGTTATTAAAAAAGACCTTCGTATTTCGTCGATTTCTGGTGGAACAGACATTATTTCCTGTTTCGCTTTAGGACGCCCTGATAACGCGCCTCATCAAGGGGCACTTGCCTGTCGTGGCTTGGGCATGGCTGTGGATGTTTTTGATAGCCAAGGCCGCTCCTTGCGAAACCAGGTTGGTGAATTGGTCTGTACTGCCCCTTTTCCCTGCATGCCTCTTGGCTTTTATAATGATATGGATCAAAAACGATATCGGGCCAGTTATTTTGATCATTATCCTTCTATATGGCGTCATGGAGATTTAGCCACCTTATATTCAGATGGATCTATGGATATTTGGGGCCGAAGTGACGCTACCTTAAACCCCTCAGGCGTGCGTATTGGCAGCGCAGATATTTATTCTGCTCTTGATACGCTAGATGAGGTTATGGATGCCGTTGCGGTGTCTCAACGCTGGAAAGATGATCAGCGCATTGTCCTCTTTGTCGAACTTGCTAAAGGAATCTCTTTAAGTTCTTCTCTTAAGAAAACCATCAAAACAGTGATCAGCCAGCGCTGTTCCCCATATCATGTCCCTAAAGTCATTGCCGCCTGTCCCGGAATCCCCTATACGCGTAATGCAAAAAAAGTTGAACTGGCTGTTAAGCAAAGTATCCATCAAGAATCCGTCCCTCAAAAATCCTCCCTGATTAATCCCGATATTCTGGATTTTTATTATGCCTGGGGAGCGGCGTCTAAAGGATCAACTAAGCCACAATGATCAAAACCTTTTTTGCGTAGTTTACAGGCCGGGCAGTTTTGACAGGGGGGGCGTTTTCCCTCGTAGCAAGTATGGGTATCCGCGTACCAGTCTAACTTACCTAAGTCTTGCATTAAGCGAATACTTTGGGCCTTGCTTAACTGCATTAAAGGTGTGTGGAGGGTCATGGGGGTATCCAAGGCAAGAGACAGTGTTTGTTGCAGGGCGGTTACAAAGTTTTGCCGGCAATCTGGGTACCCTGAATAATCACTTTGACAGACACCCGTTACCACATGGGCATCGCCCTGCTGATACGCCCAAGTGGCGGCAATCGACAAAAAAAAGACATTTCGTCCGGGCACAAAGGTACTGGGAAGCTCATTCTCTTTTTGAGTAATATGACAGTTTGGATCAGTGAGTGCATTTTTGCCTAATTGGGGGATAAAATCTAGTTTTAGACAGTGGTAGTCTACCTTGGCTCTTTTTGCTAATCTTTTGGCAGACTCACATTCGATTCGATGCCGTTGGCCATAATCAAACCCTAGGGTTCTAACCGCAGAAAATGTCTCTAATGCCCAGGCCAAACAGGTGGCAGAGTCTTGGCCGCCAGACAGTAAGACGGTGGCCGATGCTTCTTGGTGTTTTTTTCTCATCGGGGATAGTATAGCATTTTGTAAATTATACTGTGATCAATAAGGCCCCTTTAGCAACGTTCTAATGAAAAAAGGCAATCTGATAACACATTTAGTGCATATGCTACTACTTTGAGCCTTTCTTTTTGTGTCTCTGTAATCCCTAATTTATTAATGTCTGTTAAATTGTGGCGCAATTGTTTCCAATACCCTATTCTTTCTAATGAGTTAAGGTAGTCAGCAATTTGAGCAGGCTCTTCAAGCCTTCTTTGGTTTGATGTTTGGGGGTCATTTTTACATGCTAAGGCATATAAATGTTGAGCAATATTACCTTGAGGCATACCGTCGTCTTCTTGATTCTTTGTGACGGTATATTTGTTATGATAATCATTAGGACATAAATATCCTCCTTGTGCTTCTAATTCCATCAACAGCTCATTTGCTTTCTTTATTGACTGATCTTTCACGCATATTTCTTCTTCTAGCCTAGCCTTAAATCCCTTGATCTGTTCACTGCTGTCTAGGCGTACATAAGGCGTTAATACTGTCTTGACTTCTTGCACTATTTTGAGTGAACAACCCCTTTGTTTTTCTTTCCATAATGTCTCTAACTGCTTCATATGGGTATCTGTATAGTTTTCTGGTACATTGCTGGCCTCATCTCCAAAGTGTTCTCTGATCAAAGTTGCTCTAACTTCACCGCCTATCTCTGCGATGTTTGCGATATTATCCAACCACGCGTTTACATTGTTTCTTAGTTGATTATATCGTTCTTTTTTTCTTCCTTTTTGCCTGTTTCTTTTTGTCCTCTTTTTTTCTGCTTTCTTTATTCGTGATCTCGCTTCTTCTTCCGTTATTTTTTCTAATTGAGCAAAAAAAAGTTCTAATTTAACTTTATTGTTTTTGTTAGTCTCCTTTTTCATCTCTTCTATGTTATCTTTTGTTAGATTCATTTTTTTTACCTGTTCTATCAGCTGGGAAAAGGCTTCATCATTTTCACCTAAAGAAAGAATTTCGTTTTTCAACGAGGCTAATCGGCTGCTTTTAGACACTATACCATTTCTTTCTAGTGTATTTACAACATCTTCCATCAAGTAGCATGCTCCAAAATATTTACTGTGTAGTATAGCCTTACTCAATGCCTCTGCTATCTTACTATTTTTCGTACAGTACCATAATTTATTACAGATAGCTGGTGGCCATTCTTGTTTAGATAATTCAGTCTCAACACTCTTTATATCTTCTGTTATAATTGCAAGACATAATTTTTCTAAATTTTGGTCTCCAAATGCCTTGGCTGCTTCTATTATCTTATTTATGTCATTAGCTAATTCCATCACGTCTAAACGTGATACTTTAGTTGGTCCTGATGCTGTTACTGATCTCATATTAATTCTCCTTTTTGTTCATTTTTGTTTTCCTTCACTGTCCGTTAATTTCTATATTAGAAATAAGCTTACACTTTATTTAAAAACGATACTATTCTTTTCTGATTCGGATTCTGTAAATCATTTATAAACATGCCTATTAGCTAGGTTGATCTCTTCTTTTTTTTCTGTGCTCCCTTTGAGCCTTTTCTGATTTATGTTACAATCATCCCCTTATTGGGAAGATATAGGATAAGGATGAACTATTATGCAACAAGACAAGCTTAGAAACGTCGCGATTATAGCGCACGTTGATCACGGTAAAACAACCTTGGTCGATCAATTATTTAAACAAAGCGGCTCATTTCGTGACAACCAAGCGGTTGAAGAGCGATTAATGGATTCGATGGATCTTGAAAAAGAACGTGGAATTACGATTCGTTCTAAGAATGGCGCTTGTGTTTACAAGGATCATTTCATTAACATTATTGATACTCCTGGCCACGCTGATTTTGGTGGAGAAGTTGAACGTGTCTTAAAAATGGCAGATGGCGCGTTGTTTTTAGTGGATGCACAAGAAGGCCCGATGCCACAGTCTTATTTTGTTTTAAAGAAAGCCATTGCCTTACATTTACCTGTCATTGTGGTTGTGAATAAAATCGACAAAGAAAATGCACGTCCTGATTGGGTTATCGATCAGGTTTTTGATTTGATGGTTAAATTAAATGCGCCTGATGAATTATTAGACTTCAAGGTTATTTATGCCTCTGCTAAAGCAGGTATTGCTAGCGTGTCATTGGACTCGCCCGGCCAAGATATGTTTCCTGTACTTGATAGTGTCATCGAGTCGATCCCGGCACCTAGTGGTGATGTATCAGCCCCCTTTAAGGTCCTCATTAACAGTATTGCCTATGATAACTTTTTGGGTCGCTTGGCCATTGGTAAAATTTATCAGGGCCAGGTTTCTGTGAATCAGGAAATTGTGATGTCAAATGAAGAAACAGTCTCGGCTAAATCACGAATCAGTAAAATTTATCAATTCAAACTAGATGCCTTTGAAGAAATACCCACCGCTATTCCAGGCCAAATTGTTGCCTTGGCTGGTTTAAGTGATATTAAAATTGGTGACACTATTTGTGCGCCTGACGATACTAGCCCTTTAAAAGGGGTTGTCATTGATCCTCCAACCTTGTCTATGCAATTTTTAGCCAATGATTCTCCTTTTAGTGGTCAAGATGGTGAATTTGTCACAGGATCTCAAGTTAAAGAACGCCTTCAAAAAGAAACGCTCTCTGATCCTGCGCTTCATATTTCAGATCTACAAAGCGAAACAGGGACTATGGTGTCGGGTCGTGGTGAACTTCATTTGTCTATTTTGATTGAAAAAATGCGTCGTGAAGGCTATGAATTTCAGGTCTCTCGTCCTCGCGTTATTATCAAAGATATTGACGGTAAAAAACAAGAACCTTATGAAGAAGTTACGATTGATATTCCTGAAGAAACAATGGGGGCCGTCATCGAAAGTCTGGGTCATCGCAAAGGTGTGATGCAAGATATGCTCCAAACTGGTAGCCAGGTACAATTACGCTATCATATCCCCACTCGCGGGTTGCTAGGTTATCAGTCTGAATTTATGACCTTAAGCAAGGGATTAGGCACAATTTATAGCCGTTTTTTAGAATATCGTGATTATGTAGGTGCGTTTAAAACCCGTCTACGTGGTGTACTAATCAGCAAAGAAGCATGTAAAACTTTGGCCTTTGCACTGTTTAATTTACAACAACGTGGTAGTTTGTTTATGGGGCCGGGCACCGATGTTTATGAAGGTCAAATTATTGGTGAGAGTAGCCGTGAAGAGGACATGGTGGTTAATCCAGGAAAAGGGAAAAAACTCACCAATATGCGGGCATCTGGTTCAGATGAGACGATCATCTTAACGCCTCCTAAACTACTTAGCCTTGAACAATGTATGTCTTTTATTGATGATAGCGAACTTTTAGAATGTACTCCTAAAGAAATTCGTATTCGAAAACGTTTATTAAGTGAATCTTTGCGTAAACAGCATAAAGTCTAGTCTATTTCTCTTGATTTCTTGACGCTGTATAACCTGTCCGTTACGCTGAATGTCTATGCCCGATTTTTCAGCTATTCGTTCTTGGTTACAACAAGAATCACCCAATCTTGAACAGCAACTAATACGTTGGTGTGATCTCAACACACATTCTTTTAACTTAGAGGGTCTTTCTGCCTTTTTGGACATGTTTTCTGCTGATATTCAGGACTTAGGTGCGGCTATTGAACGGCATCCCTTACCTGATTTTCAAAGTATTAGCCTACAAGGCCATGATGAAAAACAAGCCCTAGGCCCCGTACTTTGTGCGAAAAAACGGCCTAATGCCCCCAAGCAGGTATTGTTGTGTATTCATAGTGATACCGTCTATTTGCCCTCTGATCCTTTTCAGCGCTGTCAACGACTGGATGAACATACCTTACGAGGGCCCGGTGTGGCAGATGCCAAAGGGGGCTTGATGGTGCTTGTAAGCGGTCTTCGGGCCTTCGAAAAGTTTTGTGATAGTCAACATGTGGGCTGGACCTTATTACTGGTTCCTGATGAAGAAGTCGGCAGTTTAGGTTCTGCGTCTTTTACCCAATCTCTAGCTAAACAAGCAGATATTGGCTTGGTCTTTGAGCCCGCTTACCCTAATGGGGCACTTGTTTCGTCCCGTCCTGGTTCTTTGGTTTTACGGCTATCTGCGCGTGGAAAAGCTGCTCATGCGGGACGAGATTTTGACAACGGCATCAATGCTATTACTGCACTTAGTCGTTTGATTACGACTATTGATCAACAATCCCAGCGTTTTGATGGAAATATTAACATCGGTGTTATTCAAGGAGGCACGGCAGTCAATCAGATTCCCGCTAGCGCTGTCTGTGAAATCAATATCCGAAGTTTGGACCCCAAGGTTCTTGAAAATACTCCCCCTTTGTTACAAGAGATCATTGATTCCATGCAAAAAGACTGTCCAGCCTACCTGCAGTTACACCCCTACTGTCATCGTCCACCCAAGCTTTTTGATGCGGCTACTCACGCCGCCTATCAGGTCTTACAAGACTGTGCTAAAGATATGTCGCTTCCACTTGACTGGCAACCGAGCTTTGGCGTTTCGGATGCGAATTTCATGGCCGCAGCTGGGCTTGTGACGATTGATACCCTAGGCCCTGTTGGGGGGAATCTTCATAGTGATCAAGAATACGTTCAGCTTCCGTCGCTTTGTGAACGGGCAGAGTTACTGTGTCGCTTTTTACAGCATTTTTCTTTAGACTGAACCTCTAAGAACCTTCGTTTAATTCTCTGCTTTATCATCCTTAGATTGTTTCTCTTTGTCTTTCTCTTTCTTTTCCTCTTTCTCTTTGCTTCGAACAATCTGGCGTACAGATAGTCCATTATTTTTGATTAATTCCGTAATTTTCTCATTCGAGACAGTTTTGTTCGGCTTCATCTTGATAGAGACAGTCCCCTCCTCTAAAGACACATTAATACTGGCGACTGCAGCATGCTGCGCGAATACTTTCTCTAGTCCTCTTGCACAAAAGTCACAGACCATGCCTTCAACATAGCTGGTTACCGTTTTATCGTCTCCCTCTTTAACTGTTTGTTTATTTTTATGCTTGTTCTCTGCCTTATCTATCGGTGCTTGCCCTAAGATTATGGACATATTGAATAGACATATGATACTTATTAACATCCCTATTTTTTTCATTTTTTCTCCTTTTAATTCTTAAAAATTTTCATCTCAAAACCGAATGACCCAATTTAACATTCCTTTCCCATTTGAATTGATCCCTATTTCTAAAAGACATACTCCTTTCAAGAATCTCAGCAGAGGCGTAATAATCAATTGCTGCTTACGCTGATTTTCTGAAGGATGGTGTTCAACTTGTAACATAATCCAGCTATGCAAGCTCCCATATTCTGCAACATATGGAGCTATTCCCACTCGTGCGTTTTGATGAAAAGACCCCTTATCTATATTCTTTGTATACTCACCCATGCCTGTATAGGCCACAAAATAACGCCGTGTTTCCCAATCTCCAGCTATAGCCATACTCATAGTCAGGTTGTCTTTATCCTCATACTGGGCAGCGCCTATTTGTGACTTTAGATATAAATTTGCTTGTGAAAAACGTGTATTTCTTCGCTTAAGTAAATGGTTCCATTTAACGTTTATATTGATACGGCCTTCATTGTGGTAATCGTCGATATTGAGACCTAGTGAATTCTTAATATTTGGTGAATAATGGACGTGTATCCAAGATTTGTCCCATTGATTCATTTGCATGATGGTCCAAGCACCTGGATACGAAATAGGCCGTGCTGTTAGTACTGAGCACCCGATCAGTATACCCCCGATTAGAAAGGATATTCTTTTCATGCACTGTATAATAGAACAACTTTCCCTAGTTTACTATTTTTTTAATTAGGTATCGCTAACATTTTTACTCAGATTTATTCTGAAAGGAAAAAACATAGGCACCTCTTTTTGATAACGTGCAAAGGCGTCTCCTCGTTTTGCCAATGATAGACGCTCTGTATATGGCCCTGACATAAAACGTACAATTATAAAATTCATTAAGGGAGCAACCCATGCGAGATATGCAAGTTGCCCCTGCGAAGCAAAGACTGCCAAACTGACCCATACACAACAATCAAAAAAATAATTTGGATGTCGACATAGACGCCATAATCCCTCACGGCATAGGGTATCATCTCCTTTTTTCTTGTGTGTATATTTCTGCCAGTCTGCCCATGCTTCTGCGACTAAAGATAGACTGAAACCCCCTATTGCCAAATAGTGCATAATCCCTAAGGCTATGGTGTCTATTGAATAAACAGGCATTAAAATTGAGCATAATATGACTTGCAAACTTGCTTGCAGATAAAAATGCCTTAATCGTTTGACTCCTCGTTGTTTTCCCCATTTTTTTTCAAATACCGTATATCGTGGATCCTGCTTTCCTTTTAAACTACGTGTAAAAAATAAAAAGCTGGCCAAACGCAGTCCCCATAATGTGATCATTATGGTAAAGATACACTGGCCGAGTGAACTCCCTACATTAAGATAGGCCATCCATGCTGTAACCACGACGCCTATACTCCAACATACATCGATAAAAGAGGTATTATTGATTACATGTGCAATCGCTGCCCCAATCGTCATCACTATAAAAGGCATTATGATGACTACTATCAATACTGTCATCATGATGTTTTTATTTTCTTTTGATAATGCAATTGATAACAGCCCAAATAATCTGTTTGAAAGGCGCCTTCACAATAGGCAAAATAATATACCCATTTTCTGTAAAACTCTTCACTAAACCCCATCGTCAAAATTAGCTCTTTTTTTGATTCAAAGGCTTGTCGCCACATTGCCAACGTTTTGGCATAACTTTGAGCAATATTTTGAGACTTACGCATCTGTAAATTTGTTTGTTTCTCTATCAAAAGCTGCATTCTTTCTAAAGAAGGCAAATGTCCTCCCGGAAAAATATGTTTTTTTATAAAATCTGTCTCTTTACAGTAGTTGTCGTATAAAGCGTCTGGATAGGTAATGGTTTGTAGTGCAAAATAGCCCCCTTCTTTTAAACATTTATCACAGGTCTTCACATAAGTTTCTAAATATTCTTTCCCTACAGCTTCAATCATTTCAATCGAGATAATGGCATCATATTCACCTTGAACATTACGATAATCTTGCAACTTAATGTCAACTTTATCTCCGACGCCTTGTTCTTTTACCACCTGTTCTGCATACTCTTTTTGCTTTTCTGATAAGGTAACGGTTGTGACCTTACATCCATAGGTTTTGGCTATATATGCTGCAACATAGCCCCAGCCAGATCCAATTTCTAACACATGCTGGTCTTTTTTCAGCTCTAATCCCTGGCATAAGTAGTTGACTTTTTGTTCTTGTGCGTCTTGTAGACTATCTGTCTTTTTAAGAAATACCCCAGATGAATACATCATGGTTGAATCAAGAAATAATTGGTAAAACTTATTGCCTAGATCATAGTGCTCAGAGATATTTTCCTTGCTTTTTTTAATTGAGTTTTTACGTAAGCGATGCCCTAAAAGATCCATCATTCGACGCAAAGGTTTGGACATAAATTGTTTTTCTATAGGAACTAAATTATGAATCATAAAAACTATCACATCTGTTAAATTCGGACTCTCCCACTCCCCTTTCATATAACTTTCCCCAAAGCCAATTTCGCCGCCCTTTTGAACAGAGCGAAAAAACCAGTTATGCCTAATATGTATTTTTGCACGAGGAATGGCCTCTTCTTTTCCTAAGGTAATGGTATCACCATTGGTTAGTTTAATTTCTGCATGTCCCTTTTCAATCAATGGGTTCAGTTTTTTGATTTTATTCACGATTATTTTTTCGATCCAATTTAGAGGCATGGGTCTTAAAACCTGTTGTGATGTTAATTTAGGTTTTGAATATGCTTCTAGTTTTTTAAAACTATAAAGACGTAAGGCTTCGAACAAAATTCGAGGATAAACTAAAAATGTCGTAAAAGGATGTGTTAGTAATAGTTTGACTACGTGAAAACGCGTTAAGTTGGTCTTTTTCCCCACAAAATTTGCATAAAATACCTTTTGTTCATTAATGACATAATCAATATGGACTTCAAAACGTTGGTCTGTATCTAAAACCTTAAACGTATAAGTGCCTTCTTCATTAAAAAAGGGTGACACGTGAAAGTGTTTATCCACCGTTACTCGCTGGGCAGACTGGCACTCTTCGACTTTGTAAAAACTTGCTTCTTTATAGGTATTGGTGACCTCCGCAATCATCCCTTTCATTTGTTTATGTTTGTCATAACAAAGATAAAACCCTACTGGCCGAAATGTTTTTAACATTAAACGCGGAATAGACACCATATAAATTTGACTAATCTCTTCATGGTCCTTAAAAGTCTGGATGACCTGTTTTAATTTCTCTTCTATTGATTTGGGTGTATCATGCAAATAATCTTCATCCCACACAGACAGTAATCGTCGCTTGTTATAACCCGTAAATAAGCCGTCGTTAAAGGTAGATAGTTTTTTAATATCGAGCTGCAACATATATAATGGATAGCTAAAGTCGTGTTTTTTAGGCTGAAAGCGCACATGTTTTGTTGAGCCTAGAATTAAGGTTTTCATAAGTGACCTCCTAAAGGTAAACAGGCGTCTACGGCGGATCGTACGCCATCCTCATGAAACCCATTTCCAAAATAACTCCCGCAAAAATGTAGTTTGCCTTGATTTAACTCTGATAAGTAGGTCTGTGACTGTAGCGAATCTGATGAATAGATAGGATGGGTAAAGCTTACTCTATGATGTATTTTTTCTATCCTAATATTATTGGGATCATTTAATGTCACAAAATAAGGCGTGTCAGAATTAATGCGTTGTAAACGATTCATATAATACGACATTTGCAGTGAATCCGCATCGTTTTTAATTTGCTGCACTTCCCAGGAGCTCCAAGCTACTTTCCGAGGTGGCATCACACTGGGATCACTATGTAAACATGCTGTATTTGTAGAATAGTTCCATACGCTTAATAACTGCTTTTCACGTGTGGTGGGTTGATCAAGAATCTTTAAGGCTTGATCTGCGTGGGTTGCGATGATTGCAAGATCGACCTGATATTTACTGCCTCTTTCTCCCTGTATCTCAACACCCTTTGTGTTTCTCTTTACTCGTTTGACAGGGTCATTTATTTTAATTTCACCCTGAAATTTTCTTTCAAATGCATCAATATAGCGCTGGCTACCGCCTACTAATGTTTTCCATATCGGTCGTGTTCCTAAGGTTAATAGCTGATGATTTTTCCAAAATAAAAAAAAGGCCTTTGCGGGAAACCCTAAGACCTCTTTTATGGGACACGACCATATCGCTGCACCCATTGCTAAAATATAGGCCTGTTTTAGTAATATGCCAGAATCTAGTGTTTCTAGGTACTGTCCAACGGTCTGCTCTCCTATGTTGTCTTGATTTAAATCTCTTAATACTCTCTTATTAAAGGCTGAGATATCGTATAAAAAACGCCAAAACCTTGGCGAAATCACTTGCCGTTTTTGCGCAAATGTCCCAAAAGGAAAATCACTATTGTAGTAAAAGTTTTTTTCCTTATCATAAAACCCAAATGACATGTCTGAATCTTGATAGTCAACCCCCAATCCCTTTAAAAATTGGGTAAATAAGGGATAGGTTAATAGGTTAAACACAATAAAGCCCATATCAATATTTAGGGGCCCTAGTACTGGGTCATTGACTGGAACTGTATATGTATGGCCCCCTAAGCGCTCTTTTGCTTCTATTAGGAGCACATCGTATTTATGTTGTAACATATGAGCGGAAACAATGCCGGATATCCCTGATCCAATGACTGCGACCTTTTTCTTCATATTTTTACTATCCTTTTATGCATATACATAAGTGTAGGCATGGTAACGATCCACATAAAAGCGATCCACCCCAAGGAATATCCCAACGATTCATTTAATTGTAATGCTCCTAATTTTTCTCCACTCCAATAGGCCAAGGGGCCGGCTATACCTCCTAATAAGACCGCTATTTTTTTATGTTTGTGTACCCAGGCTAAACTATAATCAAAGGTAGACACAAAATGGCACCACATCCCTACCATAAATAAGGGACTTACGTCTTTAACACGAGAGGTCATCGTCATGACCCCTATCTGTATCAAGCAGGTATCTGCTATAAACCCCAGACCTGCTGCGCTTAGATAAAATAAGGCACTGTTTTTTTTATTTTTTGAACATAACCAGTGGCCCACCAACGATACCCCTATCGCAGATACGCTATACAATGGTAGGCCTTTTCCAGCCATGATTGCGGCAAAAAACCAAATTACTTGAAAAACAATTATGCTAATTAGTATATTCATAAATCTGTCCTTAACTATACGAAAAAAGAGCTAAAATCTCTATATTTCACTCTTTGACATATTTTGTATTTTCATCTTAATTTACCTATTAATTCCATCTCAAAGATATTCGATTTCTGTCCTGTAGATTCTTCATCTTGCAGTGGCCCTCTATACAGAACAGTCTCTCCAGTTTCAGGATCTACCCATAACGTTGCTTTCCAAAAAAAAGCTTTCCAACCTTGAGGAGCCATTCTATAGGTTGTATATGTCTTCCATTTACCATTCATTTCTATCTCTTCTTCTCCTAATTCATAAATCTCCATTTTAATTACTGTTGCACTTCGTGAACTGATAATCCAAAAGTCTATTTTTTCTTCTTTCTTTAGAAAATGATCTCTTAGCATAATCCCGGGCGCATTGATCCAAGGACGTGTGTCAATCTTTGTTGTTTTGCTGATTTTTTCCCCCTCTATGATGCCTGTAAATGTTAAATAATTGCCCTGTCGAACCACCCTAAAACGGCTATTTTCTTCTTTGCGGTTTACCTGCATGGATGTTCCTTTTTCGCCTTTTTCGTCGGTGTAAATAATCACCGTTTCTGGTTCTCTTAAAATCGTTATTTTGTGATAAGACGGATGTTCTTCAACCAAAATATGATGATCATAAATGTGATCGCCAATCTTGTCGTGATAGTGATATTTTTCTGAATATTCTTGTGAATATGTCATTGCGGTCATCATGCTTATCATGCCAAATAATGTTAAACATATATTCCTTATTTGTTTTTGATACATTTTTTAATTATAACGTTTTATTTTAAAAAATAGTATTTTTCTGGCTATATTCGTTATTTCCATTACTTCTTCGCTTTATCTTTATTGTCTACTGAAATAACTCATTTAAATATGGATCTTCGAACTCTATATTTCCTTCTTTGGCAGATATTCCTGATAGTTCAAAACTAAAAACCTCGTCTTCTTGCTTTACTACTCGTATTACCCCTTGGATTTCAACCCCTCTCAGGTCCATATCCAAGGGAATCTCTTCTTTCATGGTGACATAGATCATTTGATTGGGGGGAGGCGGTGGTATATGGATACATGCCAAGGGATTTGGCACTAATAAAAACTCTGTTACTGTATCAATGTAGCCATCCATTTCCAAAGGGACAATAAACCCTGCTACCTCTACCATTTGATTATTCAGTTTATTTAATGACTCTGACATTTTTCCGCTTTGATAATCTAAGTCTTCCATCCTTTCCCAGGATAAAGAACTAACAGCGTTAGCCCAATGACAATTTAGTGCTATCCCCCATATTACAAATAGCCATAGCCAAATGTTTTTTTTCAAATCGATATAAACCCTTCTGTGATACTTTTTCGATAGGCTAATACAGCTGGAATAAAACTTGTGATGACGCCACACAACACAATCCCTATCGCAATATATATTTCCACTAAGGATACTGAGGACATAGTGACAATGAGTCCTAATTTATTTTCTAGTACAGGCGTTAAGATGTAGCCTAAAAGTCGCATTGATACCAGACCAACTATTACGCCACATCCTGTAATCACTATAGACTCCATAATCAATATCATAGCTAACTGCAAAGGGCGTGCGCCCATTGTTCTTAATATTGCTAATTCATATTTTCGCTGTTGTAAAGATGTAAATAATGCGATTAATAAGCCAATAAATGTAATCGCGGTTACCAAGATTGTCATTATTAAAAATGTATGATCAATTACGCTTATACTATTCCATAAACGTGCTAAGGCTACGCCTGGAATAATCGCCATCAAGGCTTCGCTTTCCCAATTTGCAAGTCGTCGTTGTACTGTAAAAAGAGAAAACTTAGACTTTAATCCAACTAAACAACTTGTAATATATTCTGGCTTTAACTCTTGTTGGTTTCTTACTCCATCCTTTGTCGTCTGGATTTTATCTACTCTTCCCTTTTTTGTTAGTGGCCGACTATGTAATGCTATTATCCCCTCAAGTGGGACATGCAGTGTTTTATCAATTGGGGTTCCTGTCTCTTTTAAAATTCCCACTACTTTAAAGGCATTCTGTTTGTGTAAGGGGAGGTTTCCTTTTGCCATACCATGAGAAATAAATAACTCATCTCCTAACTTATAGTTCAATTTCTTTGCTACTTCTGCTCCTAGTACGACCTCAAATGTCTCCTGAAATATGTGCCCTTTTTGTAATTTCAAAGGCTTTCTTCGTCCATATTTGTAATGGTCAAAATAGTGGGTTGTAGTGCCTAATAATGGATAACCCTGATGAGAATCTCCTAATGAAAAGGGTATCATCCACTCTACTTCTGAAAATGCTTCTATTTCTTTGGCTGACGTCCATGACATATTTGCCACCGCCTGACCTTGCCTAAAAATACTGTAAAGTAATAACTGGACCTCTCCAGATCTTGCGCCTACGATTAAATCTGTTCCAGATATACTACGGCTAAAGCTTTCTTTGGCGCTATGCTTTATCTTTTGAACCCCAATCAACAACATACTACTTAAGCCTATTGACACTATCACCAATAGGGTTGTTAATCGTCTGTTTAATATACTTTTGATCGTTAGTTTAAACAGCGACATGCGTCTTTTTATTCTGTTTTAGATTCATCTCATTCAAACAATATTTCTCTTTAAATTGGGATTGTAATGCTAGATCGTGCGACACAAAAATAAGACTTGCTTGGTATTTTTGACACTCTGAAAATAAGGTCTCCATAAACTGTTGTTTCCGTTTATTATCTAAAGCAGAGGTGGCTTCGTCTGCAATGATAATTTTTGGCTCCCCAATGACCGCTCTTGCAATAGACACTCTCTGTTGCTGGCCAATACTCAATTGATGGACAGGTTTATTGATAACCTTTTCTTCGATATCAAGTTCCCTACATAAGCGCAGGGCCTCTTCTTCTAAGGACGCTGCTTTTTCTAATGTTTTTTGTTTTCTAATTTTGGAAAACATACACGGCAAGGTAATATTCTCGATGACATTAAGATAGGGAATCAAATTAAACATTTGAAAAATAATCCCAAAGTTGTCTGCTCGAAAGCGATCACATTCAACTTTGTTGCAGGTTGTTAGGTCTTTTCCTAATACAGTCACTTGTCCTGATTGTGGTTTAATGAGCCCTGTTACAATATTTAAAAAGGTTGTTTTACCGCATCCACTAGGTCCTTCAATAAATATCTGACTATTTTCTTTTAGCGTAAAACTGTTTAATTGAAGGCTAAAATCATCCTTATTTTGATAGCTGAAAAATAAGTTTTTTAGCTGAATATCATTCATTAAAGGTGACAACCTTCAGATGGACAACATTTTAAATAATAATGATTCATATAGTAAGAGCTAAGTACGCAGATAGTCCCAATCCCTAAATACAAAAAGCTCCCACAACCCTGTTGACACGCTTGACAGTTCAGAACTGAATGTAGACCCCATAATATACTTCCCATTAAAAATAAGAGTCCAGCATGTGCTTTTTTATGTTTACAATAGCCGTTATAGATAATAGAAATCCCACAAAAAATTGATCCTAGTAGTAGACTTACTTCCATCCATATATTGTGCATAATAGCCCCTAACAACGGTGCTAGTACAATCAAAAAAGGGGTCGCAATACAGTGAATAGCACAGGCCATGGATGCTATATGCATCGCGTTTATTTGTGGCTTTGGCGTTATTTGTTTCTGTCTAATACTGACCATTTATGTTTATCCGTTGTTTATCTTTATAAAGAGTATAAGAAGCTTGCTTCTCTTTTGTTATCACAATAAGACCCATCTTTTTAAGCAGTAAAAATGGTTGAAAAAGATCTATCTCTATCGTATTAATTTTGTTGTTTTTAGGGAAGCTATACCCCTGTATTATCTTTATCACTTCGCTTGTTTCTTCATGGGGATGATCACAACCTGAATGATCATGACCATCGCTCTGTTCTTCCAGTTTTAGGCTATTCTTGTGTTGCTCGAGATTAATTTTTACGTTTCTTCTTAAAACACCTTGTTTTTTATATGCCTTTACAAGTTCTATTTCTTTTAATCTACTGCTTATTCCCCTTATTTCTTTTTCTTTCTCTGATGATTCATCGTCTTTAGCTCTGAGTACGTCAGAAACAGGTAAGATGAGTTCTATTTCTATCTTTGCCTCATTTATGATGAGCGTCCCTTTTGCTTCTGCAAAAACCTGACTAGCTGTCAGAAGACTGACGATCATGCCCATGATCCCTCCCAATAATATACCCATCATTCTTTTTTTCATCTGAGTTTACTTATTTACACAGCCCTCACAAATCCCATATATGTTAAAGTCATGTGAGAGAATTTTAAAGTTCTTACTGGGTAACAGTTCGGACATATTTATATTGAGCTTTTTAACATGACAGCCCTCTAAACAAAACGCTGTTTCACAGTCATCACAAATAAAGTGATGATGATGATTATGAAATAATTCAAAATACGCCGCCCCATTTTTATTTTTTATCTCTGTAACACGCTTTTTATCCATGAGCTTTGTTAAAATTCGATACACCGTGGCTTTATTTGGCACAATCTCTTCTTTGCTCAGTTCCTCTATGATGTTTGAGACAGATAGTGGAGATTTGGCCTCTGTTAAAATCTTTAGGACATTACTCGCTATAATTGTTTTTCGTTTAAACACCTGCTTACTTTAACATTTCGACTATACTTAACGCAACTTAATTGCAATAAATAATACCTTTTGTTCCTATTTTTACCATAAGTATTTTTCATTTTATCTTACGTCTTCCTATTTTTAGGATCTAACTGATGATATTTTAGCTTTTTGATTTGATTTTTGTTACTTTAATCGTTATAAAATTACTATTATCCTTATTATCTAGAGAACCATGAAACGTATATTTATCACAGGTATTTCAGGCTATATCGGCAGTCATTGTGCCGCTCAACTCTTACAAAAGGACTATTGGGTCAAGGGCTCTCTAAGGGATATGGCCTATGCTCCTCAGATTCAGAACGCTCTTAATAAGGTAGTCAATAAAGACTGTAATATTGATTTTTATCCCTTAGATTTATTACGTGATGATGGTTGGGAAGAGGCCTTAGAAGGCTGTGATACGGTTCTTCATGTTGCCTCTCCTTTTGAGATCTCAGAACCAAAGAACCCAGATGACATGATTAAGCCTGCGTTAGATGGTACAAAACGTGTGCTTTCTATCTCTAAAAAAATGGGCATTAAAAAAGTTATTCTTACGTCCTCCTTAGTTGCAATGGTTGGCGACAAGAAAGTCGCCCATCTTACAGACAAAAGTTGGACAAAACCAGATACAGATCGTGTTTCAAGCTACATGAAAAGTAAAGCCTATGCGGAAAAATGGGCCTGGGATTTTTACACTAAACAATCTAATGATGATAAAATGCAGCTTACGGTTATTAATCCTGGACCTGTTTATGGCCCTCCTATCATCAATAGAATTGATGGGGCTTCTATGTCATTTTTTGCTGAAGTCATGACAGGAAAAATGGCACAACTCCCTCCTTGTGAATATGCTATGTCTGATGTAAGAGATATTGCAAAAATTCATGTTGAAGCCATCAACAATTCACAGTCTGATGGAAAACGTTTAATTGTAACTACTGATGAAGCCCATTCGTTTTTAGACATTGGAAAACTACTTTCAACTCATGGTTTTCTTAAGAAAGCACCCACTCAAGCTCCGATTTTTTTACTTAAATTACTCGGCCTATTTAACAGAGAAATTAAAGGAATGATGCCCTTTATTGGCTCTCGTATTACAGCTGATAATTCTATCACAAAACATATTTTTAATTGGGAGCCTATTCCATTTGAAAAAATGGTTTTAGATACGGCAGAGTCACTTACAAAACATCTTCATCAATAGCTTATATGTTTTAATCATTATAAAATTCATTGTTTGTACACATATTTTATACACGTCACTTTACACATATAAATACAGTTATTTAATATGGGACAAGTATCATGAACCAGCTTTCCAAAGACTTGACGCCTGAAGAGTTTTTATCTGTTATTGATACCATGTTTTCGGCTGCTGTCATAACCCCTAACCATCCCCTTCATCAAGGTGTTTTTGCTACAAGTAGAGAGAGTCTTATTCAACAACGATATGTCGTTGTACGTCGTTGGAGCTTATTAAGACGTACCTTAATGTTTCATACCGATAATCGATCCCCAAAAATCAGTGATTTAAAACAAACAGCGTCATCCTCATTTATCTTTTATTCTAACCCCGATCAACTACAACTTCGATTTGAATGTATCACTCATGTGCATACACATGATCGCTTGGCACGAGCACTTTTTAATGACACTACCCCGTCCCAACGCTTACCCTATCAAACGCCTATCCCTCCATCTGATAAAACCACTCTTTCTGAGTTATCTAACACAACAAACCAACAAGACCCCTTTAACAACTTCGCCGTTTGTGTGTGTAATTTTAATACCATAGAACTTCTCTATTTAAATCGATTCGCGCATGTGCGAATTATATATGAATGGAACGATAAAGGTGAACTTGTCTGGGATTACTTAGCCCCCTAATTTTTCTACCTGCAGGATCATGATATAATCGGCATTAGATGACCAATATCGATTCATTATCTGAAAGCACCCTTAACGATATTATAGCTATGGCATGGTGCGATAAAACACCCTTTGAACGCATCCAAACCTTTACCGGTTTGTCTGAAAAAGAGGTTATTGCTGTGATGCGTCGTCAATTAAAACCCTCCAGCTTTAGAATGTGGCGGAAACGTGTGGTTCGAAAACAACAAAAACATGAGAAAAAGTTCTCACAAAAATACTAATCACTCTCTCCAGCTACCTATTTTTTGACCTTTTGATATGTAATTTACGTCGACTCCCATGCTTGCTTAACAGACTCATTGTTTCTGCTTTAGTGTCTAGTGTTTTTCTAATTTGATACAATCGTTTTGCTGCGTTTTGTCGACTTATTTTTTCATCTACAATAGGCGGAGCGATATTCCAATCAAATGCCCATGGTTCACATACATGCTCTTTGGGTAATCCCACTAACTCTGGCACCCATTTTTTGATAAATATGCCTTCGGGATCATGATCATACCCCTGTTTGATCGGATTATATATTCGGATCGCATTCATGCCTGTTACCCCTGCCTGCATTTGACATTGACTGTAGTGAATCCCAGGCTCATAATCTGTAAATTGTGTTGCTAAATGATGAGCTACTACCTTCCACGGTAGTTGTAAATGATGGCAACCCACACTCACAATCATGGCCCGCATCCGAAAATTTAACCAGCCCGTAACTTTTAATGATCGCATGCATGCATCAACTAGGGGAAACCCTGTTTTACCCTCTTTCCATAATTGATATACCTGCTCATGATAGTCATACATATCTAAATGGCGATAAGCAGAATGTAGGGATTGATACTCCATTGAGGGTTCATCTTCTAACTTTTGTATAAAATGACAATGCCAACGAAGACGCCCTAAACATGCCTGTAAGGAAAATGCCCATCCTCCACGTTGTGGACGGGGCAATTTTTTTATATGATCTTGTTTCTGTTTCATAAGTTGATACATCTGTCGCATCGATATACAGCCAAAACTTAGGTAAGGGGACAGACGTGTACAACTGTCATAGGCTGTCACTGGGGATGACATCTCCTTGCTATAATGTTCTCCACGTTCGTTTAAAAAACTTGTCAGTTTTGTGAGTGCATGATCTTCTCCGCCTTGTTGAAATTCGTGCCCGGTCTCTGTAACGAGTCCTAGTTTAGTTGCTGAAGGAAACGTGAATGATTCCTGTGTTGATGAGATAGGTGTTTGTGGCAGTACATCTTCTATTTTTTGTGTCATGAAAAACGCCCATTTTTTTGCCCATCCGTCTCGATCTTTCAATCGTCTTATGACGCCATTTTGAGGAAACTCTTGCCACGTCACACCCCGAAAATTAGCCCATTTTCTCACCGCTTTATCGCGCTGATATGTCCAGTTATTGCCTGTTTCTTCATTAGAAAAAAGCGATATTTGCTTAAACTGATGAAGCAATTGGTCTAATACTGCTGTGATCGATCCCTTGCGAATTAATAAGCCAATTCCACGTTTCGCTAAGTGTTTATGCAGACTTGACAGGGCCCCTTTTAAAAAAAAATAGTGCCTCCAGCTCATATCTGGCTGTTTCCATAAATCAGGTTCAACGACATACACTGCAACACAAGGTCCCTTTTTCGAGGCTTCTAGTAAGGCAGGATGATCACTAACACGGCAGTCTTTTTTTATCCAAACAATATTCATAACATTCGTTTTGTTAGCGGTGATAATGACTTCATCACAGCTTTGTAATACTTAAAAAATTGAAAATATGGTTTATCACATGAAACTAAAAACTGGCGCTTTGTCTGATGACCCTTAAAATGTCGCGTGAAGGGGTGCTCCTGATAATAAATTTGACTATTTGGGCAGTGCTTTAAACAGTGATCAAATTCTGCTACCCAAATCTTAATAGATGGAATAAAGGTTTTTGCTATTTTTAAAATAAAATCCAAAACCTGTTGTGATACCGGATATTGATCAAAATGAGAAGGTTCCAATAATAAGACACGTTGTATAGATTGATCCATTAACCATGTTGGATCAAGTGTATAGGACGTATATAACGCAATCTCATTCGATGGTGTTATAGGATCTGATTGAATCCGTTCAAGTGATGTTTTAAGAGCTAGAGGTTGATATTTCATTAACACATTTGGGACAGCTTGTGTCACTAATACATCATAAGGTTGATCTAAAAAAGTGTCTTTCTGGACTGTTTTGGTGTATTTATTAATATTATCCTGATTCATAAAATACTGTCTTTGACGAGTAACACCTGCCACCCATTGCCAACTTAACGCGTTACTTGCCCAATCACCGTCTAATAAATAATAGTATAGCCATTTTGCGGGTTCTAACCAGTGACTTTTAGCTATATTACAACATAATGAAGCGACATAGAGACGCATATGATTGTGCATATACCCCTCTTTTTCAAGGCGTTTTATCCCTGCATCTAACTGTGTAATCCCTGTTTGACCATTCACGATAGCCTCTGACATATGAGATGATTGCAAGTGACTCGTGTCATATACCGCATGGTCAATGTCAACCTGACAAAACCATTGCTGCTGCCAAAACTCTCTCCATATTAACTGTTGTAAGAACTTTTCGGATCTAGCTGTTATCTTATTCACAGCACGAAGATGCTTGATCACCTCAGGAATTGTGATAACTCCACGTGAAATATAAGGGGATAAATAAGTAACAGCTCCCGACACATAATTACGTGTTCGCCCATACATATCACTATCAATGGTATCGATATACCTAAAGATCTCTTCTCGTGTTTTAACATCTGGAATCATTCTTTAATATCTATTTGCATCTTTCTTTCTGTGCCTTTTGACTTTACCAGTGTGTCGGTTAAACGTTTTAACTCGATACATAATTGCTGACGGGTCATGATATGATCGAGTTCTTCCAAGCGAATACTATCAAATCTGTTTACGGCATCAATATAATCATTTAATGTGACGTTCCCATATGAATAGTTTTTTGATTCTTCTTTAAAAATATAGGCGGCTAAAACACGTTTTTGCTTGGCAATATTTATCCGTTTAGTTTGTGACTCTAAGGCTGCTACAATGTTCCTAATTTGAATCTGCAAAGATTCCTGCGTTGCCGCCGTTTCGATATCCACATTATCTTTTTCAACTAGTGCTTGCTTGTGCAACGACTCTGCGTTGATATTTTTTAATGGCAAGCCTAGTGATACCTGAGAAATTGCCGTGTTTTCGTAACTATTAGACTGTTGTTGGTGCAAGAATATTGTAGACCAGGTAAGTGATGGCATCAGATTTCGTTTTAGATAGGATACATCTGTGTCTGTTTGTGAACGTAGCAAGTCTAGTGTCTTGAATGAACGACTATGTGATAGGTCCTGAAATATAGATGCTAGATGACGATAGTCATCAAATTGATTAATAGAGCCACTGGGAATAAGTTCCATTGAGTGGGTAACGCCCATAGCTTGTTTAAGCATGGCCTGCCGTTGATCACGTTTTAATTGACTCATTAAGACCTGTTCTTCTTTTGCCAAAAGCTGTAATTTTACTTTTGAGACATCTGTTTCATTCGCAATTTTTTTTACCTGTCTTTTTAAGACACTTTCCAATACTTTTTGATTTTCTTGTAACGATGACTGTGCCATTCGATGTCGTTCAACATCTCTCATCCAATCAAAATACATCGTCATTAACCCCGCCACATAGTCCTCATACGCCTCTACTATCTGATAATGCATTAACTGCGTTTTGATATCTAAGAGATTATCCTGTAACTGAACAGATTTTCCAAAGGCATTTCGTGCAATATCTTGAGAAAATGTTAGCCCTGTAGAACGCCGTTTTTGATCCAATGTATCCACACTTAGGGTTGCTTTTACCGACTGGCCTAATCGTGGTTTTTCGTAATTAAAACTGATATCTGTCATGATACCACTATCCCCTTTCTGCAGATACAGCCCCCCTACTACTGATACAAATTGTTCTTCTGCCTCTGCATGTGCGTCTTTGAAATACGTCAGCTTCAACTGCTCTTTTAATAACGATTTAAACTCTTTATCGTAGGCAATGCTCTTTTCAATAAAGTCTGTGAATGTTAATGGATAAGTTTCTGCCCGTAAATTTATACTTGTTCCCAGAAAAATAATCATCCCCATCATCAATAAAGATCTCCCTGGAATTAACTTTTTGATTATTTTGCGGAGGTCTTGCTCAAACATAAACACGCAAGGGGTTAAAATCAAGGTTACCAATGTCCCCAATATTAATCCCCAGGCCAAGGCCAGCATCATATCCGCTAACATCGCATCCTCACCTCCTATTCCATAGGCTGTTGGAATGACGCCAGCGACTGTTGTAAGAGTTGTTAACACCACTGCTCGTAACCGAGTTTTGGCGATACTGGCTGTGTATGCATTATCTAATATGTTGCTTTTTTTCAATAAATCCAGCTTATTTAACATAAGAATTGCATCATTGACCACAACTCCCAACATTCCTAAAGTTCCAATAGCTGCATAAAAACCGAACATGGTTTTGTTATGCAGGTAAAAAGCCCCTATCACCCCAATCACGCCAAATGGAATAATTAACATCACACGAAATGGCTTTAGTAACGAATTAAACAATAGGGCTAAAATAACATAGATCAGTATCACGGCCCCCGATACGCCCCATAAAAATTCTTTTCTGGATTGACGTGTGTCAAAAATTTCACCATCAAAGCTAATTTGTGCGGTGGGATACCTTGCAATAATGGCTGGAAAAAGGGTTCGCTCACACTCTTCTGCTATTTCGAGTGGACTTTTGGGACTTCCCTTAATGGGATCTGCATAGATATAACTCGTCCGTTTCATGTTTTCTCGTCTGATCGATTGTTTGTTTGTTGTTTGATTAATCGACACTAAATCTCCTAACGGGATCAAATATTTTTGAACATTTGAAATGGGGATCGTGAGTAGCTTTTTGACGCTTTGTTTATAATCAGGTTCCACCGTTAATAAAACATCTACTTCTTCGTCATTTCTGAAAATGCTATACATTTTTTTACCATTCAACCCTACTCGTAAGGTCTCTGAAATACTTGCTGGATCAATTGATAATTTTTTTAACATCTCTTGTTTGTAGTTTAGTGTATACCCTTTTTTAGTTAAGATTCGATCTTCTTCAACATTGGTCATTAAGGGGTGATCTTCCAGTAGCTTCATTAGCTCCTTCTGAATCTTGTCCCGTCGTTCATCGTTGTTCTCTTGAATCACAATTTCAAATGTACTTCCTGCTTCTTGCCCATAGCGACGCTTTCTGAACGAGATTTTTTCGAGTTCAGGTATTGTAGTGGTAAATGCTTTTATTTCCTGAATGATCTGGTTAGCTGATTTTTGGCGTTGGTCTGATGGTACAAGTTCTAATGTGGTTCGAAACACATTCTCTCGATCCGCTGAACCTCTACGTCCTAATCCAATAATGGTTCGAACACCTACTTTTTCATCCTTGAACATCTCTACAAGATAATCTTCTAACGGTTGGATAGCTAATGCTGTTTGTTTTGCCACACTGGCACTTTTTACAACACCCGAGATTACAACCTCTCGTGATTCATCTTGCGTAAATAACACAAATTTAAACTCCGATTTAACCAGCAAAACACTCAATCCCATTAACCCAACAAAACATATCACTATGAGAATTCTGTATCTGAGTAAGAATCTTAATGCTTTTTCATAGACGTTTTCACACGCTTCAAACCATTTTTTAGCTGTAGATGGAGCATGTTTGTTTTGAAATAGCGTCATGTGTGATGGCAATAAAAAGAATGATTCAAATAAACTTGCCAACAACATTAAAAAAATAACAATGGGAATATAAATAATAAAACTGCTAAAACGTCCTGAAAAAAAGAATAATGGTAAAAAAGCTGCGCAGGTCGTTAGTATACTTGCTAACACAGGGGGTAAAACTTCGACGGTCCCATCAACAGCCGCTTTTGTTAAAGGGATACCCGCATTGATTTTTCGCGAAATATTTTCTGCTACAATAATGGCATCATCTACCACAATTCCAAGAACAATAATAATAGCTGCCAATGTAATACCATTGATACTATAGCCCAATAATGCACTGCAAATTAGCGTAAAACAAAGTGTAAATGGTAACCCAAGCGCCACCCAAAACGCCGATCGTTTATTCAAAAAAATCAGCAACGTCAGCACAATTAAACAAAAGCCCAACAATCCATTGTTTTTCAACAGCTTCAAGCGGTTGCGAACATCTTGTGACTCGTCATCTAGCAACACCAACTTAAACCCGCTATCTTTTAAGATTGTTCGTTGATAATCACTCGTAATGCGTGTTACCTTTTCCAATGCCTCCAAAATACCCACACTACTATTTTTTACAACGTTTAATATTATAGCCTCTCGTCCATCAACTTTATAAATTGAGGTCTGATCAGCAAAGGCATCTGTCACGCGTGCCACATCGCCTAAGCGAATGGCAGGTGTATCAAAACTACCATGGATCACCAGATCAGATAATACCTGCTTTGTATCAAGTGATGATTCAATTGTCACTTGTTCTCGAAAAGAGGTCGACAAACTACCTACTGGTACACGATTGTGATTTTTTCTAATTTCTTGAGCAACTTTAGTAATCGGAAGTTCGAAGGTCACAATTTTTTGAGGGTCTAACGTAATATTGATATCTTCTTTTAGGTAGCCTCGCCGATTAACGGTATAAATTTCGGGTTGTGAGACTAGCGTACTTTCTAGTCCGCGTGCAATATTTTGTAACGCTAAACGTCCTTTCTGGTCGAGTAATGGGGTTTGTCGATGATATAACGCAATATCGATAATCGCTTTTTTAGATGTCTCAAACACACGAACTTGAGGATCTTTATCCACATCATCTGGTAACTGTACAGAACGCGTCAACGTTGTAATATCTGTCACAGCCTGATCAATGTTGTCCACTGTCCGATCTAGCTCAACCGCAATTGAACTTCGTCCAGGGCTGGATGTGCTGGTGAGTTTTTGAATACCATCAAAGGATTGCAGGGCTTCTTCTAGAGGTTTTGTAATATAATACTCAACATCCGCTGCAGATGCCCCAGCATACTGGGTTGATATTCTTACAACGTTAAATGTAATATCCGGTAATTCTTCTTTATTTGTTGATTGCCAAGCAACAACCCCACCTAAAAACACTAACAGTGTTAAAAGGTTCACCAATAAATGTTTTTGACAAAAAAATCGAACTACGGAAGTTAGCATGGCACACTCTTTGGGGGAATATCGAGTATTATTACTTCGGTCTGACTGTTCATTACCATATCAATGGTGCTTTCATTTTCGAGCATGATGCTATCGCCTGTCGTTGCGTTTTGTCCATCTATTTTTACTGATCCTTTGACAATAAGAATATAACCCAAGTAATTCAGTGGATGCGTTACACGGGTATTTGTTTCAAATTTGGCCACATAAATATGAACATCTTGATAAATGTGAAGAGGCGACGTACCATCTCCTGATATAAGGCATTGCATTCCCTCGGTTGGTATTAAACTCTTGACGTCTAAACTATTCCAAGAGGGCGTAACATGTTGTGTGTGCGGTTCGATCCAAATTTGATACAAGGTGGTGTTGACAGTTTCATGGTTAAATTCTGAATGATAAATACCAGACCCTGCGCTCATAACTTGAATATTTCCCGCTTCAGTCCGACCTTTATTTCCCTGTGAATCGTGATGTGTGATGGCGCCTTCTTTAACATAGGTAATAATTTCCATATTACGATGGGGATGTAAATCAAAGCCTTTTCCAGGATGAATACAATCATCATTCACCACACGTAATACCCCAAATCCTTTTCGATCGGGGTTATAATAATCAGCAAAACTAAAATGATAACACGCTTGTAGCCATCCATAATCAGCACGACCAAACTCGTCTTTTTTCGTAATCGTAATACTCATTTTACAGAAGAAATTAGATCTCGATTATGCGGTTCATCTAAATCAAGTTGTGGTCCATCTGGAATAATTTGGGTGGGATTAATCATCGGATGACTGACATAATAATGTGTTTTAATATCATCAAAATGAATGGTTTCCTTAATACCGGGCATGGCATATAGTTCTTTTAGATAGTGGCTCAGATGAGGGTAATCGTGTATGCGTTTCAAATTACACTTAAAATGTCCAACATACACGCTATCAAAGCGAATGAGTGTCGTAAATAATCGCCAATCCGCTTCAGTAAGGGTACTCCCACATAAATATCTGCTTTTTGACAATATCGTTTCGATTTTCTGTAATGCCTCAAATAAATAGTGTAATTCCTGAGAATAAACAGCTTGATCCGTTGAAAAACCTACTTTATATACCCCATTATTGATACGGTGATATACCAGCTCATTCATCGCGTCTATTTGAGATTGCAACTGAGCAGGATAATAATCCGTCGTATGCCCCGTGATTTTATTAAAGCACGAATTAAACATGCGTATGATGTCTGAAGACTCATTATTGACGATACGCTGTTGTTTTAAGTCCCACAACACCGGTACGGTTACACGCCCTTCATAGTCAGGAGCCGTTCTTAGATATAATTGATAAAGATAGTTAACGTCCGAAAAATGGGTGTCTGGATGTGTCATTTCCCATCCATGTTCTAGCATTACTGGCTTTACAACACTGATACTAATAATGTTTGTTAACGCCTTTAGTTTCCTAAAAATGGTTGTTCTGTGCGCCCAAGGGCAGGCATGTGAGACAATCAGATGATATCGATCAGCCTCCACTGGGAAAGCCTCTGATCCGATCCACTGTCGAAACTGGGATGCTTGACGCTTAAAGTGCCCATTGTCTTTTTTGGTATCATACCACTTATCATGCCATTTCCCTTTAACTAAGAAACCCATTATTGTTAATCTTCCTCAAATGGCGCTACTTTAAACCTCAAAACTGATAGATACGAATTCTTGTAACTTATAACCAATAACAGATGTAAGCCATGTAAAAAAATCATCAGGGGTAACCCTGCCGGATTTAAGAACAAATGAATACTGGTAATACCAATCAATAATGGGGCTATTAAGGCTAATGCTAATGGCACAAAGCAGTTACTTACAAGTAAAAGACCCACGATGATTTCAATGAGTTTGATCATCGGAAAAAAATAACCTGTTTTGGCAAATGCTCCCAACAATGCCCCTGCTTCTGGTGATACCGGTGGTAATGGCATAAAGCCAAAAAAACCATTAAGTCCGAATATCAAAAATGTACTCCCAAATAGATAACGGCTCCCTTTTTGAATCATTGCTTTCATATAAACTCCTTTTATTATTTTTTTATAAAACAGTTATAAGCTTATATTCTTATATATTTATTAACAATATACGATTATGTTACTATATTAAGTCTAAAGAGTTGGGCGCGCGTTTATTTCATCGTACAACACGGGTTGTGACTCATACAGAAGAAGGATCTTTATTTGCCAGTCAAACCCAGAGTTTACATATACCGATAGTCACATAGCGACTAAAAACCTTGTTCGAACATCTCGTATTACATGATTATGCGATCCATCTGAATCCTTGATCTTGTTATAGAGATTATTAACTGAGATCTGTTTCATCCCCTTATTTAAGTTCAAACAAAACTTCATTTCGTCGCAAAAATCCCGGAACGAAAGGAGCGTTATAAAAGGCATATACTGCCTGATCGTTAAATGAGTAGTTTTGTTGGCTTAAATAGGCTTTTAGTTCGGCTGCTTTTTTATCTAACAGTTGTTGATTGGCTCGTCCTGAAAATCGAATTGCGGCCATCCTGACGTCTGGAACTGTTATAATTTCGATCTGGGTATTGTCAGCCGCTGGTGTGTTGGTGGCGGTCATAGCTTTGGGCATAAAAAAACAGATCCGCCACGATCCATCTTCTTGCTGTACCTGCGCGACCGGTGTTGTCATGGCAATTTTAGTCGCTGTTTCATTACCACCACTGATATAACGAAATAACTGTCGAAACGCGTGTGTTGCGGCATCTTTACGGGTTCCAGAAACACGTACTTCTGCTTTTGTGATTGTTTCATAGTTTCTTATTTCAATAGCCCCATCTTTTTTAAGGACCTGATGGGGTCGTTCTTCGGCTGCCATAGTCACATTAGAAAAGCACAGTAATCCACACAGTACAATCCCACACCACTTTTTCATATATTACTCCTTGTTTAATTCGTGTTCAATTGCATCCCAAAACGTTAAACGTGCCTCGATTCCAGCCACTGCTGCTTTATAAACGCATTCTTCATCCGTCTTAGATTGACATAACTGATCAATAATATCCAATGCCAAAAATTGATGCCGTTCACCATCAAGCTCAATATGTCGATTTAAATACTCATAAAAAGATGATAACACCGGTGATTGCTGTCGATCATGTTGTGAAATTTGTGCCAACATGTCAGACATTATCGTCTCACGTGCATAGGTGAATGAGGCGGCGGTTTGTAATACAGAAGACTGAATCATCGTCTGTGTATGCGCCAGATACTGTTGAACCGATTCTGGAAGATATGCTTGCTTAATTAAGCGATCGTATGGCACCCCATTTGTAAGATCTTTTAAGAATGCCGGAACATGCCACGGACAGTGTGTAGCTGTCTGAATAATCCCGACATAGTACATAAAATGGCTACTTACCGTTCCGTCAATCTCATCGCTTTCTTCCTCACATTTAATCTCATTTAGTAACTGAGCTGCTTTTACATCAGGGACTGGTTTCCAGGGAATCGTGGTACAGGTTAGCTGCTGTTGCAGATGCGTCAGTAAGTTCATAAAGTCCCATACCGAATAGACATGATAGCCCATAAATTTGATAATATTATCTTCGTTATTTAGTTGCTGATAGATTGAATGTGCATATAACCGGTCTCTATATGGTGTTAATCGTGACAATAAGTGTCTTGCGATAGCCATTATTTAGCTCCTTTTTGATATCGTTCATAGCCGACGAGTTCCATATAAGCATTTCCTGCATGTGTCCCTGTCACACGACAACTGCCTTCCCAATACGACATCGGCAAGGGGGTACTTACCGAAAGTTCTTGATTATTGATCGTTCGATCTACGATCAGATCTACCCCATATTTTGGAATCTTAATCTGCCATTTAAGTGGATAGGTAATCCCTGTCTTTTTACTTTTCCAATCATCTAGAATTGTAAATGAGATGTCCGACATTTTTAGCGAAACCGTTTCTCCGTTAGTAGCAACAAGTGTTCCGGCTCTAAAATCAGTTTCGGGTGTTTTACCTCTAACCTGAAAACACATCAATTCCATATTGTCATCACACTGAATCGCAAACCAATCCCAACCCTGTTGCGTGTCATTGACTGATTGATCAAAAATTTCACGATCCATCCACAGTGACACCTGATCTGACTGAATCTTTTTTTTAGCTGTAGCCAGTGATGCATTTCCTTTAAGACGGGTATATGAATAATAATATGAAAACTGATCAGGATGGGGCCCTTTGAAACTTTTACCGTTTTTACCATGAAAGATTTTTGCTTTAGCTGGTACAAGATCAAGTTTAAGATGTCCAAAGGATGCTGGAATATCGATTATAAACCGCTCCCCTTTTTGGTACAGTCTCCAATCTTGAATCTGAAGATTCATCTGTCTTTTTTCTGCTATCAGTTTTGTTAGGCCCGGACGCCCCACTCTCTCATCGTGTGAGAATTCTTTTTTGTTTATATCCGTCCAGGCGGCGTGAGCCACGTATAACTGGTCACTATTAAACAATGATCTATTTCCAGACACCGATTGAACTTTATAGCGAAAAAATGTTACTTGGACGCCATGTTTTTTTTGATCAGTATCTGTTATGTGCCCTGTCAGATACCACCACTCGACATTAAATGATGGGTGAATCCCGTGATTACGCGGAAATTGCCAGTGTCCTAATGGCCCATCAGCAAAGGTTATCACTGAGCAAAACACTCCTAATACTACAAAGACCCATGCTTTATTCTTCATGATCACCTGCCTGACTTTTTAAAAATGATTCGGGTAACCTTGCAACAGTCGACCGCGTTACATATTCAGCGACCAATATATAGATTAAAACACCCATGCTCACCATGATCATCGGTATATCAATAAAAATACTCCATGAAAAGGTAGGACGTTGAATCCCATAGACAATACAACAATATAATAATACCCCCATCATTAATGCCAATATCCCCGAAATACCCACGATGATTCGAGTTTGTGCTAATACAATAGCCGTTAACTGTGATTTATTAGCACCTAATAACCACAGTTGTTGCAGCTCTTTTTGACGCTGTGAACATATCAGTGTCAGTAGATTAACGAGTGAAAATAAACATAATAATGATGTTAGTCCAACAATAAACCACGTAAAGGCAAAGGTATCGTCAAACACACCCAATGACTGTTCTTTTAGATCGATATCTCGTTGTAAACTTAGATTGTGACGATCACATAGTGTGTTTAAAAACGCTAATTTTGCACTCATATTCTGTTGATCTTGAAAGGTGATCGCAATGCCATGAAGAGGTAAGGCGTGATGAGACACTACCCGTGAGGCGGGTACAAAAACAGTCGGGAATTCACTGACATAATCATAAGTAATGCCCCCTATTCGACAAGGCCCTGCTATCATACCTGGAAACGTCACCTCATCTCCTAGTGACTTTTTATGCTTCAGAGCAAAGGGTTCTGAGACAATAATATCACGGCTGGGATCTTGTTTGGGTAACGTCGCTTTAAAGGCATATGCTCGATCTTGAAAAAACCCTGAAATGCCATTAATCGTCATGGGCTTCCCCCTCCATGTTTCTTTCTGTGACGAAATTGTTTGAATGATATCTCCTTTAAATCGTGCTTGGATTTGCTGGAACACCAGCGGATTAATCGGGATAGACTGACGCAAGGTGCTTAATCGATGTTGGATATAGATATCTTTTGATAATGTTCGATCTAACCACGTACTGACACTGGTTTTAAAACTATTCACATAGATAATCATGCTAAAAATGAGCCCCAATGCTAGTGCAATAACAAACACAATCACCCCTACTCCTTGCCAAGCCTTTTTAAAACTTTCCGCAGCCAATCTCATCCGCCACCACGTGTGAGGGGTTTTAGTTTGTATCAAAGAAGATAATACCCCCATTAAACTGACCGCCAAGACACAACTACTCCCGATCATCAAAAATGTAGCAGCTATTCCTGTCCATTTGTTTATGATACTGACTAAGCAAATAAAACTAAGTCCTAATAGTAAAATCGACATAATAATGAAACGGATTGCCTGGGAATAGCGAAGTGGCGAATTGATGGTGATACAAGATAATAAAGATGCCATGACTGACACCCCAAAAGCTTTGATGATTAATAGGGGTGTTAATATAATCTGTTGTGCATCCATATAAAAATAAAAGGTTTGAATTAATTGATTAAAGATCCCTAGACTATAGCTTGCAATCATCAGCGAAAAAGCCAAGCCCAGTATCGTACATATAATCGACAAAAATATTAGTTCTAGTATTCGAGCCCTGACCATCATAAAAGGAGTGGCACCCAGTAAGGTGAATGTTTTGTACAAATTGCGACGTTTGTAGTGAATAAAACTAAAACACTGCATGCACAAACTAATGCTCACGATTAGTGCAATCAATGCCAAAAACTTCAAATTATAGGTCAAGGAATGGGTCCAATTAAGTTGTTTATTGGTGGTTTGTGCAGCTGATCTAATGTGAAGATTAGGATCAATTTTGGCGAGTTGAGTTGACAATAAACGTCGATCCGTATCCTCACAGACAATCCCCATCTCTTTCACATATCCGACTGTATTGTAATACTGCTGGTAGAGGGCAATATCCATCAATGCAACTGGCATGCCTTTTGTTTTAATCGGGACCTGAATGACATCAACGTCTGTTTGGGCTAGTTGGCTGGTGTATGTCATTTTCTTGATCTCGCTTTCAAGGCTGTAGTTAAATAGTATAATCTGATGTCGTAATCCCTTGGCTGGTTCTGATGGTTGAACTTCGTCCCAATCGAGTGTAGAAATATCTGGATGTTGTTCCAGTAAAAACCCAAGCCCCTTATCACTATTATAGGCGCGTACCTTTATTTGTTTGAACTGGTTGCTGGCTTTCCAAAGATCATCGCATGAGTCGCTTGGCTCCCACATATCTATTTCTGTGTTTTGAAGAATTTTTTGGATTATCGATTCTGAAATCCGTCCTTGATCATGCACAACATAATCGGTGATCTGAGGCATGGTTAGTGTGGATTGAGATGTATCTAAAAGGCTCACAAATAATTCAATGACTAAAAATAAGGTTAAACTAAAAATAAAGCCTAGTAATGTGAGTAATGTTTTCCCCCAATAACGTTTGTAATCCCGCAATAATGCAAGAAGCAACAGGTTCATTTTAGGGATAATTGACCTGCCTGCAGGTCATAGACCTGATCTGCAATCGAGAAAAAAGCAGCATCATGCGTGACAATTATCACTGTTTTATTAAATGAATGTGCCATTTTTTTAAGATGATTCATCACATCATCACGATTTTTTTGATCAAGATTTCCCGTTGGCTCATCCGCTAACAACACAGATGGATCTGTGATGAGTGCACGACATAATGCTACGCGTTGACTTTCGCCCCCAGACAATGTTTCTGGCCACTCGTTTAACAGATGGCTAATTCCAAACATATCACTTAAAGATCTAACCGAATGAGGGCTCTTTTTACCCGATAATTGAATTGGCAACTTTATGTTTTCATGCACAGTCAATGATGGGATCAAGTGAAAAAACTGATAGACAAAGCCAATCGTTTGAATACGAAACGTTGCGCGATTATTGGCATCCAAATCGGTAATATTACGTGAATCATAGTATATCTTTCCCTTATCTGGTGTCTCAACGCCACATATACATTTTAATAAGGTACTTTTCCCGGATCCGCTTCTGCCAACAATTACCGACACCTCACCCGGTAAAAACGTTGCTGATACAAGATGAAGGATACGTTCTCGAGACTTAAAGCTTTTGTGAATACCTTTAAGTTCGACTTTCATGCTTTCATTTTAACAATTTAGCTTTAAATGATACATATCTTTGCCAGCATATCCTATATAAAATACACAAATTCATTTTAAAAAGGGTATCCTACATGATTACTCTCCCGATCAGAGATTCGTTTTTTAGACATTTAAGTTATACTGTAGGGTATGCATATCCTTAAAGATGAGCTGTTTATCAAAAAACCACTTAAAGAGGTATTTGCCTTTTTTAATACCCCTAAAAACCTTGCTATCATTACCCCACCATTTATGAATTTTACCTTGCTAACCCCAGAACCCATTACCATGAAAGAGGGCGCTGTTTTTGATTATTCTATTCGTATTTTTGGGGCTCCCGTTCGTTGGCAATCGCTTATTTCTGATTATCATCCTCCCTATTCGTTCACCGACATTCAATTACGTGGCCCTCATGATTATTGGCACCATCAACATATCTTTACCCAAAAAGATGATGGGGTGTTGATCTCGGATATTGTACTGATGCGTCTGCCACTAGGAATCTTAGGGTCGCTTGGTTATCATCTTGTGGCCAAGCATTTAAATCGTGCCATGTTTTCACATCGCAAAAAAATTGTAAGGGATATTTTCTCCTAAAATCATAGGTAAAACTGTGATGACTACTTTGAGACATTCTGTTGCTCTATCTGTGAATCATTCTCTCATCCAGAAAGTTGGAACGTTGTGTCAATTCGGAGATATTGATTGAGTAGAAATATTATAAAACTTTAGATATAGATACACACTAGTCTTCTAAACAGAGCCAGATCATAGTTATCATGTAAAAAGAGGGATTTTTCTTAGAATAGCGATAAAATAATACAAATGTATTAAATTCTTGTATTTTTTATAATTTTGTAACTTTATATCATGAAAATTTATTAATGCAACTTAATTGCAATAATTAATTAACTTAATGACCATCACTCTATTTTTGATCATTCATTTACATCCCCTCTATTCTTCACTACGATTTATGTATGGATTCTCTGACACAATTTTTAATGGGCTCTGTTGTAGGTCAATGTGTGATTGGCCCGAAGCATAAGGGAAAAGGGGCGCTTATGGGTGGCCTTGCTGGTACGCTTCCGGATCTTGATGTTCTTCCTTTTTTGGGGAGTTCTATTGTGACGCAATTAACCCAGCATCGGGGCCTAAGCCATTCACTTCTTTTTACGTTTATTGCCCCTTTGTTATTGGCCTGGCTCTGCCGCCGCTATTTGTCTTGGGCACTCTCCTTTCAACGCTGGTTTATCTTTTGGTTTTTGGCTTTTTTTACGCATATTTTATTGGACCTCATGACGACCTGGGGCACCCAAATTCTTTGGCCCTTTCCTGCACGCTTTAGTCTTAACTCTTTATTTATTATTGACCCTCTTATCACGCTTCCTCTACTGATTGGGGTGCTGTTATCTCTTTGGAGACGTGTCTATCATCCTGCTGCTTGGGGGCTATGTATTGCATCGTGTTATCTCTGTTTTTCTTTTGGGGCACATTGTTATATGTCCCATTTTTTTGCCCGTGTTTTTGAGCATCATTCCCTATCTGTTCGTACTTATATGGTTCGTCCCACGCCCTTTAATACCTTGTTTTGGGCCGTCACTGCTCGTACTAATGATGATCGTTTAGTCTTTGCTTATGCTCGACTTTGGGATGAACATCAGGATATTACTCTTTCGTCTCCCATGGCGCAACGAAGTGACTTAGTTAGTGATTTTACCCAGCGTTCTGATGTGCAGCAATTACTCGCTATAACGAAGGGCTATTATGTCATTGATAAAGACGCTCATTCTTTGACCATCCAAGATGCTCGTTTTGGTCGCTTTGGAGGTTGGCGACAGGGGTATTCGGCGCCCTTTATCTTTCATTATGTGCTAGATACGAATACCTTTCGTTGGTCTCAATACCGCCCTCCTCTGCCCGACTCATCTCGCTTATTTTCGTCACTTTTTTCTCGTATTTTTGATTAGTTACATCAATTCTTTTACCCACTCTCTAAATACGCTATAGTAACTTAATCTTAACATTAACGGAGTCTAGTATGAACGATTTACAAAAAGCACCTTCATTTTCCTGTCAAAACCAAGATGATCAGACCGTTAGCCTTGAGGATTTTAAAGGTAAGTGGCTAGTGTTATATTTCTATCCCAAAGACTCTACCAGTGGCTGTACCAAGCAAGCGATTGCCTTTTCAGAACAAAAATCAGCCTTTGATGCTCTAAATGTGCAACTACTTGGGATCTCTAAAGATTCTATTCGTTCTCATCAACGCTTTATTGAAAAATTTGATCTTCGTATCCCCCTTCTCAGTGATCCAGACACTCAGATCCATCAAGATTATGATGTCTGGAAAGAAAAATCCATGTATGGTAAAAAATATTTTGGGGCTGAACGCAGCACCTTTGTCATTACTCCTGAAGGGCTTATCCATAAAAAATGGTCCAAGGTGAAGGTCCCTGGCCATGTTGATGAGGTCCTTGCTTATCTTCGGTCTGTTATCAGATAAATTATTCTTAGATTTTCATATTCCCCCCCTATTTATTAGGGTTAATTACTTAACAATCATCACACCTTGCATCATTGCATAATGACCAGGGTAGGTACAAATATACGTGTATTCACCCTTCTTACTGGGTGCTGTAAATGTGATGGTTGCTGATTTACCAGGATCCACAATGGGTGTTGCAATCAGTATTGCAGGATGTTCTGGCAAATGATCTTTTGCTGTAATTGCGGCTACGCCAATTGCCTGAACAGCTGTTTTATCCGTTAAAATGACCACATTGTGTTTCATCGCTGCTGCTGTGGCAGTGTTATTAAATGTTAGAGACACTTTTTGACCTGATTTAACCTCGAAACGTGTTGTTTCATATTTCATTTGGTTACCTAATGGTTTAATCTCGATAGCCACTTCTTTAGGACCTCCACAACCTACAAGAAATACTAGGGCTAGCATAATTGATGAACATAATACTTTTTTAAACATTATACACCTCGTTATTTCTTAGTATCTTTACATTAGCATAACGCTCCAATTTTTTGAACTTAATCAAGGGTAATAAGCTTAAATTATTCATTGTCTTATTTCTATGTTAAGGTTTTATTTATATGCAACACCTTATTGTGCTTTTTGGCGATCAACTGAGTTTTGACTTACCCTCATTATCTCATGTACCTAAAGAATCCTCTCTTGTTTTTATGTGCGAAGTGTCTCAAGAAGCTCGTTATGTCCCACATCATAAAAAGAAAATTGCCTTTATTTTCTCTGCGATGCGTCATTTTAAAGATGCTCTGATTCAAAAAGGGTATCAGGTTTTGTATAGATCTATTGATGATGCTGATAATCAAGGATCGTTTTATAAGGAATTATGCGTGCTTGTTCAAAGCCATTCTTTTTCCTCGATTATTGTGACTCATCCAGGTGAATATCGTGTTCTTGAAATGCTACAAACACTTAAAAAAAATATCTCAATTCCTTTAACTATTCTTGAAGATACGCGGTTTTTGTGTGGCTTAGATGAATTTAACTCATTTGCAGCAGAAAAAAAACAACTTCGAATGGAATATTTTTATCGTTACATGAGAAAAAAACATGCTATTTTGGTGACGAATAACCAACCAGAGGGAGGCCAATGGAATTTTGATGCATCGAATCGTCAACCGCTCAAAGACTCGGTTGTTATTCCCCATCATACTACTTTTCAAGCTGATGCCATCAGTCAAGAAGTGATCCGACTAGTCAATGCTCTTTTTCCAGACCACTTTGGAGATATAGCCCCCTTTTATTTTGCTGTTACCCATGAACAAGCCAAAGAGGTCTTGAAGGTCTTTATTTCAGAAAGACTGCCCTTGTTTGGCCGCTATCAAGACGCCATGAAACAAGAAGAGGCATGGCTATTTCATTCTCATATCAGTTTTTACTTAAATTGTGGATTATTAAACCCAAAAGAATGTATTGATGCGGCTGTAAACGCCTATTATTCAGGATCAGCCCCATTATCATCCGTTGAAGGATTTGTACGTCAACTATTAGGTTGGCGAGAGTTTATTAGAGGAATCTACTGGTTAAAGATGCCAAACTATCAACAGTTAAACGCATTGTCTGCTACTCGTCCCTTACCTTCTTTTTTTTGGACAGGAGAAACAGATATGAATTGTCTCAAACAAGCATTACAAGAAACCAAAACATATGCATATAATCATCATATCCAGCGATTGATGATCTTAGGTAATTTCTTACTTTTGACAGGAATAGCGCCCCAATATGTCCAGGAATGGTATTTGTCTGTTTATGCAGATGCTTATGAATGGGTTGAATTACCCAATGTGATGGGCATGATTTTATATGCGGATAACGGCCTATTTGCGTCAAAACCCTATGCGGCTAGTGGGGCCTATATTCATCGAATGTCTAACTACTGTAAATCGTGTCGTTATAATGTTAAAGAACATGTGGGTCCTACTGCTTGTCCTTTTAATTATTTGTATTGGAACTTTATACATTCTAACACTAACGTACTAAGTAAAAATCCTCGCATGAGGATGATTTACAATAGCTTATCTCGTCAATCTTCTGATAAAACATCTGCTATGATCACTCAAAGTACTCATTTTTTGGATCAACTTTGTTAAACCAATACTATGTCTTTTTATCCTAAAACTGTTGCTATTTTTGGTTCGACTGGGACAATAGGGTCATCCTTATTGTCTCTTTTTGAAAACGAGTCTTCCGTGGAAACGATTCATGCATTTTGCCGAACGCCCCAGTCTGTCTCTCATCCTAAAACATGCCTCCATCAGCTTGATATTACCTCAGAATCAGATTTTGACTCTGTTTCTGCATCGATACCTAATACAAAAAGCTGGAACTTAATCTTGATTTGTACGGGTATCCTTCATTCGGATACACTTCAACCAGAAAAAACGATTCGCCAGTGTTCTGCAAAAAATATCCGCCACGTTTTTGATATTAATACCATTGCTCCACTGCTCATTGCAAAATATTTTTTACCCTATCTAAACCCTTCTGACCCTTCTATTTTTTCGGCTATTTCTGCACGTGTTGGGAGTATTTCTGATAATCGTTTAGGTGGCTGGTATTCGTATCGCGCCAGTAAAGCAGCTCTTAATATGGTGATTAAAACTCTCAGTATTGAAGCTTCGCATTTTTTTAAAAATACAACAGTTATTGGATTGCATCCTGGTACAGTCGTCAGTAAACTTTCTAAACCCTTCTTATCTAATCCCTCTCTCAAAACATATATGACTGGTCATGAATCCTCTTCTCATCTTAGAAAAGTATTAGATCAGGTGTCTCTTTCTGATTCAGGCCACTGTTTTGCCTGGGATGGCTCAAAAATACCTGCCTAATGTTTACCTTATACTGGTATTTTTTTATACATCGCCTGTTCACATATTATAGGTAGAAACATAATACCCCTGTCTTACATGTCCAACATAATGTTCGTATCCAATTTGTGGTAATTAAGCGTGAAATAAAAGGGTCTGTTTTGCCTTCACGTAATTGTCTATGACAAGGCACCTGTAATAAAAACGTTGAAGCCCAAATAGCGGCTAATAGTCCAATAGACACCGTCATTACTAGATTTGTAATATTGTCTAAATATAATGGTATCAATGTTGCAACTTCTATGATCATCATCGGTAAAACTATCCAGGAGATTCGATGCTGATGAAAAGCTGAAAATTGACTAACCTTTTTGGGATTAATAAATTGGAAACTTGGATAGTGAAGAATTTGTATAAGCCAAATTAAAGACGTCATCCAAATACTGGAAAATAGTTGTATTTTCTCGATTATTGTCATTGATCTTATTCCCGGATAAGGTCTTAATGAACTAAAAATAAATAAAGAGCTGAAATACTTAAAGAAAGTAATGACAAAGAGGGCAAAGCCTTATGAAAGGCATTTTTTACTTTTAAATGTGTCAAGAAGGCTGCACCCATTAATACTGCAATTCCCAAATATCCAAGTATATTTAATTCCATATGAGGGGCCACTATAAATAAAAAGAAAATAAATTTTAGAATACCGACAAAATCTCTTAACCAATCTGGGTATGCATATTCTTCAAATTCTTTTTTAATATTCTCATATCTAATCACCCATACAAAAAATATGGATGCACCAATAATACATTTGATTGATGTTAAAAGAAGCAAGCTATTCATTTGAATATCCTAATTATATATATTTTTAGATAAAATTCAATTCATTCTTAAACTTTCTTAAACTTTCTTAAACTTTCTTAAATATTCTTGATTTCTTTTTTGATATTACGCAACATTCCCTTAAACATGAACCAGTGTACTGGCAATAATATGTACCAGTAGGCCAATCCCCATAATCCAACGGGATCATAGATAACTGTTTGAATCAATGTTTGTGCAGACTGATCTTTTTTTAACTCAAATTCTAACCACGCACGTCCGGGCAGTTTCATTTCGGCAAATAATCGTAAACGTTTACCCCGCTCATAGGCTTCAACTCGCCACCAGTCTATTGCATCGCCTACTCTAATGTTTGTTGGATGTCGCCGACTTCTTCTCAGTCCAACACCTCCCACACATAAATCAATAAAGCCCCTAATTTTCCATAATATATTCCCATAATACCACCCTTTTTTGCCTCCAATACATTCAATTGCTTTAAACACATCTGGCTGATCTAGATCAAATCTAATTTTATAATGATTAATAATTCGTGTTCGAAAATTAAGATTGGATATATCTTTGTCATATCCTGAGCTGGTCAATGTATCTGACCACTTCGAAATACTTAAATTTCTTTCTTCGCGCTCTAAACATTTCTGCATCGCAGCTTTAATTGTTAGGGGACCTACCGTATACCCCTTTTCGCTAGCATCTGAGTTTGTAACAGATGGATGAACAATACTCTCAATTAATTTTCTTCCTATACTTGCATAAATCGGTGTCACCAGTCCTAACCATAAGCTTGAAACATAAGGTGTTAAAAATGGAATCGATATAAAGATGCGTTTAAGACCTTTAATTTCTGCGTATAATTTCATTAAATCAAGATAGGACACTTGATCCCCTCCTCCAATTTCGATGATCTCTGATTTTGTGTTATTACTCCTTAATACTTGATACAAATAATCAATCACATGATCGATAAAAATAGGTTCTGCTTTGACTCTTACCCATTTGGGAATGATCATCAAAGGAAGTCTGTTCACCAATGCACGTATTAGTTCAAATGATAAACTTCCTGGACCTAAAATAATAGAGGCTCTTAATTCTGTTGTGCGAATGCCTGATTGACGCAAGATATCTCCTACCTTTACACGGCTTTTCATGTGTGCAGATAATGCCCCACTTCTTTCATTCACAAGTCCCCCTAAATATATAATATGCTTTACCTGTGCTGCTGTCGCCTCTTCGACGACATGTCGTGCCATCTGTAGCTCTTTTTCCACAAATTCTTTTGTCTCTCCTAAGGCATGAACTAAATAAAAAAGTGTATCTATCCCTTCAAAAACCCCTTTAAGCGTCTCTTTTTTTAATAAATCACAGTATTTAAAATTGACCCAAGGCATGGATGGTTTTAAAAACTCTGGTCTACGTGCAGTTGCGATACATTCAATATCTGTATTCTCGAGATGTTTTAATAATAACTTGCCAATATAGCCACTTGCGCCTGTTACACAAACAGAATGCCTTGACTCTTTCTTCATTGATCGACCTGTCTATACAACTCTAATGCCAGCTGTCTATGTCTTTTGTAATCGATGATAGGCAATGGATAATGTCCTCGTAAATGCGGAAGTGGATTATGAATTTCTTTGGCAGATAAATGTTCTAATTCTGGGCAATATTGTTTAATAAACTTGGCCTCTTTATCATAGGTTTTAGACTGTGTTTCTGGATTAAAAATTCGAAAATAAGGGGCAGCATCACAGCCTGTTCCACTCGCCCATTGCCAGCCCCCATTATTCGATGCAAATTCATAATCCAGTAATTTCCAGGCAAAATAACGTTCTCCTCGTCGCCAATGCACAAGTGCTAACTTGCATAAAAAAGAGGCTGTTAGCATACGCAAGCGATTATGCATCCACCCTGTTTGATTCAGACATCGCATAGCAGCATCTATGATAGGAAAACCTGTTTGACCTTGTTTCCATGCCTCTAAATGTTCCTCAGACCCTGGATATTCCAAGCGTTGATATTTTGGCTTAAATGATCCTGTTCTAATATGTGGATAATGATAGGCAATCATCTGATAAAACTCTCGCCAAATTAGTTCAGTTAGCCATACATCTGCGCCATTACTGTCTTGTTCTTGTGCCAACGCTACCAGTTGTCTAATAGAAATACAGCCATGTCGAATATAGACGGACATATATGACGTTTGATTTAAATACGGATAATCCCGAGCTGTATCGTAATTAGAGATATACGTTCTAAATATATCTAGTTGCTTTTGCCCCTCTTTTTCGCCTCCTTTTAAGATACTTTCTGTTTTCTTAAACCCGCAAAACTTCAATAATTCATCAGTTGATGAGGGTTGTTTACCGACATCTCCACATTTTTCTAAATTGGCAATTAAGGTCTTGTGCGTTGGGATCCCAATCGATTGGCGCCAGGCGTTTGAATACGGTGTAAATACCTGATATGGTTTTTGTTCTTTATTCAATAAAGTATCAGGCTCGACCATCACATGGTCTTGGAAGGTTTGAACCTGAATACCTGCTGCCATAAGCTCGTTTGTAACAGCAGCATCACGTTGACGAGGATACTCGCTGTAATCTCGATTCCAATAAACCGCGTTTACCTGTTGCTCCTGTGCCACCATTGGAATCTCTATTTTGGGATCCCCATAGCGTATTAGGACAGCACTCTTATATGGTGCTAGCCTAAATTGTAGCTCTGCTAATGATTCGCAAATAAACTGTAATCGGTGATCTTCTGTACTCTTTTGTTTAAGGGGATCTAGGATATGATAATCAAATACAAAGACAAGTTTAATGTTCGCTGCATCTTTGGATGCCTGATAAAGCGCAGTATGATCTTTTAGACGCAAATCCCTGCGTATCCATACAAGAATTTTTTGCTTTGTGTTTATCATTGTTCCTATTTTAGGGCTATTGACCGAATTTTAATAGACGTTTTTTGTCCTTTCTACAGTATTTACAATTTCTCATATATTATGTATATTATTTATATTATGTTAATCATAATGATATCTTAAACATTATGTTTATCATTAAATTATCCTAAAGAGCTTATTAAATATGTCACATACACAATCAATTACATCAAACCCTAGACAATTCGATTCTTGGAAAAGACAATTAGCAGGCTTGGTTCTTTCTGCATTGCTACCTTCAACAAAGTCTCAACCAGTTGATCCTTTTGATGCTGCTAATCAATATTTAGGTTTAAACCTTGGTGACTGGGTACGGCAGGGTATGAATCAACAAGCTGCAGAAGCCCCTACATCTCTCGTTACAGGTATCACCTGTGAGCCGGGTGAGGGAGACAATACTCGGAAGCCTTATTTAAGATTGACACTCGAGGCTGTCTCCTGTCCTGAATTGTGGCAGTTATCTCCCACAGACGTCACTCAATCACTCACTAACACGGGAGCTTTTTTTACCGACGGGCATCCTATTGGTGGTTTTTTTGGGCCTCCCACTATAGACTTAATGGCCCCACAACATACTCCTGGAACTAGCCCTGCCTTTGATTTTTGTGATCCTAACGCTACAGCAAATATGGCTCGTTATACTCTCTATATAGTTGGGGCTGACCTTTATAGTTCAGAATCTTCTAGTATTCAACGTTGGTCAACTCAAGGCCCATCTGATCCAGCATGTGCAGTACCTGAGCCAGCAGATGAATGGGGGACTGGAGATACCTATGATTCGGCAGGCGATTATTACCTTACTAAACCTGAATTTATCCTAGTAGATCGTAATGGTATGGTTTGCTTTAATGGCAATACTTACCCTTATCAATTTCAAGATGATTATGCCCGTATAGTTAATGAACAGAAGGATCATTCTTTATGTAATATTTATATGGATTATGCTACTGAATCTGGTTGCAATGAACTTGCTCCCTGCCCAGCAGAAGCAGCCGTTACTACTAACACTGATGAATTAGCAGAATTATTAGAGGAATTAGAAGATCACTCAGCTAATGCTCCCGCTGAAAAATCTGATAATACCTCTAATGTTTCTATGCCTCAGGTCCAACCAGCTTCTCAGCTTGCCTCTGCTTCCGCTGAAAAATCTGATAATACCTCTAATGTTTCTACGCCTCAGGTCCAACCAGCTTCTCAACTTGCCTCTGCTTCCGCTGAAAAATCTGACAATACCTCTAATGTTTCTACCCCTCAGGTCCAACCAGACTCTCAGCTTGCCTCTGCTTCCTCTGAAAAATCTGACAATACCACTAATATTTCTACGCCTCAGGTCCAACCAGCTTCTCAGCTTGTCTCTACTTCATCATCTTCTACAATTGATAAAAGCACTCCTTCTGCTGATAAAAAGGATAGCCCTGAGTCGACTGAAGAATCTCCTAACTATAGATGGGGGGTCGGCTTTGGTGTTACTGTTGGTGTCGCCGGTCTCGCATACAGATATTCTAATATCTTCACTAACCTTTCATCACTTTCATTCAGGAGCCTAAAAGAACGTTGTTCTAGGCGCAGATATTCTCTATTACCTACCGATGAGCCTAATAGTTTTGAACTAGAAAATCCTGATGAACCTACTAGATTTGAACAAGAAAATCCTGATGAACCTACTAGATTTGAACAAGAAAACCCTTTAAATCATAGTCAACAACAAGCCTGAACTGCAATTTCAACAAAAAAACCTTTTGGTAGCCCTGTTACAGGCACAGCTGCACGGGCAGGTTTATGTCTGCCAAAAAATTCTGCATAGGCCTGATTGACTTCTGCCCATAAGGCAAGGTCACTGATGTATATCTCTGCTTTGAGGACCTTTGAGATATCTGAGCCTGCTTCGTTTAAAATAGCCTGTATATTTTTTAGGGTTTGAGTGGTTTGTTCGGCGGCTGTTAAAAAATTCTTGTCTGGATCACAAGGATCAATCGGTAACTGCCCCGATACATAAATTAACTCATTGTGCCTGATGGCCTGACTATAATGCCCTAGGGCTGCTGGGGCGTCGTTGGTATTGATAACCTCAATGTTACTCATATTTTATAGCTCCTTTTTTTAGATGGGATGAATGTTAACGCTACCATAGCTGGTCTTAGTTTTGAAGAGAGGATGCGCTTTGTAGACTGTGTGGCTTTCTATTTTTATAGTGGTAGGTCTTTCGCTTCTTTTTCTGCCGCCTAAACACCCATGGCGCTACCGGATTGTCTTGCTGCCATAGCCCTATTTTCTGTCTTTTTGCTTCTTGTTCATATTTTTTTAAAGGACGACTTTCTGCAGTTAATTTGGGAAACACCCAGGCATAGCCCTGTTCGACAAGTAAATGATTCAACTCATTCTCCTGTACATATAATTTAACCAAATATCGTTGGTACTTATCTTGGCCATAGACCTCGAGTGTAACCTCTTGATCTAGGCAGACATTCATCACAAAATAAGTCGCAGCTTTTCCCCAAGGCTGTGTGTATTCGGGTGTATCTACGCCTATCAATCTGATTTCTTTTTGTACACCTTGATGCCGTACCTGCAAGGAATCACCGTCTATCACTCTTTCTACCTTGGCCCTCCACACCACTTTCTCTGCCTGCGTGACTTGTGTACAGATCATCCCCCAGATCATCAGGATAATTGCGTATTTTGTTGCATGGAACATCGTTGTAGTCTACGTGGGTCAATCTACTATGTCAAATTAAATTTTTAGCTATATTATTTACTTAAATGAATAGATCCCGTCTAACTTTAAGATCCCCGTTAAGTCGCTAAGAGCATCTCGGCACTCACGTATAAATTTGGGGCTAATGAGATCTTTTTCGGTTAAAATATCCCGATAATGAGTACAGATCCACTGACACAATTGGTGATACAGATGATTATTGAGTTTGACTCCTTGATGTACCTTGTTCCATTCGTTCATGCTCAGATTCATGCGTAAACGTAAACATGCTGGTCCTCCTCCGTTATACATACTCTGATCCACACTGACATAGATACAATTTTTAATGGGATTCCGTCCGGCTAAAATACGCTGTATCAGGCGTAAGACTTTTGTATTTTCTTGACATTGTCGAGGAACAACTAAGACCCATTCATTATTGGGTAAACTTAGTAGTTGTGAATTAAAAAAATAGGTCGCAATGGCTTCTTCTAGGCTTAACTCTTCTTCTGTTATTTCGATAATAATGGGCATGATCTGACAGGTCTGCCTGACTTTACTCCTTAGTTCATGTAATACTTGTCGTTGCTGTTTTAAACTTTTTTCATGACAAATCAGGACGTAGCGATGTGACAACATTAACACATCGGCATGAAAGGCCCCTTTCTGAACGGCTTCTGGATGTTGTTGGGCAAATATAAGGGTTTCTGGTTTTAAATGATGTAATCGTGCAATGGCCTGACTGGCTTCTAGGCTTTGTCTAAAGGGATATTTTTCATGCGCGCTTCTTGGATAGTTTAAGCTTTCTCTTCCATACACAAACATGTTGATACCTTGTTGTTGGTGTTCGTAAGATACCCTTAAATGATTGGCAGCGCCTTCGTCAGTGAGTGGATTAGGGAGCGGGGGAAGTATGGTCATATTGGTCTGATGGAACACTCGTTTAAATAGCGTGTGTGTAAAATCTGTTTCCAAGGAGCGATGAAACTGACTGGATAAATTGGCAATACTTAGATAATTTTTATGATTGCTCGTGTCTGTTGACGGACTCACCGTGGCACTATTGGCCATCCACATATTTGAGGCGGAACTACAGGCCAATAATAAGTTTTTGTTTGTGTTGTATGCTTTTTTTAAGCAATGCTCCTCATTACCTGTAAACCCAAGTTTTCTGATTGTTTCGATGCATGGCCGCTCTGGAGGTGGCATCACCAACTGAGGCAGCCCTAAATCCATGATTGTTTTCATTTTATTAAGCCCTTCAAGTGCTGCTTTTTTGGGTGATGACAACATGCCCTTGTGTTTCATGGCCGCTAAATTGCCATAGGCTAAACCTGAATAAAAATGACTAGGTCCAACCAAACTATCGATATTGACTTCTATTATTTTTTGTTGATGCATGACCTAAACCATTGTTGGCTATTTTGAATGGGACGACAGTGTTCTTGTTGGGTGGATGCAATCGCAGTGACACAACTATCGATCATCAAATAGGCGGCTGAACGATGATTTCCACTAGCCCCAACCCCAGCAAAAGGTGCATAGGCAGAAGACCCTATGGTGGGTGTATTCCAATTGATAATCCCGGCCTTAATCTGGCTATAAAAGCTAGAAAACTCATTTTTATCATCCGATAATAAGGCTGCTGATAGCCCAAATCTACTTTTATTGGCTTCAAAAATAGCTTCCTGTAAATCTTCTACCCAGCTTACTTTTAGCAAGGGTGAAAAACATTCTTCATCGTCGTCCTCGGTTAAGGCGGAAATATCGATAATGCCAGGACTGATAAAGGCACCTTTTTTCCCAAGGGCCTTCATTTCAAGCAAAGACTTGGCGCCTTTAGCTATATAGGCCTGTTGCTGCTCCAGGGCCATCTTTCGGGCGTTTTTGGAGATTAATGGCCCCATCAAGCTCTTTTTGTACTGATCTCCAATAACCAGTGCTTTGCTTGCTTTTATGAGATCATCAACGAGCTTTTTATTCTCATTATTTTTGACGACTATCAGTCGCCTTGCACAGGTACATCGTTGCCCAGTGGTTGAAAAGGCGGATTGAATAATACACTCGATGGCGGATTGCTGGTCCTTTACTTTCGTCAGAATAAGTGGGTTATTCCCCCCCAATTCAAGGGCTAATAACTTTTCGTACTTACCCGAAAAAAACTGGGCGATTTCGCGACCATGTTCTTCACTGCCAGTAAAAAAAATAGCATTAATGTCATCGTGCACAACTAAGGCACGACCTACATCCGCGTTTCCTTGGATCACATTTAATACACCTGCAGGGGGTTGACTTTGTTCCCACAAACTTGCCATGGCCAGACCGACCATGGGGCAATATTCACTGGGTTTTAATACCACCGTATTCCCCGCTAGTAGCGCCGGTATTAACTGTCCTTGTGGTAGATGGCCCGGAAAATTAAATGGGGCAAGAATAGCAATCACCCCTAAGGGCTTAAATTTCGTATAATTTTTGGTCAGGTTTAGCTCTCTTTCTTTTTCTACACAGCGCTCATGATAGGCTTCAACGGATACTGTCATTTTATGAATCATTCCAGCCACTTCCGCCCTACACTCCCAAGGATTCTTACCTGTTTCTTGACCAATTATCTCGGCTAACCATTCTTTATTTCGGGTTAATTGATCGGTATAACGCATTAGTACGTCTTGTCTAAATTCTCGCCCTTTCTCCCACCATTGTTCTTGTACGTTTCCTGCGCTTTTGATGGCAAAATTAATTTGCTCAATACTTGCCGCTCGTCCTTTCCAATTAAGGTTATCTGTTCGGGGGTTTCGACTGTAAAAAGCCTCTCCTTTTCCCTTTACCCAATTGTTTTGAATAAAGAGGCTGCGTTTTGATAGCATGTCCAGAACTCCTGATTAAACGTATCTTGTGTATTTTTTATATATAGCTTAATTGCCATTACATCACTTTCTTCTTTAAGATCTAAGATCCTTACATCTTTGCTGTTTATTCGTAACTGATTTTTGATTTTTTGAAGCAGGGCTAACTGTACTACAAACTTGTGATTTAGACCTTTACTTAAGACCCATAACGCGTCTTTATTAGAGGGCCTTGCTTCTTTTTCCTTTGTTTGTTTTATTCCGTATTTCTTAAGTTCTTTCAGCACTCTTATATTGTTTGTTTTTGCAATCAATTTAGGCCCACCATCACAGACATCCACTGACCGTGTCAACTCGAAGCCTTCGCTACATAGTATTTGATAGGCCGCCTTTGTTAATGGGTGACAGCGCCCGATACATTGTTGAACTAATTGTGGTAAAAGCTCGATAATAATAGGCATCTTTGGTAGTAGTTCTTCAATAAACGTCCGATCTTTGGCTGCCAATTGATCTGCAATCACATAAGGGATCCCATAAAGTTTTTGACCTATATGCTCCCAAAAAGGCGACTGCCCTTTATGATCTAAGTAACCTCTCATTTCTGCTAAAATCGTTGATTGAAACTTTTTTTTATGTTGGCAAATAAATATTAACCGTGCGACGGTCATGAAGCGGCCCAAGCCAAGACCTCTGTACTTGGGGTTTAACCACAGTGCACCTAATTCTGTTGGTCCTTTTTGTATTTTTTTAGGATGTAGCTTTCGTAACTGTTGTTGGATATGTAATTTTTTAGATATCATCATGTTTTGTTGTATTTGATAGACATATAAAGGATTATCACAGGCCACAGAATCTAAAATAGAGGCGGTACCTATAATTTCTTTTTTTTCTTTGTGTTCTAACACAAAGGTATACCAATTTCCTTTTTTATTGCTGCTGCTTGTATGATTTATAGTCAAACTCTCTTCAATTCGCTTTTTCCATAACGCTTTTGTTTTTGGAATCGATGTTAGCCCAGGTTGCGTCGCCTGACTCAGCAGATATAAGGGCTCTAAATCGCGTTCTTTAACGGGTCTAAACACAACATTCTTATAGATATTATCTGTCTTTTTCGTGTTATTAGGGTGCATCATGTATGTGTTACCCTGTCTGCATGTCTTTTAAACATGGTAGTTTCTTTTTCTTGATTTAGAATTATTTGTCATTAAGATATCATTCACCCTTTTTCCTTACCGTCTATCTTGAAAAACAATTACATATTAATTAAATACTTACATATTATTAAATGTTTAACTTTTTAAATTAGTGGGTAGGAATAACATAGAAAATCTTATAAACAAACCAACAAAAGGGGGATTAAAATGAGCGCTGGAAGCACTGGGGGAGCTAGAAGAGCTAGAAGAGCTGGACCCTCTAGAAGACCCGAAGAAGGTGGCGCCACTAGAGGAACTGCAGGAATCGTTACTACCAATGGTACCAGTAGGGCCTTTATCAATGCTGTCCCGAATTTAGTTGATAGAGTCGATACTATGGAGAAATCCGAGATTTTAGAGTTATTCACGTCTATTTTGGAACAATCGGGATGTCCTCTCACTAGCTCTCCTGACTTTTCAGACATTGACTCTACTATTTTGAAACACTATCTTAAACTTGGGTCTTCAGGTTTAAAAAAAAAATACAAACAAGAGCTAAGTACACTTGATTCTTTTTTAGTAACAAAATTTGGTAAAAGAGTTTATGAATTAAGTGATTCTAGAAAGGAGGTCATGGGAATTCCTAGCACTTCTCAGCAACATTCTTCTTCGAGGCGGGCTGGTACTGCCTCGAGAAGGGGTGGTGGTAGCGCTATGATGGATGCTCGGAGAACCCCTCAGTTTACTGGAGGTTATGCACCTGATTCTCGTTCTGATTTGAGGTATGATAGGGGTGCTTCGAGAAGGGATGGTAGTGCCATGAGGGCGGCTGCTGCTAAAGGTCGCAATGTAGACTATAGGGAATTAAATAGAATACAAACGGGTGAGGATCTTATGCTTACCCTAGTGGGTCCTATACTACAGCTTCAACAAGCGAATGGTGGTTCTATCGTAGAACTCAGCAATTCTTTCATGTTAGTCAAAACTGACGAGGAAAACGTTTTTCAAATTCAACCTAGCCCTGCTGATGGTAATTTTTTAACTATTCACGTTAATATTGCTCAACAGACCCTTGAATACGGCGCCAATCGTAACGGAGACAGGATTTTAAATGCCCTTACGTCTGACTCTTCTGCTTCTGGAGGAGGGATCATGGGTGGTGGTGCTGCTGCTTCTTCTTCGAGGCAGGCTAGTGTTGCTCAAGTTCAGCCTAGTGGTGATGGGAGTGGAGCTATGCGCCCTGCTGCTGCTCCAAGCGAAGGTGATGACACTACTTTTCTTGGACTCACTCGCTTATCTGGCGAAGGTTACGTTATAAATGTTCAAGAAGGTTCTCAATCCGTTGAGATTCATACATCCGAAACAAATGGCAACCCGACTCTTTATACATGTCTATCACGTCCTTCACTAACCGCTGCTGTTTTGCCAGAGCATTACCAGCCAATCACCTTTCATGATTCTGATATTATTAGCGAATTACAAAATTCAGAGAATTCTGGGGCAATTTTTGCTACTGCTTCTCAATTTAACTCAAAAGAAGAACTATCTCCTCAGACAGCTTCCTCTTCTCTTGAAGATTATGCTAGAGATCATTCAGTGGGACCTATCTCACAATTAACCTGCGATCAAGGAGTTGCTCAGGCGATTATTGACAATGGGGATGGTGATGTCAACCCTGGAGGTATCAATTCGCTAAAAGACTTACTTCCTGTCCTTAATGAGGGGAAAGATTCTTCAAAATGTTTTTCTCTTCAAAATGGGTACTTGCATGTACCTGAAGGTCTGACAGATTCTGAACGAGTAGCGGTCCTGGATACTTTAAAGACCCATATCCATTTGTTGCGCTTGCCCCTGTCTTCTGACCTTGTTGTAAGTGGTCACAGCCATCGAGTTGGTATGGGGTATGCATCAGCGGTTCCTATTAATTATATAAATGATTATGGAGCTAGACTTTGTAATAATGGGTTACAAACGGCGGAAGGTGAACAGCGTCAAGCGTATTTCAATTTTGTTGAGGCTATTAGCCAAGAACTGATTCAAGAACAATATCTACAAACGCTTCATCAGGCATACAAGCAATCACAATCTTCCGATGATCTCTCTCGAGTGAAAGCCTTTCTACTGCCTTTAGGCGGAGGTTTTTTCAATAATTCTCACACAACCATTATGTCCGCTATGCTGAAAGCAGCCGCGATCATGCGTGCTAATTTCCCAGATTTCGACACTAAGGTTGATATGAAGTGTCTCACATATCATGCATATCAGGAAATACTCTCTCTTCAATTGGTAATGGACGAGTCTTTAGTCCAGTTGCAGTCCGGGGTATCCCCTGAAGTAGAGTCTCCTGAAATTCCGATAGCGGCTCCGCAAGCAGTACCTACTCTTTCTCAAACACCCCTTCAACCTGAGCTCCAAGCTTGTCGTCAGCCCATTATCGATTATTTATCTCAATTAGGTTTCACTCTAGATCAACATGGTTATATTTTGCATCGTCCAGGGGCTTCTCCTTCTGCTCAATCTTTAGCAGAAGCATTAGAGCCAGAACCAGAGATGGACGCAGCAACGGTCTTTCCTCCGTCTGGTGATGATCGTCTTATTCTAGAACAAGCGTTAGCCACGTTATTTTTTCAGACTGCCTTGAATGGAGATGCTGGGTATGCCGAAACGATTCGTACGGCTTTGGCCGGCCTTGGTCTTGGGTCTCGTCAGGTACAAAAAGGGCCTCCATCTTTTCGTTTATCCCAAAAACCTGATTCTTTGAATGGGAGTATCTTCCAATCTCTTGATCAAGCTGGGGTTTCTCTTGTTCCCACCTTGGTTAAACATCCTCAATTCGGTGAGCAACTACAACTTCAAGTTATGTGTAATTCCCCACAAACTTTACACGCTATTGGGGGAACTTTATATCATAGCCACAAGGGAGGTACCTATGAAACAGGCACTTTTATCAATGCTGACTGTACAAATCAATTATTACCCTTTTTGTCTATTTGTCTGCCTGACCCTCTTGGTGACCACTATCATCCTCAAAGTTTTGTTAGCGGGCAAAAAGAAAAAGATACCCATTTACATGCCCTTCAACCCACATTTCAATCAAGCACTAAAACACCTACAGACCGTAACAGTTCCTGTGATTTATTTACGGATGCGGCTTCGTATGGTTACAAGCTTTATCGTCATATGCAGTTAAAAGTTGAATCACATGCTCATTTAAAGTTTACGCCTGATGATGCTGATTTTACTCATAAAGAGGGTGATAAAATTATGACACCGCAGCAAAAGCTTGATTATGAGGAGCGAGTAGCGCGTTGCATCAATCGTTATGAATCAGGGGATATGTTGGTTCGTTGTGCAGATACAAATGAAGTTAAGGCTTTTATGAGTTCTGATTATCGGATGAACAACCCCTTACTTTCAACGACATTGCTGCCTAAACAAGGATCCCCATTGGAAGTTAAGTTATTTACTGAATACGGTGAAGATACGGTTGGGTTGGTGTTAGATCCCCATCGTTGCCATGCCGATAATTTTGGACAGGGATATCATTGTAATGCTGGAACTATTGGGACTACTTTTCATCGCCAAAAGACAGGAGCTCATCACGCACAGGGGGTTCCTACATTGAATGGGCAAAAAAAACTTTTGGCTGATCTTTCCGCGAGGGTTGAGGAAGGCAAGTCACCTCATATTACACCTAAGCGTAGTGATGATGGTGAGTCTTGGGAACTTCCTGAATCAGATGTTCGAGATGGCTTTCCAGTAGGTGGCCGGGGTGGATATGGGCAAGCTTCTAATGAAGTTCTATGGAATGAACAGGTTCTTTATCGTGGTATTGAACGTGACTGCTGTTTGGGCTTGTTTGTAAAAAGTGATTCTGATGATTTTGCACAATCATTGAAGAGTCTTGTAGAATTGCAAGATCGTATTCGTCGTAAAAAGGGAATTTATTTACCTATTTTTCAGTTAAAACCAAATAATCAAATTGAAGAGTTAACTCCAGATGCATTACTATGTCGACTATTGGGGCTTGAAGGTCAGATAACGCCTCATGAAAAGCCTAGCGCATTAACATTGGCCTTACAAAAGGCTGGTATTGATATGGATCGTCTACCAGACTTAACTAGGCCTTCAACTGAAACGGAGCTTTTACGCTTACAATTGATGCTTTTTAACTTAAAAGATATTAATGGAAATTTAAGTGTAACAAAAGAGGCTCAAGATCACTATGGTAATTCGATATTTGAATTTGAAAAACTTCGTATTATTGATAACTTACACTTGGTTTTTCCGACACCTTTTCAAAGTGAATCTCCAACAGCACATCGGACAGAGCTTTATTTGAACGATCAAATTACTACCCCAGATAACGCTGCTTTTTTGCGGCACTGTGTACGCCATAATTTATCTCGTTTTTTAGGCATTACATATGGGGCAGCGGGTGTTTCATTCGATCCTAAAACATTGGCTTTATTTGCGTCTGAAGGCCCAGAAAATTTTGCAAAATGTGTGTCTAGGGCCATGCAAAGTGCGCTTTGTTCTGGGGCGTTAACGGGTGAAGAAATTCAAGCCATAGTTGACAGTCTTCGTAGTGCAAACTCTCCGCTTGCTCGTTTAGGCTGGGACCCTCGTCATTTTGGTATGTCGCCTGCTGGCTTAGATATGATTTTAGCAAGTAAACAGATTTGTGACATTAATGGGTCAGCTATTTTTGGAGATCCAGAACAAGCTGAGCCACAAGATCTTGCAGGTAAGAACCATGATCTTTTTACGCGCCAATTAAATTATGACACCGAACTTAATTCTATTGCTCAAAGTGATATTCAAGCTGCTTTAGATGACCTTAATATTGGAGGGAAACATATCCTTTCATGTAAGTTAGATGATATCAAAAACTTATCTTGTGCAGATCAAATCAAACTTGTCGAAATACTTCAAAAACTACAATTAGCCTGCTGTTTTTCTACTGAGGATGTTCCAGAAACAACAAAGAGCCTCCAAACGATATTAGACCTATTTCCTTATAATAATCATTCACAACATAGTAAGCTTTTTAAGTGGCTAGCCATAAAGAAGCAATGCCGCCCGGTATCTTGTGAAGCACCTGTTGTTAAGGCTGCTGAAGTTGGCATGGCTGCACCTATGGGGAGAGGTGCCATGGCTGTAGGACGAGGTGCCATGGCTGCACCTATGGGGAGAGGTGCCATGGCTGCACCTATGGGGAGAGGTGCCATGGCTGTAGGACGACGTGGCATGGCTGCGCCTATGATGGCAGCAGCTCCACTACCTTTATCTTTAGATGAAAGACAGGGTTTAAACGAAAAAAGCTTAGCTATTTTAAGCGCTATTCCTTGTATTCCAGATACTTATCCAGCAGGCAGTAAACAACGAGAGACTATGGAGGCTCTTGGATTTTGTGATGCACATGGCGTGCCGATTTACGCTAAACCTCCTGAATTTCATGAAGGGAATCAAGGGAAACCTAAAAGCGAATATATTGATACCAGAGACTTGTGTGGTCATCAATTTGAGCTTTTATCAGGGCCTGCATATGATCCTATGCGTGTATTGGGTGATCAGTTATCTGTTCAAGTTAATAATTCTAGTGACTCTAGGGATAAATTTTTAGCAAATACCCTTGTTGTAACAACAGATGGTGATGCACAAGTCGTTCGGCCAAATGGATTGGCGTATTCACGTGCAGTAACGCCCCCACCGGGTGGAAACATTGAATTTAATGGGGGAAATGAAAAACATGATTTTCAACGAACAGGAAAGCGGCGTTTTTATAACGATGGAGGCTCCACAAGCTATACAGGAATGGGTGGATATACGAAAGATGATCTTCAGGCTGTACAAAAGTATGATAGCACCTTACTACTCTCTGATCAGGAACGCCGTATGAAAAGAGCTACGATGGTAAATACCGCTTATATTACCGCAACTGCCAAAGGTGGCTATGGAGGGTCAGCTCGTATAGCCTTTGAACAACCTGTTAGAGCGCTTTTTGTTGATGCAACTGGAATTCAATTTGAAAAGTATGGTCGAGGAAATTTTAGAGATGAAGATGGTCATGTTTATGAAAATGAACTTGAGGCGGCGGACTTTATTATTAAAGCAGGTGCTATTGAAAATGAGTCCCCTCTTTTCCCTGCCTATTATGATGAAGGTAAAATACCTGCTTATGACACGGTTGATCTTCTTGATTTACCTACCTTAGATGAGCTAAGTGACCCACAGCATCTTCATACAGACTATATTCGTTTAAAGGATGGGAGTGTTTTTAATCGAAAAGCCTATAATGTTGCTTGTCGGCAGTATATGTTTACTGTGATGAAGGCAATGAAATTACAAACAAGTGAAAATCCTGTTTATCTAAAAGCGACTTTGTTTGGGGGTGGATTTTTTGCAAAGGTTGGAGATCAGGGTTTTGCAGGTGACTTACGTCAAGTTGTGATTGAAACAATGTTACAAGATTATATAGAAATGATTAATTCTGGAACAATTGTTCCAGGGTCGGTTATTGAATTTCCACATTATGGAAATATAGACTCCCTTAACCCGGAGCTTATCAAAAGTCTTAAATCTTCAGCAAATACACATGGGGTCAAACTTGTTTGGACAGAACAGGGTGATGTATTGGATCTTGATCTCAAAACAACAGTAGATGGGGAACAGGTTGATCCTAAAGACTTTGAAAAAGAGGGCTGTTTTGTTTTATTAAACGCAGGTGATGCAATGTCTTGGAAAGGCAATGAACCTTCTTCTGCAAGTGTGGAGGCTATGATTGGAAATAATTCTAATTTACGTATTGTGATGAATGTATGGGCAAATAAACTGATGTTAGAACCAGAACAGCGAGAACAATATGCAGCTTCTGAATTTTTGAAGCTTTGTCAACTTGAAGATCCGTCTTATACAGCGCTTGAATTGGTTTCATTTGCAAATAGCTATAATATTGATTTATCGATTATAATAGAGATGGCTGCCAAAGATCCGGAATTAAACGCTGCCTTTACTGATAAATGTCAAATAGAAGGTTTATCAGCTGAATCTAGTTTTAAGGTCGTACATTTTTTGAAATCATGTACGTCATCTATGTCTGAAAAGGCACTGCAAAAGAAAGCCTGGCATGAACAAATACGTCCTATAGAGATTTTTACTCTTACTTCACATGATGGCGATTTCAAAAATGATTTTGAATCAAAATTTGGAACAGATTCAGCGATAAGTGTTCAAAGTATTATAGATTGTTTTAAGCGCTTGAGTACAGAATAATATTTTATGTTTTTAAGGGTCAAATGTAATGCCTATTTATTGATAGAATTTTTCAAGTGAACTTTGAAGCGTAGGGTTGGTATTAGAAAAACAAAGATAAAAGCTGCAGTATTTTGACCATTACAATTTTAATTAAGGAGAATACAAATAAATCGAGTTAACAATAATGACTTATTAAAGTTTTACATACTTATTTATAAACGACCGTACGTTATTGTAGTGGTCAAGGTAAGCATCGTTTTGATATGGCTGCTTCTCATATCACGTCTCTTTTAGCCCCCCTTTTGCTCACTAAACCCTCTGCCTTCAACAGCATTTCTTAATCACTATAGGCCTAATAGGCTCTCTTATTTCCTCCCATGTTTAACTGTTAAACATAAGGGGTATTCTTTCTTTTAAGATGGTCTCAAAAAAACAATCTATGATTTCGGGTCAAACGTGTCGCTTGTTTCTGAAACACCGCCCCTACTTGTTTACACGCTGCCATAATTCCCCCCTCCCTTTTCTCAAGAGTTTAGGCCACTGTCTTCAACCCATTATGCCTGATTTTCCTATCACAGCTAAGGCTTATTTAAGTTCCTTAAACTCCAGTCCAAACCCTTTGGCTCAACGCTATTTAGCCGCCTATCAAAGCCAGCATAAACGTGCCTACACCCTCCACGTACGTTCTAAAACTTTTCTCTTAGCAGACCTTGCTCTTTTGGCCTGCCATTTTAATATTAAACTGGCCTTATTTATTCCCAAATCAGCTTCCAACACAGACAATGCTGACTGCCGTCTTAAATTAATCACCTCTTATACGATCGAATCGTATTTACCCACCTTTAACTTTGATAATCAATTATCAGAAAACGAACAATTTTCCCTACTTCGTTTGGGCCCCTGCAAGTTCACACTGTGTTTACTCTGTGATCATGCCAGTGATCTTAAAACGATCCATGGCCCATTCTTGGGACTGGATATCCAAAAAGGCCATCTCCCTTTATAGGGGTTGGTTTATTTCATCTTAGTTACTAGATATTCTATCGTGACTCTCTATGTTTAACTTTTTCTTTTATAGGGTATTCTTCTTTTAGGAGTAAGTTAATGTTAGATGAAAATGACACGATCGATGATGAAGATGACGATTTAGACGATGATTTGGACGATGATTTAGACGATGATTTGGACGATGATTTGGACGATGATTTGGACGATGTAGCTGATCCCCAAGTTGCTTCGCAAGATGCACCTTCATCTGCTGCACCTGATGCAGTTGATTCTGTGGCTGATCAAGCACCTGCGTCTGCTGCACCTGATGCAGT
>JAYNIM010000001.1:645080-709387 GCA_038109055.1 bacterium
CAGTTGATTCTGTGGCTGATCAAGCACCTGCGTCTGCTGCACCTGATGCAGTCGATTCTGTGGCTGATCAAGCACCTTCGTCTGCTGTTAGTCTTGATGAATCTGAGGATAATCCAGCACTAAAATCAAGTATCATTCATGATATTTTAGCCTCTATTACAACAGAACCTTCATCCCTGCCTCAAGATGAAGACTCTCAAATGTTTAAATCTAAATTCCTTGAAATTTATCAGGATATTGAACGCTTAGAAAATAAGGAAACATTAAACTCAGACGAGAAAAAAAGACTTAAAGAACTCAAAAAAGAAGAAACGCGTCTTTATGATCAACTTCATAAAAATTAGGGCGTCTAGGGTAAATTAATATAGCTCTGGGAATAGGCCCCTTTCTATTCCTTCTACCATAAAATGTAAAAGTAACATATGTAATTCCTGAATACGATCTGAGGTTTCACCAGGAACTATTATAGTGATATCTGCTTTATTTTTTAATGCTCCACCCTCTTTTCCCAAAAAAAGAATGGTACGTACGTTTTTTTCTTTCGCTGTCTGACACGCACGAAGAATATTTTCAGAATTACCTGAGGTACTTAATCCAATCCAGATATCATTGGGCTGTCCAAAGGCGTCAATTTGTCTTGAAAATACGTTTTCATAGCCGAAATCATTACTAATACAGGTTAAAACACCTGCCTCATTTAAAGCTAAAGCTGCTAAGGCTTTTCTGTTTTTTCTATATCGTCCAACCAACTCCTCTGCAAAATGAGCAGCGTCACAGGCGGAACCTCCATTTCCACAAATCAAAATTTTACCCTGATTTTGATAGGCCTTTACACAAAGATTAATCGCCTTTTCGATATCTCTGTGTATCTCCTGGTTCTGTGTTAATCGTTCTAGTACACTACCTGCTTCTGCCAAGGTCTTCTGCAGAGCATGTTTAAGAGACATCTATTCGCCTAATTTTGATGATAAATAATCTTTATTCATACGTGCAATATTTTCAACAGAAATACCTTTTGGGCAGGCCGCTTCACATAAATATTGGTTTGAACAATTACCAAAGCCTTCTGCATCCATCTGATCAACCATATTTTTCACACGTTCTTTACGCTGTATTTGACCTTGAGGTAAAAGCGCCAAATGACTGACTTTTGCTGATACAAATAGCATCGCTGCTGCATTTGGGCAGGCTGCAACACAGGCTGAACATCCAATACAGGCAGCAGCATCAAAGGCTTTTGTTGCAAACTCTTTTTGCACAGGGATTGAATTTGCATCTGGCGCAGAGCCTGTCTTAACTGATACATAACCGCCTTTTGCCATAATACGATCAAAAGAAGATCGGTCAATCATTAAATCTTTTAACACAGGCATGGCTTTTGCCCTGAAAGGTTCGATTACTAGGGTTTCGCCGTCTTTAAAATCTCTTAAATGTAACTGACACAAGGTATTTTTCTTAATTGGGCCATGAGCCTCACCATTTATCATGGCTCCACACGACCCACATATCCCCTCTCTGCAATCATGCTCAAAGGTAATAGGGTCTTTACTTTCTAAAATAAGCGTTTCATTTAAAATATCTAACATCTCTAGAAAAGACGCATTAACGTCCACATCTTTCATTTCAAACGTTTCAAAATAACCTCTACTGTTTGAATTTTTTTGTCGCCATATCTTTAGCGTCAGGGATATTGTTTCTGCCATTATTTATAACTCCTGGTACTTAATGGAACATTTTCAAATTCTAAGGCTTCTTTATGTAATGAGGGAGCCTTGTTTACACCATTAAATTCCCACGCCGACACATGACAAAAGTTTGCGTCATCACGTTTAGCTTCTCCCTCTTCAGTTTGCATTTCTTCTCTAAAATGTCCACCACAAGATTCTTCTCGTTTTAGTGCATCTAAGGTCATTAACTCTCCAAATTCTAAAAAGTCTGCCACTCGACCTGCAAGTTCTAAATTTTGATTTAACGATTCACCAGATCCGGGGACTATCACATTCTCCCAAAATTCTTCTCGTAGTTCTTTCACACGTTTCAATGTCTTTGTTAAACCTTCTTTATTTCGTGACATTCCCACTTCATTCCACATTAATAACCCTAGTTCTCGATGAAAGTCATTCACGGTTCGTTTTCCTCTTATAGAAAGAATTTTATCAATTTTAGTTTTTGCATCATGGAGGGCTTCTTTAATACTTGGATGTTGATCTTGAACTGGTGAAAGCTCTGTTTGAGCCAGATAGTTGCCTAGAGTATTAGGAATAACAAAATAGCCATCTGACAGGCCTTGCATCAATGCAGAGGCCCCCAAACGATTGGCTCCATGATCAGAAAAATTAGCTTCTCCTAAGACAAAAAGACCTGGGATCGTACTCATCAAATTATAATCTACCCATAGTCCACCCATCGTATAATGAACTGCTGGGAAAATTTTCATGGCTTCTTGATAGGGATTTGTACCGGCGATACGTTGATACATATCAAAAAGGTTTCCATACTTAGCAGAAATAGCATCTTGACCCAAACGTGTAATAGCTTCGGAAAAATCGAGATATACAGCCAAACCTGTTGCGCCTACTCCTCGTCCTTCGTCACACACATACTTAGCGTTACGAGAAGCTAAGTCTCTTGGAACTAAATTACCAAAACTTGGATACTTTCTCTCTAAATAATAATCTCTTTCATTTTCAGGAATCTGATTAGGATGTCGGGTGTCTCCTTTTTTGATCGGCACCCATACTCTTCCGTCATTCCTTAAGCTTTCGCTCATCAAGGTTAACTTAGATTGATAATCACCCTTTACAGGAATACAAGTTGGATGAATTTGGGTATAGCAAGGGTTAGCAAAAAAAGCGCCTTTTTTGTGTGCGCGCCAGGTAGCTGTGACGTTACACCCAATGGCATTAGTCGACAAATAAAACACATTTCCATAACCACCTGTGGCCATGATGACGGCATCAGCAGTCATGGATTCTATTTTTCCACTTACTAAGTTTCTGTACACAATCCCTCTAGCTTTACCATCTATGATGATCAGCTCTAACATTTCTGTACGTGGGTACATTTTAACAGACCCCGTATTTACTTCTTTCATTAAGGCAGAATATGCCCCTAAGAGTAATTGTTGACCAGTCTGTCCCCTGGCATAAAATGTACGTGATACCTGAGCCCCTCCAAAGGAACGATTATCCAGTAAGCCTCCATACTCTCTAGCAAATGGAACGCCTTGAGCCACACAATGATCAATAATTTTAACTGAGTTTTCGGCCAAGCGATGTACATTTGCTTCTCTCGCTCTAAAATCGCCGCCTTTTACCGTATCGTAAAAAAGGCGATGGATGCTATCTCCATCATTTGTATAGTTCTTGGCTGCATTAATCCCCCCTTGTGCCGCGATGCTGTGGGCCCGACGTGCGGAATCCTGAAAACAAAAGGCAGAAACCTTGTATCCCAGCTCTCCCAAACTTGCTGCTGCTGATGCACCAGCTAAGCCAGTCCCGACTACAATGACATGAAATTTACGTTTGTTAGCTGGGTTTACCAACTTCATATCAAACTTATGCTTTTCCCATTTTTGGTCAATTGGACCAGAAGGAATTTTAGAATCTAATTGTGGGCTTGTTTTGTGTTTTGTCATCTTTAACCTATAAAATATACATAAATTGGTATTAAACTGAAGCCAAGGGAAATACCTAAACCTATAGCCGTACTCAAACGTTCGATCTTGGGTGTATAGCTCTGGTGCCTAAAACCAAAACTTTGAAACATACTTTGAACGCCATGAGCCAAATGCATACCGATCGCTAATAAAGCTATCACATACCAAGAAACTCGGAAGCCATTTTTAAAACTGTTAAATACCAGCCCATAGGTCCCCTGTTCAACACCAGCCACGACTGTTGCAGGACCAAAATGATCCGGCCACCAAAAGTCAATTAAATGGGTGATGATAAAAAGTAAAAGAATGGACCCTGTTACAGGCATTAATCGCGTCGCTAATGATCGTTTTTGCTTACCTTTAAACGAGGCGTACCCTTGTGATCCTCGTGCTTTGCGATTTTCGATAGTAACTAAGGCAGTAAATATGATGTGTATCAGAAACACGCCCGCTAATACTGCTTCCACAGACCTAAAAACTATACCTGTTTTGTGTGCGGTTGACGGCAATAAATTATAGGCAGCTGGTCCAACTAAAAAAAGCAGATTCATCACCATATGGAAGAAGATGAACCCCACAACCATAAGCCCTGATGTAGCGACAATTTGTTTTTTACCTATGGATGAATTTATGTATTTTTTGATACTCATTTTACGTGAGTAAGATATTAACATAGTCTTTATTATTTTTCTATTCTTTAATTTTGACACATCCACTTTTTATTTTGTGCACTATGTATGTATGCTAGGATAGTTAATATTATTTAAGGTTCATTATTTAAGGAGAGTTTATGTCAACAACACGTACTGAAAGCGATACTATGGGAGCCATCAACGTACCCGCTGAAAAATATTATGGAGCACAATCCGCACGTTCCTTGCATCACTTTGATATTGGTATTGAAACACTTCCTCGGGAGATGATTAGTGCATTGGGTATTTTAAAAAAAGCCTGTGCGATTGTGAATGCAAAAAAAAATGGCCTCAGTGATGAAAAACTACGTCTTATTGTTCAAGCGGCTGATGAGGTTATCAGCGGCAAACTTGATGACCATTTCCCCTTATCGGTGTGGCAAACAGGTAGCGGAACACAAAGTAATATGAATAGTAATGAAGTCATTTCGAATCGTGCTATCGAACTGGCAGGTGGCATAATGGGAAGTAAAGAGCCTATTCATCCTAATGATGACTTAAATAAGTCTCAATCCTCTAACGATACATTTCCAACAGCCATGCATATTGCCGCTGCCACCGATGTCAAAAAACGTTTAATCCCTTCGCTCACTAAACTTCGCGCTGCGATTCATGCAAAATCTCAGGCTTTTAAGGATATTGTTAAAATTGGGCGCACACATTTGATGGATGCAACGCCCTTAACTATTGGTCAGGAATTTTCGGGCTATGTTCAGCAATTAGACAATGCTATTAAACGTATCGAATTATCCTTGCCTCGCTTGTATGAATTGGCGATTGGGGGCACAGCAGTCGGGACTGGTTTAAACACCCCTGATGGCTTTGATACTGATGTTGCGGCTGAAATTGCACAGGAAACAGGTTTGCCTTTTGTGCCAGCTCCCAATAAATTTGAAGCTCTCTCCGCCCATGATGCCATCGTTGAAATGAGTTCTGCGTTGCGATCTTTGGCTCTATCGTTGCATAAAATTGCCAATGATATTCGCTGGTCTGGCTCTGGGCCTCGTTGTGGTATTGGCGAGCTTATCCTACCCGCTAATGAGCCCGGCTCTAGCATTATGCCAGGCAAAGTTAACCCCACCCAATGCGAGGCCTTAACGATGATTTCTGCGCAGGTGATTGGCAATGATGCCTGTATTGCCTTTGCCGGTGCTAATGGCCACTTTCAACTTAATGTTTATAAACCTGTGATGATTTATAATTTATTGCAATCTATTCGTCTTTTAACGGATGGCATGACCGCTTTTCGTCGCTTTTGCATCGATGGCCTTCAGGTTAATGAGATTAATATTGCTAAAAACCTGCAAAACTCCCTCATGCTTGTAACTGCCTTAAATACGCATATTGGCTATGATAAGGCGGCTCAGATTGCGAAAAAAGCATACACAGATAATAGTAGTTTAAAAGATGCAGCTCTAGATCTAGGTTATGTTACTTCAAATGAATTTGATCGTTATGTGAATCCTAAAGACATGTGTTAATTTATCTATTCATAAAATTAGCTATTCTTTAAACTTTATCTTACAATTTTATAGGATTTACCTTAATTTCTCTTTTTTTTATTGTATTTCCTTAATAAACTGTGGTATTTTTTATGAATTATGAGATCATTTCTACCATATCTTCCCACACGCCCTGACCTTTTTCGAGCAGCCTGTCTACTTGGTAACCTAGCTCTTGCTTCTTCTGCTTTTCTTGGTATGTTATATTCATTTAAATGTTCTACTTCTCAACCAGCTTCTACTTCCCAACCAGCCTTACCCAATACTACATCTTGTTTTAATGCCCCCTCTCATTCTTCTGTCATACCTCTACAAAGATTCTTTACCTGTTCTTCTATCATACCTCTACAAACATTCTTTTCATGTATCTCGCTGTTATGTTTTGTTTCTCAACAACTAACTTTAGACAAACCTAATACACCACAAGACAAATCCCCACAACCACCTACAGTATTCCCAAGTCCAGAATTTGCCCAATTATTTTATGAAGTTATTATTCAAAAGCTTCAGATCAAGGGGGAGCATGTTATAACATTAAAGAGTCTTTTCAATAACGCTGAAAGGCTACTCTGTATTCAAACAAAGGCCCCTCAAGTAAACTCAGATAGAGTTTGGACGCCCCAAATTTTTATTGACATTCTAGAGCAGGCAGCAAAAGAAAAAGAAACATCACACAAATGAGCACTTCCCCTCGAGCAAAGGCCCCCCAATCACCTTATATATCTCCCCAAGAATTAGAACTACTTCTTAGTGGATTACCGAAAGTGTCAAACAATGTAACTACTCCGAGAGCATTCTCACCTCCCGCTACACCTCCAGAACAGGTCAACTTCTCCGACGATGGCTCTACTTCTGAATCAGACGGCTCTATATCCCCCGCATCTCATCGGTCAAACTCCCCCCAGTTTCCCCTAGATCTCGATCCTGTAGGCGCCCCCCGTCCAGACACGGTATCTACATCAGAGACACACTCTCCACTCCCTCCACCTGAGCATACTGAGGTTCAATACCTTGCACGTATTAGGTCTGAGGTTGAGACCTATACTAGCAAAGTTGACTTAAAAGTTCAGGGCTTTATGAGTCAACTCAAAAAGTTACAAACATATTTTGTAGCTACTGATGAAAACAAAGCTTTTTTACGAGAACAATTTAAAATTGGCAATACTTCACCCCTTACATATGAGGATCTATCAACTGAATTAAAAAGGGCTATTTCACGCCATAATCCTAAGGCCGAGACATCTGAAGAAAACGAGCTTTATTTCCTCTTATTTCTAGAATTTAATCAACACGTTTTTTTACCTAAGCTTGGACATGGTCTCTGGGCGCTTGACTGCTCTGACGAGAGTGGCGAATATATACATCCGGGGTCAGAACAAGGTGCTTTTCAGCAAGTATATGCATTAGCTTCTGACTATGTAGATAAATTGAGAATTTTATCATCTCCCTCACTTGATGATCTTTTAGCTCAAATTGACAAAGTTCTTCCGAAAAGTCACTTTCCCCCAGAGTTTACCAGTCACATCCAAGACTTTTTTTCAACGCTTTTCCCTCCTAATAACGATAGTACGCGAAGTGTGAGAAAAGTATGTTTGCAAGCATATCGTGATTTATTCCAAAATGGTGCTGAAGAAACACGCCCTTACTTGCCAAATGCTACAGAAGACTCTTTAAACTTATGCCGAAATACAGTTGTTAAGCTATCTGCAGCAGCCCCCGTCTTGCTGCATCTTTTGGATTTCTGGAGTCCCTTTCTTCCAGATTACTTATCTATGCATCCACTAGGAACACACTATGTCCCTGATTCCGTTACTATAATGAAAAAACCTCCAGCTAATCTTCAGAAGGAATTTAAAGCAGCTTGCGAGGGTATTACTGCCCAAAATTCAGTGTTTGATATACCTAAACTATACGCAGCAGTTAATGGAGAATCCCCAATGTTGGACCCTTGTAAAGATTACGTAATTGTTGTTTTGGACGTTCTTAAAGATCAGGGTTACGCTGAGGTCGCTGAGGAGTTTTGGGAATTTTTAGTATGGAATGGAAAATTAAGAAATTATGCTGATCAAACGCAGAGAACAGAGGTTTGGGATGCCAATCAAGCAGGCAAGTTAAGTCTTGAGGCCAGAAGCCTTATTAAGCAACTTCAATCAACATCAGACGAACGATTTAATGCCCAAATGAAGGCTAATATGGCTACAGTTAACAAATTGAAAAGTTCTGAAGACCCTCTTGCAAAAGGTTTATATCACTTAATGACTCTTTTTAGATCTGCAGCTAGTAACATGACCTCTGCTTATGAAAAGGAACAGGAAAAGGGTACCTTGTAAATGTTTGTTCTTTACGTTTCACTATAACTTCATCTTTTGCTATTATCGTAGTTATACGATTTTATGAAGCAATTATATTTTAAATTACTTACCTATCTCTCTCATAATTTTCGGCTTCTATTTTCCTTTAAAGAATTTTTTGATAGCGACACCTATATCTCATATCAAACAGATTTATTAAATCGGGTATTTTTTGTTGAATTATTAGCTTTTTTTTATTTTATTTTCTTCTTTCTCTTTATTGATCCATTGCTGAGCTCACTCGTTTTCTTTGTTCTTCTTCTTGAACTTACTCGTTTTTTCTTTGTTCGCTCTTTATACCTAAAACAATTACTTCATATCTTTTTTCCTTGTGTTGCCGCCTTAGTCTTTATCTTCTGCTTAGGACCCGTTTATAGTTTAACAATATTTCCCTATTCATTATTAGTTCTTAGCTTTACCTTTTGTGACTTTAAACATCCTCTCAAGTCTTTATTTTTACTGTCTATTTCTATATCTACTGTCATTTTTAGCTCATATTTGGTCGAACTTGATGCTCTTTTTACCTTCTCCTCGTTTTCCCTTCATTTTTTCAACTATTCCATGTACGGATGGACAACTATCCTTATATTAACCCCCCTTAAATTTACGTATGACTTAACTCAACTTCAATTTATTGAATTAATCGATACCAATAACACCTTACGATCTACCATAAAAGAAAGTCAAAAAAAATCATTATATATCGAAAAACTATCTCAACAAAATGCTTTTTCTAGACTGTCTAAAGGCATTGCTCATGAAATTAGAAACCCTATGATGGGCTTAATGGGAAACTTAGAATTGCTAGAACGTCAACCTAAGAATAAAGCGGCCTTTTCTAAACTTGTTCTTCGTTCTCAAAAATGCATTGACCGCATGCTCAACATTACCAATGTCATGCTTAAATATGGGAACCCTGAAAAATCAACTTCTAAATCTACGCATATCTCTCAGCTTGTTCAAGAAGTGTTGAGTCTCTCAGAAAATAAATGTCTCCAACATGGGATTCACATTAAAACACATTTTGATTCTATTGATGCTTTCTTTGTGGATCAAACCTTACTCTTTCAGATTTTAAGTAATCTTATCAGTAATGCTATTGACGCTATGTCTGACTTAAAACTCTCTAAAGAAAAAACGCTTTCTGTCACAACCTCTCTTTCTATGTTTCAAAACACCTCCCATCATTTAGTTGATGGCCTGCAAATTGTTATTCAAGACACAGGTTGTGGTATTTCAAAAAAAGATCTTAACCAAGTCCTTGACCCTTTTTATAGTAAAAAATACAACCATGTGGGTCTGGGGCTGTCTATTGTTCTTAAATCTGTTCGATCTCTCAATGGCATACTTGATATTCGATCAGAGGTAGATCAAGGGACCAGTGTCATTATCAATATTCCTCATACTACTGCTAACAACACGCCAATATCAGTCAAAACAGCGTCTATTTCTTAAACCCGTCATTTATTCACAGCCTCTCTCTTGTATTACTCGTTGTTGATGTTTAAGGATAGAGTGCTTTGCTTGAGCGGGGTTGTTCCAAGGATGCTAGTTTAATACCGTCCCATTTCTCTAGTTGAATTAACAGGTTCTTCATATACTCTTTTTGTAATACTTTTGAAATGGCATTTAATACATAGATGGTTGGAAAGGGTTTGTTTAAAAACTCGACAGCCCCAAGTCTGAAACATTCTTCGGCTATTTGAAGTTCTTGGTACGCTGTCATGACTAAAATTTTTGCGTTTCTGTGTTTTGTTAATAATCCTGGAATTAATTCTTGTGCTGTTGCATCTGGCAAATAAACATCTAAAATAATCAGATCGACTTTTGCCTTTATTTCTAACGCCTCCAATTCCTTTGCAGAACCCGCTGTAAAAACATGAAACTGCTCTTCTAAAATATACTGTAAATTCTCTGCAATTGTTTCGTCATCTTCAACAATTAAAATATGTTTTTTTTCTGTTTTATTTGTTATTTGAAATAATGTGTCTTTGGCCAATATTAATGCAAGTTCTTTGTTGTCTTCTGTTGATTCAAGTATTTCATTTAAGTTTAAAATATTTCCTGAACAGCGTTTCTTTATCAATTGTTGTAATACGTTTTTGATGTCTATTTTTATTTTATTTTCTCTCTTAATGCTTGTGTTTAATTGTGTTTCTAGGGCTTGGAATATCTGAAAGGTACTATAGGCTTCTTCAATATTTTTCTTTAAGAAACTCGTTGAATATGGTTCTGTAAGGTAAGCAAAAGCTCCGGTTTTAAATGCTAAGATTGCATCAAGAAATTGTTCTGTTTCAGAGATAAATACATACTCAGCTTTGGGGAAAAATGTTCTAATTTCTTGCACCCCATTTATAAAAATATTTTCAAGCGATGCGGATTCTATGAGTAATACTTTGGGTCCTTGTCTGTGACTGTCAATGTATATTTTTATTTGTTCTAAATCACAAAAAAACTCAAGCGCATAGGTGCTCCCTAAGCTTTGTTTGTACTGTTCGTACATATATGATTTTTGTGAAATCACACCTAGTAAATGTTTGCTTTTACTTGTATCGTTAATGCTTGTATTATATCATATTTTTCTAAAGATTACATTTATTTTTTTTTAAAAATTCACTTAATTTTTTTGACAACCTCTCATTTTCTTTTTAAACTAAGCAGACTATGATACACCTAAATATCCCTACTCCCTTGCGTCCCTTTGTTAATGGAAAAGATACCTTAACTTTTTCTGAGGTTGGAACTGTTGCTAGTTTACTTGACCACTTGGTCACAGACTATGAAAAATTAAAGACGCATTTATTTACTCCTGAGGGTTCTTTACGAAAATTTATTAATATTTATGTTGGTGATGATGATATCCGTTTTTTGAATGGTCTAGATACAATACTGTCTCCGGATGCTGAAGTATCGATCATTCCTTCTATTGCTGGAGGCTACTAACTTGACGCCTCTTTCACAAGAAGAAGCTCAGCGCTATGCAAGGCATCTTATTTTACCTGAGGTAGGAAAATCGGGTCAGGAATGTTTAAAGTCGGCGTCTGTTTTATTGATTGGTGCCGGAGGATTAGGCTCTCCAATGGCACTTTATTTGGCGGCTGCTGGTGTTGGTCACTTGGGTATTGTTGATTTTGATGTTGTTGATGTATCTAACTTACAGCGACAAATTTTGCATGGTGAAAGCACTCTTGGTCAGACTAAACTTAACTCCGCTAAAAAACGTCTTAAAGATCTTAATCCTTTCATTCATTTGACCCTTATTGAAGAACCCTTAACCTCAGATAATGCCCTATCTCTTTTTAAGGACTATGATGTTATTGCAGATGGTACAGATAATTTCCCCACACGTTACCTTGTCAATGATGCCTGTGTTTTAAGCCATAAACCGAATGTTTATGCCTCTATTTTTCGCTTTGAAGGCCAACTATCTGTTTTTAACTATCAAGATGGCCCTTGTTATCGTTGTGTATATCCTGAACCCCCACCACCTGGCCTAGTCCCTTCTTGTGCTGAAGGTGGTGTTTTGGGCGTTCTTCCAGGCGTCATGGGGTCTCTTCAGGCTAATGAAGTTCTTAAAGTGATACTGGATATAGGTGATGTGGCGTCTAAGCGGCTTGTTCTTTATGATGCTCTTAAGCTCCGTTTTAGAGAACTTAAATTAAAGAAAGATCCACAATGCCCTATTTGCTCCCAACATCCAACTCAAACTCAACTCATTGATTATCAGGGTTTTTGCGGTATTTCTGCAGATTCTACAACTGAATCTGAACCCTCTATTCCTAGCATGTTAGTCAAGGAGTTAGCCACACTTATGAACAACCCTGCTTCAAAGACTGTATTAATTGATGTTCGTGAGGCTCATGAACGTGATATTTGTACGATTGAAGGTTCTATATGGGTCCCATTAAATCAAGTTGATGATTATTTTCTTAGCTGTGATAAACATCAGCATTATATTATTCATTGCAAATCAGGCGGACGTTCAGCTAAAGTGGTACAACTTTTACGGAATAAAGGCTTTGATGCCTGTAATTTACATGGGGGGATAATGGCTTGGGCTCACGAAATTGATCCGTCTATGCTACACTATTAGAATTATGATTAAAGACATTAGCTGCGAAGATCTAAAAAAAAAGCTAGAGGCCAAAGAGCACTTTGTTTTGTTGGATGTTCGCGAACAGGATGAGTATGATATTTGTCATTTTGATAATGCCCTTTTGATTCCTTTGGGTGACTTAAAAGAACGTTATCAAACCCTGGATACGGAGATTCCGGTTATTGTCTATTGCAAAATGGGAGGTCGTAGCGCTCAGGCTTCTGCCTTTTTAATGGAAAAGGGATTTAAAAATGTGAAAAATTTAGATGGAGGCATTCGACGGTGGTCGTTAGATATTGATCCGGACATGCCCATGTATTAATAAAAATTAATTTATTTAGGAGAAGATAGTATGACAACAAGAAAAGTAACCGTAATTGGAGCAGGAAACGTAGGGGCAACAGCTGCCCAACGCATTGTAGAGAAACAATTAGCTAATGTCGTCTTAATTGATATTGTTGATGGGTTACCCCAAGGCAAAGCTTTAGATATGATGCAATCAGCTGCTGTTGAAGGCTTTGACACATCTATCATAGGTACCAACGATTATGCAGATACAGCGGACTCTGATGTGATTGTTATTACTGCTGGTATTGCTCGTAAGCCAGGAATGTCTCGTGATGATTTGTTAGCAACAAATGCAAAAATTGTTTCAACTGTTACGAAAGCCTCTATTGCGCAGTCACCTAATGCATTGATTGTGGTTGTCTCTAACCCCTTAGATGTCATGACACAACTTGCTTGGAACGTTTCTGGCCTAGATTCCAGGCGTGTAATCGGAATGGCAGGTGTGCTAGATTCGTCTCGCTATGCTTGTTTTATTGCTGAAGCCTTAAATTGCTCGATTAAAGATGTTCGCGCTATGGTCTTAGGGGGACATGGAGATACAATGGTACCGATTCCTGAATTTTCGACTGTTAATGGCATTTCGATTACTCACTTATTGCCCAAAGAAAAGATCGACGCCATCAACGAAAGAACTCGTCATGGGGGTGCTGAAATTGTCAAACACCTAAAAACAGGTTCTGCCTATTACGCCCCTTCTTCCTCCGCTGTTGCGATGGTTGAAGCTATTTTATTAGATAGTAATCGTATTTTACCTGCTTGTGCATTATTACAAGGTGAATATGGTGTTAATGATTTATATTGTGGTGTCCCTGTTGCTTTAGGGAAAAATGGTATTAGTAAGATAATTACCTTAGACTTATCACCTGATGATTTAATTTCCTTACAAAATTCCGTCTCTGCAGTTAAAGAATTATCTGGAAAATTGACCGCTATGGTCTAATTATTCCCGTATGTGACGCTTCCATTTCCTTTAGTATTTATTAGCCTTAAGCAGTCTATTTTTTAGATGTTTAAAGTGCTTTCTCTATAAACTAAAAAAAGATAAGTGTAATTTATTTTTGAGCTTTTTTAGTAGTCGTTTGCTTTTAGAAATTTTTCTGAGTGAATGGTAAGACAGATGTGGTTGTTGCTTTGAAATAGATTCTCCTAAGTTGATATAGGAATGTTTTGTTTTTTTGATACTCATTATCTGGGCTGGATATACACTACGATAGCCCGAAACAAGAAAACTGAGTATACACGATAAACAGGCATAGGGAGCAATCCCCGCACCAAATAATTCAATGGCTAGTAGACAACTTGCAATCGGGGTGTTTGCTGTTCCGGCTAAAAAACTAACAAAGCCTAATGCCGCAAACATGGCTGGATCAGCTTGAAATACCTTCCCTATCACTGTCCCTAGTGTTGAACCGACAAATAGAATTGGTGTTAAAATCCCCCCACTTCCCCCAAAATGTAAAGTAATCCCAGTGACTAATGTCTTTAAAAAGGGGGTTATTATCGAAAAGGTTTCTCCTTGTAAGGCCAAGCTGATTTCATTTAAACCTAAGCCCCATAATACCGTATCATGCCATACATATATGCCAATAACAAAGGTTCCAGCAATCAGTGCTGACCTGTAAAAATAGGTCTTATAGTTCTTAGCTAAAAAATGAAAAAAACGCATCATTTCAATAAAAATAATACACCCTATTCCAAATACTAATGCTGCTATCAATACTTTTAAACATAAGATTGCAGTGAACTCCGGATTTGGCATGATAAACAAAAGTTCTGAATGTCCTCCAAAAAATTGAGTGACTTGATAACTCACAATCCCCGCTATTACTGAGGGTAATAAAAACTCATAAACTAATCGTCCTACAAACAATACTTCTACGCCAAAAATTGCGCCTGCAATTGGCGTTCCAAATACAGAAGCAAACCCTGCACTTACCCCACAAATAACCATTTTTTTACGATCTTCTTTAGTAAAATTAAAAAATTTAGCAATTGATGAAGATAGTGCTGCTCCAATTTGAGCACAAGGCCCCTCTTTACCTGCAGAGCCTCCAAATCCTAAGGTTAATATTGTCATACAAAACTTGATGGGTACTACACGAAAACGCATATCCCCGTCTCTTTTGTGGACGGCCTTAATTACTTTTTCGGTGCCATGCCCTGCGGAATCTGGTGATACATATCGTGTAACAAGTCTATTAATAACAAAAATTAATGGTAAAACTAAATAAACATGCGGATAATTTGCTCCTTGTTCAAGGCTAAAATCTAAGGTTTTTAAAAAAAGATTCACACAAACACCTACTAAAGCTCCGATCATTCCCGATAAAAATACCCATTTGATTAATGTTGCAAAGACAAACGATTCTTCAGTTAGAATAAAAAAATATTGTTTCAACACTTTTTTTATGTTCATATTATAGTCAACGATTTTAAGGTCTAAAAAATTTCAAAAAATAAAAAATGTTATTTTTAATATTTCTTAACTATATTGAACTTTTAAAGGTCTGAAAAGCTTTTTTAAAATGCTATGTCTTTTTCATCACTACTTTTGCAATTTCTCTACCTAGTTGAGTTAAAAATAACGCTGTTTTTTTCTGTGTAATCCATTGATTCTCTAGACAGTATTTACATACTTTATTTGAAAATGCCTCTGTCCATTGCATGTGATCTAAAAGATTATTTATGTTATTTTCACTTTTTTCTTCGCTTTGATTTTCATGGTGGAGTAATTGAATAGTTAATAACTTGGCTGAAAACTCTAGTTTCTTTTGTTTTTGATGACGGGCTCTTGTGATGAGTCCTTGAGTTGGAGATAAAAAAAAAGCAAGTAAAAAAAATAGCCCACACATCGTTGCCATCGCACCAGCTATGGATGTATCTAATAGCGCTGCCACGCTATAGCCAGTTATTGCTGATACACATGCAACGCCTATGGAGATAAACAACACATTTAATAATCGGCGGCTTAATAATGTTGCGGTTGCCGCTGGTGTAATCATAAATGCAACCAACAGTACCGCGCCAACAGAATCAAACGCGACTACCGCTGTAATACTGACCAATGTCACTAATAGGTAGTGTATGAGCCCAGGGGTGATGCCCAAAATCAATGCCAAATTTTTATCAAAGGTTGTTATCTTAAGTTCTTTATAAAAAAAACCTACAAAACTAGTATTAAGTAATAACACCATCCCCATTACCCAGCTAGCTTTGGGTCCTAAATCCCGTCCAAAAACCTCTAGTCGTTCAAAGGGAGCAAAGGCAATCTCCCCTAAAAGAACAGCGTCTTGATCTAAATGGACATTTCTGGCAAAAAGATTAATTAAAATAATGGCCAATGCAAAAAAACAAGGAAAAACCAAGCCAATAGCTGCGTCTTTCTTTACCTGTTTACTTTGAATAATCACTTCAATTAAATAAACTGTTAGTACCCCTGTCAGTGCAGCGGCAAAAATAAAAAAAGGAGAGTGGATATCCTTCAGCCAAAAGAACAATAAGACAATACCTAATAAAATAGAATGACTAATGGCGTCGCTGAGCATGGCGCTTTTTCGTAGTAATAAAAAGACGCCTGGAATAGCTGATGCGCTAGCGACCAAAAGCGCTAAAATGATAATATCTAATGAAACCATCATGATGTGTTTTGTTTCTTTAAAAGTGTTAGGGCTTTTTGATGTCCTTTAGAACTTAATCCCCAACGATTTGGTGGAGATTTGTATACGAGTCCTTCTTGTCTTAATTTTTTTAAGGCCTGCTGTGTAGGTCGTTTACCGAAGAGTCTAAAACTATCGAATTCATGGGGATACCTTGGATCGTTGTGTGTGTTTGCAAGTATAAATAATTGCTGCAAAATACTCTCTTTACTGATGTTCCGTCGCTGCCATTGTTGTCTGATATAGGTGAGAAAAATCCCTTTTTTTGTCCCCAAAAGAAGAGATAAACCCGCTAGGCAAGAGACTACCACTACAATACATGGCCCTGTAGGTAAATGATCGATCATACTGCTTAGTGTAACGCCGATACAAGCAGATAGCATGGCAAAAGTAATAGATAATATCATCATCACAGAAAATTTATGTGTCCATTGCCTAGCAGCCGTTCCAGGTGCTATTAACATGGCTGTCATCAAAATAATTCCTACACTTTGCAGTCCCGCAATAATACTTAAGGTTAATAAGGCCAATAATCCTTGAGTTAATCGTTTAATGGGAGCTCCTAATGTAGCAGCGTACGTTGAATCAAACGTTAATAGTTTAAACTCCTTCCAAAGAGATAAGACGACCACTAATATGACAATAGAAATACCTGCCATTAGGTAAATATCTTCGATTAATAACCCTGCGGTGTAGCCAAATAAATAGTTCTCCAACCCACTTTGACTCGCTAAGGGCATTTTTTGAATCAGCGTTAACAATAATACTCCGAAACCAAAAAAAACAGACAATACCACGCCTATCGCGGCATCCGCCTTTAAGCGACTATAGTCAATCAGTGACTGAATCAAATACATGGCTAAAGCTCCCCATATCAAGGCCCCTGTCAGTAACACCCAACTGGCTTTCTCTTTGGTAATTATAAATGCCAAACAAATCCCTGGTAAGGTTGCATGTGCAATTGCATCCCCAAATAAGCTTTGTTGTCTTAAGACAGCATAACAACTTAAAATCCCTGAACTTAATCCCATGAACAACGTCCCTACTAGGACCAAAAAAAATGTATAATCAAGCTGTAACATAAGGGTCAAATCGTTTCACTTAGATACGCAGAGCGTGATCCATAGGTTAAGCGTAGGTTCTCTTCTGTAAATACAGTCTCTACTGGACCATCTGCTATTTGCCTTACATTTAACATAAAGATCCAATTAAAATAGGCTTTTACTGTTTGTAAATCGTGATGAACGACAATGATGGTTTTGCCCTCTGAACTTAGTTTTTTTAATAAGTGGATAATTTCTCTTTCGGTTACTGCGTCAACACCAACAAAAGGTTCATCCATCAACAACACATCTGCATGTTGGACCAACGCACGGGCCAAAAAAATACGTTGCTGCTGGCCACCTGAAAGTTCACTAATATGTCGATCCATAAACAGTGTCATGCCTACCTGATCTAAGGCCTCTATGGCCTGCTGTTTTTGTTTAGCGCCAGGTCGTTTTATCCACCCTAGTTGGCCATAGGTCCCCATTAATACAACATCTAGTACAGTACAGGGAAAGTCCCAATCAATGGTATTTTTTTGAGGGACATAGGCAATTTTTTTAAGATTCTTCTTAATCTCTTCCCCAAAGAGTTCTGTGCGGCCTGCTGCTGGCTTGATCACGCCTAACATGGCTTTTAAAAAAGTGGTTTTACCTGCACCATTTGGTCCTACAATAGCCATTAAGACCCCTTCTGGAATCTCCAGATCTATATCCCATAGTACCGCTTTATCCTCAAAAGCCATACTTAAATCTTTGACTGAAATTGCTGTCTTGTTTTGTTGCATGCTACTTTCGAGAGAGACCTTCAACGATAGCCATCACATTATGTTTGACCATGCCAATGTAGGTCCCTTCAGGGGTATCTTTTTCTCCTAAGGCATCCGAAAAAAGTTCCATTCCAATATCTACTTCTCCACCTTTGGCTTCTACCGCTGCTTGTAAGGCTTCTACTTGTCGCACTGAAACAGATGTTTCTACAAAAATACAGGGAATCTCTTGTGTTAAAATGATCTGCGTTAAACGTTGTATGTCCTTGGTACCAGCCTCGGAGGCGGTACTCATGCCCTGAAGTCCCAATACCTTGATACCATACGCTCGACCAAAATATGTAAAGGCGTCATGGGCAGTAATTAATAGTCGTTTTGTTTTGGGTATGGCTTGTAATTCTTTTCTTAACTCTTTCTCTAATTGTTTTAATTTTTTAATATAGGCTTTCTCCTGTTCTGTAAAAAAAGTAGCTTCTTTGGGGAGTAATGTCCGTAATCCTTCCGCAACTTCTTCCACCGCGTACTGCCATAATGAAACATCAAACCATACGTGAGGATCGTAATTCCCTTCATACTCTTTGGGACTCATTAATTTTTCTTTTGGAATGCTTCTAGTTACCGCAATTGCAGGTTTCGACTTGCTTAATTCCTCAAAAATATCTTGCATTTTAGCCTCTAAATGTAGTCCTGAATAAAAAATGAGATCCGCCTTATCTAAACGATGAGCATCCCCCTCTCTGGCTTTGTATAAATGAGGATCGATACCTGGCCCCATCAAGGTGATGTGTTCGACTTTATCTCCGGCTAATTGGTTGACTAAATCAGCGACAATGTTGGTGGTTGAAACTACCCTTGGTTTTTCTGAGTCCTTATTGCCTCCACAGCCTGCTAAGAGCAGCAACACGCACAGTAGTACGATACTTTGTGCGTGTGTCTTGAGACGTCTTATATATTTAGAAGTGAACATTAAGACCACTTACAATACGAAGACTTTTATTGGCATGAGCATAGTTGTCGTTTATGAGCTCCGCTATCCATAACAGTTCTTTTTTTAGTTTATAACTAAAAGCCACTTGATAGCGTGTACAGCGATCATCTATTGTTCGTGATGTGTTGAGACCTGGGGATTTTATCCCTACAGATACCCCTTGCCCATCACCTGAATGATCCTTGGGAGTCCATTGGGAAATGCGCAAGCCAAGTTGATATTTTTGCCACTTGTAACTGTAGGCTACTGCGTATGATGATACCTTGTCGTTGGTTGCAGCTAGGTTGTCTGCAAATGTAAATAGAGCGAGATACCCGCTAAATTTGTGTGAGTGATGTGTAAAGACAGCATCCAGCATCCAGGCATCTAGATTGGTATTAAAACTGTTGCTTTGCTCGCTTTGTTGATCTGCCGTATCATCACTTTTCCAGTATGTGAAAGAGGCTCTTGTTTTTGGCAATAGTTTAGACGATGCTACTTGTAAGACAGTCCCATAGTTATTATCTTCGTTGACTGCGTTTTCGCCACTCCCATTACTGATACTTGCAATAATATCGGCCCAGGGTAATCTTTTTTCTACTTTTATGCCCAAGGTATTCAGCGTACCCATAAATCCCGCAAAGGCTTCATAACTAAGATCATTTAACACGAAGACCTCTGCAAAGGTATCGGCGTTGTTACTTAAGTAATGTGTCTCTTGGCCAAAGGGCGTATCAAATGATCCAAAACAAAGTGTAAAGGTCTTATCTAGCTGATACTCAATACTTAGATCTGTTACCTGCATGCTTGGCCCCTGCAGACCAAGATTACTCTCTCCTGCACCGCCTTGGAGTTGTAGCGTGGTTTTAAGCTCCTTACTAAGGTCATAGGTAACGGTGAGATTACTTGCCACGTCAAAGGCGCTTTTATGATTATTATTTTGATACAAGGCGCTATGTATTCCCAGTAAATGACCATCGATTGAAAAATCAGAGGTGATATCTATTGCAATGAGAGTTGTTGCAAACAAACTAATCCATAAATAGAGTATTAGGCGGTATTTTTTCATCATTCTATATATTTTATAAATTAAGTATGCTTAATGTCAAGATTAAAGTGTGGTTGATCCCTAATACTATGGACAGCCTACAGCATTCTCTTTATTATTTTTTAATGTTGTTATTCATACTCTCTATCTTTGGTCTTTTATCGGTTGCCATCGGTGCATTTGCCGCACATATCTTAGAAGCTCTTCTTACAGAGGTACAACTTAATACGCTTAGTACTGCGGTTAACTATCATCAGCTTTATGCTATTTTATTAGTCTTATTAGAACTTTTTCGCCATTGTTCTTTGACTAAAAACCTTGTTACTAGATCTCTTATTTTATCCTTTCTTATTGCCGTCTCTGTCTTTAGTGGGAGTCTTTATTTCTACCTTTTGACCGGCATCAAATTCTTTGTTTTCATCACCCCTCTTGGTGGTTTTGGCTTGATGCTGTCTTGGGGCTATCTGGGATATCGGGCCCTATCTTGTAAAAGATTATAATTATCTATATTTTTTTACTATGATTTTTAAACTTATTTAATTCTTTCATTTCTTACTTTTCTCTCTCTTTGTTCATGCAGCTTCTTTTTTATATGATTCTCATCTGTCACCAGAGTCAGGCTTTGTTTTACTCAGGAGTCTACATAACGATCTTTACAGTTACAAAGAACCCCCCCCCCACTTTTAAGCATTAACAATCTAGATACTAAAGGTCTTGGAGCACGTAAACAACGTTTTTTAAAAATCTCACATTTATTTCTCATAGATGCTCCCCTCGCTTCTTACTTTACTGTTTGGCAACATGAGTACTTTGGGCATGCTTATCGAATGAGAGAATTAGGATTTACGACTATCAAAACGCGTGTTTATTCACCCTGGCCTTATGTTAGTAACTCGTCTCAGTTAAGTTATGTGGCTGGGTGGGCTTCTGCAGACCCTCCAGAAACCTTGAATCTATTTGAAGAGATGACCATGGTTGTTGAAGGTATCGAATCTACATTTTTACTTAGTCAGGACACTTTTAAAGATTGGTTTCAAGATGCTTCCCAATCTTATGCAAAACTTTTATTTGCAGATACTTCACGTAGTGGGTTCTGGAACTATGTTTTAGCTACAACTGAAGACAGCCTGCATGATGAAGATACAGGTAATGACATTACTCAATTTTTACGAGGGACAAATGCGCTTTATGGGTATGACCAGCTTTCTGATTGGCGCTTATCTTTAGCTGACTTACAAACAGCCGCTATTATTGATTTTCTATCACCCATGAATCTATATAGAAAACGAGCACTTTTTCAGGAATATAAATCTTTTAAAACTTTTTCCCCCTCCTTCTTACAGTTTAAAGGGGTGACATTTTTTCCAGACTGGTCTGCACACATAAGTCCTTTTGGGTTGTATTGGCAAATAGACCTTTGGCTTAAACAAAATAACCATGTATCACGTTATTTTATTAACATTAATAGTGGCCTTTTTAAGGCTAAAATTCGACATACTCTCCGTCAATCTTTTAAGATTATCGCTGCTACAGGGTATAAATCTCAGGGTTATGTTACGTCTTATCCTTTAAAAGAAGGCCTTTTCTTTCAAGCTGGTGTTTCTGTAGATCTTCTTCATTAATCTGTCATTAAGTGTGTGAGTGCTGTTTCTATTTCTTTAAATTTAAATCTAAAACCATGATCCATTATTTTTTTAGGCGTGACTTTTTGCCCTTCACAAAACATCTGCGCCATCTCACCTAACCCTAGTCTAAGGACTGACTCTGGTATTGTTAGCCAACATGGTCTTTTATAAGACGTTGCTAATTTACTACAAAATGTTTTCACTGAAATGTGCTCGGGCGCGACACAATTGATAGGCCCTGAAATATTTTTATGGGCCATAATATAGGCAAGTATTTCACAAACATCCTGATAATGTATCCAAGGAAAGGACTGTGTCCCCGGGCCCATACAGTGTCCGACATAGTATTTAAATAATCGACTTAATTGTTGATAAGCGCCTCCCTTTTTACCTAACACAATGCCTAAACGTAATCTCACTACCCGAGATGTTTTTTCTGCAGGACTGACACTCTTCTCCCAATCTTGACACATTTTTCCTATAAAATCCGTAGCTAATACTGCATCTTCGTCACAACTATCTTGGCCTGATAGATCTGTTGCACTGGGATATACACCAATGGCTGATGCATTGATATATAGCGACACCTGTGTTTTTCCACTTGCAATGACCGTTGCTAATGCCTGACTGGGAACACATCGGCTGTCGGAGAGTATTTTTTTCCGTTTCTTGGTCCATACCCCTCCTATAATTGCTGCTCCGCAGAGATTTATGACGACATCCGTCTCTTTCAAATATCCTAAAAAACTATCTGAATTCTCAGGATCCCAGAATAATTGCTGGCTATTCTTGGGGCGACGACTTAGTACCTGTACCTGATGACCATTTTCTTTTAGAAATGTGCTGAGATAATGTCCTAAAAAGCCACTTCCTCCTGCAATAATAATATTTTTTTGGTTGTTCATCTATTTTCTAGATAGTACTTCAATCTTTTACCCTCGTAAATAAATGTCTTCCCTCCTAACTTCATTTCTTCTATCATAATGACTATGTCTTCAAAAATCTGTCCTTTTCATGCTGCTTTTCCTGTCTCTGACATTGCTGTTTCTAAAGAATTTTACAGCTCTGTATTAGGATGTACATTGGGTAGAAGCTCTGATTCTTGGATTGATATTAATTTCTTTGGCCATCAACTTGTCTTTCATTATGTCAAAGATTTTACTATCAAAAACTACGTTAATCCGGTTGATAATCAACAGATTCCTGTTCCTCATTTTGGCGTTGTCTTGACATGGTCAGATTGGGAGAAACTTGCTTCTCGTCTACAAAAACAGGCTATTTGTTTTGAAATCTCTCCTTATATTCGCTTTAAAGGCCAAATTGGTGAACAAGGCACAATGTTTTTTTATGATCCTCATAACTACGCCTTAGAGTTTAAATCCTTCAAGGATTCTAATCAATTATTTGCCAGTTAACCCCCACTTTTTTTTGACTGCTTGACGCGTACCTTACCATAGCCCTTATCTTGCGGAAGTATAGGGCTTGGTATAAATCCTTCTATAGATTGCCTTTTAATTTTTTGTTTTAACAGACGTTCTATATTTGATAGATAGTCTATCTCATCTTTTGAGACCAATGATACCGCTTGTCCATTCGTCCCTGCTCTACCTGTTCGTCCTATGCGATGAACATAATCACTTGGAACATTAGGTAAGTCATGATTAATCACAAGAGGCAGTTGATCTATATCTAAGCCTCTTGCTGCAATATCTGTTGCAACTAAAAAGTTAATTTTACCTTGTTTAAAATCTGCCAATGCTTTTGTCCTTGCACCTTGGCGCTTATCCCCATGAATAGCTGCAGATTTAAATTTGGCCTTATTTAATTTTTTTGTTAATTTATCTGCACCATATTTAGTACGTGTAAAAATCAATGCTTGATGCCAGCCTTTTTCTTGTAGGAGATAGATTAATAACGTTGATTTTTGTGCTTTATCTATTGAATACATCCAATGTATCACTGTTTCTGCAGCTGAATTTTTTGGAGAGACTGAAATTTCGGTTGGATTGCTTAATATCCCTTTCGCTAAGAGTTGTATTTGTCTTGAAAAAGTTGCTGAAAACATTAAATTTTGTCTGTTTTTAGGTAATTTTGAAATAATCTTTCGGATATCATGGATAAAGCCCATATCCAACATTCGATCAGCTTCATCTAAAACGAGAACTTCTAGGTGGTTAAAGCGAACGGCACCTTGGCGATATAAATCTAATAGCCGCCCTGGGGTTGCGACCAATAAATCGACCCCAGGACGTAGCTTTCTAATTTGTGGGTTTATGTTCACACCCCCAAAAACAACAGTGGATTTTAAGGCTGTATATTTACCATAAATTAAAATATTTTCAGCAATCTGAGCGGCTAATTCTCTGGTCGGGGTTAAAATCAAACAACGTGCTTGATTTTGTTCTGCTGGAGGGCCTGACTCTAAATTTTGTAAAACAGGTAATACAAAGGCTGCCGTTTTTCCCGTGCCTGTTTGTGCAGCTCCCATTAAATCTTTTTTATCTAAAATAACGGGGATACTTTGTTCTTGAATGGGGGATGCTTTTCTGTAACCATATTCTGAAATTGCATCTAAAAGTGGTTGTTTTAAGCCTAGTTTTTGAAATGTCATGATTGTTTTAGTTTTTATTCCTTTTTTTTATATTAGCCTACTTCTTGTATTGTCGCGATAGTTTTAGCTCTTTATTTTTTGGCTGTTATTTTTTAAACGTAGTCCCACTCTACTTACTCTTTTCACTTTTGCCCTCTATATTAGGCTCACTTTAAGCTATACTGGTGTTATGGCCAAACTGGTATTAGATTTACATGATATATTCAATAAAGGAAAAAAAATAGAGTCTGAACTTAACCGCATCATATCAGAGGCTGTGACAAAAAAAGTTAAAGAAATCGAAATTATTCCTGGGAAAGGCTCTGGTCAACTTAAAAAAAAAGTATTGCGTTTTTTAAATCAAACACATATCAAGTCTCAATACCACAGAATCGTTAAAGACAGTAAAAATTTTGGGCGTTTATTTGTATATTTCAAGCATTAGCCAAAGGTAGCAATAATGATGGCCTTCACAAATAAAACGCCTACAATTACTTTCTTAAAAATTGTCTCTGAAAAATATTTTGAACAACTCCAGCCTAAAAACAAGCCGATTATGACCGCTGGGACCAGCTTTAGTACTTGATTTATAAGGATGGGGTTAATTAAATGATGCTGGGAATGTAGTAAAATAGTCACGCTATTCATCGCGACATAAAACAAGAGCATTTTTGTTTTAAATAATGCTATGTCCAATTTTTTTTGAGATAAAAAATAGGCAAGTATGGGGCCACTTAAGGCAACAGAACATTGTACAAATCCAGTTACCCCACCTACTATCAACAAATATAGTGCATTATTTTTTGTTTTGATTTTTACGTCTAATAATAGTAATGTAGCCATTACTAAAATTAAGAGAGCTACATAAAATTTGAAATAATTAATGTCGATATACTTTAGTACTAATGTGCTAGGATAGGACACTATCAATCCTCCTAGAATCAAATACCAAGCACTTGCTGCCTTTTTTATATACCCTCGATAATGGAACAACATGACGACATTGACGATAAGAGACATACAAATGAACAAGCCAATTAATGATTTGTATTGATAGCCTAAAATAAATAGTAATGGCATTCCTAAAATTACAAAACCAAACCCAATAATACCTTGTATGAAGCAGGCCCCTCCAAAAACAAGGAAAAAAATCAATAAATCTTGAGAACTTGCTAAGAGTTGCATAATACAAACAAAATACGTCATAATTATGATAATTCCAAGTTTGGTATTTTAAAAAAGGGAGTTTTTGCTATGAATTTTGGTATGACCGTTCTTCGTGTTTCTATGGGGTTGACGATGCTTTTTGGGCATGGTGTGCCTAAGTTATTTTCTTATTCATTTATTGCGACTAAATTTCCAGACCCCTTCTTCATTGGTGCCCCATTAAGTTTGGGCTTGGTTATTTTTGCAGAATTCTTCTGTTCTATATTGCTTATTTTTGGAACTGCACTCCGCCTTGCCTTGATCCCCTTAATTGTGACCATGGCAACGGCTGTTTTTCTGATTCATGGGGCTGATCCTTTTGCCAAAAAAGAGCTCGCTCTTCTTTATCTCTGTGGGTACTGTAGTCTTTTTGTTGGCGGTGGTGGTTGTTTTGCATTTCACTTTTCTCGATTTGTCCCAGATAATCTGTTTTTTAATTGGTTATTTGATATCCCTCGCTAGCATTACTGCGTTTGATGCCTTTCAGACCCTTTTTCCTCAGCCTTATTATTTTTATATATCTTCCTCCCTATTTGTTGGAAGCTAAGGCTTTGTCTATGAACACTGATTTTTTGAAAAAGACCTTTAATTTAAGCCCTCAACAACTTTCTTCTGTTAAAAAAATTAATCGCAAATATAAAAAGCGTTTTGATGATAATCGTGTTCGCCTTAGTTTTTATACTATGCAAATCAAACAACTTGAGGCATCTGACACTCCTGATCTAGCGCGTATTCGCCTACTCTTGGATGAACGTTCTCCCATCAAAAACACTATTTATATTGATCGCATTAAACATCGTCTTGCTATACAGCAGCTATTAACGCCTCAACAACGTCTTCTATTAGAGACCCCTTAGCCATCATCCTTTACTTGTTGTTGCTTAGATCTTTTCATTTAGGGTATTCTTGTCCTTGTGTTAGTTATTCTTGTTAAGATTCTTAAGCAATTAATTACGCTCATTTTAGATCATCGTAATCGTCAGCAAATCGCATATGGGGTTGCCTTTTCTGCGTTTTTTGGCTTATTGCCTTTCAACTTCCTCCTTTTTGTCCTGCTTTTGTTTATACTTTGTCTCTTTAAATTTAATCTATCCTCTATTTTTTTTGGTGCATTAATATTTAAACTATTGCGTGTTGCTTTGGACCCTGTTTCGGATTTTTTGGGTTATTTTTTATTGGTTACCTGTACGCCACTCGTTCATTTTTGGACCTTCCTTTATAACAGCCCTGTTTTTCCCTGGCTAAACTTTAACCATACCTTGCAGTTAGGGTCCTTTGTATTAGCAACTTTGTTGTTTTTTCCTACGTATTATGGATTTTTGCAATTTTTAGATTACTTTAGACAGACACTTAAGCCCCGTTTGGAAAATTCTAAACTTCTTACAGTGCTCAAAGCTAGCCCTGTCTTTCATTGGGCGTTTAAAGTGAAGGATTGGATTGCCTAATGTTACGTATTAAAGGTGTTATTGCGTTTCTTATTCTTTTCTCTTTTTTGACTGTCTTTTCTTTTTTCTTTTTGGACAATCTTCTTTGTCGACAGCTCGTCTCTATATCTGAGTCTCTTCATGGTGCCAAGGTAGATATTCGCCATAGTCGCGTTAGCTTCTCCCCTTTTGGTTTACGCTTAGGTGGGATAGAAGTAGCAGACCCTGATCATCCCATGCAGAATATTTTTGAACTTGAGCATTTAACGATCCTGATTGATCTGTCAGCCTTGCTTCGCAAAAAACTTATTATTGAAACCCTTTCTGCGGATGGATTTCAACGCAATACCCAACGAAGATATTCTGGTGCTTTACCTAAAAACCCGTCTGTCACGCGTAAACACCCTAAACGTACGATGCCTACACACACACAGAAAGATGCTCTTCAGTTTTTCACCACTCTCTTTTCTCAGGCAGCAGATGTTGATGTCTCTGGGCTTTTTGATGATCAGCCACTTTCTATGAATACACGTACCCAGTCTATCCGTCACTCTATGAAACAAGACTATCAACGATCTTTTACTCAACTTAAACACGACCCTGATTTTGAAAAAGCCTTTGCTGATATTCAACATCGCTTTTCTTCTTTTGGCTTTAAGACGTCCAATTTAATCGCTATTCAAGCGTCATTTGATGAGCTCAATACCTTAAAAGAGAACACGCAGAAACTCCGTCAGCAGTTGGCACACAAAAAAAAGACCCTTAAGACGCTTAACGACAGCTATTACACCCAGATTCTTGACCTTGATAATGCGTTTACTAAGGACCTTCGTACTGTGCTTGCTCGTTCTCCTCTCACGCAGTATAAAACGGCCTCTTTTAGCCAGCAATTTTTAAAAACACCTCTCGAAATTCGTCTTCAGCGTTATGTGGATTATTATACTAAAATTATGAGTTTTATTCCTCAAAAAAGTGCAAGGCCTTCTCCTTTATCTTCACCAAACGTTTCTAACAGACGACGTAATCGTATCATTACCTTTCCTAATCAGCACCCCTTACCTGGATTTTGGCTTAAAACATTCTCGTTTCGTCAACAAAGTAATACAGAACATATTCATGTTGATGTTCGGGATCTTTGCTCTGATCAAGACAAAATTCAACGCCCCTGTCGTAGCCGATTCGACTACAAAAAAGGGTCTTATAGCTCTCTCATTAAGGCGACTCTTGATCAACAAGAGGATGATCGTATCCTCACTCTCATATTTTCACATCGCGGTCTACCGATCTCTGGCCAGATATACCAATCCGCCTTATTGGATATTGATGGGAGTGTTCGTATTGATGACGCTGAGTTGAATGGACAGATCAGACTGCAGGCGTCTCATCTTCGCTTTGATCCCCCCCTTTTAAAACACCCCTTAAGTACGGTCTTTTTATCTGGTCTCAAAGCTCCGAAGATAGACCTCACTCTTGATGGCACCTTGTCATCGCCTGATATTATCTTATCCTCTGATATTGACCGCCACTTTTCTGCCGCTTTTCGTTCTTATCTTTCTGCCAAAGAAGCTAAAATGCGCGCATCAATCCGTGCTCAATTACAAAGAGAATTAACGAGCAATAAAACCCTTTTATCAAAGGACCTTCAGGGCCAACATCAACAGATGTCTCGTCTTATAGACGCTGATATTGCCCGTGTTTCTGCTTTTCAAAAACGTTTACGTGATCAAGAAAGCTCTCTTAGAGATGCAAAGAAACGTTTAACGGCTGCTGCTGATAGACTTAAACGCAAAGCCTCTGAAGATGCTCAAAAAAGGAAGGCTACTGCTGAAGAAAAAATCAATTCCTCTTTAAATAATCAATTAAAAAAATTATTTTAAGTTTTCTCTAAGATATGCAAGGCTTCAATGGTATAGTTTGCTCGCTGTTTTCGATTGCTATCTGCTTTAAAGCGCTGATATTTTTTTTGTTTCACGTGATATCTTCCATAGCGCTGCATACAGGCTTGGATTTGTTCATCAGACATAAGTCCTTCATTATTATAACTTAAAAAAATATACTTAAATTGGGCATTTTTAATGAGTTCTTCAAATGCTGTTAATACCTTTCTTTTTTTACAATACAGTGATTTCTTATAGTCACGCATCCCTGAAATACCTTTGGGTCTAATTGTATCGTAAGACGCAATCGTATTCAGAATATGATAGTAGTTTCCGTATTGTCGATTGTTATAAGGAGGGTCTAAATATAAAATATCCCCGCTAATTGACGTGATTAATTGGTTGGCGTCTTTTTGATACACCTGATGTTTTGTTTCGGTATGTTGATAAGTAGCAGGTTGCAGCCATAATGGTTTTTGGGCTGAAGCTTTTAGTTTTTTTAGAAAAGAGGCATAAACGGAGGCGGTATTGGCGACTTTGTCACTAGCCTCTAATAAGCTGGCTAATAAGAAATAGTATTGATCTGCCCCGATTGTTTTGTCTTGATACCACTGCTCTATTTGTTGACGTTGTGCATCTATTTTTTGTCCATTCTCATCACTAAAATATTGACGTTGACTGCCACTACCCAAACAATAATGTTGATAAATCACCCCTGCTTTCCCTGGTAATTCATTTAGCTGATGAATGTATTTTGTCGTCGTCATAGGCTGATGATTTCCGATATAATTTCTAATCAGCACATATGAAAAATACTCTAAATCATTGGCAATAACTTGTTTTACCTTTGTTTTCATCTTTGCAGCTACAATACCTGTTCCTGAAAATAAATCGCAAAAACAACGCGTCTTTAACTCTCCTACGACCTCCTGTATCGTTTGTTGAATTAACTGAAATAATTTACGCTTGGATCCGATATAATTCATGATAATTTTGCCTAGTTTAACACAGATCTCTTCGCTTCAATACTGATATAATTCTGTCTAAAAATTGCAATTTATACCTATAAATGCTAGTTTTGTCCTTATGAATTTAACAAGCTTCTCCTTCAAAAAAGGATATTTAGCCTATATTTTATCCATCACCTGTCTGTTTCATTGCATTCTCACGCCTTTTTTGCTTGTTGCATCTCCATTGATGGGTCACTTTTTCGAGTCGTTATGGATCGAATTATCTGTCTTATCTTTTTCGATGCTTTGCGGTGTTTTGATTATTTTTACGGGCTATTGCAAACACAAACGTATTCATACTTGTTGTCTTTTTGCCTTGGGTACTTTTTTTTGGATCCTGCATGCCTTACTTGGACATGACCATGGGGTGATGTCTGATTTATTCCTTTTATCTTTAGGTTCTTGCTTTGTAATTGCCTCTTATTATTTCAATCATCGTTTTTTAAATTGTTGTCACAGTGAATCTGCTTGTGACAACACTCACCCTCATTAGTTTAAAAACTGCTCTGACTTCTCTTTCAGATTCCTTAGCTTTTTGTAGTCTATCTGAGTATTTTTATCTTCTATGTTATGAACACTGTAGCTTTCCACCCTTGGTTTCACAGTATAAATATCATCATCGATAAAATAGCTGATCTCTTGGTAGTTCTTTAAAATGGCGTCTCGTGATCCTTTTCTACTAAATAAATCCATGCCTGAACTAAACTCATTGAATGGGTTGTTAACATCTAAGACATGTTTCATTAGCGTTGGCACAATATCCACATGAAACGTTCGTTTCACATGAACCTGCCCCTGTTGTTGCTTGGGCATTTTAATCATTAAAGGCACCCCTATTTGATATTTTGTAAAGTTACTGCCATGTCCCCAATAGCCTTGACCATTGTCATTGAATTCTTCTCCATGATCAGAGGTTAAAATAATCAATGTATCTTCATAAACACCCTGTTTTTTTAAGGTACGAATACATTGTGCAAATAATGAATCTATAAACAGTAATGAATTTTGATAATCATTCACAAAGGGCCTGGCATCTAGCTGTTTGTTAAACACAAATGCCTCGCTGTTTTTGGGTATTGGTAGAAAGGTTTTATAGCTATCTGTATAACTATAGGGATGATGAGAGGCGGCTACAAAGATAAATTTAAACCAGGGACGGTCTTTTGGCTCCTGTTTGATGGACTCAATCACTTTTTTAAGGACATACTGATCATTTTCGATACTCGTCTTGTGAATTTTATACTTAAAGTGTTCATCAGAAATATCTGCAAAAAAAATAGACTTTAATCTAAAACGATCTAAATTTGTACTGGTATATGCCTCTATTTGATAGCCACGTTCTTTTAATGATTTGACCAATATACTCTGATACCTTAACGGATCCGTTTTAACATAGGCCCAATAGTTGGGAGATAAACCTGTCATCAATGAAAATAAGCCACTTGCTGTTACGCTTCCGTTGCTGTAGTGCTGTGTAAAATGATGACTTTTTTTAGCAAACTCGGCTATATGGGGTGTTATATCTTTGCTTACTTTATCTCTTCTCCAACTTTCTACAACAAAAACTATGATATTGGGCGCTTTCTGCTTACTTTGATTAAACTGTAATGTCCTGCTTGGAAATGTAAATAACTCCTTTGACTTTTCTTGTATGACGATCTCTTTATTCGGATCTAGTGGACTTACTTTTGGAAAATAACGGGGAAACTCCTTCTTTAAGAATCCCATCGTATCACTAGATGTTGTGGGGCTGTAATAAGGGACATACGCGGTATATTTAGTAATATCTTCTTTGTTGTACTCATTGGCCCAAATATGCAAGGATTGTCCCAAAACAAACAGCCCTATTATCAAAGCAGCTGCATAATATAAACGGTAAGAGTCGCTTTTAACCTTTATATAAATCCAGGTATTGATGGCAATCACGGCGCTGAATGCTGATATTGAAAAAAGAATGAACCCCGAGGAAAACCCAAATCCTTTAAAATCAAATATCAGCATATTAATAAATAATGGATCGATATGTGTTTTGTAGGTTTTAAAAACAAAAAAATCAGCCAATAACACGATATCAACAAGTGATTTAGGCCCTACAATCAGATAGTTCACATAAGGTAGCTTGTATAAAGGGACAACTAATAGTGTCAGAATTACAATAAGTAGCCAGTAATAACTAGGAATGGATAGCAGATATATCCCTGCTCGAATGGTTTCTATTTCTCCTGTCAAACTAAAAAAACATAGTAATAATGTTAGCGTGATTGCAAAACTAAGCGTGATAAAGTGGTAAGTTTTATATACGCTTTCGATGAGTCCCTTTATCATATCTATCCCTTTTTTAAATCTGATGGTTATTGATAAAAGTATATACGCTCATGTTTGTTTTTGTCATAGGGCATGATGTTTATTCGTGATGGCCTGGTATAAACATTGCGCTTTTATCTTTAACTCCTCCCACTCCATTTCGGGTATTGACTGATGTGTAATCCCTCCACCCACGCCTATTTTTAGGCAATTTTTATTGGCAATAATGCTACGAATCACAATACTAAGATGACTTGCCCCATCATCACTCATCCAGCCTAAACAACCTGAGTATGGACCTCTGGGCCCCTGTTCGAGCTCTTCGAGTAAGGCGATAGCTCGCGCCTTTGGGGCGCCAGTCATCGACCCGCCCGGAAATGTGGCCTTTAGAAGATCGTAGATGTCTTTGCCTGCTGCTAACTGGCTACTGACCGTTGATACCAACTGATGTACAGTGGCATAACTTTCAATTGATAAATAGGCGTCCACGGTGACTGACCCTGCTTGTGATACTTTGGCTAAATCGTTTCGTAACAAATCAACGATCATGGTATTTTCGGCTCGTTCTTTGGGATTATTTTGCAATGTTTTTTGTTGCTTCTCGTCTTCTTTGGGATCTACTTTTCTGGCAATGGTTCCTTTTATGGGTTTTGTTGTGACTCGACCGGTCGCTGATACCCGCAAAAAACATTCCGGTGATAGCGAGAGTATCGTTAATTCTTTTGTTTTGAAACATGCACTATAGGGACTGGGATTATTTTGACGAAGTGTCGCATATACCTCTCTAAGGTCCTGGTGTATATTGGGGATCGAAAGTTGATTACAGAGACATAATTGATAGGCTTGCCCGTCTTTAATCCATTCTTGGCACTGCTGAATATAATCCAGATATGTGTCTTTTTTGATGCGCATCTTGTCTTCGATATTGTTTGCCAACCTTGTTTTTTCTGCTTTATTATTTGCTTTTCTTGTTGGTTTCGAGGACAGATTAATTTGTTCTAGTGTCTCCTCTATCCACGTTAAGGCACGCTGTTGTTGATCACTGAGATCACGACAGATCAAGTAGGTTTTTTGTGTACGATGGTTAATGGCAATAAAGCGATCGCAATAAAACAAATAGGCATCAGGAAATTCAGACTCATAGTGACTGGATGGTAAATTATCCCCACGCAATTCGTAGCCAAAATAGCCGATATAGCCCCCTTTAAATGGCGAGGGGATGCCAGTGACCTCTTTTATGTGTTGCTGTGTTTTAAGGTAGCTAAATATAGTCGTGACTGTTTCTGTAGATTCTTGGCCTCCCTGCTGTATTTGTAGTTGTTTCTTTGCTTGCCAATACGTCAAGACCTTGGCATGAGGCCCTTCTGGACACCCCAGATAACTCCACTCTCCACATTGATCCTGATCATTACTAGGATTGTCCAGCCAAAAGGCCTGTTCTTTGTGATATAAGACCTGGTTAAAAAAACCCTGAGCATCTATCTCTATGTCTAAACATTTTATATACGGCTTTATGATTGTCTGTGTCATGATTATATTTTTGGTGTGGATTGATTATAAAGGTCGAATTTGTGATGGTAAACTCATAAAATATCAGGTATTTTCTTCTTATGCCTCATGATTCATTGTCACCTAAGGTGTTGATTATTGATCATTACGATTCTTTTACCTACATGATTGTTGATTACATCACACAGTTAACAAACCAAAAGGTTCATGTTTATCAACATGATTATGTTACTGCCGTAGATATCGATCGCTTGTCTCCCACACATATTATTTTATCTCCTGGCCCTGGCCACCCTGCTAATCCCCAGGATTTTAGCTATTCTAAGGTTATTATCACTAACTGTTCTGTGCCAATTCTAGGGATTTGCTTGGGTCATCAGGGTATTGCCTTGGCTTTTGGAGATCAATCGTCAGTAGCGCTTGCTTCAGAGCCTGCACATGGATCTGCGTCTGAGATCTTTCATGCTCAACACCCCTTATTTTCAGGTATCCCCTCCCCCTTTATGGCAGGGCGTTATCACTCGTTACTTGTGACAGACCCGCTGCCTGTTTCCCTTAAAAAAATTGCTTGGATGGCGGACGGAACGATCATGGGATTAGCTCATATCACCCGGCCACTCTTTGGGATACAGTTTCATCCAGAATCTATTCTTTGTCCCTTTGGTAAAATGATTTTGGCTAATTTTTTAGGTGTTCAACATGATAGTGAACCTATATAACCGATCAAGTAAAAACACTCAGACCTGTGTCGCAACACCCTGTACAGCGTCCATATTTGGGTTAAAAGGGTCTAACCCTGTTTTTCTTGTGCCCTTGCATGCTGTTGCTCGTTATCATGATGCATTTAGCGAGCATACAACTTTGCCTGTCGCTGATTTTCTTGCTGATCCTGACGCCTTAGTTCTTCAAGGTCCCTCGTCCAATACTCGATATTCTCAGATACCTGTCTCTAAGATTGTCTCTACGGGTCTTCGTCTACTTCAAGAAGATTCACGTTGTCAACAAACAGATTGGGACTGGGCTATTCTTCAACTCCCTCCTGATCAAGATCTTTCTTGGCTACCTACAGTATCTATTCAAGTTCATGACACCTCTTTCATGTGTCATCCCTCTTTGTCTCTTCCAATGGCTAATCCTTCTGCTTATGATCCCCAAGCAAGCTTAAATATGAGCATTTTACCCCCCTCTCCTTCACAGTCCCCCTCGGGCACTGTTTTTTCTAATAATATGACCTTTTCTACTGACAACAGTCTTCCTATCCCCTCTATTATCAGGGCGATTGATCATCTACGCTCGTTACCCCCAGCTCCCCCTAATGCTGCTATTCCTTGGGCTGATTATCGTTTTTTGGCAATGACATTTACGGCCGTGACCTTAGAGGATTATTTTGCCGCTGCCTCTGCCTTATCGATCATGCAACGTTTTCTTCACTTTTACTCTACACCCTCGCTTAAAGATTTAAAACAGGCGACTCCTTCTGTATTTTGTCCCTATTTAGGGTTTGACCTCTCTGATAATGGTGCGGCTATTATTCAGGCCTATAAACGGGCCTTTCCTCATTGTGAGTCTGGCTATGCCGATCAACAGCTTAAGAAGGTTCATCACGAGCCATCTGATATTTGTTGTACGAAATTACTTCATACTCTCATTCGTTTTCTTCAATCTTTACGCACACAAAGAGCACTTGAGGTTGACCTTAAAAAGGAAGTCAACATAGGGAGTGAATTTACGTTTTGTTGTCAGCAAACTTATCACAAAGAGTTGAACCCTACTTCATCTTGGCCCATTCCACTCATGACGGCATGGCGTCAGATGATTGATAATCTTCCACTAGGGCCTGATATCAGCTGGTCCTTTTCTAAGGATCCACATAGTTCAAATTACGCAATACGTATTACTTACACCCACAATCCTAGCAATGAAACTTGGTGGTGGCGTCTTGATGCTGATGATGGTTGCCTTGAAACTCAAACACAGCCCTCTAGCTTTGATCAACTACGCCGTCCTTGGATTCAAACTATCATTAAACAACATATTTTTCAGGCTGCCGAAGCCTGCAGCTATCACTTGATTCCAGACCAGAGTAAGCGTGGTGGAGGGGGGCATCTCTCCTTGGATGCGACCTCGTTGTTTCATGGCAGTGCTACACTACTGCTTGAAACCTTTCGTTATCTGCACGCTCATCGAAAAGAATGGAATGCTTTTTTTCAAAGTGATCCCTCTGACGCAAGGTTAAATGCCCCTTGGTTAATTCAACTCAAATTACCCCCCAACTCTACTTCTAATACGACCTATCCCCATGCGCATGCGTATTTTGAACAGAAAAGTGCGCAATGGCTACGAGACATTGATAACGGCCATCTTCATTATGGAAAGTCTGTGCCGGGCCTTGTAAGTGATTGCTGCCAAGAACTTACTGCGATGTTTTCTCGCTTTCAAAACCCTTGTGCTCAACAACTTTGTCATTCTACAGAGCCTCGTTTACGCACACAGGGCAAGAATTACACCACAAATCCTGAACATTACTTAGCTGTGACTGCCGAACATCTTTCTGAAGATAGGATGAGCAGAATCGAATTTCGTGCAATTCCTGCTCAACGCAATCTTGACGAATTTTTTCAACATATTGAAAAACTTTTTGACTTCCTTGTGAGGGTGCGTTCTAGGGTTGAAAACAAATTTTCTTCCACTACCCCAAGCAGTGCCTCTGTGCCCCAAGAAACGACATCTTAATCAGACAGAAATCTAACGTTGACATATAAGTATCTACCAATAAACGTCGTCCATTAAGACCTATTTTAGTTTCCCCACATCAACATCGCCCTAAAGTTATTTCTACATCTTCTTAATCTATCTTTCTTTTACTTCTACTTTTTCCCCTACTCTTCTGTCTATTACGTCTCTTTATTTTTTAGCGTCTATGTATAGGTTTTCTTTAACGCCTCCCCAACACCTCTATTTTAAGGTACTCTTTTAACTATGAAAAAACTTCTTCGCAGCCATCCTAACCTCCTTTTCTTTGGCTTTCTTCAGATTTTTTTTACTGCTCCCGGTCAAACATTTTTTATCTCGCTCTTTGTTGCTGACGTGTTTAGCTCGCTTCATATGCCTATCAGCACCTTCGCTGGACTCTATTCGCTTGCAACGATTTTGGCGTCTCTCTTACTTAATCCTGCTGGTCGACTTATTGATCATCACCCGCCTAAAATCATTCTCTTTTGCATTACTCTTCTTATGGCCCTTGGTTGTTTTATTCTTGCTGCTGCTCATTCACTTTCTATGGTTTTTATGGGCTTTTTTATTGTGCGCCTTATTGGGCAAGGGGTCTTTGTGTTAACAAGTACAACCTTAATTAACCGAAACTTTCATAAAAATAGAGGCAAGGCACATAGCTTTATCTCGCTGGGATACCCCGCTTCTGAAATTATTTATCCAAGTCTCGCCTTTTTCTTATTGTCTATTGTGGGTTGGCGTTACAGTTATCTCATTTTTGGCCTTAGTACCTTGCTTATTATGTTGCCCCTACAATGGCTATTATTACAGCACTCACGTCTCAAACCGGGTCAATTTTTTCCTGGCGAAGAATTGATCCAAACACATCGCCCTCCGGGTCAACAGATTCACCCTCGGCATCGTTCATCAACACTTCCAAGTTCGACGCTGTCTCAAGTGATACGAGACCCTTCTTTTTACCCTATTTTACTCGCTTCTACAATTCCACCTTTGGTTGTTTCTGGCCTTTTTTTCCATCAAGACACCCTATTTCAAGCCCATCACTGGTCCTTGGAATTCGCTACCCTAGGCCTTAGTTGCTATGCCATTATCAAAGCTATTTTTTCGCTAGGCATTGGTAGCTTTGTAGATAAAAAAGGACCTATCTTGCCTTTTGTGGGTATTATCCTCCTTATTGCCGCCGCTACCCTTATTGCGGCTTTAGGCGGTTTATCCGTAATTAGCATCCCTTTATACTATGCCTGTCTTGGAGCTTCTCTTGGCATGTCTGCAGTGGTGATGAATATTATTTGGGTTAATTTATATGGCGTAACACATATTGGGAGTATTAAGGGTTTTATTGGAACCTTTCGAAATGGCTTTACAGGCCTCGCCCCCTTCCCTATTGCTCTTGCACTAGATAAGGGCCTCTCTATCCAAGCTATTTTTCTTGGTCTTGCGATTGTCGTTTTTGGACTTTCATTCATCCCTTTGATTGTCTCAAAATTAGATCGGCGCTTATCTTTTTGATTTATCTTTCATTATTGTACGCCCTCAAAACTATACTGTACTTTTTGTTACAAAAGTACTAATAATTTAATATCGATTGCTAATTGATCTCTTAAATATCTTTTAGTTGTTGATCCATTTTTTATTAAGGATATTTATTTATGGAATGTACTCAATCTTTATCTCCACCCGTTACTGCTCCCTCTGAGACTAATGATTTATTTGCTTCTAAAGACAAACGGGCTACCATGCCTAATGATACATGCAAACTGGCTACCACGCCTAATTATCAATTTAAACTGGATACGACATTTATACTTGAAACAGCCTTGTCCTTAGATCCTCAAAGATCAGAATCACAGAAAAAAGACGTCATCCAACTATTCGAGCAATTATATACTCAAATAGTAAAAATAAAGGAAAAAGACGTCATCCAACAACTCCAGACAATAAAGGAAAAAGACGTCATCCAACAACTCCAGACATTGGATGATCAAACACTAAAAACCGCGAAACAAACTATCATCCAACAACTCCAGAATCATGAACGATATCTCTATCGTTGTCCTCTTACAAGAAATATTGTTTTACCCGATACTGAGTTTATACGTCTTGATATTCAAGGTGATATGAAGGATTCAGTTTATTCCGAAGAAGATCAAGCTAGTAGTTCGTTTCAACTTCATATAGACCCCTCACGCCCTGTTCTTTTCAGTTGTGATGAGACTGGTATCGCACAGAGAAAAACCCTCCGTAAAGAAGCTAACGAAAACACCTCCAACTCTTCTAAGCACCATAAAAGATCTCGCTCTCCTGAATTATCTTCTAATGTCACAAAAAGACATTGCCCCTCCCTTAATTCTCTTCCATCCAATCTTCAGAAACCCTCCTCTACATACCACTTAACCTATCAAATAGGTAAAGAAATTCGAACCCTTACGTTTAATGCAACTGAGCGTATAAGTGATGCAAAGGACGATACTCATTTCCCCGTCACCTACATAACAGAAAATCGTTCTCTATATCAAGTAGATCCTTTTGATGCCCACCGGCACTGGTTAGCTTTAACTAAGCTACGTGACTCTTTAATCTCTACACAGATAAGACGTTCATACAACTACTGATTACCCCTGTTTGAACTCAGAAACTACGTCATCTGAATGTTCACAAATAGCTTCTGCCGTGAAAGGAAGATGATCAGATTAGGACTATTGAAACAGATTATAAAATATTTTATTGAAATTTTACAAAAAAAAATACGTTAAATAGTATAACTGGTACTTTTTTTATAAAGAAGTCTTGTTTTTCTTATTAATGATATAAATAAATCTAATTTAAACCTTTAAACTAAACGAAAAGAGTATTTTTATGAAATGTTGCTCAAATCCTACTCCTAGACGCACTGTTTCTGGCGCCTCTACCGGAGTTGAAAAAAATCGAAGGCTTGTTGTGGCTTTAAAACCGCCTTCCAAAAGATTTACCACAAGATCAGTTGGCACTAAAGCTTTTGATGCCGCTATTCAGACTTATGTTGCTTCAGGTCAAAACATTGATGATTTTAAAACATTGTTTGATGACTATCTTACCTATAGCGCATTAGGTGAAAGTCGTGATTTGAATACTACGAGAGTTGAGTTGCGTCGCATTTTCGATAGCTTTGAAGCTGATCAGCGATTGTTATTTTTGTCATCATTAAGCCCTGCTTCCTTCGCAAACATAACGGTTATTTGTGCTGTTCATGAATCATCAATGATGGAATTTTTAAAACAGGCCCAGGGAGAAGAGGATGTTAAAAAGGTTAGTGAAATCTTATCAAAAAATGGGTTAGAACAATCCGATTTTAGGACACTATTGACGCACTATATTGACACTAAGAATGAAGAGCTTGTTGCGACGCTCATTCAAAATCATAAACAAGGTTTTGAACTGCAAGATTGCAGAACACTTTGGGGGTTTGCAATTGAGCAAGATAATCAACACATTGTAAAGCTTTTGCTAGCCAGCAAGAACGGAGATGTTAATCAACAATTTGGAGACGGTGGATCCCGTGTTACCCCTTTAGAGCTCGCTTATTTATACAAAAATGACGACATTATAAAGCTATTGCTAGCCGACGAGAATGTAAATGTTAATCAGAAACTTGGATCCCACCAACAAACCCCTTTAGAGATAGCGATTAAGAATGGACGCAAAGACCTTGTAGAAATTTTGACTAAAAGGAAAGTTAATTTAAACCAAAGAGTTGGTGAGGATCAGACTCCCTTGGGTTTAGCGATTAAGTTGGAAAATACAGAAATCGTAGCTCTTTTGCTTGATAACGGGGCTGATGTTAATCAAAACACTGGATATTACGAAGAAACTCCTTTAGAGATGGCTTATTCTAAGAAAAATGACGACATTATAAAGTTATTGCTAGCCCACGAGAATGTAAACGTTAATCAGAAACTTGGATACACCCAACAAACCCCTTTAGAGATTGCGATTGAGAATGAACAGGAAGACATTGTAGCCGTTTTGACTCAAAGGCAAGTTAATAAAGTTAATTTAAACCAAGCATGTTCTAAAAGGACTGCCTTGATGGTCGCAATTGAGAAGGGAAATGAAACGATCGTTGATCTATTACTTCGTAACGGGGCTGATGTTAATCAGAACAATCTATGCTATTCTCCCTTGGGTTTAGCGATTGAGAAAGCAAGTGCAAACATCGTAAAGCTATTGCTTGAAAGGAAGCCTGATATTGACCAGGAATTTTTGAAGGCTAACAGATGCACTCCCTTTGAATTGGCGATGCATAGAAAAGACTCACCTATTTCCGAATCGATTATTGATGCTTTAATTTCCCAAGATATAGAGATTGGTACTTGGGGGATTCAGAGATTGAGTATTGAGAAATGCCTGCCTCATATTGGTTCGTCTTTTCTTAAGAGAGGTGACTTGACTTCTATCAAGACCTTAATGGAGATGGGTTTGAAGTTTGAACAGATTTTGGGAGATTCTCCTGATTTCTCCTGTTTAACATTAGACGAGTCGGATTTTCAGAATTTACTTTTTATAGTAAGAGAATTTCAAGAAGATGGTCCATCTGAACAATCAAAGCATGTCATTACAGCTTTTTTTGAAGGGTTTTCCCTTCACTATAAATTGAAACTTTTTCAGTATTTTTACTTTTCAGGGCACGAAAAGTTTTTAGATTTCTGTGATCCATCCATGTATCAATTAATTTTAACACAAGCAATTTTTGAATCTAAAAGTGCTCAGTTCATTTTAATGTTAAATAGGAAAATTGATACGGACTCTATTCAAGTGATAGTTTCTGCTTTTAAGGAATTGCAGCCAGCAACGAAGGAACAAGGCTTAACGTGTGCACGATGTTGTATTGCACTTAATGAGTCTTCTAGTGGAGATGATTTTAATGCTTTAAAAAATACCTTTCAACAAACGTTTCAGAGCTTGGAGGATAATGATAAGCTATTTGTATTTTGGTCATTATCTACTCTTGATAGGGCGTCTTTAAGGAAATGTTTTTCTGAGATGGAACGGATAGAGAGTGAGTTCATGGATCGCCCTTTATCCGAACAGTTTGACTTGTATGCACAAACCCCTGATTTACTGTTTGCTAATTATTCTTATACGTATCAGCGGGATGCGTTATTTGTAAGACGAGCTCAGCAAGGGGGGCTAGCTGTTGATCATCCGCTTCCTGTCACCTTGCAGCAAGAAGGGCAGAAAACAGCGGAGTATGCGCCCTTTACTCATGCATTGAAAACGAATCATTATGATTTGAATGAGGAGCATGTGCTTGTTGCGGCTAAACGGGATATCGGATCGAATGTTGTTCAAACTGTTTCATATTTAGATGAAGTTGCCTCCCTTTTTACAGAATTTTCAAGACAGAAAAATATGAGTTCACGTCAGCGAAAAGAAGCTTATGAGGTATTTTATGTTATGTGCCTCTTGTTTAGAGATAATGTGCATGAACTCAAGCAATTTAGTCATGACTTACGCCTTTTTAGTCAAAAACCTAATTTAAATTTTGGAGATGTCATTGACTTTTATCATTATCAATGTGAGATCAATAGCAATAATGAGGCGTTTATTCAGCGGGTTGAAAAATACTCTAAACGCTTAAATTACTTGGAGGGGCTTCAAGGAAAAATGAGTGAGCAGGCTAACAGTTATCATATGGATAGATCGCCGGTATCAACAAAACATCAATTGATAGAAACTTTTGGTACAAATGACGACTTTAAAACGTGTTTGAATGCCGTGACTCAGGAAGCCTCAGGAGAAGCTGAAAAAATTGAGATGTTGCGATTTTTATTTGAACATCAAGCGCACATAGATGACTTTAAACATACTTTCTTAAAATTAAGCCAGCAACGTCCTGAAAAAATGAAAGCTTATTTTCAAGAGGCTCAGTGTGTTGATTTGTTAACACGTACATTTAAGGACAAGGAGCATCCTTCTTTTTCTGAAGATACACTATCTCTTGATGGATGGCGACAGAAATTAGAGGAATTGGGGATGTCGAAAAAGGATATTGACCAGTTATTCGATCAATCACATAATGACTTATCCCACCTGAAACGATACGTTCATTCAGCTCAGCGAAGAAACGAGGGTTTAAAAGGGTGTGAGATCTCAGCTACAAAAAACCCAGGCGATTTAACGACCCAACGACCCTTAAATGAAGTCATTTTTGTACCAGATGTACAACCGTCAGCGATTGAGCTTAATGTAGAATCTTTGGAAGCCTTAGTAGAATCTGTAGAATCTGTAGAATCTTCTAGCCAAGCGACTGAGCATTCTAAACAGTTTTTTAAAATGCCCATTAGTTTTTTTCAAGTGAATGCACGTCTAAGTCCAGATGATTTAAAATGTTTAATTGATAATTGGAAAAAATTAAAAGATAACGCATCAACAAAGAATAAGGATTATTTTAAGGCTGTTCAATATTTCAAAACACTCTCTTTTTCTTCTCCTGAAATCATGGTGCATGTTCTTCCTTCGATTGCCAAGTATCTTCCTGAAGACCAGTTTTTTAATTTGGACACATTATTAAACATTCTTAAAGGTGCCGTTAGGACGAAAGTACACCCACTTAAATTTGACGTTATAGGAACAGAGAAAGTGAATGAAATGCTTGTGCATCAACTTATACAAAGTTTTATTCTACATCACAAAGAAGATACGTTTTCAGTGTGTATGGGTAGTCTACAAGGTGTGTTTACAGAATGTGACTGGAACTATGTTTTGAAACAGCCAATACAACGTTCTTTTGGTAATGGTGGAGGGGGCTATGTTAACTTCACGCAATTTTCTTCTAGAGCTCAAAATTCTCATGCAGAGAAATATTTTAATCAATGATAATTTTTCAAGTCTACGGGGCTTTCTGCTTATTTAAAATAATATAAATACTCTACTTAAACTCTATCTGATGTTGATGTTCTGGTAGCGTTCATTAAGACATTGATTTATCATTTGATGATTCGATACTTTTAGACCTTAAAGATTTAAATGGCAAAGGTCAGGTTCTCTATCTTTGTAGGATGGCCACATAAAGATCATCCAGATGAGGAGCTTGAGCAGCTAAGAATATCGACTGTAAAGGACGATGGAAGGGTTTATTTTACAATGTCCTCAGAAATCCCTGCGCCCAAAACTAAAACAGAAAGGATGCCGATCACAAGCGGTATATCCTGAAATTGTTTATTTTGTACACCAAAATAACGAGCGACATACACTTGTATAGCTTCGTTTACGCCAAAATAAATTGAGGATCCCCAAAAAAATAAAAAGCCCGAAATACCCACTGCGGCCAAAGCATGATCGCCCAAATACCCTACCAATCACGCTGTTTGTGCATGGCTTGATTTTAACGCGTTGATGCTTATTTTACGACATGGTGTATTTGTATGCTGTAAACGCGCGTTATTGCATTTAAAACGACATTATTTCACTTCAAGCTGTCTTCATCTTAATAAAGAACCATGAACTTTGTTTGAAAATATATTTTTATGGGTATATACTATATAGGGTATAGTATATTAAAGGAGTCATCATGAAAGAAATTAATAGTCAGGATTTACACCGTTTAAAACAAGTTGATTCTGAGCTGGTATGCATTGATGTGCGTTCAAAATCAGAATTTGATTCGGAATATATTCAAGGCTTTAAACATATTGCTCTAGATCAACTAAGCTCACATCTTGATGAATTGAAAAACACGCAACAGCTGGTTTTTTCTTGCGCAAGTGGGTTTCGTAGTCGTAAGGCCTGTGAATTACTTAAAGATCATCCGGGAAATATGATGCATTTAGCCGGTGGCATTGCTGCTTGGAAGGCTGCTGGGCTTGAAACCATTAAAGGAACAAGAAACAGCATTTCAGTGATGCGTCAGGTTCAAATAGTGGTGGGCTTTGGGGTATTGGCAGGTGTATTATTGGCACAATTTTACAACCCTCATTTTATATGGCTTTCTGCCTTTTTTGGGGCCGGGCTTTTGTTTGCGGGCCTTAGCAATACTTGTATGTTGGCATTGCTATTGGCAAAAATGCCTTGGAACAGGTAATGGACATTCTAGGCTATGTTCTAAGTATCGTTATGGGTATTGTTTTGGGCGCTTTGGGTGGTGGGGGCTCTATTTTAACGGTGCCTATTTTTGTTTATTTTTTTAAGGTTCCTGCTGTTTTAGCCACTGGCTATTCACTACTAATTGTAGGCGCCACATCCTTACTTGCGGCTTGGCGTTACCATAAAGAACAATTACTTGATTATAAAATAGCCTTTATTTTTTCGGTACCTTCTGTATTGGGCGTATTACTTGCACGGATATGCATTTTACCTCGCTTAGCACATACCCTTCAGTTATGGGGTATGACCTTTAGTAAAGACCAAGTTATTTTAATTGTTTTTTCGATTCTTTTGTGTGTCATTTCTGTTTTTATGTTTAAAAGCAAAGATCATCAGAAAGATCAAAACAACCCGGCACATCAAACTGTTTTTTCCTGGTTTGCCATTGCTGTGGAAGGCTTTGTGGTAGGTATTATCACGGGCTTTGTTGGCGCTGGTGGTGGTTTTATGATTGTGCCTGCGTTGGTATTACTGGCTCATATTCCTTTACGCACAGCCATTGCCAGCTCGCTTCTCATTATTAGTGCTAAATCACTTATTGGATTTTTGGGTGATTTATCGCTTGGTATTTCATATAATTACGGTCTTCTTTTGGGGGTATTATGTTTAACATTTATCGGTGCGTTTTTGGGAACACGCATCAACAATTTGTTTTCTGTTTCTACATTACGTAAGGGTTTTGCTGTGTTTATTATTGTGATGGGCGTTTTTATTTTTTTAAAGGAATTTTATTAACCACTAACAACAAGGAGTTTAAGCATGTCTCACTTTCAGAATATAAATAATGAACACGGTATTGTTACGGCAGAGCAACTTAAAAATATCTTAAAATCAAATGAAACGTTTACATTGGTGGATGTTCGTGAAAAAGATGAATATCAAATGAATCATATTCAAGGTTCTGTTTTAATACCCTTATCTGATTTTGAAAACACTTGCAGTGTTTTAAGCAAAAATCAGCCCCTGATTTTATATTGCCGTTCTGGCAGACGCAGTTTATTGGCGCAACAGCACTTACAAAAAAAGGGTTATACAAACACCTTTAATTTAGAAGGTGGTATTCTTGCCTATCAGGCACATGAAAAAAAAGGAGCTAATGATGAAAATTAAACATTTTTATGACACAGATACAGCCACACTCAGTTATGTGGTTTATGACGACATAAGCAAAGATAGTATTGTTATTGATCCGGTACTTAATTATGAACCTGCCGCATCGCATTATGACACCCAATCGGTTGATCAAATCATTGATTTTATCCACACACAACAGCTACACCTTCACTATATTTTAGAAACCCATGCCCATGCTGATCATTTATCGGGTTCACAGTGGCTTAAAAAGGCCTTTCCAAGTGCACATCTTGCCATTGGTAAAAATATTAAGTTGGTTCAAAAAACCTTTAAACATATTTTTAACTTCAAAGACTTTAATGAAAATGGCATTCAATTTGATATTTTACTTGAAGACAATCAGGTGCTTCAGGCTGGAAGTCTAACTATTAAGATTCTTTTTACACCTGGGCATACCCCTGCTTGCAGTTCATATGTGGTCAATCAAGAAGCCGTCTTCACTGGTGATGTATTATTTATGCACGACTATGGAACAGGACGCTGTGATTTTCCGGGTGGAAGCGCTCAAGACATGTACGACTCTGTAACCAAACGGCTCTATTGTTTGGCTGATGACATAAAAGTTTACGTGGGTCACGACTACAGACCAGGCGGCCGAGAGGTATTATATGAATCGAGCATTGGGCAACAAAAGTTACACAATCCCCAACTGAATGCCAAAACCACCCGTGAAGACTTTATTAATATGCGCATCACCCGTGACAAAACCCTCAAATCACCTCGTTTATTACTACAAAGTTTGCAAGTAAATATTGATGCAGGCCGCCTACCCGCTAAAGAAGACAACAATACCCGCTATTTAAAACTACCTTTAAGAGAAAAAAAATCTGATTAATCTGATAGGAGACCAAGCTATGTCCCAAGACAATTTAGAGCATCGTTTAAACCGTATTATAGGCCAACTGGAAGGCCTAAAGCGGCGAATGAATAGCGATGATGATTGCATCAGAACACTGAATCAATTAAAAGCCAGCATCAATGGTTTAAAAAAATTTGCAGAAGCTTACATGAATAGTCATATGGATGAATGCTTAAAAAAAGGACTTGATTCAAAGGACATCAAAGATTCCTTAAAACAAGTGATTAAGGGTGCGTTTAGTTTATAAAATCATTTGTTAAGTTTTTATTTTCATGAGATCTAGAAATAGAGCCTATCACCCCAATATATCGCACCTTTCTTTTTAAATTTGTTTAAAATTATTGCTGTATTACCTCAACATCAAATTTTTTTTGGAGTTTATCAATAGCTATGGCACTGATTTGATGCCAAAACTTATGTTTTGAACATTCTAATTCTATAAAACCGTAATCGATACCGTATCTTTAACTTGATTTTGATTTATGTTTCCTTCCACAACAATGTTATGCTTGCCTTTTTTAAGTTGCCATTTTGAGCCATTTAGCTTAATACCATTTACTGAAATCTGGATATCTTGAACATCAAACTGAGATATATAATCAATGGAAAGAATTTGACGAGTGACATCAATATTAGGATCAATTGCAAAATATGTATTGTGTTTAGGAAAAATAATTTCAATTTGATTATCAATGGGTTTTCGACTTTGTTTATATTTTTCTTGCTCAGGCACACCATGATCTTGTCGTGTGCAGCTAACTAAAGAATGGCTCATTTCTGATGTAAATTTTTCATTCATCGTTGCTTTGCAATGACTTTCTGCCAGCAAATGAGTATCCGTACAAATGCTACGTAAAACAATATCCTTTGGCTGACTAAAAGGGGTCTTTTTATTTCTTACAACTTCTTTCATAACGCGATTCCAGATAGGGCCAGCGCCCGTTACCCCAGAAACATGATGCATGGGTGATCCATCAAAATTACCTACCCAAACACCAACCAAATAGTCTGGCGTAAAGCCAATGGTCCAGTTGTCTCGATAATTTGTAGAAGTACCTGTTTTTACAGCTGATTCAAAATCGTGTACCAGAGGTGATGACAGACCAAAGCTTAGTTCTCGGGCTTTGTTGTCAGATAATATATCTGTAATTAAGTAGGTTATACGTTCATCTAATACCACCTTAGATTCAGGGGGATTAGCCTGTTTTTGCAATACCAATGGACTGTAACGGCCATTTTGAGCTAGAACCAGATAAGCTTGCATTAATTCCCACAAGGAAACCTCCCCATTACCCAACACAAGTCCCAGCCCATAATATTCAGGATTTTTAGAAAGAGATGATAAACCAAGCGCTTTCAGTCTTGCTATCAACGCTTCAACGCCTACTTGCTGGGTAATAAATAAGGCAGGAATATTTAATGAATTTGCCAATGCAGTTCTCAAAGACACCATGCCAGAAAAAGATTGTGCATAATTTTGAGGAATAAAATAGCTGCCGTTTCCAGGAATATTCATTGGCAAATCTGGAATAAGCGTACTTGGCATAAAGCCCCTTTCTAAGGCTAGTCCATAGGCAAAAGGTTTTAAGATAGATCCGGGTTGCCGAAGCGCCTGAATACCATCTACCTGTCCCTGAGATGCTAGATCTTGAAATTTTTTTGAACCTAGGTATACCAAAACTTCACCTGTGTGAACATCTACAACTAAACAAACTGCATTAGATACATTTCGATTCAAAAGCTTTTTAAGCTCTTCATTGACTATACCGGCTACTTTATTTTGAAGCGTTAAATCCAGGGTTGTTTGAATAGTCCCTATTTGGTAGGAAGTAGGGATCTGCGTTAAGAAAAACTGGGTGAAATGCTCGGCAGATCGATTAGCAGCATGTTTATAATATGAAACGGTTGTCAGTTTTGCCCTATCATAGTCATCTTTCTGAATTATATTTTTACTAACTGCCAAAAATAATAGGCGATTGGATATGGCTGCCAGCTGGCTAGGTGATCGGAACGGATCCAAATAATAAGGTGATCTTAATAAGCAGATAAGTTGAGCAACTTGAGATAAAGAAAGGGAGGGAAATGGTGTGTCAAAATAATAAAGGCTAGCAGCAGAAAACCCTGATCGGCTATGTCCTAGATAAACAGAATTAATATAGGCTTCCAAAATTTCATCTTTAGAATATCTAAGTTCAAATGCAATGGCCCACAATACTTCTTTAATTTTTCTGAATATACTTTTCTTTTGATTTCCATTGTGGATCCGTACTAATTGTTGCGTAATGGTTGAGCCCCCTGAAACTATCTTCTTATATTTCAAGTTTAAATATAGCGCTCTGAGTGCTGCGATAGGATCTACTCCAGGATGGTAATAAAATCGCTTGTCTTCTGATAATAGCAATAGATCTAAAAAGACCTTGGGAATGCTTTCTAGAGAAATCCATGTTTGCACAGTTCCATCGATAGTACGCGATTGAAATAAGGGACGATTATGTCTATCGACAATTTGTATTGATGATCGTAACTTCAATGATTCAATCGCATCTATGCTTGTTATAAAGTAAAATGCTATTCCTATCAGCACACTTAGCACACTTAGCACACTGACAAGAATCACATATTGTTTCTTAACCACTGATTTTAAGGATTGACTATTATCGTTTGCGTACTTCCATTTCCAAATACTTCTGGACTATACATTTCTTCCGCATGGGGAGCCCTTGCAGTATATGTTCCCGGATGAGTGGCTCTGACAAAATAGTTGAGCGTATAACTTCCATTTTTAAGGTTAGTCGCATACACAATAGCCTGTTCATGCCTCAGTTCTGTATGGTCTATCCAATCGCTGGGATCAGGATTTTTAAAGTATGTTGAAAATGTATTTCGGATTAATGTGTCAGCCCCACCAAGTGCAGGATTAATCATTTCAAATCCTGCAGGAAGAAAATCTTGCACTGCAATGAAATCTTTTCGTTCATTAATACGAATTGAAACAGCAACCCTGTAGCGTTCTCCCGCTTTAAAAGAATCTGGGGCAACAAGTGTATTATTTGCGTTAAAATAGCTACGATTGACTTGAAACCCATGATTTTTCCGAGTCGCTTTAGCGGCTGGAATGGCATACCTTAGCTCTACCCGATAATAACCAGATCCTTCACCAGTTGTGTTAAGTTTAAGGGGTATGGACTCATCAACTATCTGCTTAATAGGAGAAATAAACGCCTGGGGCGGAGTTGTGATTTGTTTGGCTGTATAAGACCCTAAAATATTATTTTTAAGTTGTACCTGTGTTTCAAAAGATGAATCTGATAATTCTTTTATCTCTCTAAACTTCACCATGGCCATAATGATCTGGGCATTTTCTTGTGTATTACTCCAAAAGCCTTTTTGAAGCTGAGTTGTAGATAAATACTGGGCAAGTTGATACACAAGGGGGTCATTTGGTGTGAGTGTTAACATGGTACTAAGCCCAAGTATGTTTAAATATAATCTTGGATGAATCATATAGGTAAACCGTGGCGATGTTTTTTCGTCAAAAAACACTTCTCCTGACTCAAACGATAAAAACGGTTTGCACTCTTTAAAAACCGATTGAGCAAGTTCGGCTTTTTCTCGAACATAATATAAGCCTTCTGCTAACAGAAGTCTCTCTGTCAGTGTGAATTCAGATCTCTGCCCCATAAACCGTTCTACCATTGCTGATCCAATTTTTCCTCTCTTGGCTAAATAGTTAAATGCATGTAGACGATGTGTGCTAAATGAAAGAGGGTCATCTAGCATTTTCTTAAAGTATTTATCTAAGCGAGAAAAATAGTAGTTTGGGACCTTCACCCCAATCTCTTCATACATAAGAAGAACCTGCGCAATAAAAGATGACAGGTAAGGCGATGAATAACGACTTTGAGGCCAAAACCCCAAGCCTTTGTCCGAATTAAAATATTTATTTGTGTCACGAATGACACGGCGTATAAATTTGGAATCTTCGACAGAAAGACTCTTTAGACGCTTACCCATTAATGCCGTGTTTCCAATCCGTCCTATCGTTTTGGCATATTGCTGCTCCAAACTATCATGCGTATATCCATTGAGGTATTTAACAGCCCCTTCGATTGATGATAGTTTTGATGCCGATAAACTTACCTTGATGTGTCCACGATTCGCTGTGGCTATTTCGGGGATCATGATTGTTTCAGACAGACTCCCTGGCTTTAAGCGACCATAGGTCGCCGTTGTTAAATAAGACAAAGCATCATGAACAACAATCGATTGTTCAATACTATCTTCTAGATTTCCAAGCTGTGCTTTGAATCCATAATTACTAAGCCCTCGCTTGTTTGCGCTAAAGCTAAACATTGCCGGAGTCACAGATTTTTTAGATACCGTTACCATTTGATCTGATTTACTATTGATGCTGAGATTATTTGAAAATGCTGTTATATCTGCGATGCCTTTTAACTCACTTTGGTTATGGATATTAACACCAGCTTCAAAAGAATCCCCTTGAACTAAAAATTTTGGAAAAACAGAGAAAACCGAAAGTTCTTTACTTACCTTAAATGTTTTTTCTGTTACTCCAAAACGAGAACCTTTTGTCTGACCAAAGGCAATAATACGAAAGGTTGTGAGGTTATCAGGAACCGTAAAAGATACACTTGCTTTCCCTTGTTCATTGGTACGGATTGACGGGTTCCAATACACGCTATTCAAAAACAGGTGTCGCGTATCCGCACTTAACAGTTCGCCACCGCCACCACCTAGACCAACCCCTTTTTGACCATAGGTTCTCCTGCCTTTAAAATGAATCCTGTTTTGAGCTGTCCGAACACGCAATGGATGATCTTTAAAAAAACTGGCAATTGGATCAATTTTATTTGGCATCAAATTAAGTAAGGCTTCATCTACTACAGCCACAGCGACATCTGCAATGCCAGTTTTCTTAGAAATTTCAGATATATTGATATCTAGAGTTACTTTTTCTCTAGGTTGATAGTTTTTTTTATCCGTCTTTAAATCAATCGTAAGGTCGTGATCGGGGCTTTTCACTTTCAAGTGTAAGTACCCCACTCTAAACGTCGGTTTTCCAAGGTCTACTCCTGACAATGGCGGTTTAGAAACACGGCCTTGAATAAGAGTTACTGAGATATAGGCGTTTGGAAAATAAAGTTCTTTAATAGGAATCCTTACTATGGGCGAAGCAGACGTAAAATCAACCATAAAATGATCTAAAACACCTTCTCGTTCAACCGTTACAAGAGCCGTTCCCTTTGAAACCGGTGATTTGATTAATATAGTCGCCATGTCACCAACATTATAAATTTCTTTATCAGATTCCAAATCTATCCGATCATGATCGTATAGTTGCCATTGAGGATCACCAAGGCCATAAGCATCAAACGATCGAGATGATTTTGTAAGGTTTCCCTTAGAATCAGTGCTTTCAAAGACCAGCGTATAGTTTCCTGCATGCTGTGGGGTAAATTCAAATTTTGAATCTGTTTTTGATAAAGTGAATGTTTGTGTTTCTAGCAGTTGGCTTTTTGGCGTTTGTTTCGTTAAAAATGTATTTCCTAGACTCTTATACCTTAGAACTTCAGAACCCTTAAAATACACTTTTGTTTTGACAGAAACCATATCCATTTGTTCCCCATTAGGTCGAACTGCAACTAAATTCAAACTCATTTTTTTCCCAGCTTGAACCAAAGGACTGTCTTTTTTGATACCTAAATAAAATTCTGCAGGATGTAAGGTCATGGCGTGAGATTTTGAAATAACATCGCCTTGAAGATCTTGTACAGTGACATCTGCAATAATTTTACTCGCTTGTTGTTTTTTTTCGGTAGGAACAGTGATGTTAAACTGTCCTTTTTTATTTGTCTTAATGTTTTTGTATAAAAGTGTTTGTGTGCCCTGATAATAAGGTTCTAAACCTTCGTCCTTAGGAGAATATGAAAACGTATACTGCTGATACCCTGGCGGCTGAAAACTAGTGCTGCTTTGCTTAATCCATGTTTCTACATTTGTATTCTTCATGACGCCACCTTGAAGGTATGTCGCAAACCCATTAAAGACAATAGTGTTTCCAGCTGTATCATTTTTTTTAGGTGCGGTTAATTTCACATCAAAATTTTGCGTTTTAAATTCTTGAACTTGAAAGGATGCAGATTGATCAAGATATCGTATTGAATATTTTCCCAAAAGGGCATCTTCAGGTATTAAAAAACCTCCTGATATGGATGAAAAATCATCCATTGTAAGCGTTATTGTTTCTATTTTTTGATTCATAGGATCAAAAATAGAAACCTTTATTTCTTTATTTTGCGGGAACTGAGATAAATTCCGATTACCCAAATGTCTTAATACTGCTTTAAATTGTACTTTTTCTCCTGGACTGTAGAGCTTTCTTTCAACGAACGTTAACGCGCGTGTTCCTTTTTGGTATCGATCGAAATATAACTCAGGAGATTGAGAATTATAGTAGTAGTAAGATAACTCTTGCCCGGCTGCTTTTTTGGTTTGAAGGTATAGGTTAAAATCTTCCTGAGAAATACCCCCATTCCAGTGATCTAAAGCAAATGCAAAGTCGGCGTCTTTTTCGGCGATGATGAGTAATTGATCTGTTTGACCTAAACTTTTTTGACTTGGTATTGCCAAAAGTCCATCTTTATCAGACTTACCTGAAAATTTAAGAACGGCTCTTCCTTTTTTATATTCATAAATACTAATTTTCACATCTGGGTAAGAAACACCTTCCGTTAATTTGTTAACCCAAATTAACCCATCAAAATACCCAATCTTTGCTGTAATCCCAATGTTAGAAAACTGCATCAAGGATCGGTAATAAGATGTTTGTCCAGTAGCTTGAATTTGAAATGCAATGGGGTACTGCAAAGATGGAACTATGGTTGAAATAGGAATATGTTGATATGCAAGAACGTTAGGCGTTGACTTCGTTTTGATTGTTTTGTGAAAGTTGTATGTAGAATCAGATCTGTACTTTAGATAATCGGCAATATCTGAAGCATTTTGAAGGGGACGTGCTTTGAGGGAAATAACGTCATAATTTCGATAAAGCAAAGAAATTGAAGGCGTTCCTATCTTTTCTTGTAGTATATTTCCTTGGGGCACCTGAATACTGGGCTTGTAATCAGAAAAATAGATCGGATAGGGTTCAGGAATAAAGGTTGTCCCATCTTTGGCTTGAATAGGAGAAACAAAATAAAGCACATAATTCTTTCTTGGCTGAAACCCTGAAATATCAACATATACTTTGTGTCCAAACGTTTGAGTCCGCTTAGCTTTAATTTTTATTTCTTCTGGGGGATAAACACGCATTGAACGAAGGAGACTTTCTTCTTCAACCTGAGTTGAAAAAGCCAAAAGAAGTTTGGAGTTAGGATGTAATACCTTATCTCCCCAAGGCAGCATAACTTGTAAAAACATTGGCGTTGGGGATACAAAAATTTTTTCACTCACTAAGTCTTCCTCTAAGCCTAAGTTACCAAGCGCACTTTTAGCACCAGCTAATATATTTAGTGTAAATTTTGAATTATAGGGAAGGTCTACTGAAGACTTAATTATGTATGAATTGGTTGGAGACATTTGTTTGATATGCCAATCTGAATAATTTCGCTCGGTGTCGAATTTAGAAATTATGACCGGAATTTTCTTTCTTGTTTTTTCAAGTTTTAAATACATGTATTTTTCTAAGGATTCTAAGTTCATGGGTTGGTTAAATTCGATAAACAGTTCTCCGCTTCTAGGAACCCTTCCAGAACCATCTAAGTTAAGTTTCTGAACCTTTGGTCTTGCTGTATCAAATCGAAACGAAACCTCATCAATAGTGACCGTATATCGTGTTCCAAAAGGTAAGGCGTGATCAAGTTGATATATCAACCTTTTGGGATTAGAAAAAAACAATGTTCCTTCGGCCTCTGGTTTCAAACTAAATACTTTATGAGATGCATCAGAAACCCCAACAGGCACTTGGTCACTTTCATAGTCAATAACGATCTGCGTGACCGTACTTGCCTGTCCTACAGGTGAAGCAAATGTTATTTTCTTTGTTCCGTTTCCTAAAGGAAATTTCAAAGAGGGCAATAAGGAAATGTTCTCAGCATTAAGTTTGGCATCAGGAATATTTTTTAACTTCTCAGCAGATGGCACACGAAAGACTTTTGGATTTGTATAGCTTTTATTTTTAATTTTTTTGTAAAGTTCAATAACAGCCATCGGTATTTCAGTTGAGGATATCTTTTGAGGACGCTTGGTTTCTTGTATGTCTGTTTGAATTATCCATGTCTTTAAAGCTTCTTTTTTCTGTTGCGCAAAGCCAACAATAGTCTTTATGAAGGAGCTATTTGTATGGTTTTCTGAGACAGATTGCGTATGAAACTTACTATTTTTCTGAAAAGCATATCCCGCACTTCCTGAAACTATAAGAGAGAAAATTATTATAAGGGTCCATTTTTTTTTATTATGCCATTTCATTGCTATAGTTTACTTTATTAATTTTTTACTATTATTTTTCTTTGAACAAACTTTATATAAAACCATATGATTAGATATCTGTAAAACCGACCTGATCTATCTTCATCTCAAAACAGAAGGAATTAATTTTATATCCTAAGCCCCTTTAGGGTGTTTCTATATTTTTTAATTTTTTTATTGTAAAAATGATACGCTTTTTTTTAAATTTATTGGAACATATCACCCCAATATATCACTCCTTTATTTGAAGACGGTGTCAACTTTGCAAAAAACATGGCGCTACCTTATCGTTTTCTTTATCACGACAATTTTAGTTTATATGAATATGTTTAAGTTCTAAACTTAATAACCTGAGCTTGCTTGATTTTTATCATAAAAACAGTTAATTATTTTTTTCATTAAATTCAATTGAGCTAACACCTAAATTAACACCAGATCATTCCTTGTGAACTTAATAACATTCATATACAACGCAATAATAGATTAAAAAATCTGAGAAATATGAATCTTTCATTGAAATTATAAAGTTCCATTTAAAAAACCAGGCACATACTACATCTAAAATAGATAATACCCAATCACATCCAAGCAATTTAAAATTTTTAGGTAAAAAATTAAATTAAACAAAGTATTCGCATTAAAACATCAAAAAACGATTCATTTAACATCAAAAAGGGTATAAAAAATAAACGTGTCGTCACAAAATATTATGAAAAATCCAAATAATGAACAAAACACGCTAAACACCTTCATCACTACACTCACGGCTTCACACGTAAATGCAACTATTTCACAACGCCAATCCGAGCAAATTATCAATGCCACAGACAACTCTATTTACGAGTCAAAACCAGCTGCTGTTATATATCCCAAAACAGCTCAGGCGATCCAAGAGATTCTCACATTAGGAAATCAAGACACCTACCAACACCTTCATTTCACGGCCAAAGTCAGCGCTACAGGTTGTAATGGGCAATCACTTAATACCGGTATTATCATCGACATTTCTCGCTATATGCATGCCATTGGCAAAATTAATAATGTTTCCCCAGCAGATCGCGCTACGATTGGGGATATGTTTAGTACCGATGCCAGTGGCAAAGGCAGCATGCGCTAGGGAAAAACCAGTCAGCATATTTTAGAATGCGATATCGTAAATTCAACGGGAGAAAAACAAACCTTAAAACCCATATCGATATCAAAACTTACATCACAACCTAAGCTACATCAAAAGCTTTACAACATAGCCATTCAAAATCAACAAAAAATAAATAAAACATTTCCATCAACGACCCGTTTTTTAACAGGTTACAATCTTAAACATATGTACAATCCAAAAACAGAAACTCTATCGCTAATCCCGCTATTTTCAGGTTTTGAAGGAACATTGGGAATTGTAACCCGTTTAAAACTAAAGCTAAGCCAAATTCCAAAAAAAAAGTTTAATTGTTATTGGCCATCCCCAATTTTCAGATGCTATTAGCTGCATAGAACCCTTAAAAAAACTTAAGCCCATTGCAATTGAAGTACTAGACGATACCGTACTACGAAATGCTTCCGGCCATGCGCTCCTTAAAAGTCTACACCAACATATCTCCGCTCCCATCAAAAGTCTTAGTTATGTCGAGCTTGATGAAAACAGCAACCCAACAACCATCAAAAAAAACACTCATCAAAAAAATCTTTCAACTCGAACATATCCCTATTCCTTCAACTCACAGCTTACACATACCCAAACACAACAAAACAAACAATACCGTCTTTATCATCCAAGACCCATTTACACGCCTTTATGCACCAGAACGTATCGAAAATCTGGCAAAACTATGTGTAAAACTCGATAAAAAACACCCTATTACCCTATTTTGAAATTGGAAAAAGCCATGAAATATTAGGTCATACAGCCAGATTTAAACAAACAGCAAAAAAAACAAAAGCCATCATTGATGATGCAAACCAAAAAGGAAGGGTATTATGTATCGAACCGAGCATGTTTTACTGTTTTCAAGACGAATACAAAAAAGCAGGTATTCCATTAGAAAAACCCCTGATGACATTACAAGAATTTTTGCTTGAAAACACCCCAAAAATACCATCTTTTTCTGAACAAATCATTCATAAAACTTGGACAATTTTTCCTCACTGTATGGAACAAACGCATCCAGAACATCTAAAACAATGGATGGATTTATTTCAGAAACTAAAAATCACAATAAATTTCAAATCATTAGGTTGCTACGGGCAAGCTGGTGTATACGGCTACCAATTACAAAATCAAGAGACATCTCAGGAAATATTTAAAAAAGGATGGGGACAAGATACGCAGTGGCAAGAAAACATCCTATCATCAGGGTTTTCTTGTCATCATCAATTTAGTAAATATGGTATTCAGTCACAGCATTTGCTGGAGTTATTTACTTGATTTGTATAACGAAGCTCGTTACTGACAGAATCTAGCGTTTTTTTGATCTCTCAATTACGTACCATGCACAGCCTGTTTTTGGCTGATTTACAAAAATCTTTTTACAAACAACCCCGTTTTTGATTTTTTTTCTCTCCTAAAACCCACTTTCGCCACAATTTTTAGAAAATTTTAGTTCTCTTTTAGTTATGCAGAGGTCTTAACAATGATATTATTTCCATCTTTAACAACGAACTCTTTTGAATAGTTTTCGTGTTCACTATTTACTGGCTTGCCTGCTACTGTTGTTTGATAATCTTTATGAAATACTTCAACCTTTTGTAGTACACCCTGCTGATTTACTGTTAATTTTAACCTGAGGTCTCCAACCTTTAATATATTACTTCTAGTAGGTGTAGATATCATGCTTACAGGTATATTTAATTGTTCATATTGCGATTGACTAAGACTAGCAAACGTGCCATCGTCGCACTTAAAAATGTTTTCTACTAGCTCCAATTCTTTCGTTAAACTACGCATCAAAGGTCGAGGAATTTCCTCTATTCTTAACACATTTTTTGAAAGATCAAGTACCATCATTAAATGAATTTGTTTACGTGTTAAGCTTACCCCTGATTTACATCGGGGAGCAAAATTTTTTATTAATATGGGACTTGATGATCTTAGATGATTAACATCTTTATTATCTAACAAGATGTTTTGTTATTTGTTAGATATTTTATTGTTACGTTCATTCTTATATTGAGACTATCTTGTTATTTGATACTGTCCCTTCTACCGTCTGCGCTTTAGTTCCCTGTTCTCAAGCGTTGCTCCCTGTTCTTAAGCGTTAGTTCTTCGATCTCTCTATCTTTCCGTTTGCTTCCCGCTTCAAGTTTTAAAACATATGGATTAAGTGCAACTAAATATGACTCTTCTTTTGGGCTCAATGGTGCTCGACAAAGGCTCTGTGACAACCTCGAATCTTCACGTCTCTTTCTATCAAAATAGTCTTTATGTATAGGCGACTTTCCTTCGTCTACTCATTTTCGGTCCTCATCTAACCACCATCTTATCGTTTGACTCCGTGTGTCTTCACACGTTAATGGAGGGTTATTTAGAGACTTTAAAATCATTATTTCAATACTATTAAATAGTCTTGATTAAATTTAAAATAATGTTAATACATTTCTATTTTTTTTAAAAACTGAACTACCCCAGAGCGTAGCCCTCAGGCGCAGCGTGTAGTCGAGCAAGATGAAAATTACAAAGGTCAGGTTCTCTGGCTCAGAGAGAGGGATTCGTTTGCTTCGCAAACATTCCTTCGTCACTCACTCCTCGCTTTTCGCTCGGCGTTCCTCAGGCTTCGCTTTGCTCACCCTCTCGGGTTCGAATCCTTTTTATGTAATAAAAGTATCTCTGGCTCAGAGAGAGGGATTCGTTTGCTTCGCAAACATTCCTTCGTCACTCACTCCTCGCTTTTCGCTCGGCGTTCCTCAGGCTTCGCTTTGCTCACCCTCTCGGGTTCGAATCCTTTTTATGTAATAAAAGTATCTCTGGCGGAAAGGGTGGGACGCGGTTCAAACCCTTTGTGGGGAGAATGTTAGTGGTTTTGTGGGTAAATTGCCAGAGTTGAGGGTGGCATAATTTTTATTTCGGCTTTGAAGATTTTCTTGTGTATTGGGACCAGTTTGTATTTTCTTTGGATATTAAGGTTTCAACTTTGCCAACCAGAAGGTTAAAAGGTTCTTCGCCGTTATAGGGGGCAGTTTTAGTTAAAAATAAATATTTTTCATGTCTAAGCGATTCACAGGTTGTACGGTAATCAATCCAATTTTCGTGCAGTTTAAATAGACTTATAGCCCCGTAATAATGGCAACCAGAGCCCCAAAGCAAGATACAACCAACCGGAGACTGAATGATGTATCAGTAATGTAAGGTACAAGGATCGGTATAATTACAGATAATGCAATTTGAATGATTTGCAAACGACGAAACCATTTTTGGTTCCATATACTCTTCTGATCATACCAATTTATATGGTCATCGAGACGGCTATTTAAATACTCATCTTGATTTAACTGCACGTTCTATTGTACGAGTAGCGATCTCTGGGGTTGCCTATTAAAGATGTGTTATTGAATCTAGCGTTATATGCTTCGTCAATCAGGTTTGACAACGAAGCTGTAGAGTTTGGATATTTATAAAATTTGGCATATCCTGAGTTCACATTTAATCGAACTCTTTCGGGTAAAGTTTTATAGCTTTCCCAAAGTTGAATCGCAATCAACCCGTTGGGAAAAAGTCCAGACGGCTGACGTAACGACGATTGAACTTCCCAATCTACGAATCGTCGAGCCCACGTGCATTTGCCCACCAATACTATCGTCACCGTTGAATCTTGAAGATATAAGGATCTTATTCGGCTCATAACATAGTCTACGTTGGTTGAATCTATTATGTCATCTTCCATAGTAAGGCCTCGCCGAATAAAAGAACCTTCGAATTGACTACAGAAATTATCAACCGCAGATTTATCTGAATGGTCGTATGAAATAAAACACTTGTGACGGACTGCCAAATAACGCCCCTTTCAATATCAAAATTAAGTTTAAATTGTAGCAAAAGAATTCATTTATTTTAATGCCAATGTAAATTCCCGATTCTCATCACACATCCCATCAACCTGCTCCAAAAGCTCCTCCAAAAACCCTTCAATCCCGTCATACGGCGTGACATAAAAGCTTTCGAGTCGGTCGCCGTTCATCATCGCCACCTGATATTCGGAATTGGTCAAAAACACAAACCCAGAGTGTCGATTCATCATGATTTCTACCTGGTCTGGGTAAAAGTCTTCGGGAAGGCCTTGTTCGTTCCAAGCGTTTAAAAGTTCTTGAGCCAATAGTCGTTCACGGATGCCAAAGTCTGATAATTTTGTTGTCGTTTGTTCCATTTGGGAACCTCCTCTTTAGTTGATGGACTAAAAAGAGGCAGAACGATAGCGAAGGGATCAAGGTCAGCCCAGATGTACCATTTAGCCTTGATTCATTGGCGGTTCTTCCAGAATATACAGGACATCAAAAGAGGTGTTCCAAATTAGAAAGCGTTCAAGATTCCATTTTGGCATCTTGAAACTTATTGTGCGATGGCTTCACGTACCTTAGGCAACTCCACCGAAACAGTAGTCCCAGCACCCTCAGCAGAAATAATTCGAATCTGCCCCCCGTGTTTTTGAACAATCTTCTGGCAAAGCGATAAACCAAAGCCTGACGACATGTATTTGCCTTCGCCATCTAGCCAGGATTTTGCAAGGTGTTTGTGTGCGTCTGAGAACCCAGGGCCTTTGTCTATGATGTGGATCGTGGTTAGTGTTTCGGTCTCTTCCGCTTCTACTACAATGTCCTCCGGCTTATCGAGAAACTTAATCGCATTTTCGATGAGATTCACAATGACGATTTTAAGTAATGCATTATCGCCGAAAAGCAAAAAATCCGATTTAAAATTAGCTCGCAGGTTAATCGATTTTTCTTCAAGCTTGGTGCGTAATGGAACGGAAACTTCCCTGATCAAATCGTTGAGTAAAATTGGGGCCGTTTCGACGTCTTCAACCTTATCCACCATTTCCGAACTCAAATGTTTGCGACTGAACTTGTGTAGTTTACCCATTTCGATCAAGACTTCTTGAAGCATTTCTTTTTCCTCATCGGTTAGGTGTTGTTTTGAGGCTAAATTGGCCACGGTATATTCAAGACCAACGGATGTGTTTTTTAACTCATGGATGATCTCGGAGGTGACCTGTTTGGCCTTGTTGAGCTGATAAAATCGAACGAGCATCGATGCGGTTAGCGTTGCTATTGTTGTAAAAAAGCGGGTATCGTCGGCCGTGTAGGGTTTCAGTGTCCGTTTTTCATTTACCAATATCCATCCAAAAAGCTGCCCTTTTGCTTCGAGTTTATGAATGAGTTGATAGGTTAACAGCAAATCAGATGGCGCGTTCAGTTTTGCAATATGTTTTACGGTGACAAGGTTTGGAAGTTGCGTTAATTCCTGGATAAACGATTCGGGGAGATCTTGTTTTTCAGAGTTTTCCTTATGGTAAAAACCTTGGCTGTCCTTTAAATATACCTGCACGTCGGTGGCATATAAGGCGCTTTTTAACGTTTTTTGAAGCAAGTCTCGTAATTCTTCGAGATTTCCACACGCTTCACCTTCGGTTAAAAATGTTGCCGCTTCTTTTTCTAAAGCTACTTTTCGTCGCAAGGTAAAATCTCGTATCTTGGGGAATACAGACTGGTTTAAAAAATAAAAATACAACACCGATAATCCGCCCCAAGCCATAAGACCGACACGGATTTTCCAAGGGGTGCTGATGTCTTCGATGTTTGTCACCAATGGTATTGTGACAATAGGCGCGGTAAATACAACGAAGCTCAATAACCAAAACAAAGTATAGTGAATGGCCGTTTTTACATCAAAGGCTTGGTAACGAATCACTCCCAAACCGATAAAGGCCAAAATCGTGAGCATACCCACTTCGGCAGCACTGATATGATAACCAAAATATGACAGCACTAAACCGGGAAAAATGGTGATCAACCCACCGATCCATACGCCAGGAATAACCGATCGAATTTGATTTTTTATCAGTGGGTTTTCGGCGTATCGAAACTTTAAAACAAAGGTCGTGATCGAACCTATCATCATTAAAAACGTGTTTGCGGTAAAAATGAGATACCCTTGATTTCTTACCTTAACCAGTTTGCCACCCTCGATTAAAAAATCATCAAAAAAGAATCCAAGATCCGTTAACCCTTTAAAAGCCAAAAAAGTAGCAGGCAAGTAGATTAAAAATACCTGCCATTTTTTGAGCCATTTTGGATATCCAGCGGGAAAGGCTAAGCACAAATGCATACCCACGGTCGCAATGAATGAACTGAAAAATAAATTGAGATTTAAGATGGGATGCGAAACGGTGCCATATAACCAGGCGATAAGTTTTGAGCCCCCATCACCGATACAACGCCCAGTGATGACGAGGCAAAACATAAAAAACAAAAAATTAGCCGGTTTTTCATGGTCGTGAAGTGCGACATAAACCCCAAAAGAGATGGCTAAAACTCCGGTTAATAATTCAGCTAACCCAGGGAAAAATAGGCTGCTAAGCATCTTTCGCCGAACCCTCACAAAATGCGACGATAGATTGGATGGCTTGGTGACGAGAGGTTGTGTCAGGGTTTTGCAGGTCGGAAATCATAGAATGTGGTGCGCTTTGGTATTTTTTAAAAATGGTTTTAGATTTGTTTTCTTCCTTTATTTGATCGTAAAACGATAGTGCTTTTTGACGATCAATCACTTCATCTGCGTCAGATATCAATAGATGGGTGGGAATTTTGATCTCTTTTGCCTTTGGGAAAATAATGTCGGCCAGATTTAACAGTTCAACCAGGCTTCCCAATGGATATTGCAGTTGTTTGATGGTGCCGGATTTAAACCGCCGTTCTGACGGGTGAGTTAATATCTTCCGGTTTAATCTGTCCCTAAAAAATCTGATTGTCCCTAGGAATTGAAACAATCGAAGTAATTTGTGCTTTTTTTGGATGCCGAAAAATGGTGAAACTAGGGTTAGGGATTGGGTTTTGAATTGGGTGGAAAGGTAAGTAGCAACCAAAGCCCCGGCAGAGAAGCCGACTAAGTGAATGGGATGATCAATGTTCACCGTGTTGATAAATTTTATCGCGTCGTTTAGATAGTCCTCAAACTGACAAATTAACGGTAATTTAGTGTAATTCCTAGTTTGGTCGGCGTCTTCAAAATCGTGGTTTGCTAATCGGAGCGCGAATACATTGAATCCTTTTTGGGATAATTGCTCTGCCAATGGCGAAAATTGCCATGGACCGGCAATAAACCCGTGCAAACATAAAACGGTTCCTTTTGCCTTGGTTTTTGCAGGCAAAAAAAATAGCTGTTCTTCCTTTGGCAAGTTTTCGAATTGTTTTATGTATTCAGTGAACGGTTTAGAAATCGTTTGAGTCATGTCTGGGTGGGCTCCAGTTTTCGAAGTTCGGCGTTTCCGAAAATGGTTAGAGATTTGAATGTTTCTGGAGGGACCTGTTTGAAGGCCGTTTCTAAAATGGTGAGCGTATCGCCGTGGGATACGAGCAAAATAGTCTTGTTTGTATATGTCTCTTCGAGGGCTTCGATGAGAGACGTTGTACGAACCAACACTTCGACGACGCTTTCAACATGGTTAGTTTTATGGGTTGGATCGGTTTTGTCGCGTTCCCAGGTTAAGTCTAGGTTGTCAGTAGATGTTCCGTTATAATCGCCGAAACTTCTATCTCTTAAACGTAGGTCTTTTTGAATCTTTTTTGGGTTGATGCCACATGCTTTGGCGACGATTTCGGCGGTTTGGTAGGCTCGGGCGTAATCTGATGAGACGATGATAAAGTTTAATCCCAGGCGTTCTTTTATTTTTTGTCCGGCTTGTTGGGCTTGAGTTTTTCCTAAGTCGGTAAGTGGGACGTTTTTGTGTTTTTGGAACTCGCTGCCGATGGTGTGTTCGAGGTTGGCTTGGCTTTGGCCGTGGCGGAGGGCGTAGTAGGTGTTAGTAAGAGATATTGACTGCAATTTTACTCCTCCAGAAATGATTTTGGAATAACTGCTTTTATAGAGGAAAGATGTTTAACTTTTCGGTTAGGTAAATAACTTGCTATTCTTTCTTTAAATGAACTTGAATCATCAATGTTTACTACTTTTATCTCCGCATCTTTTTTAATCACTTCATCGAAAAACAGCTTCACTGGGGCATCAGATTCGGGAAAAGAATATCCAATGAAAATTACTTCATCAGATTTTGAAAGTTCGAATTTTGCGCCCTCCCAAAGTTGACGTATGAG
>JAYNIM010000002.1:0-26793 GCA_038109055.1 bacterium
AAAAAATATCATTTTTGAACAGTTTTTGGAATATCACCAAAGAATTAGGAAAATATTTTTTAATTGGTATGGTAATAGCCAGTATTTTATCAACAATTATTCCTGAAGAAGCCATTCCAAAGTATATTGGATCATCCGGCTTTTTGGCATTTTTCTTAGCACTTATTATTGGCATTCCTTTATATGTGTGTGAAGGCGAGGAAATCCCCATTACCCTATCATTGATTACCTTGGATTTAGGACAAGGGCCTGCTATGACTTTTTTACTAGGTTCAGTTGGCACTTGTATCCCAACGTTTATCATGGCGCAAAAGGTTATAGGTAAAAAACCAATGGTTCTTTATATTGGATATTGGTTTGTGTTTGCTTTGGGAAGCGGATTGTTGTTTGGGTTTATTTGATTATATAAAAGGGATAACTATTTACGATTTTAGATTATGCAACTTTCAACTTCAGCAAATCCACATCAACGCATGTAAGAAGTTCCTGAAAAATCCGTATCTCAGCAGCCCTCTCAGTTCGTAACACACGTAGTGAAGCCAGCCAATGATTTTCACGCACAAACTAATAAGTAGATCAGAGCTTTAATACCGCTTTGAACTTAATACTGGTTTGAATCCAGCTCGGCTTTCACTTCAGCAGAAGGAACCTTCCATCCGAGCTTTTTCTCAATTGCAATAATAATCTCCCGAGCGATATCTTTGCCAGTCGCTTCTTCGATTCCTTCTAAACCTGGCGAAGAATTAACTTCAAGTAAAAGGGGACCTTTGTTTGACCGGATTAAATCTACACCAGCCACATCAAGCCCTAAAACCTTAGCCGCCTTAATTGCCATCTTACGTTCTTCAGGTGTGATTTTAATGCTTTGTGTTGAAGCCCCTTTGTGCACATTGGCCCTAAACTCTCCTGCCTGTGCTTCTCTCATAATACTTGCAACAACCTTCCCATTTACAACAAAGCAACGAATATCTTTACTCCCCGCCTCTTTTATAAACTCTTGAACTAACAGGTTTGCTTTGAGGGACTTGAAGGCATTAATAACACTTTCTGCTGCTTTTTTGGTTTCTGCTAAAACCACACCGGTCCCTTGAGTTCCCTCAAGGAGTTTTATGATTAACGGTGCGCCACCTACCATGTTAATGAGATCATCCGTATCAATTGGTGAGTTTGCAAATCCGGTTGTTGGAATTTCAAGTCCGTTTTTAAGTAAGAGTTGTAGACTAAATAATTTATCCCTCGATTGGGTGATCGCTTGAGATGAGTTCAATGTATAAACCCCGATACTTTCAAAATGCCTGGTTAATGCTGCCCCATAAAATGTAATGCTAGGTCTTATTCTAGGAACTACCGCATCCAATCCCACTATGACTTTTCCACCACGATTATGAATTTCAGGATCATCCGCATCTAATTTCATAAAGCACTGCTTAATATTGAGAAACTGCATATCATGACCTCTCTCTTCTCCAGCAGCTAAAATGCGTTTATTAGAGTATAAGGTTGAATTACTAGCTAAAACACCTATTTTTAATCCTGTTGGAGGCTTCTTAACTTTTACATACAGTCTCTTAATTTCGCCTGTTGAGAGATCGCCATTGATAAAGTGCTCTGAAGGATCAACGATTAAGCGACCTTTCATTGCCTCTCTTCCCAATAACATCCGATACCCCATAGAGTCCCTATTTGTAAGAGTTAACTCAATATCCCATTTAACTCCACCAAACTCCAATAATGTTTTGACAACATAACGTTTTTCTGTGACCCCTGAAGAACTTTTGACATCCCTGCGATCAAGAACCTCAGCATCACAGCGCACAATAGTTCCTCTGTCATCTTGTAAAGGGTGCACTTCAAAACTCACCCATAGTGCCTTCTCTTTGCGATACGCATAAATGTTATATGCATGAATAGTCGAAGTCTTAGCCCCTGAGTCAACCCTAGCTTTAATCGCAGGCACACCTAGCTTTGCTAACTTGCACCACTCTTCACACCCAATAATTTTCTTTTGTTTTTTTGACATAATATTGTTCTTGAATAATACATCATCAGAAAAAAATATTCGATAGATCTTTCATTAACTTTCAACATTAAATCCCCAAAACCACCCATCCCCCCCACTCCCACCAAGCAATTCCCCCCCCCAAAAAAAACCAGCCTATGCCGCACCCCCACCAAGCAAACCCAAGCCCAGCGCGAATTAAAACAGTGTCTGTCTGAGTATCACGAATTAGGCTTTTTTAACCAAGCGGCAAAGAAAAGAAAGGCATCAGCGCACGAAGATAACAACGTTTTTTTTGCGTCATTAATGTATCTAAATACTATGAACTATCGTGACTAAAATAGACGCCAGCCTCACTAGAAAGTCAGGGGCTATCAATAAAACTCACTTTATTTTTGCCGATAGATTAACCTTTGCTTCCAAAAGAGTCGCATCTTTTTTAATGGAATCAAGAAATTGAGGGGTAATAATTGTAGGTGTGATGACAATAATAATATCACGCTTTTCACTAACCATTTCAACTCGACTAAAAAGAGATCCTATCATCGGCAATTGAGATAAAACAGGGATCCCTTTTTTAATTTCAGTATCGCTAGACTTTGTTAGCCCCCCAATAACAATCGTTTGTCCATCTTTAACCACGACTTCACTATTTGTTTCGGTGGTATCTTCTTGGGGTAAATTATTAATAATTTGCCCTTCGCTTATCGATGGCGATAAACTCATACGAATATCCCCATCCTCACTAATATGGGGCGTAAACCGTAATTTGATTCCAACTTCTAAAAACTCAATATTTTCTTGGGTGCCTGTTTGAGTGGTGACACTGGTTTTATAGCCAAATTTATTGCCAATAAGTAACTCAGATGGATGATGATTTAAGGCTGTGACCCAAGGCGAAGCTAATAATTCCACACCTGAGCGTTGTTCAATTGCAGTAAAAAAGGTTTCTATATCACGACCAATAACCTGTGCAAAAATACCAATCGGCGCAACAGCATCTCGTAATTGATTGGTATTGATAACAATACGATCTTGAGGATTACTATGGTGCTTAATCAACCAATCTACCCCCATAACATTTTTATTATCTTTGTCTCCAAGACCTTCTTTGATTTCAATTATTTTGGCTCTAACAAGTACTTGCTTGGGAGAAATATCCACTTGCTTTATAAGTTTTTGAATATTCTTGATCGTCTCGGGACGTGCATTTACAGCAAGGGTGTTTAATGCCTCACTGATTGCAAGGGTTTCCGTTTCTCGCAATAACGTTGTGACCAGAGGGCTAATGTCTTGAACCCTGAGATGCTGAATGGTAAACGTAAATGGTTGTGTTTGGGCATCTTTTTTATGATAAATGATAAGATGTTTTTTATCCTGAATGTAATTATAATTCTGCGACTTTAGAATTTCATCAAGCGCCTGCAAGGGAGGAAGATCTTTAATTTTGGCAGTGACCGATGTACCTGTGATTGAATGGGGTCTAGTAATTGTATAATCCGTACTTTTCTCAAATAAGGTAAGCACAGCGGGTAATGTTGCGTTGTGGACCTTTAAAGAAATGACATTTTCACTAGGCGTAAGCGAACGTGCAGGTACAGTGCTGATCATAATAATACTTATAAAAAGTATCCAGTATATTTTTTTCATTATGTCCTTCTTTTTCATGACTCTATTGCTATTTATACCCATTTTTTATTCACTATATTCATTTATTTCATTTTTAGTCTTTTTCGAAGCGTTCCTTTTTTTAGAACCACACTATTTTTATCAATAGTCGTCACCTTCCATCCTTCAATCGTATCACCATTAGACATGCTTTTTTGGTTAATCAAGGCAATTAAGCCAGTCTGAGTTTGGATAATCCCATGTAAGTTTAATGTTTTTTTAGTTTTCTTATTAACCTTAATATTACGTTTAACAGGGCCTACTTTTTTATTTTTTTTAACAGGGTGTTTAATTTCTTTTTGTTGATAATCTCCATAGACAAAAGGGTTTCGAATTGTTTGATACTTCGTATTTGCATATTGAAGATATGGAAACAAAAGGCAGATAAGTATCACACTGAGCCATTGATGATGGTAGGTCATACACTCACCTCCTTGATAATATAGATACTAAGCTCCATTTCTGTATGTATTATATTAGGGTTATTTTTTTTTACTTTATTTTCAATACTGTTGATTTGGTATAATTTTCCATGACCATTTAACCACTGCAACACATATAAAAAGCCAGAGTAGGGCCCGTTCATTTTTAACTGTAACTGAATAGATTCCATAAAGTATGAAGCAAGTTTATCGTCTTTACCTCGCATCCATACCCGACGCACCTCTTCATGATTATGATTAATAATACGTTTACTAATTTCTCGAATATGGAGACTTGTTTGCACTCCTGCATTAATATCTGCTTCATGAGCCATAATATAATCAATAGAATGACCCTGTTCATGTGCAGGCAACGACTTAACCCAATCTAAGAGCAATATATGCCGGATTGTTTTATGGTCTTTTTGAATCGGTTTAATTGAAATAACAGTGTTGTTAAATCCTTTTATAATTCGGGGCAACGTTTTAATGAATAAATCCGCTTCACTTTCTGAAAAAAATGATTCATTCGTTTTTTTTAAGATATTATCATATTCGCTTTTTGCATCACTCAGTTGCTTGATAGCTTGGGTACGAAGTGCTTTGCTATTTAGTAAATTTTGATGGGCGGACAACTCGTTTTTAATAGCAACATAATTAGTAAGATAAGGGGAAAGTATTAACAAATACATCACATAGCTAGACAAACTGATAATAGTAACAACAAGAAGAACTTTGTATCGTTTAGGGAGTTGATCAAGGTATTGTAATAGTTGCTCTTTCTTGTGAATCATTGGCCGTCTCCGCGTTGAATTGTAATGGTAAACTCAACGGTATTCTGGCGAGAGTTATTTTCAACTTTGTTTAACTTGACCTTGAGAAAAAAAGGTGAATTTTTTAGATTTTGCAATAGTTTAAATACTGCATCAGATCGAATGGCTTCACCATGAATGACAATCTCGCCTTTGTCATCCATTTTAAATGATTGAATACGCGTATCTTCAGTAACAAGCGTCGATAAGTTAGCATAAAAAATCTCCGCATCAAACTGATGGATATCGTTATTTAATTTTCGCCTGGCAATTATAAGTTTTTTCATTATATTGATATTAGAATCTATTTTTTGAACAACTTGAAACTCCTTATTAGTGGCAATAAGTTCATTTTTAACCACCTGAATTTCTTGATTCAGTCCTTTTGATTGATAATAAAACAGAAAAAATATACTAAGCATGACAATTGACGCCAAAGACAATGAGGCAAGAAAATAAGTAAGTAATAGCTTAAAGTACGGTCTGCCCTGAGTTAACCCAAGAATTAATAAATCGTCTGCTGTCATTTTCCCTGCACCAATTGCAGGTAGCGTTATTTTTACAAGAGGCTCATAGTCTGGATTAACAAGACAATGATCTAAAAATGAATCGATGGGCAAAAAAGTAGCCTTTGTTTCTTTCATTAAAGACTCTAAAGCCTCTTTATGGTTTTCTTCTAAAAAGGGGGCATAAAAATACACCTGGCTGCGTGTATTATTAGAATTGAGTAAATGAATGATAGAGTCAATATTTTGAGAGGCATTATTTGTATTAATAAGTTTTCTCAGTGGGGTAGAGCCATAATGAATATGTTGCAAACCACGATCATTCCATGCCATATAACTGGTTTGATTTGGCTCTGCACAAACGATGATTTTATCTTCACTATTTTCAAGTGTTGAAAACTGATGAATCAATCCTGCACTATGAGTTGTGATACCAAATAAGGATAATTGAGCATGTTGCATAATGGTGTTCCATCGACGAAAAGTATCGCGTTTACATGCCAACACAACAACCCGATAATGAGGTTCTTGATTGACAGTAACCGTGTCGAGTATTTTCCAGTTTTTGTGTAATTCATGGCCAGAAAATAACGTGTAGCTAGAGAGTTGTTTGTAAATATACTCACTAATACCCTTGGCATTACTCTTTGGAATGGTAAAAATACGCATAAGGATATGATTGTCGCTACTAATAAAAATCACCTTTTTAGCATGGATATCATGCTCTATACAAAGCTGTTTAAGTGTATCACTAAAGGAGTTATCATCTCTCAATTGGTTGTTTTCATCTAATGAATCAGCAATTGAACGACGAATAATTTTATGAACAACATAATTGGGATGCTTTTTATGCATTTCAATGAATAACAAGTTCTGGTTATGTATCATGAGGCAAATTTTTGGATCTACTTTTTTCTTTTCAAAGTAAATATGTTGTTTGAATGTCTTCAGAGGAGACAGAAATGTATGCATCTATAACTCCTCCCAACTATCAACACGAAGTGCAAATTTTCCAGTAGTCGTTTTATCAATAATAACTAAAGATGCCTCTATTTGTCGGGTAACCCCATGTGCAGTACCAGAAGCGTGAATAGTCACCAGAGGGTTTTTATTAATAATCAACGCAGAATACTGTTGATCTGTGCCAAAAGGTTCGTTAGTAAACCCCGTATTCCAATTATCATTTAAGGTGAGCTGATACATAGACTCTGCGATAGCTGTTTCTGCTACAAACCCAGCTTGTCTTGCCCACGCATCCTGTGACGCTATGTGTATTTCAGAGCTTAATACCACCATTATCCCCGTGATTAATATACTTAATAAGGCAATGGCAAAAAGCGTCATAACAAGAACAGACCCTTTTTCTTTCTTCATTCTTCAGACTCCATAAAATGAATAGGCGGATGATCTAAATCACTGCTACTATATGTGATACTAACATCTCCTTGTAACTGCAAATTATGATGAGCAATAATATTTCCATTGAGTAAAAAAGGATCCTTTTCACTCAAGAAATTGTTTCCTGAATAAATTAACCCCGTTAAAGTTGTAGATAATCCTTCGCTCATCAAGAACATATCATTTCCACAAGCTAAAATAGGCGTTAATTTAGAGGTGCTAATAGTCAATGTTTGATTTTGATTAAGGGTAAGATCATTCCCCGCAACAATCCCCCCATCTGAGACCAATTGTCGAGAAGAAATATGAATATTTCGACCCGCAATATAAGTAAAATTATACTGATCATTGCCATGACAAATAACATCCTTGGTTGTCATAATAATATCTCGTCCCGCATATACAACACCCGTGGTTTCAAAATCGTCTCCAATATCACTGTTATGAAAAATATCATTCCCGGCAATCAGGGCAGGCTGACCGTATGGCGCATTAATGACAATATTGTGTCCATTAATGGTTAAATCTCCCTCCACCACTATACTTCCTTCAATAGTAACATTTTTTTCAATCGTCGCATTTGCACCATTTGCAATATAATAAATCCCCGTATAAGTTTGACTTTCAGAAAAGGTGTGATCGCTACTATAAATGGTATCTGCCTTGGCTTTGTATACCGCTAAGTCACTATAGGTAGCCAATAAATCACTCATGGCAAGATCCGGTAATGGTAATGGGGCTGTATCATTAAGGTCGGTTTCGTCACCATTAATCGTAATACTATTTCCACTTTCTTCCTGGATAGTATGATTAGCGTGAATATTTCCATTAATTTCACCCGATCCATCCAAGATAATATAATTTCCAGCTGTAATTCCGTAATAAAGAGTAGAAATAAAATCTTTTGGAAAGGTAATTTGTGTTTGCATGGTCTGACCACCAATTCTAAGCGTTATTCGAAGCGCTTTTAACTTTGAAGGTACCGTTGTTAACGATCCATCTGCAGCAAAGCCCTCCAGTAGTAAGCTATCAATTTCTCCAGTCAAGGCTTCAGCAGTACCATCAATCATTTGAGCCAAAACAAGTGTAGAACCCTGAGACATTGTAAGAAAGCCTGTGATATCCCCATTACTTTTAATAATAGATATTTCTGTGTCTGATAACTGATTAATACGATCCGCTTGTTTTAATTCTTTTTCCATAAGTGATAAAGCAAATCGTGAATCTTGGGTTGTATCAATAGAGTACTGAACACTTTTCCAGCTATGATTCATAGAATAAAAAAAAGGTACAGAAGCAGCGATAATAATGCTTGTAATAGCCAATGTTAGCATCAACTCAATAATCGTAAACCCATTAAATCGCTTCATTTATATTCCCTTGTAAAAACAAATCGTTCGTTTAGTTTCAAATTGAGGCTCATCGCTATCAATAACACTATTGTTATTAAGATCTTTCCACACGCTAATGCGAATGGTTTTAATATCACTCGTTTTGCTATCCGTCACAATACGTTTAAACTGTGTAAATGGCGTTTCAAAAGGAGTAGCAAACTCTGAAAAATCCTGATTAAAATCAACAATCGTTCGACGACTCTGCCTTACAATGTCTTCCATGAGCTGACAACCTAATTGACTACTAATTGTCATCCCATGAGCACGATGATGCAAACGAGTGATGCCAGGAACAAGATTAAAAATGAGTATCAGCATAGGCAACATAATGGCCATAGAAACAACAACCTCAATTAATGTAAAACCCTTATTCACGTTGAGACCCTAGAAAGAAAACAATACCCAGTTAAGCCCTTAATATTAATCTGCCAGACTTGTCCAGAATAGCTAATTTGTACGAAGGTATTCACGTTATCTAATAAAGATCCTTTTGGTGTAAAGGTATGGGTTAAATCGCCACTGATCACTAATCCCTGATGCAGCAGTCGGGTATGTCCCACTTTATTTGCTTGGCTGACACTAAAACGATAAATAGCATAACTATTTGTTGTGGGGTCAATATGAAGATGATGAGAAACCTTTGTATTAATGGATAGCTGGCGTGTTAATAATAAATCGCTTTTCAACTGATTTGACAGCGTTTCAACACGCTTATCATTTAGTAAACCTGTATTAAAACGTGGGATAAGTATAGCCGCCATAATGCCAATAATAGCCACAACAAATCCCAATTCAATAAGTGTAAATCCCCCACTGAAGCGATTAGTGGGTGTGTGCATCTACCCGATTATCAGAATCTGCATCCGCATAGGGTGTAGCAAGTGCACAGGTCGGTGCTCCATCAGGAAAATAATCAGGATCTCCAGTTAGGGCCGCCAACGTTCCATAACTCCCTGTTTTAATAAATTTAGTTTCCCATTGAGCATTAATATTCGCAATGGTTGCCGCGCATGATTTTGATTTTGCATCATTTGATGTTTGTACAAAACGAGGAATAGCCACCGCCGCCAAAATTCCAATAATGACCACAACAATCATAATTTCAACCAAGGTAAACCCATCATTTTTTTTCATAATAACTCCTTTCTAAGATTAATAAACTATTTAATTTTTTATTTTCATCTCATAATGCTGTTATTCCCTGATTTTTATTAACTTAAACATTTTTTTCTTTCGTATTCATTGCACATGCCCCATCATGTCAAACATGGGTAAATAAATCGCCAGTGCAATAAATCCAACAATAACGGCAACACCCAGGGTCAAGGTTGGCTCAATAATCACCAAGGCTTTTTTTGCCATATTATCCACTTCACTTTCGAGTGCGATTGCACATTTTTCCAAAAGTTCACCCATATTTCCGCCTTCCTCTCCAACGTTAACCATTTGAATAATCATAGGAGAAAATAAATGGCTATCCTTCATGGTTTTGGTAATACTATCTCCTGATTCAATCTTTTCTTTGATACGCTTCGTTTTTTGAGATATCTCAGGATCCGCTACAATATCTTCCGTAATACTAAGTGCATCAGAAATCAACACATGACACACCAATAATGAAGAAAATGTACGCACAAACTTGCTAATCGCAGCCTTTCGACTCACCTGACCTAATATGGGCAGCGACATAAGTAACTTATGGCCTATCTTTTTTCTAAATTGAGTACTTTTTGGATGGCTAAATACCAGAAAAGCAAGCACTCCAACCCCCAATATGACGATCCATTGTGTTCGTATAATGTCACTGGTTTTAATCAAGATTTGAGTTGGGATAGGCAAATTTGCACCAAGTTGCATATAAACTTTTGCAAATACAGGAATAATAAATATGACAAGGCAACTCACAATAATTCCGCAAAAACTACAAATGACAATGGGGTAGGTAAACACCTGTTTAATTTTTTTACGCTGTTCATTTTCTTTTTCAAGATGAGTGGCAACTCGACGTAATACTTCAGGCAAGCCCATACCTTCTTCACCAGCTTTCATCATACTAACAAAAAACTGGCTCAAGGTGTCTAAATGAGCCTGACAGGCCTCAGAAAATGGGATCCCTAATTCAACCTGAGTAATAATATCAAAAATAAGGCGCTTAAATTTTGGCTGCGTTTCTTGCTGATGTAGGGTATGCAAAGACTTCGTTAAAGATAATCCTTCCTCAATCATAAACGCAAGCTGCTGAGTAAAGTTAACAACATCATTATACGTTATTTTAGGCTCTAATAATCGAGACCAATAACCGCTTTGAGTTCCTGAGGATGACATATACCACTCCTAATTTTTGAACGACCGCACTCTTCAAAGGTCATCATGCCGTCTTCGACCATAGCGGCTTTTATGTCTGATGCACTTGCATTTTTTACAATTAACTGACTTATTTTATCGTTAATTTCTAATAGTTCATATATAACAGTTCGGCCACGTTGCCCACTATTTTGGCATTTGTTACAGCCCTTCCCTTTACAATCACTACATAGTTTACGGGCAAGTCGTTGCGCAATAACCCCCACCACAGTTGAGGCAATTAAAAAAGGCTCAACGCCCATATCATTAAGACGTGTTACCGCTGATGCAGCATCGTTTGTATGAAGAGTAGAAAGAACCATATGGCCAGTAAGTGCCGCCTGGATAGCAATTTCAGCTGTTTCATAATCTCGAATTTCTCCCACCATAATAACATTTGGGTCTTGTCGTAAAAATGAACGCAATGCATGTGAAAAATTAAGTCCGATTTTACTATTGATTTGTGTTTGATTTATCCCTGATAATCGATATTCAACAGGATCTTCAGCCGTCACAATATTAAACTCGTTCCGATCCAAACAGTTTAGCAACGCATAAAGTGACGTTGTTTTACCGCTACCCGTTGGACCTGTAACAAGCAACATCCCATAAGGCGTGTGTACCAAGTTATTTAGTTGAGTCGTATTTTCTGTTGAAAACCCTAAATCACTTAGCCCCAAACTCATGCGCGATTTATCTAAAATACGCAAGACGATTTTTTCCCCCTTTATTGTAGGAACACACGAAACACGAATGTCATAGTTTTGGCCCTTATAACTATGAGAATAGTGACCATCTTGGGGTCGTCGTTTTTCAGTGATATCCAAATCCGCAATTATCTTAGTACGTGATATCAATGTTTGTTCAACGTGTTTAGGAATAGTTAAAATATTTTGCAAAATACCATCAATTCGATACCGTATACGCATTTCAGGCTCTTGGGGTTCCATATGGATATCTGAAGCATTTTTAATAATGGCACTTTGAATAATGTTATTTAATAGTTTAACAATCGGCTGATTTGTTGAAAGTGCAGAATCTATCTCTTCATCAATTTCTTCCTCTTCCCTCTTTTTTAAATGCGCCTTGGCTTCTTTTTTTTCTTGCATACGCATATCAACAATGGCTTGCTTTGTACTCTTTTCAACACTAAACAAGGTATCGATTAATTCTTGAATATGTACTTCACTAAATAAACGTTCTTGGGTTTCCAAACCCGTAATTAAATGAATTTCACTAAGAGCAGATAAATTGTTTCGTTCCTTACAACACGCAACTTCCAAATATTCACCATCTAATTTAACGGGCAAAACTTTGTGTTTGCGAATAAATTCTTCAGGTAAAAGACGTGCAATTTGTGCTGAAATATCAGAGGGATTAATGTTTTGATTATTCATGAATCTTATCCGTTGAAGTCACTTGCTTTGAATCTGAAACAGTTAACTGTATTTTTTTTAGAACATCTGTAAGATCAAAGGGCTTTACAATATAGTGATTCACATCATTTTGAAAAGCATTTTCTAATGCCTGTGAAGAATCATCATACGAAATAATAATGATGGACGAAGCACCAAATTGTTTGGAAAACTTTCCCAGATCTGCAAAGGTACTATTATCCAATGTTTGTGGATCAATTAAAAATAGATATTGACGATCTCTGATCAATGTTTCACTAGCATCCAAATACCTTGTAAATTCATCAACCTTAAAACCACGACGTTTAAGACTACTTGCTAAAATAATCCTACTTTCTAAATCGTTATCAATTAACACAACATGCATATTTGCCCCCTAAAAAAACGTGAACGTGTTTAAATCATATGTTTAATACAATACCCGATTTATTTTTAACTTAAACATAAAACCACCAAGCAAGTATTTCTTCAGAGTAATGAAGCGAAATAATACTAGCAATAATAATAGCAGGCCCAAAGGGAATATGATCCTTGCGAGATTTAATTTTAAGTAGGAGTAATGGAATAACTACAATCACGGCAACAAAAAAACTAAGATAAATACTAAGCAAAACAATAGGCATTCCCCAAAGAGCCCCTATGCCTGCGGCTAATTTCATATCCCCACCCCCCATCGACTCTTTTTTGTAATAATACGTTGCAACTTTTCCAATAAGATAATAAATACCATAACCAATACCGCATGCCACAAATCGATCAACATATTGATGCACAAAAAATGATTCAAGTAATCCAATACCAATACATAAATAAGTAAGATGATTAGGAATAATATAGGTTTCAAAATCCGTAAAAAAGATAATAATACAAATAATATAAAAAAAACTAAATTTAAAAAATAGCCAAGAAAACGCTGGATACTGAAAAAAAACGACTAAAAGGACGATTGGTGTGATAAGTTCAACAAAAAAATACCGACACGATATTGATTTTTTGCAATAACGACATTTACCTCGATTAATAAGATAACTTAGCAGTGGAATAAAATCTAATACACACCATATCTTTTTACAGCGCCGACATTTAAAAATATCCTTGGTCAAAACCATATCGTATGGTAAACGATAAATCAGCATATTTAAAAAACACCCTAGAAAAAGTCCACTAATCACGAGTATCGTTAAGATAAAATATGTAGTCACATGGTTATAATACCCATTCAAATGAATTAATAATCAAATAAATATGTTATCAGATACATTTGAGAATCTAAAAAGAAATATAAAAGAGTATAAATAAAAAAATTTACAACAATGAACGTTAAACATTGGATAAAAGTGTTAATATTACTCGTTTTACGCCAGAGTCATGAACCATTATCTATACCTTGAACCATGTTGTTAAAAAGAATCTAAAATATAAATAAAATTTTTATTAATAACTAACGTAAACTTATAAAAGAAACCTAATAATTATCCAAACAAGTTTAAAAAAGAAAAAAAAAGGGTAATACATAAATACAAATGAAAAAGAAGAAAAATGCCCACTAATAGAATATCTGTAAATTACGGCGGTAAAGCAGAAAGAGCAAAATCAACCCTAGCCAGGCCTTTTAAGACCATTAAATACGCTAAATGTTTTTGTGGACAAGATATAACAAATACAGGCATATCAAAAACAAATGCAAAATTAAAGGATTTATCCCAAACATTAGAAACCGAAAAAGATCGCTTAGCACCTGACGAAAAACAAGCAAAAACTACAGAAGGCCTTAAAAGGATTCGCGATCATATAACAGCAAATCCAACTAATAGCGCAACGTACAAAACACAAATGCTCGTCGATTTTATGTATAACTGTTTTGAAGTCGCCGAAACGCCCCTAAACGAAGAAATATTAACCTTATTAAATACGATAGCTCACCAATGTAACACAAGCCATACCTCAATTAACGATCTACTTGCAACGTCAGCCACCCTAAAAATGGCAGATAGTGATGATGATGGAGACGAAGCGGAACAAATAATACCCCCTAATGTAGCTACTCCTGCTACCCGAACAACTGATCCCACCCAACTCCTTTCTTCTAAAACACCTGATGAAGAAAAGGCTTTTATATCACGTGTAACCACAGAAATCGACTTTTCAGAGCTAACAAGAGACGCCCAGAACTTACCTCAACTATTCAAAGACCAGCTAAGTCATTTACAGACAACACAAGAAAAAAAGGTTTTACTAGACTCAGCAAGTGTAACAAAATCACCAGCACAAGCCATTCTATTGTATCAATTAATGACATCATCATTAAAGGAAACCGATGAACAAACACTTACATTCACAAAGTCATTAACCACCGAAGACTGTCTTCTCGCAAGTCAACTATGTGTAACAAATAACCTACCTATACAAACAGCAATCCCTTTAATCTCCAACCCCTACATCAAGGCACTTTTACAAACAAATCCAACTAACTGCCGAGCAAACAAAGAATTCATCACATTCCTAGTTGAGTTAAGCAAGGTTGCGGATACTACAAAAAATGAAAAAGACGTAGGGTACATATGCAAGACAATAGCAGTATCCCCCTGGTCTACTCGAATTCAAGACAAGTTAAAACAATTGACGGAAACAGACTTAAGAAGCCTACACGATGATGGAAGCACACACTTAAGCGCAGTAAAAAAAAGCTGTGAAGAAGTAATCACTCAAGACCTACAAACAAAACTTCCCCAACTAGACAATGGCCAAAAATTAGGTGAAACCTGCGCTGCTAACAACGACATTCACCCACAAATAAACCTTCACCTACTAACTCTTATGACCCAAACTCCACTCCCTACCGAATCAAAAACAGAGATAGAAACCTCCCTAAAGACATGTAACGCCATAACTGACCTTAGACAAAGTCTACTTGCTAAAGGCCTCCCCATCCCTGAAATGACTCTATCCCCAGAGACTTTACTAAGTGAGCAATTAAAAACAGAACTAGACGTCCTACGTACCTATAAAAATGTACACGACAGCCAAGTTGATCTACGGGCTGACATAACAAAACTACGAGAAAACCCTCAAACACTAGCTAAATTAAAAACAAGAATAGCCATGCATATTTTAGCAAATGGCACACCTAATAACACTGTTCAATTAAACAGTAAATTAGATGCTACACTCGCCTTTATTTATAGTATGAGCGATAAAAATGAAGGAAGCAAAGAAGAAACAACAGTAAGAACTCAACTAAAAAACTGTATCGACACATTCGAAAAAGTCAATGGATTTCCCTTACGCCCAAACCAAGTCGTAAGTATCATGTTAATGTGTTGGAGCCAAATCGATGAAGCAACACCCCAAACCTTTGACATCCCAACAGGCAACGGAAAAGCCGCCATTGCACGCGTCGTTAGTGCCACAAACCTCAAAGTTGATCATGCCTTAGGCCCCCCAAGAAACACACGAACCCATATGGTCCTTGTGCCAAACCCAAGTCTTCAGCAGTCTGATTGCAGACTAGCTAAAGAGTATTTAAAGGCATTAGGGATAGACGCCGTCGAAGCAGAAGACTACGATCCAAAAACAAACACCCCCCGTAGCCCACAGGTACTATATGCAACGCCCTCCAGGGCAGTCGGTCTTGCAGAAGATGGCAAAATAGATCTAAACAATATATCGGTCATCACAGACGAGTACGATATAGAGTTTGACGATCATAAAACAAACGCCCTAGCCCAAACTAAAACCGCCCCTTTTGCGGGGGTAACAAAATATTGGTATGCAAAATTAGCCGAAAAATGTAAACAACTAGCTGGCACTCCAGGATCCGATCAACCTAGCACAAATGAGGCTCAACTAACACAAGATCTTATGAAGACCGAATGTTTCCCCGATTATCAAAACCTAATTCAAGAAGCTTTAAATAAATTAAACGACCCCCAACAAAAAATAAACGATGAAGATAGCACTAAATTAAAAACAGCCATTCAAGCATTTCAATCAAATAAAAATACAAAAACTACTGAAAAGTTAATAACCACAATAAAAGAATTCAAAAAACAAGCACGCCCTGCTTCTATCCTAAACTGCTTGAACGCCTTTACAGAAATAATGGAACACACCCTTGCACACAAAAAAATGTTAGTCACGGACGCGTTTAATGAAATGATAATGCACCCCTTCACCGATAAAGATAAAGACCCTCCCATACCCTACGCCACAAAAAAAGAATATGTATGTGCCGACCTTGCAAAAACCTGGCTAGCAGGTATGAAAGAAAATCAAGAATTCGTCCCACTTCCTTGCCTTCATGACTCAGTATTTGACCCATGTCTTGCACTAGACACCGAACCCGCTTTAAAAAAGACAATTAAATCGAATATACAGACAATTGCAACTGCAAAAACCAATAAAGAAATTATAGATGCCTACAAAAGTCTCGTAGATACGTTAAAAACCATTAAGCCAACAACCATAGATATAGCAGAAATGATAGCAAAAATACACCAAAACGTATTAACACCCTTTTATCAAAAACTTGCCGATGAATATCCTAAAAATAGCTCTATATTAGAAGAAATTAGAACCCTAGAATTTAGCGGAAAAGCCGCCGTTGTAACGGGGGGGAATCAAATACAAACAAACATGGTATTTTCATCAGTGGGTCAACAAATAACAGCAGCTGTCTTATCAAAGGATCAACATCTAGCAAGTGTTCGTCCTAAACAAATTCGCAGTCAACGAATGACCCATCACAGTCTATTTCTTCAACTATTTAACGGCGAAAATTCGCATATCGTTGGCATGTCTGGAAGTACCTTAGAACCTACAAAAGCAGCACAATTATTTGGAGTAGAGCCAAGCAGATTAGACGCCTGTGTCATCCAACCATTTACCCCTTCAAAATTACATGCAAACCCAGATATAACCCTAAGCGAGACACCTAGTTACCAAGAAAGAGCCCTAAACGTATTAAACGCCATTTTACACAATCAAAACGAAGGCCGAACATGTGCAAATCTTGTACTTGGAAACGGTATCGACGATACGATTCATCTACAAGCCGCTGTTGAAACATTGGTAGCAGCTTTACAAGCTGGGACATCCAAAGCTGAACTACAGACTCAGCTAAACATTCCGCTAAATGATGTGACATATCCGCAATTAACCACATTAGCACAAACCCTAACGGTCAATGCCACCCCCTACCTAGCAGACCCTTGGAATGAAAATGACACAGAAATCCCCGAAAAACCCCTCGCTGCAAATTGTTTACAATTCGCGTCCTCTTTTGCTGGTAGTCGAGGGACAGACTGGTCATTTGATCAAACAGCAACACAGGGCCTACATACCATCGTAACCTGTGAACTACCTAACCCCAACAGTTATATCCAAGCAGTGGGACGATCCGGGAGAAAAGGAGATCCTGGCAGCGCCACTATTTTCGTTACTCAAGACAAATCAGAGTTATTAGGGGAAGAAGCACAAGGACAGGCATTATCAAGATATATAGAATCAGTAAGAGATGGGAAGAAAAATACCACAACCTTAGAAATAATCACTGGAAAAAATGAACAAAATCAACTCGAAACATTACAAGCAGCTGCAAAACAGGAGTTTATAAGCCATGTAGAAAAAATGACAGAAGATTATCTTAAAGAAAAAGACACAATCATATCTGGAACTAAAGATCAAAGTACTTTAGCAAAACTATTAACTCTAAGAAGAGAAATCTCTACCGCTAATGGACGTTTAGATACGGCACATGACGATTTTCTAAGCAAACGTAACACTTTGGACACATACCTAAACCAGCTACCAACTATCATGATAGGAACGTCACAAGACCAACATACTGCCCAAAAACGTATAGACAAAAAAGAAAGACAATTAAAAACAGCAAAAGATACGTTTCATCAAAACATCAATCATCAATTTGAACTATACCAACTAGCAATGGCAGCATTCACATAACACTTCTTACAAAAACAAGCCCCTTAACAAAAAAAAACGATTATATTAAAAAGTTAATAAAGACTATTGAGTTAAAAACACAGTTCTTTCTTCTACAAGTGTTAGGTAGATCTCCCGAATTTCTTGCTTAAAATAATAAGTGCTGATTAAACTATCTCTATGTCAGACTCCTTAGAAGGGTTTTTATTGGTCGATAAATGTGAGGGGCCTAGCTCCTTTGGCATCGTGCATCAATTACGCAAGTTAACAAAGGTCAAACGTATTGGCCATGCCGGCACCCTAGACCCCTTTGCATCAGGGCTCTTGATTTTGGCCTTGGGACGCAGCTATACACGTCAAATTTCCCGTTTTCAAAAACAGGACAAGGTTTATGAGATGACGATTCGTTTAGGGACCTCTACCCCGAGTTTGGATCCAGAAACTCCGATTGATAAGCAGACGGATCGACCAATTTACAATGATGCCCAGCTTTTAAGCATATGCCAGCAATTTATCGGAGATATCACACAAGTCCCGCCGGTTTACTCAGCCAAACACATTAACGGAAAACGTAGCTATGCCCTTGCACGTGAAGGCAAAGCGGTGGAACCAGACCCCATCAACGTCCGAATTGACTCGATTGAGCTGGGCCATATTGCTAGGGATGAGAATGCTGCCATTGATACCCTTGATCTTCGTGTGCGTTGTGCCACGGGATGTTATATGCGATCGCTAGCGCGTGATATAGCGATAGCCTTGGGTACCCTTGGCTATTGCTCAACACTGCGTCGTGTTCAAAGCGGGACCTTTAAAGCAGCAGATGCCTTGCCATCTCAAACAATGGATCTTGATGTTATTTCAGCGGCCTTATTTACCTCATACAGATAAAAAGGTATAGTAATGCTTACAAAAAAAATAGAGAGTCAGAGGTTTGGCTATTAGTATCCTACATACATTAAGATTGCAGTTCCAACAAAAACACCCTGATCATCTACCAGATAGAGTAATAGAACAACATAAAACATTAATCATTGCAGTGGCATTAAAAGCCCTAACTACACGTTTTAATGAAGAAGCTGTGATAGGATCTGCGCGCCAAGGATCCGCTCCGCCATCTTCTGATGCTAGTTTTACACCACACAATCCCGGATCCACAGTCGTTACAGGTGGAATTGGAAGTGGCGAAGAAGACTGTGCCATGAATGCCACTATGAAGGAATTATTAAATGCAAAAAAAGCAGGAAAAATATCCATGATCTTAGCGGCAGAACTACAAAATATCCCCACTGAAAAAATTCCAAAAATCACTAAATATTCACAACAAGTATTTTCTGATCTCAGCGATAGACAAGCCCGCATTACAGACAACAAATCATTTTTACACATCAAAATAGGTGGATTTGGGACTATTTCAGAAATGTTAGACTTTGTCTGCTTTTTAACTAACAAAACTTCAGATATGTTCAATAAAGGACCTGATCCCTTAGATGATCATACAATGGATACAATTGCCCGCGAAACCTTTCACTATATTGGGTTTTTAGAGCGCTTCACTGACTCACCCAAAAGTGACACAGAACATGCATTTTTTGAAGCAATAAACAGTCTACAAACCTATTCCTATAAAGACTTAAAAGCACTGCAAGCCTGTTTTAGACATATCGTATCGATACAATTAAACAAAGAAATAGACATCAACTCCAACACCTTTGAACTCTCGGCAAAAAGTTGCGCCTTTGTGTCAGAAATATCATCATTGATTAAAGAGCTTCAAACCGCTGATTCACGAACCCTTGAAATAGCAAAAGCCTTTAAGCCTGGTATGAAGAGCCGCTTATAACGATCCCTTACTCTTGATTTACTAAAATCTACTTCAGCAAACAACACCAATCTAGATAGTAGTTAAAGATCATGTTGAGCGTTAAAATACTTCAAATGAGTTTAGTTGCCTATTTTTTACTTTAAAAGAATTAAAATTTGCTGTAATCTTTAAAAGATTTCATTATGTCTTGTTCAAAACACCCATCAGAATCACTTCACCAGCTTACCCATTCATATCTTGATATTTTAAAAACAATTGGGGAAGATCCTCAACGTGAAGGCTTGCTTAAAACCCCAGAACGTGCAGCCAAAGCCATGGAAGATTTTTGCAAAGGCTACAAGCAAAACATCAACGATATTATCAATGGGGCTGTATTTACCTCAGAAATGGACGATATGGTCTTGGTCAAAGATATCGAACTTTTTTCTTTGTGCGAACACCATATATTACCTTTTTTGGGTAAATGTCATGTGGCCTATATTCCTGATGGTAAGGTCTTGGGTTTATCGAAAGTCGCACGCATTGTAGATATGTACGCGAAACGACTTCAAATACAAGAAGCCCTTACACAGCAAATTGCCACTGCCTTACAAAAGGTGGTGAATGCCAAAGGTGTTGCTGTTGTAATTGAAGCCAAGCACATGTGTATGATGATGCGTGGCGTTGAAAAACAAAACTCTGTCATGAAAACATCTAGCATGTTAGGACTTTTCAGAAGTGATGCCCGTACACGATCTGAGTTTTTTGATTTAATCAAAGGCTAATGGATACGATTTTTATTAAAGATTTACACATAAGAAGCGTTATTGGTTTAAACGATTGGGAACGCGATGTGAAACAAGATGTTTTGGTGAATGCAGAATTACAATACGATACCAAAAAAGCCGGTTTAAGCGATGACATGAATGACTCGCTCAATTACAAAAGTGTCTGTAAACGCATTATTGCCTTGGTTGAAAACAGTGAACCTTTTTTAATAGAAAAACTCATTAATGATGTGGCTAAAACACTTTTAACTGAATTTGATATCCATAAACTCACACTCACCATAGAAAAACCCACAGCCCTACGATTTAGTAAATCAGTGGGCGTACGTATTACACGCCAAAAAAGTGACTATGCCTAAGGCCTATTTATTTTTAGGCTCAAATATCGACCCCATTACGCATTTAAAACAAGGATTTAAACACATCAAAAATAGCGTTGAAGTTCTTAAATATACCCCTATATACCCCACTCGCTCCACCGTAACGGCCGAATTTTGTTTTTATAATATGGCCATGTTAATTCGCTCTGAAAGCTCAAAAGAAGACCTAAACAATACATTGAGACATATAGAAAACCAATGTGGCCGAGTCCGTGTAGCCGACAAAAATGCCGATCGTACCTTGGATATTGATATTTCCATTTTTCAACACTCTGATCAATGCTGTTTGTATCCCGCAGACAACGACTTATATCAGCGTCATTTCATGGCTAAAATATTTTCTATACTAGACCCACATTCTTATATTGCCCCCTTAAAACAAAGTTTTTCAAATTTACTCAAAACCTTTCAACAGCATCAAACACAAGATATCAACTTACAAAACCCCATCATAATAGGACAAAGCACATGAAAAAAACTGCCTTTATTACCGGCGCGGCAAAACGTATTGGGGCAGATATCGCCACTGGACTTGCCAGTAAGGGCTATCATTTGATTTTGCATTATCATCGTTCTAAAAAAGAAATGATGGCACTTAAAAACACACTTGAAACCACCTATAAAATTTCAGTACAAACGGTTTGTGCTAATTTAGCCGATTTAGCAAGTTTAAAGCAACTCACACCCCTCTTTGAAAACTCTATTGATTTACTCATTAATAATGCATCTTGTTTTCCTGAACGTGATTTTTTAAGTGAAGATATCAGTTCTTTTGAAAATAATTTTAACACCAACTTTTCCAGCCCCTTATTTCTGGCGCAACATTTTATAAAATCTCAAAAAAAAGGGCATATTATTAACTTCTTAGATTGCAATATTGATAAACATGCTTCACTTCATCCTATTTACTTATTTGCAAAAAAAAGTTTGGGACACTTAACACATTTTATTGCAGCCACCTATGGGCCACACTTTCGTTGTAATGCCATTGCCCCAGGCTATATTTTAGATCCCAGTGATGCGCCCAGAACTGACAAGCAACGTGCAGAAAAATTCAAAAGCATTCCCCTTCGTCAGCAAGGCAACACCCAACAATTGTTAAGCGCTATTCATTATTTAGAAGAACAAACCTTTGTTACGGGTCAAACACTGTATGTGGATGGCGGGTCAAGGTTAGTTTAGTTTGCTTTAAATAGACTTCCCCCCCGCGGCATTTGCCCCTAGATTAACGGCAATAGCTAATTTAAGACGGTTATCTTGATCTTCTTTAGACAACATTACTTTAAGCTCATTGAAAAATTCTTGGTTTTCTGTGTTTGCATTCTCTAATAAATCGTCAAAGAAAGAATCTTCGTCTGAAGGGGGTCTATTTATAAAGACATTGGCTAAAAATAGAAACTCGGTTGATGAGCGTTTAGAGGGTGTAATTATTTCAATATCTCTTTCTTTAATTTCAGCTTTGATAATATCTCTATGTTGTTGAGTAAGAGCATATAAAGCAACAACCGCTTTACTTGCTGGGTCGGAATCAGCTATTAAAATATATACAAAATGCTCTGGAATGGCACACAATCTTTCAGCGACGCCTGCTAGAGTTTCAGAACTCACTGCTTTCATCAAGCTATTAAAACTTGAAAGCTCTTGTTTTTGTTTGGCTTCAGACCAATTTACATTTGGCGGCATCATCCAAGCAGGCCAGAGTCCTTTAAAATGCGCCAAGGCAACCCTAGAAATAGCGCGTTGACCTTTAATGAATTTGTCTGCTGAAAGATCTTTTGCTGGCAATTCTGACTCTGGCTCTACGTCACCCCTATCTTGTACTTCAGCACTATCAACTGCATCAGATTCTGTTTGTACAGGCCGACTACCTAATGCAGGAACATATTTTTTTAATGTCGAAATATCCCCAACCTTATCTAAAACAAAATTATGAGAATCGACGTGTGCTGTTGCAACTTCGTTAAGTTTATCCATTAATATTTCTAGTTGTTGTTGATTTAAATCTGAAACTTTAGTTATACCTGCTTTTCCTAAAAAAACCTCACCTAAATAATTCCAGTAGGCTTTAATTTCTTCATCATTTAGATTTCTTGAAAAATGCTGTTCATAACGCTTACTTCCTTGCAATGTTTCCATGTCTGTTTTTGGTAATGATGGATGACGTAACGCACTATTTCCTGTGCCTTTAAATTCTAATAAGTTTAACTCTGCCATTACAAACGACATTAAGGTACCAGCAAAACCAGCCGATCCCATATCGCTACAAGCATGCATCATTTTGTGACGTAATTTGGCAAAATCAATTTTTGGTTTTACTTGTTTTGTTCGATCAGTTTGTTCCTCAGTCTCAGTTTGTTTGATACACTCTTTTTCTTTACACCATTTAAAAGCATCAGCAATCGCTTGGGGGTCTTCAAGCAATGCCATAACCTTTTGTGGCAGAATTTGTTGCATCGCAAATAATAGATCATGTCCTTGCATTTGTTGTAAATGATCACCTATTTTATTAATTAAAACGGCTATCGATATACGTTCACCATCTATGTTCAGTTGTAAAACTGATGCGATTTCCTTTAGTTTAACTGGTGTATATCTTGTTTTATTTTCGGTCATTAACCTTTTCATTGCATCAACACCATCATCTTGTAGTGTTGTTTCATCGTTGAAATTTGCAAAAATAACAGTATCTATTTCACCCTCATTTTCTAACATACGCAAATTAGCATTTATATGTTCAGCTGATAAACGTAACTGCGCTTTAATAGGCGCTTTTCCTAATCTTTCAAGCTCTGCATTAATGTTTCTCAAATACCCTAATAAGTCATTACCATAGTGATCATCCAAATGATCTTCTGATTCTGGAATAGAGTCAGGCTTATAACAAACTGTTTGTTTATCTGAACGATCAAAGTCAAACCAAACAGCCATATTCAAATCTGACTCAGATGTCCGTTTTGCATGCGCTTCAAGCAATGCTTTTATACATGACCATTCGTCTTGAATAGAAGGTTTTTGTCGTTTATTTATGTTTTTTAAGTCAGCTTGTAGGGATTCATCAATGAAAGTTAAATCATCAGAATCTAACAATGCTTTTAATGTTTCCCGAAACAAAATCATTCCATCAGATGGATGTGCTGTCATAACAAGCTTTGTGTTAAATTCAGCATCCGTAGTTTGTATTGACGAATTTATGACAAAATCAATTTTTTCCATGAATGCATCGATATATGATTTAGCCGATGGAACACCTTGAAAAACATTTTCTAATTTGGTCTTTACATATTGCAGTTTAGTGGACATGTCACTTAAGTGATCTACGGAGCTATGCTCAGGGTGAACTTGACTCTTTTTACAACTAAAACATTTCGCCAACTTGCGTGGTGCACAACACAGTTGCTTTAAACCCTGTGACAAAAAATTGCTACCCTTTCTGCATAATGACCGATTAGGTAGCGCAACTTTTTGTGCTGGGTTTTCATGACATGTTCCAGGTACTGCTATCATTGTTTATTCTCCAACTAACTATTTATTTTTTGAATTTAAATTAAATTATCTTACTTTTTTTAAATAAACAATATTTTTACTATTTTATTCAATTTATTGATAAATAGTTCATTTGCCTACCTATATATTAAAATTTTAAATACTGATTGTTTAAATTCTTATTTGCTTGCTCAGCACTTTGCTTTCAAAAATAACGCTAAAATGCTACCTTTGTAGCTGATGACTACACAAACACGTACGCCAACAGCTAAACTCTCTAAAGCCGAGATTTCGAACTTGTACCATCAACCCTTTTTAGAGCTTATTTATCACGCTGCAACGGTGCATCGTGAAAATCAAAATCCGCAAAAAGTACAAATGTGTACGCTTTTATCTGTTAAAACAGGCGGTTGTCAGGAAGATTGTGCGTATTGCCCTCAAGCAGCACGATATCATACCAACGTCAAACGCTCTCCACTCATGGATGTAAAAGATGTTTTAAACAATGCAAAAAAAGCCAAAGAGGGCGGATCTACCCGCTTTTGTATGGGCGCTGCCTGGCGTGAAGTCAAAGACAATGCCGAATTTGATGCGGTGATTGAGATGGTCAAAGGCGTTAAATCACTTGGCTTGGAGGCCTGTTGTACGCTAGGTATGTTAAGTGCCACGCAAGCCCAACGTTTGGCAGATGCCGGCTTAACAGCCTACAACCATAATTTAGATAGCTCTGAATCTTTTTACGGTGATATTATTCAAACACGCACCTATCAAGACCGCTTAAAAACCATACAAAATGTCAGTAATGCGGGGATTTCTGTGTGTTGTGGTGGGATTGTTGGTATGGGGGAGTCAGATGACGATCGCATTGCTTTTTTACAAACCCTGTTATCATTAAGCCCTGCCCCTGAAAGTATTCCGATTAATGCACTTACCCCTGTAGAAGGCACGCCATTAGAAAACCAAGAAATCATTGATTCATTCGATTGGATTCGAGTCATTGCCGTGGCACGTATTTTGTTTCCAAAAGCCCGCATTCGCTTAAGTGCCGGGCGTTTAAACATGTCAGACGAAGCCCAAGCCATGGCGTTTATGTCGGGCGCTAATTCTATATTTACAGGCGAGAAACTTTTAACAACCGGTAATCCGGACCATGAAACCGACAAACGCTTGTTAAAAAAATGTGGGTTATCTTCTTTTACTTAAGATTGATACCTAAGTACGTTTTTTGTTACCTAATATTATTGAGATATACTTCTTGATTTACTTAAGCTGTTTTATCTTCAAACAGATCTTCTCTAAGTTGATCTACTATAGTTTTTTGACTTGATGGATTTGAATCCGTAGCATGTCTATCTAATATCTCTTTTAAAGGATCTATCCTAAACAATGTTCTGGCATCTGAGTTATTAGCGCAAATATTACGGATGCCCCCTACAACATTTATTATTTCATGAACTGTTGTTGTTGTTGCATTGCCCATGCAACAGTTGCTTTTTCTTGAACTGTTGTTGCACTATTTTCCAATTTATTTAACAGATCTTTCACTTCCTTTGTACCGAACACTTTTCTGGCATCTGAGTTATCTACGCAAATATGACCGATTGCCCCTGCAACATTTTCTCTTTCTTGAGCTATTGTTGCACTATTTCCCCATTTTATTAACAGATCTTTCACTTTCGTTGTACCGAACATTTTTCTGGCATCTGGGTTTTTAAAGCAAATATTACTGATTGCCCCTGCAACATTTGCTCTTTCTTGAGCTGTTGTTGCACTATTTCCCCATTTAATTAACAGATCTCCCACTTTCTTTGTCCCGAACATTTTTCCGGCAGCTGGGTTATTAGCGCAAATATTACAGATTGCCCCTGCAAAACTTGTTCTTCCTTGAACTGTTTTTACACTATTTCCCCATTCAATTAACGCATCTCTCACTACCTTTGTCCCGAACATTTTTCCGGCATCTGGGTTATTAGCGCAAATATTGCGGATTGTTTCTGCTATTTTCACATAATTATTTTCCCGTTGTTTTAGCTCTTTTTGCAGCGTTTTCCCTAAATCTCCCCATTGATTAATAGATGACTCTATTGAGTTTAATATAGCTTGTTTAATACCTATTCTTTCTCTTGATCCACACTGTCTTTTTGCCGAACCTCCCTCTAGGCTTTCTGCTCTTCTTTTTCCTCCACCTTGTCTCGGCAGCTGTTGCATAGCTATCTGTTGCTGCTGTTGCATACCTTGCAATTGCTGAGGCATAGCCTGCATCTGTTGCTGCTCTTGCGTTGGTTGCATACCTTGCAATTGCTGAGGCATAGCCTGCATCTGTTGCTGTTGCTGTTGTTGCATGGCTTGTATTTGCTGTTGCATCGTTTGCATCTGTTGCTGTTGCTGCTGTTGCATGGTTTGTATTTGCTGTTGCATAGCTTGCAGCTGTTTCTGCTCTT
>JAYNIM010000002.1:26893-42693 GCA_038109055.1 bacterium
GCGTTGGTTGCATACCTTGCAATTGCTGAGGCATAGCCTGCATCTGTTGCTGTTGTTGCTGTTGCATGGTTTGTATTTGCTGTTGCATAGCTTGCAGCTGTTGCTGTTGTTGCTGTTGCATGGTTTGTATTTGCTGTTGCATAGCCTGCATCTGTTGCTGTTGCTGTTGCATGGTTTGTATTTGCTGTTGCATAGCTTGCAGCTGTTTCTGCTCTTGCGTTGGTTGCATACCTTGCAATTGCTGAGGCATAGCCTGCATCTGTTGCTGTCTTGGTTGCATGGCTACAGCTAAAGATCCTCTTCTTAAACCAGCTAAGTCTGAAGCTCCCTTTAGAACTTCTTCATTAAACTTTGCTCCATTTCCAGATCCTACACTAGCCACTACATCTTTCCTTATGATTATTTTACATTAAATTATCTTATTTTTATAAAAACGTCAATTATTATCATAATTACTTAATATACCGCCCATAATTTTTTGTTTTCAACTCCAATCTTACTGCACTCCGACAAATATTTGTTAAAAAAATGTGGGTTATCTTCTTTTTCTTAATATTTACACTTAAACAAGTATTTTAATATCTAAGATTATTGAACCACACTTTTTTATTTACCTTATGAAATAAATTTTCACTAAGCTACGCTATATAAGACCTAAATTCTTGAATTAAAAAATATATATCAAACCCTAAAATAAGCCGCTTGAGGATGCTGCAACACCAATGCCGACACCGACCCATCTGGATCCATCATATAATCATCGCATAGGTTTACCCCAATATGCTTATCAGGCGCAAACAAATCCCATAATAAGCGCTGATAGGCCAAGTCTGGACAGGCTGGATAGCCAAAGGAATAACGCTTACCACGATACTGTAACTTAAACAGCTCTTCGCCCATTAGTTCTGGCGGATCTGCAAAGCCCCAAGTGGCACGCAGTTTTTGATGGGTATACTCAGCAAAGGCTTCGGCACATTCAAGCCCAATAGCATTGACAATATGCGAAGCTAAAAACTGCTCATTTTTCTTTAACTCTTTGGCATAATCCAGTATTTCCTGACCCGATGTCACCACAAAAAAAGCAATGGTATCTACCCTGTCTGGATGAATAAAATCCGTAAGACAATACTGATAACCGCCTGGCTGTCTTGGGAAGGTAAAGCGCTGTAGTTCTGTTTTTTCGTCTTCGCTTAAAACAATCATAGTTTCAGGCGACTTAGGATCGCGTTTCACCTTAAAAAACTGCGTCATTCCTTTCGGCTGACAGACCTTTTTGGCTATAAGTTGGGCTTTTATATCTTGTATTTGGGCGTCTAACTTCATGGCTTTGGGATTTTTCTCATCAAGTAATTTGCGTGCATTACCCTTTAAACCCAAATGATGACCATAGAGCATTTGTCTATTTATGTAAGGCCACAGTGTATCAAGGTCAGCTTCTATACATTGAACCTGATAGTGTTTTTTAGCAAGCTTTTTACTTTTAAAATCATAAGAAATTGTTTTTTCTTTAAGTTTAGCAGGTGCTTTTTTTGTGGCAGATAATTTGGTATCCGTTTGTCCGGGTTTGAAATTTTGTTGATACTGTTTAATAAAGTCCTCGCGCTTACCCGGTGTTTTATCCACCAAGTGATTCACCAAATCAAGCCCATGCATGGCATCTTTGGCATAAACAACCAAACCATCATACTCGGGCTGAATTTTATTGCTGGTAAAATTTTGAGTTAATGCAGCCCCTCCCACCAAAACAGGAATATCAATTCCTGCAGCTTTAAAATCCTTAACGGTTCCTACCATCTGCTGAGCCGATTTAACCAAGAGCCCCGACATCCCAATCACATCTGGCTTATGTTCTTTGGCGGCGGCAATCAGGGTTTCGGGCGGACATTTAATGCCTAAATCAACGACCTTATAGCCATTATTAGACATAATAATATTGACTAAATTTTTACCAATATCATGGACATCGCCCTTAACTGTGGCAAGCACCATGGTGCCTTTTAAACTCATATCCCCTTTTTCCATTTTGGGTTCTAAATACGCAACTGCTGCTTTCATAACTTCTGCTGATTGCAAAACTTCCGCCACAATCAGTTCGTTATCATTAAATAACTTGCCCACAATATCCATACCCGCCATCAGCGGAATATTAATCACATCCAAGGGTTTGTATTTTTTTAGTGCTTCATCTAAATTTTCAATGAGTTTTTCTTTGGTTCCTTCGACAATATTATATTCAAGCCGTTTTTCAACACTTAAATGAGACTGATCAACGGCTGTTTTCTCCACTGTTTTTTTACCTCTAAAATAGGCGGTGAAGTTGGCTACCGGATCATTGCCATTTTCGGTGCGATACCATAACAGATCATCACATAATTTTTTTTCTTCTTCTGTAATGGATGAAAAACGCACCAGTTTTTCTGAATTCACAATGGCTGTATCAAGCCCTGCTTTGACACAATGATGCAGGAATACCGAATTTAGAACTTCGCGTCCTGCATTGGGCAAACCAAAAGACACATTTGAAATGCCTAAGGTTGTACGTACTTTGGGATATTTTTGCTTAATTAAGCGCACGCCTTCAATGGTTTCAAAGCCTGAGCCAAAATAATTTTCATCGCCTGTTCCGCATGGAAACACCAATGGATCAAAGATAATATCTTCTTGAGCAATACCGTATTTTTGCGTTAATAAATCGTATGAATGAATCGCAACTTTTAGTTTATCTGCCGCAGTGACGGCCATTTCACCTTCTATACAGCCCACAACAACAGCCGCCCCATATTTTTTCACCAAGGGCAATAACTCTTCAAAGGATTTTTCGCCTTCTTCTAAATTAACCGAATTTAAAATACATTTTCCTTGAGTGAGTTTAAAGGCCTCTTCCACCACCTCGGGAACTTGAGAATCGATCATTAAAGGAGCCTTGGTCATTTTAGTCACTTTATTTAAAAAAGCGATCATGTCTTTCACTTCATCTCGATCTGGATTTGATAAACAGACATCAATAATATGCGCCCCAGCCTTGACTTGTTTTCGGGCAATTTCTGCCGCCTCATCAAACTGTTCAGCCTCGATCATTTGCTTAAATTTACGAGACCCAATCACGTTGGTGCGTTCTCCAACAATATAAGGTCCATCATTGTCTGTCATCACCAAGGTTTCAATGCCTGAAATTCGTGATACACGCTGTGTGTTATTTTCACGAACAGCTTTATCTTTGGCTATATTTGCCAAAGCGGCAATGTGCTTGGGCGTGGTCCCGCAACAACCGCCCACCATATTGACCCATTTTTCATCAATAAAAGACGCTAAAATACCTGCTAAGGCCTCTGGTCCTTCAGGATACACCCCTTCTTCATCCGGAATACCCGCATTGGGCACTACGGATACCGGAAAGGCCGAAATCTGTGAAAGTGTGCGGATATGATCGCGCATAAACTCGGGCCCTGTCGCACAATTAAGACCAATATAAAGCGGATTCATGTGTTCGACTGAGGTATAAAAGGCTTCGACTGCCTGGCCGGCTAGCATGGTACCCATGGTTTCGATGGTACCTGAAATTGCAATGGGAATACTTGTTTTCAATTCACTAAAGGCGCGCAAAATGCCTGTATAACCTGCTTTTAAATTAAGGGTATCAAGCGCTGTTTCTAATAATAAAAAATCAGCCCCGGCTGCTACCAATGCTTTGGCTTGCTGGTAAAAAGAAAAAGCTAATTCATCAAAAGAAATCCCCCCTGTCACTGATAAAGCCTTCGTGGTAGGACCCATCGCCCCTGCCACAAAGCGGGGCTTTTCAGGGGTACTGTATTTATCACAGGCCGCACGGGCAAGCTGTACGGCTTTGGTGTTAATTTCCTCGACCAAGTCTTCCAGACCATATTCACCCAATACAAAGTTAGCTCCCCCAAAGGTATTGGTTTCTATAATATCAGCCCCCGCTTCTAAATAAGCTTCATGAACATCTTGGATGACATCTGGCCGAGTACGAACCAAGTTTTCATTACAGCCATCAAAAGCCTCACCACCAAAATCCTCTGGGCTTAAGTCGCGCTCTTGAAGAGCTGTGCCCATGGCACCGTCAAGGACAACAATTTTGTTTTTGAAAATATGGGTAATGTTATTGTTCATTTTTTTAGACATATTTATGCATATTAGTATAGCGGAAATACGTTTAGATGATTAGAGAGCCCCTAGATAAAAACTAAAAAACATAATACCTAACATGAGATAACCCCACCAACACGTCATTCCTATATGTTTGTCTTCTAAAAACAACCCCCTTAAATAAATTAGCCCCTAGCATATTTAAAAAACTGCAAGCATCAATTTTTACATGAAAGCTATGTTAACCTTGGTCTCTTACCTCTCCCTTGATCACCAGAGTTTACTTGATCACCAGAGCTTACTTGATCACCAGAGTTTATTCGTGTCTGTAAAGCATCATTTTCTATTCTCAATTGTTCAATAATCTTCGACATAAAATTAGCTGCACACCCTCGTACCGAAGAATCCATAGATTCCCTACACAAGCTCACTAAACTTTCTTGATATTGTTTCTGAACTAATTCCTTTAGTATATAAGCGCGTGTATTGGCTTTAGCCGCATATACCTAAAATAATAGGTATTAAACCCAAAAATTAACTAAAAATAAAAATTAGTTAAAATAACGGAATAAATGCAACAAATATCAATAGAAAAACCTTCTTCTCAACTTAAAACTAAAGATAGTGTATAATAGAAAAAATGATCCTGTACTATGCACGTTTATTTTTACTCACCTTCATCGTCTTTTTTAGCATTGATATACTGTGGCTAGGCTTTATTGCACGTCGTTTATACCTGTATTTTTTAGGCCCCTTGTTAAGAGATCCTGTTAATTGGACCGCGGCTATACTCTTTTACATCTTATTTATCATCGGCCTGATTATTTTTGCCATAGAACCCGCCCTAAAACAACACTCGGTCACAAACGCTTTTATCAAAGGCGCCCTCTTCGGCTTCTTTACCTATATGACCTACGACCTTACAAACTTAGCCGTATTAAAAGACTGGCCAGTCGGGGTTGTCCTTATTGATATTTTATGGGGAACCATTCTCTGTTCCCTAGTCAGTGGCGTAAGCGTCTATATTTATTTAGCAATAAGCTCTTAAACCACTAACGAAACTCTAACGAGTTCAATGATCCCTCTTCGACAAAACAAACCTTTACAAATTGCAATTGACTCTTTTCAACAACAGGAGACAACTCAACCTTGCGACGGATTTTACCAAGACAAGAAAGTTCATCCCATAGAGGTTGCCCAGCAAATATCAAAGCCGTCCTCAAAGAAACATGAAAAACCTTCCATTCATCACTATCTTCTTTTAATTCACGCAATAGTTGATCACCAGAAGAAAAATGACAGTTATGAAACTGTACATCTACTAGTGGTTTTAGGCCTCGTTTACAAGAAACAGTCACATCAAGATGAAGTCGTGAATCCTTTTCTGGAGAAAAACATTTTATAGGCAAACCAGACAAAGTATCCGATTCAGAATTTCCCCCTTTACCTTGAACAAATACGTGAAATTTAAGAGAACCTACCAATGCACTATGAACCGATAAAGAACTTTTTCTAAAAGTGTCCCATCTTCCCACTCCTAAAGGTCCTCTCGAAACACCTCTTGGAAAACGTATAGAATTCACTAAAGGACTTAAAGGGCCTCCATAAATTACACCATTAAGTACTGAAAACATGTAAAAAAAATACCATACAAAATAAAAAAGACACAATTAAACCCTAAAATTGACAAACAACTCTTTTTTAAGATAGCGTGTAAAATCATTAACTAAGGTAGGGAAATTGGGTGTAAACCCCAGCTGGCCCGCAACCGTGTAGCAGATTGATGAATGATGCAAGCATCAAAACTGTGTAGTCGGAATGCCTACGTAAGTTAGATAAAAAATAATAAACCTTTCACTTCGTGGAAAAAGTTTAGGAGGTAGTTACGTATGCTATATACGAACACAGCGTGTTGTTATACACGTATCAAAAAATGGGGGATCACAGCACTCATCCCAACCTTGTTGGCACTGCCAGTACAGGCCCAATCTCAGGCTGATTTTAAGCAAGCCTTAAAGAAAAAACAGCAGGCCATTGGTCAACAAAAGGTAAGTTTTACGGTAAAAGAATTGGAAGCCTTGGGAGTGCAAACCATTGGAGAATCCATGGATGTTCTCACAAAGTTGGTTAATCCAGAGGCCGATGTCGATCAACAATCCGCATCTAGCAAACAAGTAAGCGGCGAAAATGGCGCTGATGTAACTGCGATCTTGTCTACCTTACGTTTAGATGACATTGATCGTATTGAAATTTCACGTGACGGTGAAAAAATTAAGTATCATGTCTCACGGGCAATTAGCAAAGATGGCGTAACGGCTACCTTTAGCTTTAGTATTATCGATGAACGCTTTAAACAATCAACGTTGGACCCTGTTGTAACGACGGCTACTAAAGTACCCCTGCGTCGTAGTGAGGTTGGGGATGTAATTCGGGTTCTCGAGGGTAAAGAATTAGAAACATTAGGGGTTACATCAGTAGAAGAGGCCCTCGCTTTAATAGGTGATGCAAGTATGTCTATAGGGAGCAACGAGAGCATATTTTTTAGAGGTTCGCACTCTGGCGCCACAAACGTTCTTTATAACGGCATTGATTTAAAAAACGTATCAGGAACAAATGGTGCACCTTTATTTAGACTAATCTCATTACAAGAGATTGACCGCATTGAAGTTATCTCTGGCTCTAGTAGCACCATACAAGGGTCCAATTCATTAGGGGGTGTGATTAATATCATTTCCAAAGAAAATGATCATTCAAGTTTTGTACAAAGCCAGTTTGGTCCCGATCAGGTTGAAACATCTGTCAGAGCGAGCAAGCAAATAGGTAACAGTAATATATATGTATTGGGTTCAAAACGTTATAACAACCAATTGTCAGCAAAAGCGGATAATACTGAAAGAGATCCTTTGGACAGACAGTCTTTAACGCTTGGAATAACTGATCAAAATTTAGGAATAGGGAAAGTCTCTGGTTTTATTTCTAAGATTGATGAAAAAATTAATTTTGATGAAGGTGCCGATCACGCAGGCGTAAGTAAAATAAATAATGTATTAGCATCTATGCATTATCACCTGAGTGTATACCCTTATTCAAAAACATCCCTTAGATGGTCATTTAATCAATCTGATCGTGAGTATTTTAATAAAGGCGTGAAAGGTAGAACATATCAAGGCTATTTATCGCAGCTAGATCTTAATCACTTTGTATGTCTAAAAAACCAGCAAACGTTTTTATTAGGCCTAAACTATGGAACTGAAAAAGCAAGTTATAGCCACCCAATTTATACGATGGACAATTTCAATGACAAAACAATGACACATACTGGTATTTACAGCCAATACAGATGGATCAATCCGCTGTTATCAACTCAACTTGGTGCACGCTATGAACACAATAATCAATTGAAAGATGATCATGTATCTACTTATGATATATCGCTTTTCCGACAGATTCCGATTATGCAGAGTCTTCTAAAAATAACGCATAAAACAGGCATAAGAACACCCTCCTTATATGAAGTAGCAAACAAAAAAATAGGCCTTGATGTAGAGGCAGAAAAATCTCATACAAATGAGGTTTCACTTGAGAAAAAACTTAATTCAGCAATCCTATACATGACATATTTTGAGACTAAATTAACAAATAAAATAGCCTATGATGATGGCAAATATTTTAACGTTAAATCATCTAAACAACATGGCCTAGTATATGGGACTGAACTTAAAAATGTAGGCCCCCTCAGCTTTATCAAGCTATCACGTAGTCATATTACAGCAAGAGACAACCAAGAGAGCGAACAAAGCTTGCAAGTACCAGAAATAAAAACAGTGTTAACGACAGGAGTAAAAAAAGACAAGTGGACACTAGGTGCTTTATTTATTCATGAAAGTAAAAAAAGAGGATATATTGGCTGGAATATAGGTAATATACCTTCATATCATTATATCGATCTAAATCTGCAGTATCAGTTTAATAAAAAATTAACCATACATAGTAAAGTTCATAATGTTCTTGATGAAAGCTATCAAACAGTTGCTGGCTATAATGAACCCGGCCGTACACTCTACCTCGGGGCAAAATACTACTTCTAAGCTAGCCCAAGCCCAGAGATTCAGCTAAGATAAATGCCAATGAACAAACAAAACCTAAATCTAAACAGCCCGCATCCCCTGATGTTGGCTGGGCTATTGATACTCGCAAGCCTTTGTCGCTTTCTACCTCATCCACCCAACTTCAGCCCCGTTATTGCTATTGCACTCTTATCCGTTGCCACCTTTAAGCAACGATACTTGCAACTTGGCTTTCCTTTAACAATTATGCTCATAACCGACACCGTCTTAGGCCTTCATCGCCTCATGCCCGTCGTCTATCTTTCTCTTATAGGTGCTGCTTTAAGTGGCATCATACTCAAACAACACGTCTCCTTTTCACGCATGTTAGCGAGTAGCTTGCTTGCTTCTATAACCTTTTTTGCACTTAGTAACTTTGGTGTATGGATCTATAGTACTAGTTATGCCAAATCATTAGCTGGCTTAATCAACTGCTACACTCTAGCACTGCCTTTTTTTCACCATACAGTCTTAGCAACAGTGGGCACCGTAATGAGTATTTATGGCGTGCTGTACTTATCATCAAAAGTAGGAAATAAAAATGCTATCACAGCAAAACTGTGAACCTTGTAAAAGCGGTGTACCTGCCCTTAGCCCTACTGAAATTCAGCCCCTTATAGCCGAACTAGGCTCAGATTGGCAAGTGGTTAAAAATCACCACTTATACCGTAAATTTAATTTTAAAAACTTTGTAGATGCGCTTGTTTTTACAAATAAAATTGGGGCTATTGCAGAAGACCAACATCATCATCCCAATATCGCCTTAACCTGGGGAGAAGTTGAGGTAAAAATCTATACCCATAAAATAAACGGTCTTCAGAAAGCTGACTTTGTGTTAGCCGCTAAAATCTCAAACTTAATATAGAGAAAAAATAATCAACGCCCCAACCATTCAGCCATTTCCAAGGCCCCGTAGCTAAAAATCATATCTGCCCCAGCTCGTTTGATACACAATAGTTTTTCATACAAGGCATCTTCATAATTAAAACACCCTTTTTCAGCGGCAAACTTCAACATCGCATATTCCCCACTGACGTGATAAGCCGCCACCGGACAATGAACACGCTGTTTAATCTGCGAAACAACATCCAAATACATCCCAGCTGGCTTAATCATAAGAATATCAGCCCCTTCCTGTACATCCTGAAGGGCTTCTTTTAACGCCTCACGAGGATTGGCAGGATCCATTTGATAGGTTTTTTTATCCCCCATTTTAGGTTCAGATTGAAGAGCATCTCTAAAAGGCCCATAAAAAGAAGAAGCATACTTAACCGCATACGACATAATCCCTGTATCAATATAACCCGCCTGATCCAAGGCCCTTCGAATCGCCACAACCCGCCCATCCATCATATCAGATGGCGCCACAAAATCAGCCCCAGACTCTGCCAGTACCACAGCCATCTTTGCTAGCTGTACAACAGTTTCATCATTTAAAACCTTTCCCGCCTTAACAATCCCATCATGTCCATCAGACGAATAAGGGTCTAAGGCCACATCCGCAAAAATAACAAGCTCCGGGAAGCGCTTTTTTAGCTGTCGAATGACCTTTGGTATTAATCCCTCTGAGTTTAAAGCTTCAGCCGCCTGTTTATCTTTAAGGTCTTCCTTTATGACAGGAAACAGAGCTAGCGCCCGTATCCCACTCTCACACAACATTTCACAATACGCAAACAAATCCTCTAATCCATAGCGATAGACATCCGGCAAAGAGTTAATCTCCGATCGCCCAGAAGACTGATCCTGAACAAACACAGGCAAAACCAAATCAGTCACCGCTAATCGTGTTTCTGACATCAAAGAGCGAAGAGCCTCTGTTTGACGCAAGCGTCTAAAACGCATAAAACTATCCATAAAAAATATCTTAGCACACTCTCAAGATTTCAACATTTATGTTATGTCATAAACACAGTCTATTTTATTACACAAAAAGAGGATCTAACAAAAGACCTTAGAAGGTTACTCAAAGAGTCCAAAGATTTAAAAAAGAAACACCCCTTAAAGAAGAGAACGCAAAAGATAAACGTCAAAATAAAGAGTATCAAAAATCTAAGTATCTACCGAAACGATCAAAAAACAATCTCACATAAAACTCAGATCAAAATTAAGATCAAAAAAAGAATGAAAAACAATTAAAAACATGAATATATCTAAATTAGATTACATTTTATTATTAAATAAAACGAAAGATCACTATTACAAAAAAAAATAAAAAACGTCTTTACCACAAACGCTTAAAAACCGTCTGAAAAAATCTAACTCCCTGCGGACTCAAAATTGATTCCGGATGAAACTGAACACTATAAAAATGTGTCCCTTTCAAGGCATGAATCTCCTTATTTTTAAGATCATAGGCCACATCCACACCTTCTACATCCTCTTTAAACCGTCCTACAAAGGTATTATAAAAGCCCATATTTACAGACTGCCCAAAAAGGTCTATGTTTTGCTGAACACCTTGATAAGGGCTCTCTTTGCACACAATCTCAATACCTAATTCAGCACACAAGACCTGATGCGACAAACATTCAGCAAAAAAGACTTTCTTCTCGCTTAACAAAGACATTAATAACTTCCGTAAACACTGTATTTTAGGAGATTGCAAATCCAAAGGATCCCCAGGGCCAGGCCCCAAAAATACCATATCCGCCCCCATCTCTTCGGGAATGATCTCCTGCCAAGACACTCGTTTAACTTTCAAGCCAATTTTTCGTAAAATCTGTTGAATCATAAAAGAAAAATCATCCTCAAAATCCACCAACAAAAGTGTTTTTCCACACAAACCCGCAACCTCATACGACTGTCCCTGCTGCGATTCCATCCAAAAACGCGACAATCGCTGATTACGTAGCATCAACGTTTGCTGACTCTCATCACTCAACAACGATGGATAAGGTGTAGCAGGCAAACTCTGCTCAGCCGCTTCCATAGACCGAATCACACCTGCTAACTTTGCTTCGGTCTCTTTAACTTCATCTGCAGGTTTAGACGAACGAACCAAGGTTGCTCCAACCTGTGCCAAAAGATCCCCTTCCCGACTAATCTCCAACGACCGAATCGTAATAGGCGCGTCCAAAAACACCTCCCCTTCTTCATCTCGCCCAATCATCGCAATCATGGCTGAATAATAAGACCGTGACTCCTTTTCATAACGAGTCAACACGCGAAACGCATTTTGAATAGGGCTACCCGTCACAGTCGGGGCATACATCGACGCCCGTAAAAGATCTGCTATACAATGTTCAGAGATCCCTCTTAATACATACTCTGTATGAATCAACTGCGCCATCTCTTTTAAAAAGGGCCCTTCAATGGTTCCGCCTGATTCACAAATCTGACACATCATTTTAAGTTCTTCATCTGTCACCATAAACAACTCAAATATTTCTTTTTCATCCTGCAAAAAAGCCAGCAAATCAGCCTTTTGCTCAATCAAGCTCTTTGAATGATCCTTACGAAAGGTCCCACTAATAGGGTTCATACTAACCCTGCCTTGATACATAGAAATATGACGTTCAGGAGACGCCCCCAAAATAAACTCTTCTCCATCATAAAACACATAGGTCCAATAAGCCCCATATTCATTCACCAACAACGAACGAAAAATCGCCAAAACCTGTGCCAACACATCCCCTTTCAACGTAGCCGTCAAACGACGCGATATCACAAAATTAGCCCCTTCACCCCGACCAATTTCCTCTGAAATAATACGAGCTACAATCGCCTCATAGTCTTCACCACTCCAGTTATAAGAAAAATTTTCCAAGGTAACAGCAAGGGGCTTAATATCTTTACACACAGTTTCCAGAGACAAATAAGACTGATGTTCAACCTTCAAACGCTTTATTTTCTCGTTATCATCATGCACCTCAAAGCCTCGTTCTTTGGCCTGACAAAAAGGGATCAACTGAATCGAATCGACACTACCCTTAGAACATCCCTCATCAGGCAAACCAATCTCATCTAAGTGATCCAAAAAGCGAATCTCCCCATAACAACTCAACACACGCTCTTCAGAGCCCTTACGCAATAAAAAAAACGCTTTATCTCTTAATGTATCTACTAACATGGCTCTATATTCACTCAAAATAAGCCTACTCTTAACCGCCTTTCTTGTCTAGAAAACATTAAGCGTACCATAACAAATAATAGCGCCTTTCACTGTTTGTGAGCCTAAAGGCCCTCGATAAAAAGAAAGACCCTGAATTAAAAAAACATCCCCTCTATGATGAATATCTAAAGCTTCAGAAATAAAAAAAGACATTTGTTTAGATTGATCAACACATATCACCTTTTGTATCTTCTCATCTTTCTTAGAAATAAAAACTGTCCAATCTCCCACACAATAAACACAATCCTCTTCACGTGAATGTTTAGTAAGTAACATATGTAAAAACCAATATACCCGTGGCGTGTACTCTTTCTTAGACGCTGATTTTGGATGATATGTATTTTCACATGAAATCTTACTAAAATTCCCTTGATCTTCTAATATGAATGGATCTCTTCCCGACAACATCACATAATTTTGTTGATAAAACACGTCTTGACCAGATAAAGAATAAACAACAACACGACTCCCAACACTTATTTTTAAAAGGCTATAATCTGTATATATCTGAAGTGACACATCTCCTCCATTCAAAATAGCTTCCTGTAAGCGCGGAATATTAAAGGCTGATTGTAAAAAAGAGCTGATCTTATCTAACTCCTTGCTTGGTGTTTTACGTACACCCGTTTCAAGCTCAGTCATCCACGCATCCCGTTGATCACGTGTATCCCTATTTAACTGTTGATTTTCTTTTATGACCGCCACTGCCATAGAACTAATATACGCTTTTAACTCTGATGTTATTGAACGATTTTCTTCCTGCTCTAAATGATGAATAATGCACAAATACCTTTCCATTCTCTGAACTTTTGTCAACTCCGTTTTCTTATCTTTTATCAACTCATCCAGCAAGCCCTTTAAAAACCGCTGAAGAAAAAGGACTTTCGAATTTTCCAACGATTTTATAAACAAATTTATCAATAAAATAAGACTCTTGCCTGTCACATTTTTCCACAAGCTAATTAACCACTTTAATTGTGTATCATCTGCATAATTCCCATAAAAAGATGTTAATGGTATTAATGACTCATCTTTAACAGCTTTTAAATATTTAACAGCCTCATGACACATCCCCACATGATCAGCCAGTGTTAACGCCTCATCCTGAATTAATCTAACAAGCTGTTGCCCAAATAACTCCGACACACTTTGTGTATAATCTTTGTGATCAGAAACATACATAGTCTGAACTATATTTCCGAAAGATTCCAAACATCTTTTAAACCCTTTCGAAGTTGTTTGCTGGCTAAGAAAAAGACTTAAAATCTCTTCATTAAATAAGACACCATTAAAAGGTTCATTTTCATTTGAATCAAATCGTTGTTGAATAATACAGGCCGAAATTGCCTGATTATCTAAAGGTAATTGACTTCCCTTTAAATATGGCACCAATTCTAAAGAATTCAGACTAATCGTTTGTCCCTTAAGCTTTAAAAAATGCAATCTTTCAAAAGGAACATCCTTAACGTCAATCAAAGCTAATACATCTTGAGAAACTGAGCATAAATCATGATCGTCATCAAGACGAGCAAAGAAAGCTTCTAAACGTTGAACAGAGCTAATCAATTGGCAAAAAACAGCATGTTCCTTAAAATAACACTTACCTAATGTAAGCACACCTTTTAAGGTCATGTCATTTATTAAGGTCGTTTCAATTTTTAAGGGCTTGTCCTTTGAAAGACTATCATTGCCATACAACAAAGCTTTAAAACGTTGATGAAACCTCCTATCAAACGTTTGATGATCAAAATCAACAAAACACTCATCTAACAATCTAACTTTATCTGCCACCCTATCCAAAAACCTTGTTCCATCAATACAAAAATTCAAAGGGAACTGCCGAACTACATCCAAGGAACCAGAGGATATAGAAGATACAGAAAATGTCACATCCGCTAAATCCGTCTCAATAAGATTCTTAACAGCACTGTAAGGCTCCTGTGGTTTTTTAGTCTCTGTTGGTTTAGCTACTTGTAAAGCAACTTCTTCTTGTGCAGCTTGTTTTATACGACTTTGAGATAATTGTGCATAACCTAAAATCTGCTGAATAAGATCCTTATTATGCCAACCAAAACATTTATCTGAATATAAAAACTTCATAGCTTTTTCACAATACGAATGAAACGAAGAATCCAAAAACCGTTCCTCTGCAATAGCCTCCATAAACTTTATCCAAGACTTCCAATTGTCACTAAATAATAATCGTCTATCTACAGAACCGTTAACCCTAGCTTTTTCATCCAGCAAAAATCCCCGAATATGAATATAGGAAGACCCGATAGATGTTGATACCAACAAAAAATCCTGAATATGCCTATACGAACACCCTATAGATATTGATGCTAGCAAAAAATCCCGAATATGATTAACTAAGCAATCTTTAATCATTGACGCCATCAAAAACTCCTCAATAGACTCATTAGAACACGCTTGAGATATTGACGCCTTCCATAAATTCCAACTACGCTTATCAGAACACGCATTAATTATGCAAGCTTTCCATAAAGTAAGTTGTTTTGATTTTAAAGTAGATGAAAAACCCAATTCTTGAGAATTAGATAGTTTTGATTTTAAAGTAGATATTGACTCTTGAAATTCAATCAGAAGTTTAGCAAAAGAGTCATCTAATTTTTGAGAATCCTGTTGAGAATCAAGGCTTATATCAGCACCTATTACAACTGCAAACGTATGTTTATGTGTCTGATTAGATAAATCAAGTAAACGATCCAGAGACTTAAAAAACGATGTTAAATATGAACAAAAAGAATCTTTATCTTCCTTCGAACTACAGAAAAAAAAAGTGCGTAAAGTATGGATAAAAAACAAAGAGCCAGGTTGAAAAAAAAGAGTGAATCGAGTCAATGATCCTCCAGTAACTTCTTTAGCCACCCCACGTCCTAGTTTCTGTGATTTAATTGTTTTTATTGCTAAATTAACTAAATTGAACTGATCTAGTATTCTTTTACTAACTTTCAACGAAGAAAATAAATCAAATGAATGAAGAGTTGCATATATTAAAATTTCTAAAACAACATCACCACTAATAACAAGTTCCTTTTGTTCACATCCCTCATAAATCCCCCTCAATTCTTGCTTATTTGTATCAGTTTGCTCAATGCTATCTAATGCAAATAATAATAAACTAAAAAAAACATGTTTTTGTTTAATATCAGAATCAGCATTTATTAAATTCAATACTTCTTTAATATCATTTACAGTAACAGTCCGCTGATCTACATTTTTTAATAAAGAAAGAAACGATCTTTTTGTTTGTTCATTCAGACCGTCAGAATCAAAAGCCCATTTTTTAATATACGCTTGAAGTTGTTCAGTCAAATACATATGTATCACCTCATCCTCTTTACAGCCTACAGATGCGGGTACGGGTACGGGTACGGGTACGGGTACGGGTACGGGTGCGGGTGCGGGTACGGGTGCGGGTGCGGGTGCGGGTGCGGGTGCGGGTGCGGGTGCGG
>JAYNIM010000002.1:42793-47658 GCA_038109055.1 bacterium
CGGGTGCGGGTGCGGGTGCGGGTGCGGGTGCGGGTGCGGGTGCGGGTGCGGGTGCGGGTGCACAAATATAGGTCAACCCTATACCAGCAAACGCTGCTATCACACGCAAATCAACATTCCTAAACGTGTTGAATCCCCCTCTAAACACACAATGTCTTATACCCGCCACATTTACACCTGTATATTTAGCATCAAATCCAAAAAATATTTACTAGAATCATCTCTGAACTACATGTACGAGAAGACCAGCTGATGACCAAACATAGTCAGGAGGCATCTGTCCTGTACTACTATCTGATGACCCAGCATAGCCATTATGCAAAGGAGCCGTCCCAAAAAACGAATCCAAAACTTGCCTTGGAAATTCACGATTAAAGGATAATAACGGCAGTTTTACCCCCCCTTCCTCATCATATAGTGCTTGATACATATCACCCGTCAAAAGATTAAAAACCACTCCTCGAACAATTAATCTACGAACACAATTACTCTCATCCACCATTTCTAGAATCACATTACCTTCTGTAGAGCAAACACTCACATACTTGTCAGAAAGTTTGTGAATATTAACAGAAAACATTGAAAGTTTAACTAAAAAGCCCTCTTTATTAGTAAAAAAAATAATATTTTTATGTTTAGAACAATAAAGCGCAAAATTAATACCTTCACATAAAAAAAGCTGCTGACATTCACGACGTAGTCTTTCATTTCTTAAAAAAAACCTTTGCCCTTCATTGAACTGATTAGAACCGCGAGGTGACAAAAACCTACAATCCAAATTAAGTTCACCTAAATCCTTAGAAGAACTTACATTATACGCAACACCATTAACAAACCACCCTTCTTGATTTCTCTCAATAAATGGAACATCCCTAATATTCAAAGATCTTGCAACAACTTTGTTTGATCTTCTAGATAATTCTTCTGAAATAAGCAGATATTTAACACCTGAACCACCTTTTTCATTACAAACAACCAGTGAGAATTTACTTTGTTGAGGACACGATAGTCGTATATAAGTATTAATAAAAATTCGTCTAAACTGATCAAAAGAACATAGAGCTTTTTCATCATCTGATAATTGCTGATATAGGTGTTTTACAAAAATGTTTACTTGCTTATTCTCTAAAATCTTGTGCCGAAATCGTTGTATTATTTGAAAATTGTCTTGAATTAAATAATCCAAATGTTGTTTACGACTTCTGGAATCAACCACACACAAACCCTGATCCTTAAACACTAGGTCACATTTAACATCGTCAGGTGTTAAAACACGCTTATCACAAAACGTTTGATATGTTGTGACACAATCCAGCCATAATTCACGTACACTAGGCTCCCGTATAACAAAGCGTGATAAACGAAAACATTCACCCATAGATAAGTCTATCGATGAAGTTTTTAATAATCCAGATATACGTTGAAAAAACCAGATGTCCTTCCCTAATATTAACCTATCTAAAGGGTCTTGACTTTCAAGAAGCCATTTCATAAGAGAATTTAAAAAACGACCATGACTCACCTTATACTGATTAAGTATCCAACGAAGGCTAATAGCTAAAGGTCTACACTGATAAGCCTCATATTTTTCAAGCACTTGTTCAATACATGAACTTAAATCTAACTTCAAACCTATTAGTCGAACAAATACCTCTTCAAACGATCTTAGGTCAGTACTACTCTTACATTCATCCAAGCAAAACCTCAGCCAAGAAGGTCCCACAGCAGACGAATTTAAAAACACCTTTTTTTGATCTAATAAAAGTACAATAATACGAAAAAACGACTCACAATACACAGTATTTGTTATTAAGTTCTTAAATGTTTTTATTTGAGTATCTGCGTCTTCTATGGAACACAACTGATGACAAATATCTCGTTGATCTTCAGCTGTTAATGATGTTGTTTGAATCAACTCTTCCCACCTTAAGAGCAATGGTTCTAATACCTCGATCGGAGATGTACAACATATAAATAATTCTTGATCAGTGCCCATCCTTTTACAAAATTCTTCCAAAACCACGCGCTTAAAAGACTGATATGTCTCTATTTCACGATTATTCTTTTCAATAACGTTACGTAACTCCTTAACACTTTCCAAAAAAGACCTTCGCCAAAAAGAATGCTCATCATATAAATTTGACTCCTCTTCTAAAGACTTAGCATATTTTTCCAATACAGAAGTAAGCTCATTTAATTGTTCAAACCTATATTGATGTTCAAAAAACCTCTGAATATTGTCTGTTAAAAATAAACATAACTCTTCGCCATTCTTGTCCAAACCACAACAATAAGTTTCCCAGTCACACTCAACACATAATTCACCACTTAACCCTATCAAAGAGCGACAATCAAGAAGTACACGAATATGTTGAGAAAAAAAACGATCCCTTGTATCCCAAATAATCTTGATAGCCTTCTGCTTTAAGATTTCCGATTTTTCGAACTCTTTTTGATGTAACGCCTCTGCACGTGTTTTTTCCTTATCTTTAGCTTCTTTTTTTGTTTCTTGAACAAGTTTGTTTTTGATATCAATCTCTTCTTGAATTTTTTTCAAATTTGCTATCAGTGAAGGAAACATTAATGGATGAGATTGCCTTATAAGAAGCAACATAGAATTCACCTCTATCTCAGTTACAGTAGCTTCAATCAAAGAATGTCCAAACTGAATAATATTCTGCCAACTAACACCTTTATTATCTTGCTTAACACCATGCTTCATGGTCTCCACTAAATTAGTCGTTATGTCTAAAAGTCTTTTGAGACAAGCAGAATCATTTCGATTATCTATTAAAAATGTCATCCATGTTAAACAAAAAACTGACCCTGGTTTTATTTCAGGACAAAGGCAGTCCAAATCATCATTATATCTAACCGACTTCTTATTTTGTGCAGCACCTTTATTACGACTCTGTCTAAAAACAGAAATGATAAAAATACTACGCTCCAACATTGAAAAAGCTTCTAAAAACATATCTCCTTTTAGGGGATAAAGTATCTCAATATCTGAAGGACGAAGAATACAAGGATTATAGTTTTTCAACTTAGGTATCAAACCCTCAATATCATCACGTTTAATCAAAAGCAATAGCCACGGTATCAAAAATTTGTGACACATGGGATGATCAATATTAATACCTGTCGAATCAGAATTATCACTATTAAGACATGTCGAAAAGTGAGTGACTACCTTAGTTTGAAATGGTTCCTGCCCCAATTGATCCAGATTTTGTTCAATCCAGTCTAATACCTTAGAAAAATCGAGTGACGCCTTATATTCAGCATATTCGCGAGTTTTATTACACCCATCATCTCCACATTTTAAACGAAATACCCTTGAATAATTTTCACGTTTAACTGCTTGAAATGCACTTAATTCTTGTGCAGAACCAGATAAATATACCCCATAAATCTCCGCTAAATTTACTCCATTCATAGTAGATATTCAATATAAATTTAATAATAAATATATATATAACACATAATTCAATAAAAAATTATCATTAGTTTAACTATGACTAAATATGGGTAACACTAAAACACAAAAAAGAATCTATTTAAAAAACCATGACAAACGACGACGAAAAAAAACGCTGGAAAGACGACGCAGAGCAATTAAAAAAAGATTTAGACAGCCGCCCCAAAGACATCCAAAAACGCGAGGTACAAATACGAATGGGAACTGGGAAATCCATAAACAAACAACCCCCATCCAAAAACAACTCCCCTTCATCTACAAAAGAAGATGATTTTATGAGACGTCAATTAGGTCTCTAAACAAACCCCACTAAAATAACTACCGAGAACAGGACTTGAACCTGCACGCCCTTACGAGCACTAGCCCCTCAAGCTAGCGTGTCTACCAATTCCACCATCTCGGCCTAAGACTACAGTATAAAAACTTATAGAAGATACAACAAGCATCTTACTTAGAGATACCTAGATCTCACATGACTCAAGTAAATTCACTACTCTCCCCCTATCTTCCTAAACCCAACATAATAAGCCCCTTACTTTCAGCATTATTTCAAAGGTTGGTTAAAAACTTTTGGCCACGCCCACAGAAACAGAAAGGGGGGCAAAACAAACCAAAAGCAAAGAATGGCACAATATATCTTATTATAAATAGCCAATTCACTCAAAGAATGTATAATGCCTTTTTCTTCTAACAGATGTCGCTCTTTTTGGGTTAAAGAACTTAAACACTTAGACAAAGGCTGCTCTCGAAACGCCCTGACTCTATCAGATAATTTACCTGCATCCATACTTGGAATACCACATGGATCAACTATCAGCATTACCAAAATAATATACAAAGGGTCAGGTAATGTATAGAATAATCCTGTATTATTTTTCAAGATTTTCGGAATCTGAAAAAGTAAGAATAATCTTCTATCCTCTTTCAATGTTTTCTGAAAAAGTAAGCTTAAATCATCTTGAAAATCTTCGATAGATCTACTCATCGTCAATGTGACATTTTTTTTAGCTTTCTTTTTAAAAGTTGCCCCTGTCGTCCCCATATCATCAAAAATCGTTTCTAATTCTTCCAAATTAGAACCTCTTAAACAACAATAAAATTCTTCAGACATCCACCTCATCAATAAAGGTTCTTCATTTGATCGCTTATTAAAACTTTTTAACCACTGACGATAATAGTCTCTTTGCCATTGGTAAAAATATCTTAAATTCACTAACGGGAAATCTAATTCACGTTTAAGTTTAGAAGTATGATTATTAATTCTACATTCGGATTCTTTTTTCTCAAGACTAGTACATGGTGTTTTAAAATATCTAACTAAATACGCGTCAACCTCTCGTGAATCTTCATTATCACTTACCGAATTGTCATTTCCCCTATCTAGTTC
>JAYNIM010000002.1:47758-200001 GCA_038109055.1 bacterium
TGGTTCTAGTTCTGGTTCTAGTTCTGGTTCTAGTTCTGGTTCTAGTTCTGGTTCTAGTTCTGGTTCTGGTTCTAGTTCTGGTTCTGGTTCTAGTTCTGGTTCTAGTTCTGGTTCTAGTTCTGGTTTTAGGTCTAGTTGTCTTTGTAATCCAAACATACGGGGTAAAGTAGGAAAACAACTAGTTTTATTTGTTTGATTAAAGAAAGTTAATACCTTTTTAAACCTCTTTAATACAGATGTACGTGAACTACCTATTAGTTTACGTAAACTTCTTTGCTGACTATCCTCACTGATATCAAAGTCAACCAAATAGAAAAAAATCATTTTATATAATGCCTTATCAACAGGAATACACGTAGAATCATCAATAATACCCTCAATATGGTTCTTAAATTCTTCATCAATCTCATTCAACTTATTCTGGAATTGGGTTAAACCTTGTGTATTCGCAAATATGACAAGTTTTTGATAGCGTAGACACAGACGAAAAACATCTGAAAGACCAAGTTTATGATCTTGCAATAATGTGTCTAAATTTCCTGAAGAAACCAAATATCGATATAATAGCGCCAAGAGCTCCTTAGTTCGTTTATCTTTCAATAAACTTACAGAAGATTTAGATAAACTCAACTTTGACTGAACAACAGCCTTCAACCATTGAGATGGATTCGAAACATATGGATGAAAATCCTGGAATCGAGAATCATTAAAATATATATTAGAAAATTCACCAAAAATAGTTTGAACCACCTCATAATTAATTTGTCCATGATTCACCATTGCTAGATAAGCTTTTAAATGAACATAAACATCATGCTTCATTACTTGCTTTAACCAAGGCAGAAGCCATGTCTCAGATATACAGTTCCCCTTTATCCTCATAATAGGGAAAAGTTCACCTGATGAACGTTGATAATCACCCCTAGATAAATAAAAAAAGGGAGAACAAGGCTTTCTTAGGATACTAGGCCCAAAAAAAACGGTTCCTAAATCTAAAGAGTTTGTTAATGACTCAGAAACACTCACTGTTAAATCAACCGGAACCCCTGAACGAAAAGTAACATAAAATTTTTGTGTACAACCTATCGCTGCTGAAACTTGAAACAACATTTCAGCTTTACATTGTGTATGTAATAATTGAAGGGTCTTATTAAAACATTCAACATCCCCTTCGTTTATCCATATATTTACATCCACATCGTTAGCATGATCTAAAGACATTTCAAGACATGCCCACACCTTTTGTGCCGGAAGTTTGACATCTCTAACTTCTTTGCTATCAAATGCACGCGCTATCAACTCACATTTATAAAGTTCTGCTACCACCCCTCCCAATACCAGAACCCTCGAGCTTGGAGTCCCCTCACACAAACCCTTCAGAAAACTCACACTCGATCCTAAACTTGAATTAGCACACAAAGACATCTATAAAAATCCTTAAAACCTATTCACAACAAACATTACCAAGTATTTTAAAAAGTAATAAAAAAGCAATTTAAAAAAATTAAAAATGAAATTAATTAAAAAATTAACACATAAATAATAAAAAATTCAAGAATCATACAAGAAACTAAACGTCCCCCATCCCCTTACTCTCGAATAGCCGCCAAAAATAGCTGACCATAGCGCTGGGCCTTGGTCTCCCCCACCCCACTGATCATCAGCAAGGCCTGCAAGTCCTGCGGTTGTTCCACTGCCATTTCTTTCAGGCTCCGATCATGAAAAATAATATAGGGAGGTACGCCTTTTTCTTTGGCCAAACGTGTCCGCAAGCTCCGCAAACGACCATACAACTCTCGCGCCGACCCCGAAGCAAATCCAACACCTGTACCTTTCGAAGAGGTTACACGCTTATCAAGCTGTTTAGGACCTTGAAAAACAGGCATCGTGACCGTCTTTTCTCCTTTTAAGATTTGCTTAGCTTCAGACCCCAGAGCCAAAACAGGATACTCAGTCCCCACAACCTTTACCGCCTCAATAAAGGTCAAATACTGAATCATATCTCGTAATTGCGCAATACTGGCACTCTCTTCAATCCCATACACAGACAAAGTATCTAGCCCATACTGCGTAATTTTAGGACTCGATTTTCCCTTCAGCACATCCACAATCATCTGCGCACCAAAGCGCTGTTTCACCCGATAGATACAGGACAAAATCTTTTGACTTTCAAGTGTAACATCCCTCATCTTAGGCGGATTCACACAAATATCACAACGTTGGCAGTTCACCTTTGGATACACTTCCTCAAAATACTGCAACAGCTGTTTACGCCGACACAAAGGCTGACTCACAAAACGCGACATTTGCTGCAATTTATGCTGAGCATGTTTGCGTTCAGTCGCATCGTCCATCTGCTCGATAAACCCTAGATATTTATGCGTATCTCCATAAGAAAAAAACAACAAACAATGACTCGCTTCTCCATCCCGCCCCGCACGACCTGTTTCTTGATAGTAATTTTCGATCGTTTTAGGTAAATCATGATGGATCACAAAACGTACATCCGGCTTATTAATCCCCATACCAAAGGCAATCGTGGCCACAATCACTGCGACTCGATCATGAATAAAGGCCTCTTGATTCGCTTCACGTTCCTGAACACTCAAACCGGCATGGTAAGGCAAAGCTAAAATGCCCTTTTGCTGCAATTTTTCACTAATCGCCATCACTTGTTTACGCGACTGGGCATAAATAATCCCAGCCTGTCCCGATCGATCCTGAATAAAATGCAGGATCTGTTGAAAGGTATTGGCTTTCGCTCGAATCTCATAAAACAAATTCTCACGATCAAAACTACTCTGAAAAAACGCAGCATCCTCAATCTGCAGCTGGTCATATATATCCTTCACAACCCGTGGAGTTGCGGTGGCAGTCAGCGCGATAATAGGCACCTTCGGTAGCTGTTGTTTCAAGCGATACAAATGCCGATAATCCCCCCGAAACTCATGCCCCCATTCCGAAATACAATGCGCCTCGTCAATCGCAATCAACGATATCCGACACTGCTGTAACAGTTCATCAAAGCCCTCCATCATCAAACGCTCGGGCGCCAAATACAACAAATCCAATTGTCCAGCCTTAAGTTCCCCCACCAGTTCTTTCACATCCTCCATACGCAATACACTATTCCAATAACGCGCCGCCACGCCCAATTGTCGCAAAGCCATGACCTGATCCTGCATCAAAGAGATTAGCGGTGATACCACGATACAGGTCCCTTCTAATTGCAAGGCCGGCAGTTGATAACACAAGGACTTTCCACCCCCAGTCGGCATCACCACAACCGCATCCTTCCCCGCCAAAACCTGCGCCACAATATCCGCCTGTTGCGCCCGAAATGACGTATAGCCAAACACCTGTTTCAACAAAGCCAAACTACGCTCAGCAGACAAGTGATCACAAGTCGAAACAGTCTCTACATCAGTAAAAAGGGACACAAAGCTGTTATAACACTGATCAAAAACAAATTCAATTTTACACGACCCCATGCCCCCGCACCTTCCTGGTCTCAGCCAAGCTCTCCCAGTCAAACACACCCTCCAAACTACCCACTAATCAACTAAAACACCCCTCTACAATCACTCAATCTCCAAAAAAAACCATAAGTCATAAATGAAAAAAAATACATGTTTAATTTTTACAATAAGTTGGTATATATACCTTAGTCAATAAAGAAAAAAGGCCTCTCCAGGCCACTCAAATAGGCACAGACCCCAATCCAAACAGGGCAATGGCAAAGGCGAGTAAAAGGAAAAAATAAAATAAACGATTAAGGAGTGATTAAAATGGCCGACGGATTACAAAGAACACGTAGTGCAGTAACACAAAAAGCAGGAGGAGCAGATGGACCAGCAAAAGCAAGACAAAGTACAGCTGCAAGAAGCGAAGAAACAGGAGTAGCATTTGCAGCAACAGCAGAACCCCCATTAGCAACAGTAGCAGAAGACGTGGTAGCAGCAGCAGCAGCCCCATTAGAAACAGTAGCAAAAGGCGCGGAAGAACCACCAATAAGAGTACAAGTGAAACCTAAAATAGATGCATACATAAAATCACTATCAAGTAAAACAAATGAAGGAGATTGGACCTCCCCGAAAAACCCAGGTGATGAAGTTGATCAATTACTTTTAAAAGAGTGTAGTACATTCGCGATAGCACGCACATTAGAACAAAAATGCAGTGAAAAGACGCCAAGGGAAACGTTGAAGGTATTACAAGAACTAGATTACAAAACTGAGCCTGAAGGTTTTGAGGGGATGATCAATTTAAAAGCCCCATTTATAGAAGACGCAACTATCCTTTTACGTGAAGGGTTAACGTTTGAAGACATCAAAAATCACGCAATGGTACATGAAATTGGAAAGGACAATGAGCAGATAGAACAGTTTATGAGGATAGTCGAAGCAAACCCTGCTCTTAAAAGCGAACTTTGTACAGCTTTGAACGTGGCTCAAGAAACAACGACTGAAGAATTAACCAAGTTATGCAAAGATCCTGCGAACCATGATAAAATACACCGCGCCATGTTAAAGGCATTGTACCCTGAATTATCCTTGCAAATTTCACAGTTAAGCTCCCAAGCAAAAAAAGCATTAGATAATATGATCCGATTAATGGACAGAAGCGGGCACTACCCTGCTAAGTTTGTTACAATATTTCAGTCGCCATTACAGATTTTTGCAAATGCAACCCAGTTTGAAGCAAATATAGCATCAACCATTGACGCCTCTCCAACATCTAATAAAGAATGTTGGTCAATATTGGCAACGCCATTCAATGAATTAAATATAGCTAATTTCTCAGCCGATTCAGACGACCCTTTTGACAACTTAATGCATAAGGCATTAACTCAATACGGCGAAGAGGATATTAGTTACATGGATATTTTTCTGGAAACAAAAGATAGCAAACCCATTGAAAAAGCTGTAGAAGCGCTTGACTTAGAACCAAATCCTAATCTCATAGACCCTATAACTAATAAGCCAATGTCTGCGGTAAAGGCATTAAAAATGCTTTGTATACAAAATGATTTTGGACAAAGAAAAAAACCTTGTGATGCAGTCAATTTTTTTCTTGCTCAAGGAAAAGATGCATTACAAAAACAACTCAATGTGATGCATATCAAAACATTTAATCCAGGTGGAGGACCAAGAAGATTTGAATGTGTTGCACAAGATGGGGTAGATCAAGGGGTGATAAGCCGAACTAAGGGGTGTGAAATTTATGCAGCATTACTTCCTGTAGTGGAAGATATATTATCACTAGCAAATGCGAATAACATGACTATGGATGACTTGCCTGAAGGTAATCTTAAAGCATTATTTACAACCTTTGCTATTGAACCTGCACAGATTGGACAAATTGAAGGTTTAAATGAACCGGATGGTCACACACAAGGATGGGCAATTAGTTTGCCGATACTACTTAGAGAGGCAGAAATCATGACAGGAAACGAAGATATAGGCTCAGCCGTAGACACGCTTACAGCAAAAGTTGCGCCGTATCGCTGTTATTAAAAAAATGGACCCCCCCAAAACCCAGCCCCCGCAGCACAAAACCCAGCAGAAGCAGCACCACAACAAGCACCACCATAACACCCCAATACCACCCCACCCGGGCCGCCACGCGGCCCGGGCCAGCGCCTAATACATCCCCACAACACCCATTAACATCTCAACAAAAATCCAGCATAATAAACGAATGGAACTCCAACACTGGCGCTGTCCAAAATGCCAACACAACGAATGCGAAACCGACGAAATTGCCTCTACAGGTACCGGCTTAACAAAGGTATTTGATATCCAAAACAAAAAATTCACCGCCCTTTCCTGCACCCAATGTCGCTATACAGAGTTTTATAAAGGCGACACCTCGATGCTAGGCAATATTTTCGACTTTTTTACTGGCTAAATCACATGCCTGCACAGCAAGGAAGCACCTGGGTCAGCAAACTCTGCAACTGGTTCCAACACGCCCAACGCCCCATGCCCTGGCGCGAAACCCCCAGTGGCTACCGTATTTGGGTCTCGGAAATTATGCTACAACAAACCCAAGTCGCCACCGTCATCCCCTATTTCCAACGCTTTATGACACGTTTCCCCAGCATCCTCGATTTAGCCCAAGCTGATCTAGACGAGGTCCTAAAGCTATGGCAGGGCCTAGGTTATTATTCACGAGCTCGTAATCTACACAAAGGCGCTCAGTTTGTCTGTTCCCACTTCAATCAAACACTGCCCTCAGACTACAGCACCCTCCAAACCATCCCCGGCATTGGCCCCTATAGCGCAGCAGCTATTGCCTCCATTGCCTTTAAGCAAGCCGTCCCCGTCGTAGACGGCAATGTACTGCGCGTGTTTACCCGTTTTTGGGGCATAAATGACGACATCCGAAAATCACAGGTCAGCAAAACCCTCTTCGAAAAACTAAGTCCTTTTATAAAACAAGCCAATCCAGCCGATTTCAATCAAGCCATGATGGAGCTAGGCGCCCTAATCTGCAGCCCCACAAAACCCGAGTGCAGCGCCTGTCCTCTGCAAGCGGATTGTAACGCCTACAAAAACAACACTCAAAGCAGCCTCCCCTACAAATCCAAAGCCAAAAAAGTCCCCACGCTTCATATCGTGGTAGGTATCATCAGCAAAGGTTCCCACATCCTCATTGCCAAACGCCCCAAAAACAAAATGCTAGGCGGGCTCTGGGAATTCCCCGGCGGTAAAATCAAGACAGGCGAAAGCCACAGCCAAGCCCTAATCCGCGAAATCAACGAAGAAGTCAGTTTAATCGTCAAACCCCAAACAAAGCTCGCCTGTATCCATCACAGCTATTCACATTTTCATCTCCGCATGCACGCCTATCCCTGCACAATTATCAGTGGGCACGAACAGCCCAACTGCGCCGACGAACTTCGCTGGATCAGCCCTGATCAGCTCTCTGAGTTCGCCTTCCCCAAAGCAAACCTCAAACTTTTCGACTATCTTAAAGACAGAAAATCAGCAAAAACCTAGGTCAAGGCCTCAAACAATTCGGCATGAAAACGCCCATTACTCGATAAAATCGTCGGCTGATAAATCGAAAACGGCTGGCCTGACAATGTCGTCACCTGTCCACCCGCTTCTGTCACAATTAAACCTAAGGGCGCCAAATCCCAGGGATTCAAGTTCACATCAAAGGCAAATTCTCCATAGCCCATGGCCACCCAAAGATGCATCAAAAAATCTCCAATGCCACGTTGTCTCTTTGTCCGTCCCAACAAAGCCACCGCTTTATCAAGCGGCAACCCCGTCGCTTCGGTACCAAACAAACTCCCGTAAAACGCCTGGCCCTCTCCCAAACGCTCAATTTTAGAAACCTGAATAGGCTGTTCATTAAAAAAAGCCCCCGCGCCTTTCGCCGCAGACCAACGCTCCTTCGTCATAGGGTTAGACACCATGGCCGCCACAATCTCACCCTCTTCCTCAATTGCCAATAAAGACCCAAAAATAGGAATCCCACGTATAAAGTTCACGGTCCCATCAATAGGATCAATAATTAATTTTTTAGAGCTAGCCCCTTCAGACACGCCGAATTCTTCCCCTAACACCCCCAGTTCAGGATCATAGTCAGCCGCAAATTCACGAATTTTACGCTCTATAGCCAAATCAGCTTCGGTCACCAAGGTTTTATCTTTTTTTTCTTCAATCTTTAACGCTTGTTCAAAGTAATGTCGACTCATCGCATCACTTTCATCTGCACAGCGCGTCAAAAAAGGGCCCCAGGCCTCTATATACTGCTCAGACTTAGACATACAAACTCCTTGTGACTGTGACATGTGAAAAAATTAATACCCAGCAATCATAACAGATCTTTACAAATCCAAACAGATAAAATTTAGATTAAGAAACCATTATTTAGCTTTAACCACCACAGAGCGTTGTTTCCGATCTTTTGGTTTAAAAGATTTCAAAATCTGATCGGCATCCTGATACGCCGCCGTTACAAAGGAAAACTTATCAAAAACATCCACCCCTTGAATCGCCGATCCCGACACGCCTGATTGTTTAGACAAGTAGGCGACTAATTTCCCTTTATCCATCTTATCTAAACGTCCTTTCGCCACAAACAATCGCATCTGCCCCTTCACGTCCACAAAACTACGATCCCCACGACGTCTTCCCCCATCACGTTGGCGTCCACCTTTGGCATGACGTCCCTGCCCTCTATCAAAAGAAGCTGATGGAACAGCCTTAATGTGTTGATACTGTTCTTCAGAAAACTCTTCTTCAAAGGCCACTTTAAGCACCCCTGCCAAGGCTTCTTTAGGATTATAGGTCGATAATAAAGCTTCAGCAAAAGACACATAAACCTCTTCAACATCCTGCTCAATCATCTGTTGAATCGAACACTTAAGTCGTTTCTTTTTAGTTTCAACCAAGTGTTGAACACTGGGAATATCCGCTTTTTTAATCTCGGCTTTCGACACTTTTTTAATATAGGTCATTTTCCGATACTCTTGAGGCGTCACAAAAGTAATCGCTGTCCCAGACTGTCCGGCTCTACCCGTACGCCCCACCCGATGCACATAAGATTCTGCATCCTGAGGCAAGGCAAAATTAATCACATGCGAAAGCCCAGAAATATCCAAGCCCCGTGAAGCTACATCCGTCACCACCAATACCTGACACACTTTTTTTCTAAATTTATGTAGTACCCGTTCACGTTGAAACTGGCTCAAATCCCCATGCATAGCTTCAACATCATAACCGCGGGTAATCAATTTTTCACTCACCATATCCACATCTCGTTTCGTCCGACAAAACACCAAGCCATAAAAATCATCTTCAACATCAATAATTCGGCACAAAGCCTCCAATTTATCTGATTCCCTCACTTCAAAATACAATTGTTCGGTTAATGATGTTTCCAAGGTCTCTTTCTTAGTTTTAATAGTGTCAAAATCCTTCATAAATTTCTTCGCCAAATTCAAGACAATCGGCGGCATAGTTGCAGAAAACAAAAAAGTACGTCGTTGGCTATTCAATTGCGCCAAAATCCATTCTAAATCTTCAATAAATCCCCCATTAAGCATTTCATCCGCTTCATCAATAACCAAATACTTTAAAGACGTTAATTTCAAAGCTTTTCCCTTCAAATGATCAATCAAACGACCAGGTGTCCCTACAATAATATCATTGGCTTGTCGTAACTGACTGCGCTGTTTCTCGATAGATTGTCCCCCATACACAGGGGTAATACGCAACTTTTTCTTCCCTTTCAAAGCATGAAGTTCATCAGAAACTTGAATGGTCAATTCACGGGTCGGTGTTAAAATCAAGGCCTGTACCCCATCTTTGCTGGGCGTCAACAAGTCCAGAATAGGCATACCAAAAGCGGCTGTTTTACCTGTTCCTGTCTGAGCCTGCCCCATTAAATCACAATCCTTCTTCAAAATAACCGGTGCCACAGAGGCTTGAATTTCTGTCGGTGCTTCAAAGCCTTTTTTAGCCAAAGCCTCCAAAATATCTTCAGAAAACCCCAAATCTTTAAATGTTATATCGTTCATTACTAATCTCCTTCTGTTCATCAACCCTCTATTTATCAACCCATACAGCCAAAAAACAAGCGCTTAAACCACCCCCCAATTCTAACACAGAGATCTACATAATGCCCTGAAAAAAAGAGACTAGTTTAAATTATAAATAAAATATTACCATAAATAATAAAAAATAAAAAGAAACTAAATTTAAGCCTTATCTTTGAAGGCCAAATACTGCTGATATAATCCACCATTAGCAATCTGGGCTGACGCCAAGGCGTAGCCACTTTTCACATCTGGCACCTTGTCCATCATCCATAAGGGCAAAGCAGCAGACAAGGCGACATGCTTTGCCAAGGGATGAGTCATATCCCCCTCCGAAAACACCTGATGAAACAAGGCTGCATTCTCATAAGCCGTCCCACAGGGATAAGCCCTTCCTCGAATACCCAGTTTATCCGGATCAACCTCAAAGGCACTCATCTCCTGTTTAGACACATCCAATACCTTCGTCACTCCCTGCAACGACACCTCATCACAGCCCCCCGCACCCACCAATACAAACGCTCTCTTCCGATCCAACCCTTGCAAAGTACTGGCCAATAACTCTGCCGCCGCCAAAGTCGTACACCCCAGCACCTGATAATCCGGTCGTGCAGGATTACACAAAGGCCCCAATAAATTAAAGATACTGCGTTTTCCAATCGCTTTACGAATAGGCGCCAATTTTTTTAAGACAGGATGATACACCCGCGCAAACAAAAAACACAGCTCATAACGATCCAAATCTGCAACCGCATCTTGAGCAGATCCATCAATGTTAATCTCTAAAGCCTGCAGAAAATCAAAACTACCATTGGCCTTCAAAGACCCCACATTCCCATGCTTCGCCACCGAAATCCCCAAAGACGAACACAAAAACGCCACAGTAGTCGATATATTAAAACGTTCTTGACCCGACCCACCTGTTCCACAAAGTTCCAAAACCGGCCTCTCTGTCCGAGCAAGCGGCGTGACATGCCTCATCAAGACATCCGAAAACCCTAACAACTCCGACTCAACCTCCCCTTTTAAAATAAACGCTTCAAGAACAGTCTGAATCTGCAAGGCATCTGCCTCGTCTGTCAACATGAATTCCAAACACAGGGCAGCCTGCTGTCGACTCAGATCCTTCCCCTCTTTTAACCGGGCTAACCACGTCTCAAACATATCACAAGTGTAAAAGTAACGAATAAAAAAAGAAAGAGAAAAGTAAAAATAAATTAAAATGAAATAAATATACAAATAGTACGTTAACTGTCTTATAAAATAATCTGCTAAAAATATTTTATACCTCAGGGGAGGAATAATTTTTTATAGCTAAAGGAAATAAATAATGAGTGAACTACGCCCTGCAGTAGCACGTACGAGCAACCCAAATCTAAGAATCCCTAACAAAACAATTAGTGACTTATTTTCACCCTCAAAAGAAACATCAACAAAACCAGACCTCAAACAAAATCCAACATATTCTCCACCAGTATCACCGGTAAAAGAATTTGAAGATATCTTAGCACCCCCCGCTCACCACAAAGCCTTATTTGAACCGATAGCTGAACTATCAGAAACTAATCCTACTAAACCACAGACAGCTTCTCGACCAAAGAACACTTGGGACTCAGCCATCCTAAGTGAAATACTATTAGACCATAACAAAGATAACCTCACACTAGAGGCAATAGCAAAAATACTTGGATGTTCACCAGACATTGAATCAATCCTAACAGAAATGCAAAAAAACGCTACCCCCCCCCTAAAAATACTCGCTGACACATATCGTTCACTACGATCCCAAATCCCCTACAAAATTGAATCAGCTACAGGACGTAAAGAATGTTTCTTAAACGCCCTTAAAACACCTGAAACAGAAACCTGGTACAAACTATTAGAAAGAATAAAAAATCCAATGCTTCATCATATCGTTGCTCAAACAACACTCAAACAACAACCCGAAATAAAAACTCTTCAAGATTTAGTAGGAGAATCTTCAATATGGAGCTTCTTATTTACACACTTAGGCTGTCAAAAACGTCCTGATGACAAAGCTGTAAAAACAGCCACACAATTACATATAACCCCAAATGGCAACACAACCCCCACAAGCAAATCACTACAAACATGCATGTCAAACTTAAGTGCCCCAGAGTTACTAGCAGCAATGATCGAAATCACTGCTATCAATTGCCAAAACCCAAAACAGGCCGCATTAAACTGGTTTGAAAATCACATGTTTATGATACAAGACACAGAAATAAAGGATTTTGGGCACTTTGTAGCAATCGATCCTAGCTCTGGTGAGGTACTCCAAGAGCCCTATAGACATTATTGGTTAGAAACAACCAAAACAAGCCCCATAATACAATGTTCTCCATGTGAAAATGAAATAGTAATAATAATACCTCCCAATTTACCTATAAGAGCAAGAAAAAAATTACAAAAGAATGTAGAAAACTTACTTGGTAACCTAATAAACATAACTCAATTTAAAAATAAATTGGACAAACTCCCACCTACTGAGATACAAGACGCAGAAGAAATACATGTCTCATTAAAACCAACAGAAACAAAAGCAGCCCTAACCATCCAAGCAACAATAAGAAAACAACAAGCACAAAAAAAATATTACGAACAAAAAAAAGCAGCCCTAACCATCCAAGCAGCCAAAAGAGCTAACCAAGAAGCTAAACAAAAAAAACAAGCACGCTTATCCTTATCTGAACTAAGAACAAATACCTCCACTTGATTAATACAAAGAAAAAACATAGTATTGAGTAAAAGGGGCTCTTCAAAGCCAAATATATAAAAACCCATCATAAGGCACGTACAACGTCTGCCAGAGGTAAGGAAAAAACGTTATGGAAACCACAAAACAGGAAAAATGGAACCTGAGCATCTTTGATCAGGATAAAATAAAAGCATTATCAGAAGAACTCAAAATCAAACCGATGCTCACCAAAATCCTATTATCAAAAAATTTAGATACTAGCACCGACGCATTAAAAAAATTTATTACCCCAGATCCCAAACTCATTACTGATACCCATCAATTATCAACGCAAACAGACATCCAAACAGCCTGTAAACGTATTGAAACCGCTATCAGAAAAAAAGAAAAAATTATCATCAACGGAGATCCAGACGCCGATGGTATCTCTGGGACCACCATTTATTCCGCTGCTTTCGAATATTTAGGTATTGCAACAGATTTTGATTTTCCTATTCGCGCCACAGAAGGACATGGTCTACAAATCAGGATCATCGACAATGCCATACGCGAAAACGTGACATTGATTATTACCACAGACTGCGGCAGTAAGGACTACGAAGCCATCAACTATGCCAAACAAAAAGGCGTCGATGTCATCATTACAGATCACCATGTCCTAGGAAAAGAAAAAAATCCTGCATTTGCATTAATCAATCCATTTACAATCCAAGAAAAAACCTTATTCCAAGGTCTTTCCGGAGGCGGGGTCGCCTTTAAGTTCATCTTATGTCTATTCAATTATCTCAAAAAAGATGTCCCACAACATTTACATGACTTTATGCTAATTATTGTCACCTTCGGAACAATTTCTGACCGTATGAGTTTGCTTAACCCCATGAACAGAATCATTATCAAAGAAGGAATTGAAAAACTAAAAGAAACAAAAAAAGAAGGCCTAAAAGCCATCATGAAAGTCAGTTTTGACCGAAACCAAGACATCAACGCCAGAAACTTATCTCGCACCGTCGTACCACGATTAAACGCACCTGGTCGTATCGGAAACCCCGAACAAGGCATCCTAGATTCAAAAACAGTTGTCAGTCTCTTACTCACCGGACAAGGTAAAAAGAACGAAGAAAAGGCCAATGAGTTAATTGAAAACATGGGTGGCTTTAAAAAGGCATCTCAAAAAAATAATAAGTCGCTTAACACAGCCGCCTCAATCGACAATATCAACGAAAAAAGAAAATTTATTACCAGCAAAATCGAAGAAGAAATAGACAAACTGATCAAAATACAAGTAGACCCACAAAAAGATAAAATTATCATCATCCAAGGGAAAGACTGGAATTCAGGCGTTATTGGAATCGACACAGACCGTCTCAAAGAACGTTTTCTAAAACCTGCCATCATTCTAACCGAACTAAGTGGCCAAGATTATCTCAAAGCATCTGTCAGAAGTATTCCAAATATTAACATCTACAAAATACTCGAAAAAGCAGAAGAGAAATTTAAAGAAAAATACAAAGAACCTATTTTTTGTATGGAAGTTAAAACTGAAAAGGGATTCCAAAAAGTATCCGCCTTCGGTGGTCATTCTCAAGCCTGTGGATTCAGTATCCACAAAAACCATATCCCAATATTAAAAAAACTTCTCAACAAAGAAATGGAAAAATTAGATGAAAAAGACTTTTCTTACACCTACAACATTATCGATAAAATATCCTTGGCGCACATTGGTCCTAAGCTATACGAAAATTTAAACGAACTTGCTCCCTACGGACAAAACTTCGAATTCCCTATTTACTATTCACAAAGTTGCAACATCAGCGGAGGAAAAGTATTTGGAAATCGCTACCAAGACTCAAAAAAACCCCATGTTCGTTTCGTTGTATCGCAAAAAAGCCGCCGCCTAAAAAAAACCATTGCTGAATTTAAAACAGTGGGTTTTGGACTCAGCGAAAAATTTTTCAACCTCAAATCAGCTCAAAGTCCAAATGAACGCTTCGATGTTATCTTTTTTATAGAAAAAGAAACCCATCCAAGAAACAAACAAAGTCAAATTATATTAAATGTGTTAGATATTCGAAAATCAGGCAAAACGGTAGACTCGTTTAATAGACAAACAGACGAAATCGACGACGATTTATCAGAAGTACCCCCTAGCTAAGATCATTTTTGTTTCTTTCTCTGAACAGCCAAATGCTCCACATAGGTTTTAGAAAAATAATGCGCCCCTCCGGTAGTCGCAACAAAAAATAAATACGGGGAAGAAACCGGCGCTAAAGACGCCTTAAATGCTGCGAGTCCTGGCGATGCAATTGCTGAAGGAGGAAATCCACTATATTTATAGGTATTGTAAGGAGAATCAATCTTAAGATCTTTATAATAAACACGTTTTTTATACGATTTTCCCAAAGCATATACCACAGTTGGATCAGACGCCAAAGGCATACGTTTTTTCAGACGGTTATAAAAAACAGATGAAATCAAAGGCATTTCAGAGCCTACCGCTGCTTCTTTCTCAATCAAAGAGGCAATGGTCAATACACGATGAAAATCAAATCGTGCCTTCGGCATCCCTTTCACAACCTCAGCTTCTTGCCATGTTTTAACAATATTTCTCTCAAATTCTCTTAACATCGTCCGAATCACAACTTCCATGGAGTCCCCCTTCGCAAAAAAATACGTATCCGGAAACAAATACCCTTCTAAGGTATTAACAGGAATATCCTTCAAAAAAGGAAACTCTGCAACAAAGATATCTTTAGCTTGAACAGACGCATATTGATAAAAAGCTTCCAACTCAAACATCCCTTTTTTATCCAAAACTTGGGCAATATCCCTAATAGAATACCCTTCCGGTATCCCCACTTTTACCAACGCTGCTACTCCACTATCCTCCTGCAGCAATTCTACAATTCGCACCAAAGACTGCGACGACGACAAACGAAAAGACCCCGCCCTTAAATGTTTATCCTTCGCAAAAAATCGAACATAATAATAAAAAACAGTCGATGATCGAATCACCCCCTGTTTTTTCAAACGTTTAGAAATATGATAAACTGAAGAACCTTTATTGATATCAACTACACGATACTCAGACTTCATCGTTTTAGGAACTAACAACAAAAAAAATAAAAAGAATAAGAAAAACAAACACAAAACAACAATGCCAATCCAATACTTAGAACGCATATTTACTCCTCCAAAAAGTCTTGCTCAGTGTAACAAGCAACACAAACAATGAAAAGAAAATCATCATGCTAAACTATCTAAAACTTATTAAGCCCCCGATACTATTCTCCTCTTTACTCAGTTTTTCTATTTGTTACATCCTCGCAGACACCTCCGGATTCCATTCTATTAACACATTTACCCTTGCTTTTTTCGGTATCGCTTTTTCTGCCGCTGGTGCCGCAGCGCTTAATCATAGCCAAGAAAAACCCTACGATATCAAAATGGAGCGCACCAAACACAGGCCCATCGCTAGCGGTAAAATCACGCAAAAAACAGGCTATATCTTCAGTTTCACACTCATCATTATTGGGAACACCTTACTATTCATTACCACAAATCTTCTAACAACCTTGTTAAGCCTGCTTACCGTATGTTTATACAATGCCTGTTATACCCCCCTAAAACGTCATAGCATATACAATACCTACCTGGGCAGTCTTCCTGGCGCATTACCCGCACTATGTGGATGGACAGCAAGCGGTGAAAGCTTAAGTAACCCCGCTGCTTGGAGTTTATTTTTAATAATGATCTGTTGGCAAATGCCCCATTTTTTTGCCATAGACTGGATTTACAAAGAGCAATATAAAAAAGCGGGATTCAAAATGCTATCCTCCAAAGATCCTAGTGGAAAACAAAGTGGCTATCAAAGTATCGCCTTTTCCAGCTTATTAATAGGATTAACCCTTCTCCCCTATCATTTCAAACAACTCAGCTTCCAACTCACCCTCATAAACATCTCATTAGCTGGTCTATATCTACTCACCTGTATCTATTTTGCCTCCCTAAAAACACAAAAATCAGCCAAAATTTGCTTTCGGACATCCCTCATCTACCTCAATATATTATTTCTAACCTTACTCATATATAATTTAAACTAAAGCACCCTCAGCATAGTCCCTGCACAAAAAACATGCTAAATTAAACTCAATGACAACAACAAAAACACCGACAAAAATAATCGAACTCGCCAGTACCCAAGGCTTTTGTGCAGGCGTATCAAACGCCATTGAAATCGTCGAACTTGCCTTACAAAAATACAAAACACCCCTTTTCGTCCGCCATCATATTGTCCATAACACAAAGGTCATCAAAGACCTAGAGGCCCGAGGTGTCATTTTTATAGAAAATCTCAGCGACGTTCCTGACAATAAACCTGTGATTTTTTCAGCCCATGGCACTAGCCCAGAGATATATACTGAAGCCAAAAAGAGAAATATCCACATTATAGATGCCACCTGCCCCCTCGTAACCAAAGTACATCGTGGTGCAGACAGTTACAGTAAAAAAAACTATCACATCATCTTAATTGGCCACAAAGGGCACCAAGAACTTATTGGAACAGCGGGGCACATTCCAAAAAACAAACGTCATATCATCGAATGTATCGAGGATATCGAAAAACTAAATATTCCATCCAACGAACCTTTAGCCTATCTTACCCAAACCACCTTATCCATTCGCGATACCATGGGAATGATACAAAAGCTAAAACAAAAATATCCCCATATCCAAGGCCCCAGCAAATCCGATATTTGTTTTGCCACTCAGAACCGCCAAGACGCCGTCCTCGACCTTTGTGAACGCTGCGATATCATTATTGTCTGTGGATCCCCTGCTAGTTCTAATAGCAATCGACTCAAAGAATGTGCTCAAGAAAAAAACGTCGAAAGCTACATCATTGATAATGCCGAAGAACTCAAATTATCTTGGCTAATAAACAAATCCCACATTGGCATCACCTCTGGCGCCTCCGTCCCCCAAAGTATCGTTAATAACGTTATAGACAAAATCAAAAAAGAATGGCCATCGATAACCATCATTCAAAAAAAAAGTAAAGAAAAAAACACCAAATTCAAACTACCCCCTATTTAAATCAACGCCAACGCCTTAACAACACAGAATCCGAACAAAGCTGTAAATATGCACGACGATAACGCCATACCCCCGCTAAACGAAACAAAGCCACAAAAAAAGCCCGTTGATAGGCAAACAAAAAAAACAATAAGGTAAAAAACAAAATAAAGACATGGACAATACAGCGCCAAATCGATCGTACATGTACCCAAAAAAACCGAAAATGATCCGGACTAGGAAACAATAGTGGCGGATTTTTAGCCTCTAAAAAACACAGACGCTGATCCTTAGAAAACAACACCTTATAGCCCCGCTTATAAGCCCGATAACACAGATCAATCCGCACAAAAGCAGACGAAAACAAATTTTTTGCTCCCCCCATCACTAAAAACAAATCCCGATTCACACAAAACCCATACTGGCCAAAACAAGGTACTTCAGCCAAATCTTGTTCACAATGATACGGTTCAAACAATACAAACCCCAAATAAAAACGTGGTCTCAATACAGACATTCGTGGCCGATCCTTATAAAACTCCGAAAAAGCCACCCCAAATACCTCTGGATCATCCATGACAGTGTTCAATGACCTAACATTCAACTGAATATCCAGACACTCCGGGGTCACCAAAATAACCCGTTCATGTTCAGCCAACGACACGGCTTCATTCATATGTGCCGATATATGCTGTCTTTCCGTCAAACAGCGAATACGCAAAGTCTTATAATAACAACGCAAATATTCAATACTGCCATCATCACTATCATTATCCACCACAAAAACATCCTCTATCCCCTCTGATTCACAGTGAGATAACAACAAATTCAAAATTCGTTTCAATTCAGGATAATGATTACAGGTTAACAGAGCCAAGCTAATCATAAAAATAGTGGTACCGAAGGCCGGGGTCGAACCGGCACGGATTTGCATCCACTGGTGTTTGAGACCAGCGCGTCTACCAATTCCGCCACTTCGGCACTAAGCCCTTAGTCTACCTTAAAAACACAAAGCAATTCAAGCAAAGATTATCCTGACTTTTCAATCACCATTAACACATCGTTGTCTAAATACCCCGTAACAAAACGAAGCTCTCCCTCAAGCCCCAATTCATCTACATAAGATCGTAATTCCTCCTGCGTATAATAATAAAAAATCCTTTCTTTATTCGAAGAAGATGCCGACAACAAAGAAAGCAACATCCATTGCTTACTTAACTGCCACATACGCAACAACATACGTTTAAGATAACTCTCATGATCCTCAAACACATAGTTCATAGCCCCCACCATCACAACAACATCCACCATTGGCCCTTCATAAAACAATAGATCCTCATGCAATACACGTACCCCAGGATACGCATTCAACGCTGTTTGACACATCATAGCACTCGCATCTATCCCTACATACATAATCTGCATAGGATCCAATCCCTTACGTAATAAAAAGTCATAAAAATCAGCAAAGCCACAACCCACATCCAAAATAGAACAGCCCTTCCACGTCTGCAACTGTTGATAAATCACCATATAACGCTGCATTTGCGTCTTTTCAGACGACCAAAACAAAGCCTCTGGTCTACACCCTAAACGCTGAAAACGTTGTTCATATCTATCGATACAACGACCTTGTTGTTCACAATACCCCCCTTTCCAGGAATCCCCCAAAAGAAGGGTCAAATCAACCGTTCTGCAATCTGAACAGCATTCAAGGCCGCACCTTTACGCAAGTTATCTGCCACCACCCACATCTCCAATCCAAAATCATGAGAGATATCCTGCCGAAGACGCCCAATATAGACAGGGTCAGTCCCTGATATTTCTCGAGGCGTGGGGTAAACGTTTTTGGAAGGATCATCCATCAATGTCACCCCCTCCATGTCGCCATAAAGTTTTCTAAGCTTTTTAATATCGGGCTGTTTTTTACAAATCACGTTTACCGATTCACTATGCCCAACAAACACGGGAACTCTTACACAGGTCGCCGACACATGAATACTCTCATCCCCAAAAATCTTTTTAGTTTCATTCACCATTTTCATTTCTTCCTTCGTATAACCATTATCAACAAATACATCAATATGCGGAATCAAATTAAAGGCTATTTGCTTGGTAAAAACCTCCGGCGTCACATCCTGTCCCGACAAATTACGTCGCACACTCGATTCCAATTCCCGAATGGCCGCGGATCCTGCACCAGAAACCGATTGATACGTAGATATTACAACCCGCACAATACCAAAGGCCTCATAAATAGGTTTTAAGGCCAACATTAACTGAGCTGTCGAACAATTAGGATTCGCAATAATACCATGATGCCCATTCATCGCCTCTGCATTCACCTCAGGAACAACCAACGGTACATGAGGATCCATACGAAAATGAGAGGTATTATCAATCACAGTCGCTCCAGCCTCAACAGCAATAGGGGCAAATTCCTTAGACAAAGATCCACCCGCGGAAAACAAGGCAATATCCACCCCTTTAAACGAGTCTTTTGTTAAGGTTTCAACCACCACATTTTCATCATTAAATACCAAACGTTTCCCTGCTGATCGTTCAGAAGCCAACAATGTTAACACCGCCACAGGAAATTTTCGTTCTTCCAACACCTTCAATATTTCCTGCCCCACAACGCCTGTTGCACCTACAATCGCAATATGAACCCCTTTATTCAACAACGTTTTAGACATAAGCTTCTCCTTTTATTTTCATACCACGTTCCTGTAAAACACAAACGACAAAAATTTATACTACGGCACAAACATAAAAAAAATCAAGAAAACTATCTAACTACGTAATAAATAATTAACCTTGCTCCTACCCAAACAACACCTTCTCCAATCCATCAAATACCCCCTGCCCCAATTCATGATACTTTCTCAAGGCCAACAACACCCCCGGCATAAACGCCTTTCTAGACAAGGTCGTCTGTCGAATCATCAAAGTCTGATCCAAGCCTCCAAAAATCACATCCTGATCAGCCACAAACCCTGGTAAACGCACAGCATGAATCGGAATATCCCCCGATTTACCGCCCCTAGCCCCCTTCAACATCTCTTTCTCATCCAAAGTCAGGTCATTCACCTTACAATCCTGCTGCTGAATCATATCGGCTGTTTTAATCGCTGTTCCCGAAGGAGCATCTGCTTTTTGATCATGATGATACTCAATAATTTCAACTCTAGGCATATACTTAGCAGCCTCAGCTGAGAACTTCATCAACAACAACGCTGAAATAGAAAAATTAGGACAAATCAACACCGTCTTATTTTTAGCGCTAGCTAAATCTACCAATGCGTCTTTATCCTCTGCAGAAAGCCCCGTGGCTCCCACCACAACATCTAAGCCCAAAGCCAAATATCCTGCCACTCTGTCCTTCAAGCCATTAGGATGTGTCAAATCCAACACCACATCTACGGGCGTTTTAGCCACTTCAGCCGCCACATCATCGCCCATATCCAACGCCAAACAAAGATCTAAATCCTCTACTTCTCCAAGGGCTTCAACCGCCGCTACTCCCATTTTTCCTTTCGCTCCATTAATCAATACCTTAGGCATGACAAACCTCCTCTAATCGTGTTTTTACACAGATATACGCTTCTTCCAATACCTGTTCTGGTTGTTTCCCACACACATCTATTAATCGCATACGATCTGGATGCGCCTCAAACAAAGATAAATACTTCGCACGCACACGCTGATGAAAGGCCAACGCTTCCCTTTCGAAACGATCTGGCAATGAACGCTTAGCAGCTCGCTTCAAACCTTGTTCTGGCGGTAAATCCAATAACAACGTTAACTGTGGTCGTAATGTAACCAACTCATTTAAATACGTCACCTGTGCAGAATCTAACTGACGTCCTCCCACTTGATACGCCAAGGTCGAGTCCATATATCGATCACACAACACAATTTTTCCTGCTGCCAATGCTGGCTTAAGAACCGATGAAATATGCTCCAAACGATCCGCCAAAAATAATAATAACTCTGTTTGAATATCACTAAAGGTCTGCGCATGATCCAACATAAATTGCCTCAACTGCACGCCAACAGGCGTACCTCCAGGTTCTTTACTACACACAACCTCAAACCCATCCTCTTTTAATCGTTCAGCCAAGGCAGGCATCAAGGTACTTTTACCAACCCCTTCACCTCCTTCAAATGAGACAAAAAAACCCGTCTTAAGTTTCATAAAACTACTGGGATGCCACCGGATAAACCCGGACACGACGATTCGGCTCTTCGCCCACACTCATAGAGTTAAGGCCTGCTTGATGCACCACTTGATGTTGTAAACGTCGAAAATACTCCGATTGTGCCGCCAGCTCAACCATTTTCATCGTTTTTTTAACCGCCTCACAGGCCAATTCAGTTTCTCTAAAAACATCCGCCTCCAACTGATCCAACTCCCCTGGCAACGAATAATACTGACGTAAAAAAGCTAAAATCTCAGACAAAGTTCCTTCACGTAAGGCATGAATATCAAGGTCCTTTCCTTTAAGTAAGCCCTTCAGTTTAGAGCCACTTCCCATTTTAGATTGCAAAGTCAACACAAAATCAACCTCATCTAAACAACGAGAAATAGTCAAGGGCAACTGCAAGGTCTGCAAGGCAGCTTTGACATGATTAGAAGACACCCCATACAAATACAGGGATGCTGGCGTCAATTTCGCCACATCCATCACCCGTGATACCTTTTCAGGAGAGGTCACAGAAACGTTATTTGGCGCCACAAACTCGCCACGCGTTCTAAATTCAGGCGTTTTATCATGATGCAACAACATCGCATCCACATAGGATAACAAGGGATCATAGACGACAAAAACATCCCTCGAACGGATTTCTATCAAAACATCAAAGGTAGGCTTAGACTTCCGTTCTAAAACTGTTTTACTACTTCCACGAAACTTTGCCTCTTCATCCCCTAATACAACTGATTGTATCCCCCCCAAAAGATCCGTTAAGGTCGGGTTCTTAATCAAATTATCCAACGAACATCCATGGGCGGTTGCAATCAATTGCACCCCTCTTTCTGCAATCGTCCGCGCTGCAGCTGCTTCAGCCTCCGTCCCAATTTCATCGACAATAATCGCTTCAGGTGTATGATTTTCAACCGCTTCGATCATCACAGCGTGTTGCCTATCTGGCGATGACACTTGCATACGCCGAGCATAACCAATCCCGGGATGAGGAATATCTCCATCCCCCGCAATTTCATTTGACGTATCCACCACAATCACTCGGCGATCGCAGTCCACCGACAAAACACGCGCTGTTTCTCTCAACAACGTCGTTTTACCAATACCAGGGGGCCCCAAAAACAAACAACTCCGTCCCCCTTCAATCAAATCCTGAATAATCTCTACCGTCCCCACAACTGCTCGCCCCACACGACAGGTTAAGCCTACAATCCCCCCTTCTCGATTACGAATCGCAGAAATACGATGTAAAGTACGCGGAATCCCGGTACGATTATCCGTATTAAACGGACTTAACTTAGCGACAACTTTTGAAATATCATTCGCACTCACCTCCCCCAAAGCGGTCAAACGTTGAAATCCATCCACAAAACGCAATTCCGGGGGAAAGCCCAAATCCAACACAATTTCTAATAAATGATTTTTCTTTTCTAACTGCCTCAAGTGATCCGTCAGTAAAGGCTGAAAAATCCCTAATAATAAATCCAAATCATCCGCATGTTTTGACACATTCAACAATGTTTTCATAATGACATTTTCTCCTCAACCGAACGACCAATATACGCTTTTTCCAAAGTAAGCTCATCAATATAATCTAAATCTGCCCCCACAGGTAATCCATATGCCAAAGTGCTCACATTCAAAGAAAGTGGCGCCAACAAAGATTTAATATACATAATCGTAGCCTCCCCTTCGATACTTGGATTAATCGCCAATACAATTTCATCAAAGGATGAAGACCGAAGACGAGCCAGCAATTCCTTCAAACGTAACACCTCTGGATGTATACCATCCAATGGCGACAACAGTCCGCCTAAAACATGATATACCCCTTTAAAACGCTGCATCCGTTCCAAAGAAAAGACAGACTTCGCATCTGCCACAATACACAATTGACGTTGATTTCGTGTAGGATCTAAACACAAACGACAGCGAGCTTCAAAGGCAATACTATAACAACACTCACAATACCTCACATGAGCTCTGGTTTGCTTAACCGTATCAGAAAAAACATCGACCTTCTGTTTAGACAACGACAACATATAAAAAGCCAAACGCTCAGCCGATTTCTGACCAATACCGGGTAACAATTTAAACTGATCAATCAATCGAGATAAAGGATGCTCCATTCAAAAACTACATACCAGGCAAATTCAAACCCTTAGACAAATGGCTCAAACGTCCCGTCGCTAATTTTTTTGATTTTTCTGCCGCATCATTACAAGCCTCCATAACAGACTTCTTTAAAACATCCGCTTGAGTCAATAATGAATCATCAATATCCACCTTTGTAATCACCAATTCTCCCGTCATTTCAACCACAACCAACGCATTTTTACTTTTACCGATCACCTTTGCTGATTTTAATTCATCCTGAATTTCTTTCATCTGAGACTTCATTTGCTTCGCATCCTTTAACAGCTTCCCAACATCTTTCAAACCTTCAAACATACATACCTTCCTTTTATTTTTAAGTTAATTATAACAAAAAAAAGCAGGTCTAAAAAATAGCAATCAAAAACATACGTTCTACGAAGGTAAGGAAACTTCAAACATTTCCACCACATCATTTAAAGACACGGTAGATACGTGAGCAGAAGCGCCCGTTTTATCTGATTCTATATCTGTACAAACATCCTTAAGCTGATAGGTTAAGGTCTTGTTTGAAAGACGTTTTAATTCTGTTTCTATCAACGATCGAAGATCAGAAGACCTTAATTTCTGCACAAAAAAATCATAGGCCTGCAATAAAACCACGATCAACGTATCCCCTGAAACCTGCTGAACCTTTGTTTCCCGAAGAACGGCATACAAAGCCGTATGTTTACGTTTAAAGGTTTCAATTAATTGTCCCCACAAGGCTTGTGCAGATTCCACATTCATAACACCTGCCCCTCCTCCCTTATCTTCATCTATTTTAGATGGCACTATTTTTTCAGCCAGACTCGCTTCCTTAACATCAACTGACACAGACGGTATAGACGTCTCATAACTATTTTGATATCCATCAGAAGAACTAAGCCCCTGTCGAACTGGCACTTGTTGCTTTACAGCAGCAGACACTCCCCCTTTCTCTAAAATAGGCGACCGAACACCTACAGTATTATCCGTCTTTTCTACAACCGCCACCTTTTGAACAAGTTGACCAACATTGGACTCCTGGGCTGAAACAAATAGATCAACTAATTCTAAAAAGCGCAATTGCACCAATAACTCTGGCTTCGTAAACCATTTCAATTCTGACTCAATTTCTGACACAATCTTCAATGCAGCTTGTAGTTTTTGAACAGAAAAAGTCGAAAACATCTCATTAAACAACGCCAATACAGCTTCATCCACAGCCAGCTCTTTCTTAATATCTAACGAAAAAAACAAAAACTGCTGCAATAATCCAGCAAAATCCTCAACCAACTGATACGGAGAAACCCCCGATTCAAAAAACATGTTTAACAAGGAAACAATTTTTGTACGATCACCTGAGCGTAACAACGTCAAAAATTCGCCTAATTTTTCATGGGAAATCGACCCTAAAACAAAGAAAATATCGGCCAAAACAATCGTATCTCCCTTAAAACTATAGACTTGTTCCAACAACGAAATTGCATCCCTCATACATCCACCAGACTGTCTCGCTAAATACATAAGGCAGGCATCATCTATAGAAATTTTTTCCTTATCTGCAATATAACGCAACCGTTCTGCAACTACCTGCAAGGCAATAGGACGAAACTGCATATGCTGACATCTAGAATGAATCGTCGCAGGAATTTTAAAGGGTTCTGTAGTTGCCAAAATAAAAATAACGTTCGCAGGCGGTTCTTCAATCGTTTTTAACAATGCATTAAATGCCGCAGTACTCAGCATATGCGCTTCATCAATAATATAAAATTTATATGGACAAGTGACAGGCAAAAATTGAACCTGTTCCGTTAACTGACGAATATGATCAACACCCGTATGAGACGCCGCATCAATTTCAATCACATCCAATGATTGACCTAAGGCAATTTGCTGACAAATATCACAATACTCCCCTGATTCAAAAAAAACCTTTGCTCCTTGAGACGAATTCAAGGCCATAGCCAACAATCGTGCCGTCGATGTCTTACCTGTTCCACGTGGACCCGAAAAAATATAGGCATGACTCAATCGGTCACCTAAAACAGCATGTTTCAATGTTTGAACGACATGATCCTGCCCTAACAACTCGTCAAAACATGACGAACGATACGTTCTATAAAAAGAGTTCATAAGCAAAAGACCCCCATGCTATATATAAAATTTGACAACAAAAAAACTTTTTCATTATGATGAATCCATCATATATAAAAGAAGGATAACTTGCCAACATTAACTACAAGTAACGACAAAGAAACAGACATACCACCACCCCCTCCTCCTCCCCGCTAAACCAACATGCCCATCATCGCAATCGCCTCAGATCATGCAGGTCTGGACATCAAAAACACCTTAACACAAGCCTTAGACCCAAGCTATAGTATTTTGGATTTAGGTCCATCAACCCCTGAAAAAACAGATTATCCTGATTTCGCCAAAAAGGTCACAAATAGCATCTTAAACAAAAATGCAGACCTAGGTATTCTTGTTTGTGGCACAGGTATTGGTATGAGTATCAAAGCCAATCGCTACAAAGGAATTCGTGCCGCAGTTGTCTGGGATGAAGTCAGTGCCCAACTAGCCAAAAAACACAACAACGCCAATGTCTTATGTGTAGGTGCCCGACTACACTCCCCTGAAGAAATTATTACCATAATCAACCAATGGTTAGAAACAAGCTTCGAAGATAGACATCAAACAAGAGTTAACAAACTTGATCAAGACTGAACAAATTTATATCCTGGTCGAATAATACGTTTCCCAGATAACATTTCTTCGATACGATGCGAACACCAACCCGCTGTACGTGCCAAGGCAAAAATAGGCGTATATAACTCAGTTGGAATTCCCAAACAATCATATACAAAGCCAGAAAAGAAATCGACATTTGGAGAAATCACCTTGTCCGATTTTTTAATTTCCTGAAATAACTGTGGCCCGAAACTCGCCACATCTTCATACAAAGTCAATTCTTTTTCCCGTTTTTTAGCCGCAGCTAAAATACGCGCTTGTTCTAAAATAATTACCGCTCTTGGATCTGATTTGGTATAAACCGCATGGCCCAATCCATATAGTTTTCCAGAATGATCATGTGCTTCCTTACGAATAAGACAAGAAACATAGTCCTTTAATTCCGTTTCATTAGACCAATCCGACACATGGGCTCTAATATCCGCCATCATCTCCATGACTTTTTTATTAGCAGCGCCATGCAACGGACCTTTTAAACTTGCAATAGCCGCTGCTAAAGTCGAATATAAATCCGATCCACTCGAGCTCACCACATAGGTCGTAAACGTCGAGTTATTACCGCCGCCATGTTCAGCATGCAACATTAAACACAGATCAAAGATAGCCACATCTGCAGGATTTGGCTGATCTGTTCCTCTCAATAACGATAAAAACGTTTCAGCAACTGACAACTGTTTAGGTGATTTATAAAAATTCCCCTGCCCAAATGCCGCTTCATAGGAATATACTAGAATAGCGGGTAACTTAGCCAGTAGCCTTAAACTTTTCAAGAAATTTTCATAAGGATCCAAAGAATCAGGCTCTGGGTCAAAGGCATACAGGGCTGAAACAGCCGTCTGCAACTTATTCATAATATTCTGACTAGGTAGTTGTTCAATAATATCCAAAACTGGCTGCGGCAAAGTTTGATTGGACTGAAAATAAGCCAACAAGGTCTCCAATTCTTGATCACTAGGCAAGCGACCAACCATCAACAAAAATATAACTTGTTCAAACACATAACGCTGCTTCACCAAGGAAGGTAACAATGTCGAGATAGAAACCCCCCGATATTTTAAATCTCCCTCAACAGGATGAATGTCTCCCTCAATTTTATGAAAACCAACCACCGATGAGATATGAGACAAACCAGCCAACACACCACTTCCATCCCGATTTCGAAGGCCTCTCTTCACATCAAACTTTTCATAAAAATGACTCGCAATCGTATTATTTTTCAAAAGTTCCTCTTTTAATTCCGAAAAAACATCTGTCATAAAAAACTAACTCCTATTAAAAAAATCTAACTAAAAAAATCTTTAAATAATTTATACCACCAAAACCAAAAAAACAAACATAAAAAGCTAACAAATAAGAAAAAATCCGATAATATATTAATAAATGCGTAAAAAACCTACCCTTTTATTTGGTGTAAATGGCATGGGCCTAGGGCACCTCACCCATGCCTATTGCCTATACCCCACATTAAAAAAATACTATAACGTAGATATCCTGGTCTCAGGGCTACAGCACGAAAACCCCTTTGATTTTCCCATCAAATATAAGGTAAACGGCCTGCGATTCGTTTATAAAAACGGCCATGTTTGCTGGCTAAGCACCCTCAAAAAAACCACCCCTCTCGCACTCATAAAAGACATGAAAACACTCGATTTAAGCCCTTACGACCTAGTACTAACAGACTTCGAACCCATTAGTGCATGGGCAGCATTTTTTCAAAAAAAATATTGTATTCATATGTCACATCAAGCCAGTTTATTTTACACATCCACCCCCAAACCCAATTGGTTAAGCACCCCAATATGGACACAGCTCATGAAATTAATGGCCCCTAGCTGTAAAAAAATTGGCTTTCATTTCAAACATTACACCCCTGCTATTTATGGCCCGCTAATCAAACCTGACCTGCAGCCCAAAGACATCACAAACGGCGATCATATTCTCGTGTATCTATCCGCCTATTCAGCAGAAGAGCAAGTCACATTTTTTAAACAATTCCCAAACAATACCTTCCAGATTTTTCACAATCAATTCACCCACAAAAAAACAATCAACAATCTCACCTGCAACCCGATCAACCATACGCAATTCAAAACACAGATGCTCAGTTGCAAAGGCTTCATTTCACAAGCTGGCTTCGATTCTATTGCAGAGGTTCTTTACCTAAACAAGCCCCTTGTCGTACTCCCCATCAAAAAACAATTCGAACAATTCTGTAATGCAGAAGCCCTAAAAGACCTCGGTGTTCTTGTCCTAAAAAAACTACAAAAACCAGCGATTCAAGACTGGCTCATTCAGCACCCCATCCCCCATACCATCCATCCCGTCACACCCGACGAACTTTGCGCCGCCATTGACACAGCCTTCAAAACCCACAATCAAATCTCCTAACAAGTGCCCACGCTAGGAATCGAACCTAGGGCCTCCGGATTAGGAATCCAGCGCTCTATCCTACTGAGCTACGAGGGCCTTAACACAAACGTTAACAAATTCTACGAAAGATGTAAAAACTGTTTAACCTATAACAAGTCAGTCCCTACATACCCATCTAGTTTGCCTTAGCTAACCGGTCCATGTTTTTTTGCCCATTTTTGCAATAATGTTCGAATCTTTTGTAAAACTAGATCTGATGCAACATCTGATACTTTAACACTTAATTCTGACACTGGTTCTACTAATCCTAATGAAACTAAATTTAATTCTAATTTACTCAAGGTAGTCTTTAAATCTTCTGTAGCTATACCTGAAAGTTCTAATCTGGAAGTTCTTTCCTTTCCATAGACAAGCTTACCCACTCCCTTTAAAATACAGGAATGTTCATCTTTTACGATTTTGAAACATCTTCTAAAGAACTTCTAGGCCAAATACTCAGTTATGCCTTCATCCAAACCGATGAAAATTACAATGAAATACAACGCTTAACAGGCCTGGTAAAATTAAACCGAACCCAACTTCCAGACGTCGGTGCCATTCTCACAAACAAACTCAATATCGACCAGTTAAACAAAGAAGGCGACACAGAATACAACACAGCCCATAAAATCTACTCTTTTCTAGAACAAGCTGTGACACAAAATAAACAGTGTTATCTTTGCGGCTTCAACAGCAATAGTTTCGATCTTAATTTTTTACGAAACCTTCTCATACGCCATGGGATCAACCCTTATTTTAAGGGCCAATTAAAAAACAAAGACATTTTACACTACGCCCAAGACATCGCCATCACACAACCCGATAACTTTCCCTGGCACTCCCTTATAAACAACGACGATCCAGACTCCCCCTTTTACAGTTTCAAACTCGAAAAACTCGCCACAACATTTAACTGCACAAACAACGCACAAAGCCACGATGCAATCGAAGATGTCGAACTGAGTATCAGCCTTATCAAAGCCCTCGAAAAAACATTTAAAAGCAGTTTCAAACATTTCAATCCCATCCATATCCAACACAACCCCTTATCACAAGAAACACTCTCCATCCTAGCTCAACCCACACGTGCAATCCCCGAAAAAGGCAAAACCCCCATCACACACACCCATTGGTTATACCTCAACAAAGTTGGAAAACAACATATTCTACTTAATTTAGATCAAGCAATGGAACACAAAGAACGCTTATCAGAACAAGAAACCCTCCTAAATTGTCTCCGAAGCATGAATGAAAACAAACATTATTTCAAAGCAGCCCCTTGTTCTGACCATCCAATAGACCCTGCACTCATCGACACCCTTCTACAAAATCCCTATGTCCAATCAATTAAAAAAAGCCCAAAAACCTACTATGACATGATCAAAAAAGACTGGGACATCGAATACCAAATCCATGAAATGGGCTTTGACCTCATCCCAAAACTCAAAACAGAGATAGATAAGCTCAAACATAACCCAGAATCCTATACAGCCATTATCAAAGACTTTTTAAACGGTCGAAAAAACACCCCTAACAAGGCTATCCAACAAACATTCAATTACTGTATGCAGCTCTTCAATCGCTATTATTTAAACCAACATCCAAACCCAGACAAACGCCATATGACTCGTTATATCGAACCCAGATATATCACCGGTGAACTATTACGAGACTGGAATAATTTTCAACCTCCCTCTCTACAATATGAAACCTTACTTGATACCATCAAACAAGCCAAAGCCCCCAATGAAAGTGCCCATCTCCTCCCTCTAAAAGCCCTGTACGAAACCTTCTGCAAAACCCACAATATCCCTCTCAATATCCCCAGCACAACACCCCCCAAATAACCCTCTTCTCCAGCATCTGCCCAGCACCATCCCCTCTACATCAACTCCCCTCCACGATGCGTCGTTCACCAAAGCGAGCCAAAACACCTCCCCCTCCACCAAAAAACAACTCCCCTCCACCACGATACTTCGTTCACCGAAGCGAGCCAAAACACCTCCCTCCACTAGCCGACAACACAGCACAAAAAAATATCTGAGATGTGCACATTTTACCAAACGAAGCTTAGTAAAACTAAGTGAGGGTGGTAAAAGGTGTGCAGATTAGATATTTTTTTGGCTGTGTTTAATAACGTTGAGTGAGTAAAACATCTTCCAGATTACTATCTCCTCTCAATTCAGCCAATTGCTCTAAAAGTGTCCTCTCCTTTGGGCTTAAGCGCTTCGGAAAACTAGCTTTTAAAATCACATACTGATGTCCACGTCCGTAGCCTTTAAGATGAGGAATCCCCTTCCCTTTCATCCGTAAAACAGTTCCTGGCTGGGAGTTTGAAGGCACTGACAATTTTGCTTCTCCACCCAAAATAGGCACTTGAATATCAGTTCCTAATAACATTTGCGTATAAGGCAAGGTCACTTCAACCCGAATATCGCCATCATCTCGTTCAAAATACTGATGTTCAGAAACAGACACAAATACATACAAATCCCCTGCTGAACCCCCTAATTCGCCATGATTACCTGCACCAGAAACCCGAAGTTTAACCCCATTATCAACACCAGCGGGGATATCAACACTAATCGTTTTCTTTTGTTTATAAACCCCACGTCCCGAACATTGTTTACAAGGATTCTTAATAATCTTTCCAGATCCCTGACAGGCTGAACACGTCGATACTTGAGAAAAACTTCCCAACATCGTTTGCTGTACAACTTTAACCTGTCCTGCACCTTTACACCGATCACAAGTTACATGAGAAGTTCCTGCCTCAGCCCCTTTACCGCCACAAGGTTCACATCGCGCCATATGATAAATAGTAAGATCACGCTGTACACCACTAGCTGCTTCTTCCAATGTAATTTCCAAATCATAGCGTAAATCCTCTCCTGACTGAGGACCACGTGATCGTGATGACCGTCTCGAACCACCAAAAAAAGAATCAAAAATATCATCCAAAGAATCCCCAAAACCACCAAAACCGCCAAATCCAGCCCCTCCTGCTCCAGCAGCAGAGTCATCTGCTACACCAAACTGGTCATACTGTGTTTTACGTTGAGGATCAGACAAAATAGCATAGGCTTTTTGAATTTTTTTAAATTCAGCTTCCGCACCAGGATCCTTGTTTACGTCAGGATGATATTTACGCGCCTGCTTCCGATAGGCTTTTTTAATCTCCGTATCAGAAGCAGAACGATCAAGTCCCAAAACAGCATAAAGATCTTCAGACATACGCGTTAATCAAAAATCTATTAAGATTTTTTATCCTTAACCTCTTGATAATCAGCATCAACAACATTTTCTTCTTTTTTAGTATCATTTGCAGCACCTGCATCTTCTGGAGAAGGACCATCTGTTGCAGCACCTTCAGGGGAAGGCTGTTGATACAATTCTGTTGCAAAACCATGAACAACTTTTTGAAAAGCCTCCGTTTCAGACTTAATTTTCTCAGCATCTGAGCTGGTTAAAACAGCCTTCAAATTTTTAATCCCTTCCTCAAGCTGTTTTTTAGTCTCATCCTTTAATTTATCTGCTGCATCCTTCATTGTTTTTTCAGTCGAATGAATCAACGAGTCTGCCTCATTTTTCGCATCCACCAAGGCCCTCTTCTTTTTATCTTCTTCCGCATTCGCTTCTGCATCCTGTTTCATTTTTTCAATATCCTCATCACTCAAACCTGATGAAGCCGTAATAGTAATTTTCTGTTCCTTGCCCGTCGCTTTATCAACCGCCTTAACATTCAAAATACCATTCGCATCAATATCAAAAGACACTTCAATTTGAGGCACACCACGCGGAGCAGAAGCAATACCTTCCAAGGTAAAATTACCTAATAAACGATTATCTGTAGCCATTTCACGTTCACCCTGAAAAACACGTACATCCACACTCGTTTGATTATCAGCAGCTGTTGAAAAAACTTGACTTTTAGATGTTGGTATCGTGGTATTTTTTTCAATTAATTTTGTAAATACACCGCCCAAGGTTTCAATACCAAATGATAAAGGCGTCACATCCAATAGGACAACATCCTTCACATCTCCAGCTAAAACACCCGCCTGTACACCCGCACCAACAGCTACAACTTCATCTGGGTTAACCCCTTTATGTGGTTCTTTTCCAAAAAATTTAGTCACAGACTCCTGAATGAACGGAATACGCGTGGTTCCACCCACCAAAATAACTTCATTAATCTCTTCCAATTTTAAATCAGCATCTTCCAAGGCTTTTTTACACGGTTCTAATGCTCGTTCAACCAACGGCTCGATCATTTTTTCAAATTGTGAACGTGATAATTGCAAATTCAAATGCTTAGGCCCAGCATTATCTGCCGTAATAAATGGTAAATTAATATCTGTCGTAGAAGTAGAGGATAATTCAATCTTTGCCTTTTCAGCAGCTTCCTTTAAACGTTGGAGCGCCATCTGGTCCTTAGACAAGTCAATCCCTTGATCTTTTTTAAACTCATCCACTAACCAATCCATCAACAATTGATCAATATCGTCTCCACCCAATTGTGTATCCCCATTGGTAGACTTTACTTCGAAAACACCATCCCCAATTTCTAAAATAGAAATATCAAAGGTCCCCCCACCAAAATCATAGACCGCCACATGCTGATCTGTTTTTTTATCCAAGCCATAAGCCAAAGAAGCGGCTGTTGGTTCATTGATAATACGCAAAACTTCCAAACCTGCAATCTCACCCGCATCCTTAGTTGCTTTACGTTGACTATCATTAAAGTAAGCTGGCACCGTAATAACCGCCTTGGTTACTTCTTCCCCTAAATACGCTTCTGCATCCGTTTTAATTTTTTGCAAAACCATCGCAGAAATTTCCTGAGGGGTATAATCTTTATCAACACCTTGGACCAAAATAACGCCATCTTTTCGTTCCGAAAGATCATAAGGCAATTTACGTTTAAGCTCTTTCAAACGTCTACCAATTAAACTTTTAACTGAAAAAAATGTTTTTTTAGGATTCGTAACAGCCTGTCTTTTTGCTGGTTGCCCAACAATAAGTTCACCATCTTTCGAAAAAGCCACCACCGAAGGGGTCGTACGATTACCTTCCGCATTGGTAATAACAGTCGCTTCACCACCCTCCATCACAGAAAAACAACTATTTGTTGTTCCTAAATCAATCCCTATAATTTTACCTGTATTTTTTTTACTCATAACACTACTCCTTTTAATGTTTATATGTTTATTTTTTTATTATTTATTCAGCAACCATTACCATAGAGGGCCTCAATACACGATCATTTAGTGTATACCCCTTCTGCATCTCCTTGGTAATAAAATCTGATTCAATTCCTTCACAGCTTTCCTTACCTACTGCTTGATGAAAGTTAGGGTCAAAGGCTTTTCCTTTAGTTTCAATCACAGACACGCCTGCTTTCTGCAAGACAGAATAAAACTGTTTGATCGTTAATTGAACCCCTTTGACAACATCACTGACAGACTCATCAGAATGAGAACAGGCTCTTTCTAAAGAATCAAAGACCGGCAACAATTCTTTAATAAAGGATTCAAGTGCATATGTCTTGGCCGTTAATAATTCCTGTGTTTTACGTCGTTTAAAATTCTCCATTTCTGCCACTGCCCGCAACATTTTATCTTTATTATCAGAGAGTTCATCTTCCAAAGATTTTAGTTTTTCTTGAAGTAAAGCAACATCAACTAATGAATCTTCCTGAACATGAGCATCTGCATCTAAAGGCTGTTTTACCTCTTCATTAACTTTCTGCTTATCTACATTCTCAGAAGACTCCAAATTCTGACCATCTTTTATAGATTTTTTTGATTGCTTAACATTCTTAGAAGATTTTTTATTTGACATAACAATACTCCTTCATTTTCAACAAAGGATAACGCGTATCCCTTGCATTTAAAAAGTCATTAATTAATTGCACAGAATTATGAAGCAACTCCGAAAATTCCGTATAATACAACGACCGGGGACCTATAATACCATAAATCCCCCCCAAATCTCTACACAAGAGGATACCGGTTTTTTGCAAAAAAGACATTTCATGCTCTGCTCCAATACGAACTGTAGTACCAAGATTACAACAACGATCAAAATAACGGTAAACATCTTTTTCGTCATCAAACCAGCGACAAACATCATAAGAATCCGTACCCAAATAGGTGCACAAATCCCCCAGACCTTGATGTTTAAACAGCAACTCATCTTCAGCAATAACCCCATCATAAATCGCTTTATTTAAGGGGACAAATTGTTTAAACTTGCGATTCAATTCAGTGAGAAACGTATCTCTATCAGCCAAGAACAACGATAAGTGCGTCTTCCAGTACTGACTCATTTCATCCAAGACCTGTTGAGTGAACTCTTCCTTCAAATCAACACAAAAATAACGCAGCAACTGATGTCCAGCGTCAAAAACATAAACAGCCAAAACCCTAGCCTCAACCAAATGAAAACGTAGTGACGAACAGGTCAAATTAGAGGATGATGAAATAAAAAAACTACAAGCCTTCGTATGCAACGATAATGATTTCAAAACAAGATTCAAAACAGACCCAATAGACACCCCCGCCATTTTCCACTCCGCTAATAATCGCTGACGATCGAAATAGACAGGGTCTCCCACAGGAATATTCCCATCAAATAGAAATCGATACGCATAATCTGTAGGAACACGTCCTGCAGAAGTGAAAGATTTAGAGTAAAATCCTTTATGACTTAATTTTAACAACACATTCCGTATCGTAGCGGTACTTTCCGACAACCCAGCATAACTTTTTAAGGCATGTGACGAAATAGGCTTTCTTGATTTTAGATAATAAGCAACACTTAGCTTTAAAATAGTTAATTCTTTAGATTTAATCATAATAGTGTTTAGCAATAAAATTATAACACTGCTAAAACTAATTCCTTTTTACCTAAAAGTCAAGTACTCACAAATTGTCATTAACTTTTAAGCCCTCTTAATTATTTAGGTCATTACATCTTTACTAGACAAAAAATTTATAAAAAAATATACTAAAGTAATATGAAAAAACTTACATTTACGTCTGAATCCGTATCAGAAGGGCACCCAGATAAAGTTTGTGATCAAATTTCAGACTCCATTTTAGACGAGGCTTTAAGACAAGACCCAGAAAGTCGCGTTGCAGCAGAAACCATGATCTGCCCAAAAGGGATATTTGTAAGTGGAGAAATAACCTCAAAGGCTAACTTGGACATAGAATATTTAGCAAAATCCGTTTTAAAAGAAATTGGATACACTGCAGAAAATGGCTTCGATACCGATAAATGTAAGGTACACAATTTACTATCAAAACAATCTCCAGACATCGCCCAAGGCGTAAACAAAAACGAAGGGATACATGCAGAACAAGGCGCTGGGGATCAAGGTATTATGTTTGTCTACGCATGTAAACAAACAGTTAGTTAAATGCATCTACCTATTCATCTATCTCATCAACTAGTGAAAAATTTAGCCCATTTAAGAAAATCGAAAATATTACCATTTTTGAGACCAGACTCTAAGTCACAAGTCACAGTAGAATATGAAAACAACCATATAAAACGAATTGACACAATCGTCCTTTCCACACAACATGACCCAACGATAAGCCACAAAGAACTAAAAGAAGCCATCATTGAAACACTTATTAAAAAAACACTTCCAAGCCATCTTATTGATAGTAAAACACGCTATTTAATAAACCCAACAGGAAAGTTTGTTCTGGGAGGTCCCGCAGCAGATGCAGGCTTAACGGGCAGAAAAATAATTGTAGATACCTATGGCGGATGGGCAAAGCACGGGGGAGGCGCATTTTCAGGCAAAGACCCAAGCAAAGTCGATCGTTCAGCAGCCTATATGGCTAGATATGTTGCCAAAAATATACTTGCAGCAGATATTATAGACAATTTGACGGAATTAGAAATTCAACTATCCTATGCAATTGGATACCCGAAACCTGTTGGAATTTTTATTCAATCCCCTACAATTACAAATAACGAAGCTGAAAACCTTAAAAAGGTAATTGAAGAAAATTTCGATTTAAGTCCTGAAGGAATCATCATTAGCCTAAATTTAAAGGAAGCGATTTATAAACAAACAGCAACTTATGGTCATTTTGGTCGTTTAGATATCCAGTTACCTTGGGAACAAACTGATAAAAGCAAAATACTCAAAAAAAAACATGAAGCTCTAACGGTGACAAATTGAAGCAATGAAAAATGCAAGAATTCAAAAAAATAATACAAAAAGAAACAAATACTGTCTCAATAAACGAAAAATTAACTACTCTTCTTAAAGAAAGTAAGACCAGTATAGCCATCGCTGAAAATATTAGTAATGGGCATATATTAAGTTGCTTAAGTACATTAAATAAAGAATCAATTAAAGGAGGGATAGTTTGTAACAACAACGCCAGCCTCGCTCAATTATTAGGGGTTCCCGCAAAAACCATTATCAAAAAAAACGGATACAAAGAAAGAAGTCTGTTAATGGCACAAAAAATTAGACGCCTATTACATACAAGCATAGGACTAGCAACCTCAGGGTATGAGGGAAAAGAACAAAAAGAACTACATATAGGTATCGCAAGCAAAAATGAACAACGCCACAAAAAATATGTATTCGATACTAAAAGCACACAACAGCATGCCGAGTATGCCACATTAGGTACCCTATACTTTTTTTTATCTACAAAACACAAGGAGATAGAGACATAAATGAAAAAAACACAAACCATCATTCAAGAAGACAAAAGCAAAGCACTTGAATTTGCCATCAGCCAAATTGAAAAGGCACACGGCAAAGGTGCAATCATGCGCATGGATCAAAAAAATGCCTCCCAAATCGAAACAACTTCAACAGGCGCATTATCCCTCGATATAGCATTAGGTATTGGGGGATATCCCAAAGGCCGGATTATTGAAGTCTTTGGGCCCGAATCATCCGGAAAAACAACCTTAGCATTACATGCTGCTGCAGAAATACAAAAAGCTGGTGGCACCTGTGCATATATAGATTCAGAACACGCATTAAACGCACAATACGCGAAAAACATTGGGATTAATTTAGACAAACTCATTCTGTCACAACCTGATTACGGTGAGCAAGCACTCGAAATCACCGAAACACTTGTCAGATCAGGAGCTGTAGATTTAATCATTGTTGATTCGGTTGCCGCCTTAGTACCAAAATCAGAAATTGAAGGCGATATGGGCGACGCACAAATGGGAATGCAAGCTCGCCTAATGTCACAAGCCTTAAGAAAACTAACTGGAATTGTCAATAAATCTAATTGCACCGTTATTTTTGTCAATCAAATACGTGAAAAATTAGGCGTCATGTTTGGAAACCCTGAAGTAACTCCAGGGGGTAGAGCATTAAAATTTTATTCAACCATTCGCATCGATATCCGACGAATCGATTCTATAAAATCAGGCGTTGACATTATCGGAATCAAAACCAGAGTTAAAATAGTCAAAAATAAAGTATCTCCTCCCTTTAGATTTGTAGAACTCGAAATCGAGTTTGGCAAAGGAATCTCCTATCATTCAGATCTACTAGAACTTTGTGTCAATGAGAACCTGATCGAAAAAAGTGGCACCTGGTTTTCTTACAAAACCGAACGAATGGGACAAGGAAAAGAAGCCGCTAAAACATTCTTAAAAAACAAACCTGAACTATGCAAAGATCTAGAAAAATTAGTTATAAAAAGTATCAATGAAAAAAAGGAAGAAAAATGAAATTTTTAGCAATCATCCTAGTTAACATAACAGTTACAGTCATTTCAGCAACATTAATTATAAGTATTTTTCAACTTAAAATAAAAAAACGCATGCTTAAAACAACCTTAGAGCATAAAAAAGAAGTAGAAAAAAACAAAGAAAAATCAGAACACATTAAAAATCAATCACATAAAGAAGCCAATGCTCTTATCCAAAAAACAAAACGAAATCTTGATGAAGAAATAAAAAGTAGACGAAACTCCATCAGTCAAATTGAAGAACGTATATTAAAAAAAGAAGCACATCTAGAAGAAAAAGAAAGTAATCTTGAAGAGAACATTGAAAGAATCAAAGAACTAAAAAAGAAAGAAGAAGAACTCATACAATCATTATCTGAAAAACTCGAAAAAATTGCCGGCTTATCCAAAGAAGAAGCTGAAAAATTATTAATGTCCAATATCGAAAGAAAAGTAAAAACAAAAGCTGGTGAACTTATAAAAAGGATCGAAGACGAAAGTAAAAAAATAGCCAATCGTCGTGCAAAAGAAATCATAACAACTGCCATGCAACGAACAGCAGTAGACGTGCTCACAACACAAACAACAACAATAGTAGAGTTACCCAATGACGAACTCAAAGGTCGTGTCATAGGAAAAGAAGGTCGAAATATTCGCGCGATTGAATCCTGCGCCGGCGTAGACGTTATTATCGATGAAACCCCAAACTCTGTTATCATTTCTTGCTTTGATCCAATTCGAAGACAAGTAGCAAAATTAGCCCTTCAAAAATTAATCGAAGACGGTAGAATTCATCCTGCACGTATCGAAGAAACGGTTGAAGCTGCAAGAGAAGAACTCCAACAATTCACTACTGAAAAAGGTGAAAAAGCCTTAGAGTCTATTGGCGTAAAATTACATCCTAAAATCACCGAAATATTGGGCAGACTCTATTATCGCTATAGCTACGGTCAAAACATGCTTCATCATGCAGTAGAATGTGCACAAATTGCTGCACTAATAGCCGAAGAATTAGGTGTAGACGTCAACTTAGCAAAACGTGGCGCATTACTTCATGATATTGGGAAGGGGCTAGACTTTGAAATTGGTGGATCTCATGACGAAATAGGGAAAAATTTATGCCAAAAATATGGTGAATCTGACGAAATACTCAACTGCATCATGGCTCATCACGAACAAGAAGAACCCAACACCATCGAGGCAATTATCGTCATTATTGCTGATACGATATCCTCTGCCAGACCAGGTGCTAGAAGGGAGTCTGTTGAAAACTACATCAAACGTTTAACAAAGCTAGAAAGCATCGCAAAATCATATGATAGCGTAGAAAAAGCATACGCAATCCAAGCTGGAAGAGAAATAAGAATTTTCGTAAAACCAGATCAAATTTCAGATGTAGAAACAAAAAAACTATCCTTTGATATTGCTGAAAAAATAGAAAAAAATGTAGATTTCCCAGGACAAATTAAAGTATCTGTTATCCGTGAAACACGAACATCCAGCATTGCAGGATAATGTTAGAAACAAAAAATCTAAAAAAAAGCTATCACAAACAAATTATAGTAAATAATCTAAATATCACTGTTAAGCAAGGTGAAATCATCGGATTACTGGGCCCAAACGGAGCAGGTAAAACAACCAGTTTTTATATGATTGCAGGGTTAATACAACCAGACGAAGGAGATATATATCTAAACAAACAAAAAATAAGTAAACTCCCCATGTTTCAACGCAGTAGACTAGGTATTGGTTATCTTCCGCAGGAATCATCAATATTTAAAAAATTAACGGTAGAAGAAAATTTATATATGATATGGGAATTTAACAAAGACATAGAAAAAAAAGAGTATCACGAAAAAGCACGTGTTTTATTAGAAGAAATGCAACTAACTAAACTACGCCATCGACAAGGCATCCAACTATCAGGTGGCGAAAAAAGACGCGTAGAAATCATGCGGGTATTATCATTAAATCCTAAATTTATTTTATTAGATGAACCTTTTGCCGGAATCGATCCTATTGCCATACAAGACATACAAAGTATCATTCTTTCTCTCAAAAAGAAAAATTTAGGCATCATTATCACAGATCACAATGTTAGAGAAACATTAGCAATTACAGACAAAGCCTATCTCTTACACGAAGGAAAGGTTTTACTCGAGGGATCTGCAAAAGACATCATAAAAAATCCAATGGCTCAAAAATATTATCTAGGCAACACATTCTCATAAAATGAAGCGCTTAACACTCTACATCATCAAAGAAATATCCTTTCCTCTTTTATTTGGTGTCATGGCATTCACTTTCATTATATTCGGAACATCCATCATGTTTAGCGTCATTAACGAGGCCATAAAATACCATATCCCCTTAGGCCAAACGATCCTTCTTTTAACCTTACAACTTCCACAAGTGATTAACTTATCTTTACCTATGGGAACGCTCTTAGGTAGCTTAGTCACATTTTCAAGGCTGAACAACGATCACGAAATCATCGCAATTAGAGCTAGCGGAATTAGTTTAAGCGCTCTTATAAAACCCGTACTTATTTGTGGCCTCACTGTAAGTTTTGTAGGCATCATATTATCAGAATTCATCGTCCCAAACGCCATGACAACCGCAAATAATCTAAGCAATATATACAAAAATCAAAATAAACCAACCATTAAAAAAAATATAACTTTCACAGAATATAACAAAGGAATGCCAAAACGAATTATTAACATCAAAGAAGTAAAAAAAGGCGAACTAAAAAATGTGACCATCGCAGAGTTTAATAACGGTGAACTCAACACCATCATCAAAGCCAAAAAAGGAGAATGGTTAACAAGCAATGGTTGGAAATTTCATCATGGTATTATGCACAAAATAAATCCCCAAAACCCACTTAGAATCAGCACAATAAAATTTAAAAAAGAAATTATTAATTTAGAGATGAACCCATCATCAATGCAACAAAGAAATAGACAAGTCATAGAACTAAATGCCAGAGAATTAAAAGAACGTATCAAAGAAAAGAAAAAATTAGGCCTAGACACAATACGAGATCTCATGGACTACCACACAAAATTTGCAATCGCATTTGCAAGTTTAATATTTGCTCTGCTTGGTATCCCCATAGGGTTTAAACCTCAACGAAACTCATCAGCCACAGGCATCGGTCTCACATTAATCACCATTCTGATCTACTATGTATTAATTTCAATAGGAATGGCATTGGGCAGAATGGAAATTTTAAACCCGATTCTCGCAACATGGCTCCCTAATATCATCATAGGAACAACCAGTATCATTATGCTTAAACGCATAATAAAACACTAAATAGATAGACAAGCAAAAAAAACTCGCTCATAATGAAAAAAAAACCTAATTAGGAGTTTTAAATGATAAACCTTTTACCCACGATATGGTGGATTTCACCTGTATCTGCACTTATTGCACTAAGCTTAGCTTACTTATTTTTTCAAAAACTAATGAGTTGTTCAGAAGGAAACAACCGTATGAAAGAAATCGCCTCTTATGTAAAGGTGGGCGCACAAGCCTATCTAAAACGCCAATACAAAGTCATTGCCGTCGTCTTTGCTATTATCTTTGGTTTACTCGGCATACTATCGTTAAATGGCTTACAAAGCCCCTTCGTGCCTTTTATATTTCTAAGTGGGGGCCTATGGTCAGCCGTATGCGGATATTTAGGCATGAAAACAGCCACAAATGCCTCAGCACGCACAGCCAATGCCTGCCAATCATCCTTAAACCAGGGATTACAAATCGCGTTTAGAGGCGGAGCCGTCATGGGATTAATGGTCGTAGGATTTGGCTTATTGGATATATCGTTTTGGTTTTTTGTTTTAAACTACGTGTATGATCACAATATTTTTAATCTTAGCATGCCCCTGGTCTATAAATTAGGCACAACAGAATTTACTGCAACAATTCAAAATACCTTAGTCTTTCAAAAATTAAAATATACAGAAATAACAACCTCCCTATTACCCTATGCAATGGGCGCATCCTTCATGGCTTTATTTGCCAGAGTAGGCGGTGGAATATTCACCAAAGCAGCCGATGTTGGCGCTGATCTTGTTGGTAAAGTAGAAGCAAATATCCCTGAAGATGATCCACGAAATCCTGCAACAATCGCCGATAATGTTGGCGACAACGTTGGAGACGTGGCCGGCATGGGCGCAGATTTATATGAATCTTACTGTGGCTCTATATTAGCAGCTACCGCTTTAGGGGTTTCTTTAATCTCCATCACACAATCCGTTAATGCTATTTTAATGCCAATGGTGGTTGCCGGAGTAGGTATTATTGCTTCCTTGATTGGCATATTCTTTATTAAAACAAACGAAAATTCATCTCAAAAAGACCTGCTTCATGCCTTACTAACCGGCACCACCATATCAGCCATCATATTCATTACAATCATGGCTATTTTTGCATCGCTAGGCCTTATTAGTTGGGGAATTTTTGCCGCGATCATTACAGGGCTTGTAGCTGGAGTCATTATTGGTCAAGCCACCGAATATTACACCTCTGATACCTATACACCAACCCAAAAAATTGCCGAAGCCACAAAAGAAGGCCCAGCAACCACCATACTGAGCGGTATATCTACAGGTATGCTATCCACAGGCATCCCCGTCATCACCATATTTTTAGGCATTCTTGGCGCGTATGGATTTTCAGGAGGGTTTACGAATATTTCCCAAGGTATTTATGGGATCGCATTTGCAGCCATAGGAATGCTCTCAACCTTAGGCATTCAACTAGCGACAGACGCATTTGGACCAATAGCAGACAATGCTGGTGGTAATGCAGAAATGGCTGGCTTAGATGCCTCTGTCAGAAAACGTACAGATGCATTAGATTCACTAGGTAATACTACAGCAGCAACTGGTAAAGGCTTTGCCATAGGATCTGCAGCCTTAACCGCACTAGCCTTAATCACAGCATATCTAGACTCCATCACACTTTGGCTAAATAAACTAAGTGAAAAAACAGACTTAATAATCGGAAAACTACACTTCTCTTCAAGTTTTATATCTTCAACGCAAAATTCAAATATTATCTTTGTTAAAAACTTAAACATAGAAAAACTAGTCGACATATTCAATATCACAATCATAAACCCAAAATTCCTATGTGGGATCTTCATTGGTTCAATGATCGCCTTCATTTTTTGTTCCTTAACAATTTCGGCAGTCAGTAAAGCTGCTGGTGATATGGTAAAAGAAGTACGAAGACAATTCAGAGAAATCACAGGGATTATGGAAGGTAAAGCGAAACCTGACTATGAACGCTGCGTCAGCATTTCAACCACTGGCGCCCTAAAAACGATGCTTTTTCCATCACTACTGGCCATCATAACACCTCTATTAGTAGGATTTACACTCCATATTCCTGGCATGATGGGCTTATTAATCGGTGCATTAAGCACTGGATTTACACTAGCATTAACCTTAAATAATGCAGGGGGCGCTTGGGACAATGCAAAAAAATACATTGAGGCAGGAAATGTAGGTGGAAAAGGAAAAGCCGCCCACAAAGCCGCCGTTATTGGCGACACAGTGGGAGACCCGTTCAAAGATACCTCAGGCCCATCCCTTAACATTCTAATCAAATTAATGACAATCGTCTCAGTTGTATTTGTAGGATTAATTTTAAAATTTGGTCTAAATTTTTAATACACAAATTAAACGAAGAGGTCTCATTGATTAACTAAACTATCAAATGATGACCTCTTCTTAAAAAGGTCCTGTCAGCTACTTGCTTGGCAATCTAAAAACTTAGCTAAAATTCGAATATCAGAAGAAAACGAATAATCATGTTCTGCACTAAGATCTAGTTCAGCCTCCTCTTTTTTACGAGTATCAAGATTACACATCCATTTATACCCCCCATCTAGGGCACTATATTGTTTCCGAATTCTCATTTGCTTTTCTTTCCCATCATCATCTTTATATGAGAATGTCCATGAATGCTCTGGCGGCCTCTTAAAGAATCCGCTAGATTCATGCCCACTATAGCAGTATTCTTTATCATTTCCAAAAACAAAAGTCGTACTATTCTTTACCAGAGGACGAGCTTGATCATCACAAAGAGCCAAGTTATCTTGAGCATCGTCATTTGAATCAAAAACAGAAATATAAAAAGCATCATCTTGATTACTTGTAGCAATCCTCGTAGTAAATGTCTTCTCATCTGTAGAAATATGACGTTGTTCCTTAATATTCTTTAAATTTAATGTCACAATAGCAGGATTTTTATCCGCATTAAATTTACAGCTTAAATTGTCTGGTTTCTTCTTGTTTGAGGTAGCACGCAACATATGTTTTAGCTGCTTTGAACGACGATCATCTTGTATCTTTGAATGCAACAAACTCCCCCCAGCAACTAAACAAACTACCGCTAAACCAACACCAATAATCAGCAATGGAGGAGAGGAACCCACAACACCAACAGTAATTACTATTCCCTCACAAATAGCTGTAAAGGGTGCTGTTACTTTCCAGCCTCTCTTTATTCGTTTCCACCAGTTCATTTTATCTCTATTTCTAGGCCGTTCCCTGCCATGTATTATAGTGGGGAGCACTGGATTGGTCCCTGAGGGGGCACTATCAGTTAGTGTGGCAGGTTGCACACTACCATCTCCTCCATCTATAGACTGCTGATCAGTTAAGGGTGCACGTTCAGCTGGTGACAGGTCTTCCCTCTGTAATCGCGGAGCTTGGGATCTAACTGGCCCGGTAGCTAAATGTGACCCCCTCGAAGCAGAAGCAGAAACTCCACTCTCAGGTTGAGATAATGAGCGGGAAAATTGATTTCTATCCGTAGGATCTTGTTGTTGATAAATTCCCCCATCCATATAACTTTGACCTAGTTGCTCACCATCTCCTCCATGTATAGGCTGATCATAATTTGAGGATAAACGTGCAGCTGGTGACAGGGATCTCCACTGTAATTGCGAATCTTGGGATCTAGTTTTCCGGGAAGATGAATCTATAACCCTCGAAGCGGAAGCAAAACCTCCCCCACCAGATTGAGATGATGAGGGGCGAGATTGTGTTCTAGCCGGTTTTTGCCTAGACGAAGGGGCACCAGAAGCAGTGTGTCCAAAAGTAACACGCTCAACGTCAGCGGTAGGACCTTGTTGTAGAGCAAATCTCTCATCCATAGAACCTTGACCTAAAGGCTGCTCTTCTGAATTTCGCCTGGGGTAAAAATGTTGTCTTGCGCGAGGTTGATGAGCGGCTGCAACGTGTGAATAAGCTCCAATTTGCTTGGTTTGAGTATGCGGTAAAGACCCTTTAGTTGTAGCTCTCCTACGAGTTACAGGTAATGCCTGCTCTTCGAATTGACGTGTGGCCTGAGCCTGAGATGCATCATCACGGGTACGTTGTAATCTTTGATGAGAATTCCTGACAGCCGGTTCGGAAGGAGCTGCAGTTGCAGAGCGTTGTGTGTTAGGCACAAATGTCGCAGGAGTTCCGATAGAACGAGACACTTGTCTTTGTCCCGGAAATCGAGCTTGAAATGCGACTTGAGCTTGAGGTGCGTCTTGAGCTTGAATTCTCGAACGAGGTGTACGTCCTGAAGCAGAACCACTTGGACCACTTTCGCCTCTTCTTAAACTAGCATCATCAACTAATTTCATAAATTTCTCCTTAATATAAATTAGTATTTTTTACCAATATTTCATACTGTATTATAATTTACGAAATAATTTTAAAGAAATTTCAATTATTTCAATAGTTAATCATAATAGATATTGATCCCCTCATAAAAAAACTAATACCCGCTTTCAAAAAATTCTAAACATGTTATTTGCCCCCCCCCTTAATAAGTCACATAAACTGGAGCCCCAAAAAATGGATGCCCTAAATCAATTTAGATAATTTAACCTTTTTTAAAACCTTACGTTCAGCTTCAATCCAATTTTCTTTATCCAAATCGGGATTAAAGCCACTTTTTTGCGCCAACGCATAAGCCTCTTTAGAAATAATGGCCTTCAACTGATCAATAGTTAGTTCAGATTTACGACGTCTGGCTAGCTTCTCTTGTTTATGAATTTTCTTGTGATACTGCTGTGTGTAAAGTTGCTTTGCAATACGCTTAGCTTTACGTTGATCTAACCATTTTTTAATAAAATTCATTAATTACTCCCTTTTTAACTAAATCATAATTAATAATACCATAAATAAGGAAAATACAAATAATTTTTACGACTCTCTAATAACAGCCGACATCTCAGAAACACAGCCTAGCAACATAGGCTTGTAAATATGTTGATAATAATCCTTCATCATACGCTGACCAGAAAACTGCATAATATGCCGCGCCATCGCCTGTTTCATTTTAGACACCCACGCCTGAGAAAATACCTCTGACTTAGCCCGTTGATAAAACATTGGAAGAATATCTTTTTCTAACAAGGTATACAAACGAATCGCATAATCACGTTTTAACAATGCATCACTATGATACTCTTTTTCCACCTGAATACACCAACCAACATCAGAATCAAAGCCTTCATGCCACCATCCATCTGCTACGGAGACATTCAAAACACCATTTAATGATGCCTTCATCCCACTAGTTCCACTCGCTTCATTACCAAAAACAGGCGTATTAAGCCACACATCAACACCTTGAACCATCAACGAAGCCAATTCCATGTCATAATTTTCCAAGACAAAAATATGCCCTTGAAACTCTTCTAACAAGGAAAATTGATACAATTTTTGCAAAATAGCCATGCCCGCTTTATCAGCAGGATGAGCTTTTCCTGCAAAAACAAAACGCAGTCCTTTGGAAACCAAACGCTGCAACCACAAGGGATTATCCAACAACAAATCTGCCTGCTTATACGTGGCAAAACGTCGAGCAAAACCAACTGTTAACCAGTCTGGATGCAACTTAAAGGACGTCACTAAGGCATCTAATTGAGAAAAAGACGTTCCACGCCTAGAATATTCATCCTTCACTCGAGAAGATACCACAGACAAAAATCGCTGCTTCTGCCGACTATGCGCACGCCAAATATCCCCTAAAGGTGTATTCGTTAATAAGTGAGGGACTTGATAGGTTTGATCTAACAACCCACCATAAAAAGACCGTATATCTGAACCAACCCAGGTCAAGGGATGAACTGCATTTGTCACAGCCTGGATAGGTTTATGCTGTACACAAGCCAAACGCTTCCATAATTGGTTCGCCAACTGAACATGTAACGTTGAAACTCCGTTATAAGCCCCCGAAAATCGCAATGCAAGAACAGTCATAGAAAATCCATCTTTTTTTGGATCTGTCGCCCAGGCCAAACAATCTGAAAAAGAAATTCCCATCGCTGGCCAAAAAGAGGATAATGCCCGCTCAACCAAACCAGGATCAAAACACTCAAGACCAGCCGGAACAGAGGTATGTGTAGTAAAACATGTGTTCATGCGAACTTGATCAATAGCAGATAGCAACGATACATTCTCTTTGCGTAATACACGTAAGCGCTCTAAAATCAAAAAAGCTGAATGCCCCTCATTCAAATGATACAGTTGTGGGTCAATTCCTAACCTTCCCAACAAACGTACCCCCGCAACTCCTAAAATAATCTCTTGCTTTAAACGCAATAAACGATCTGCTGGATACAAAGAGTGGGTTAGGGAACGATCTTCCACAGAATTTTTCGAAACATCAGAATCCAACAAATATAACACACTACGCCCCACTTTAAGCTGCCAACATTGTAGATAAATCGTCTTATCAAAAAAGGAAAGTGACAATAATTCTTTATCTGAAAACAAGGGCTTCAAATTTAACTTGAGAAGATCTTCCGTTGTTAAATACTGACCTTGCACACGTTGCAATCCCTTGCCATCAATAGACTGATTAAAATAACCAGATCGATACAACAACCCAACTCCAACCATTGGCATGTAAACATCCGAGGCAGATTTTAAAATATCACCTGCCAAAACACCCAAGCCCCCCGAATAAATAGGCAAAAGTGAATGGAGCCCAAACTCCATAGAAAAATAAGCAATAGGACACTTAGGATCCATCCCCTCTGGCACATACTCTAAATTTAAATCACACTGTTGAGAATAAGCTTCATCCAACGATTGCAAGTGATGTTGCATCAACAAACTTTTCAACTTGTATTGCACGCCATCAACATCCACTTGTTTAATAAACTCTAAGGGATTCTCCGAACACCCCTTCCACAACTTAGGCTGTAAAAGCGCGAAAAAGTCCCCCAGACGTGGATCATAACTCCACCACCAATTAGAGGTCCACTTTTCCAATTGACGCTGCAACCTTTTTCCACTTTTTAAGACAGTTTCTTCGCTTGTTTGAACAGCAGAATCTTTCTTAACAACAGACTCCATTGCTTGAGCACAAGAACGGCGTAATTCAGCATGCTTAACAGCATTGCGATAACAATCTTGATAAGCCTCATAAAACAAAGACCAGTCTGATGCTTCTGCTAAGAGATAAGTCGCCTTTTCAAGAACAGCCCGCTTAGACGATGCTAATAAATGATAAAAATGCTGCAACTGCTGCGCCAAAGACGTCAAAGACGTCTGGTAGCAATTCAAGGATCTAGTCACAATACCCAAGGCAATATCATCTTCAAAATTCTTAGCCCATTGTGCAAAACCACTCGTATCCGACGCAATCGTTGGCACACCCAAGGCTAAACTTTCTTGAGGGGTATACCCCCAAGGTTCATACAAAGAAGGAAATATCGACAAATCAGACAGGCCTAACAATTGATAATAGGAACATCCATAAAAATGATCATTCCCCTGCAATAACTGAGGCGAATACAATACAAAAACTTTTCGATCGATATCATTAGCAAAACGTGATGCTAATAACTTTTGCAGCAAGCCATCTTCCTCAATGGGTAAAAACTCATGCGTCACACACACACCTAAGGATGTATTTTCTTCCAATAACGTCTCCCCCGAAAGATAATCCTTCACGTTAGACGTTAACCCCTTCGACAATACAGCAGGTGTTAAAACAAGCAAAACATCCGCCCCATCAATTTTTTTCACATAAGTATTAAGTGCATCCAAGGCATCCACCAACAAATCAAAACCTTTATTATGACACTCAAAGCGTCCTGCACTAATCCACAATTGTGTCTTTTTTAAAAAAGGCTTAGCAAATAAATCCGACGCTTTCTTTAACAACAACTGTTTCATCTTATCTTGCTTCCGTTGAGATAAACGCGCATTCCTAAATGAGGTTAAATTCAAACCATTTTTAACCACAACATGAGGCTTCTGCCCCAACACAACCGAACATTCTTCTGCAACTAAATCACTAACACACGTAAAACAATCCGACTGCAACGCAGATAAAAGCTCCACACGATGCTTCAATAACACCCCCAACTCCTGCGCTTTTTGTAAAGAAGAAAAAGAAGCAAAATCCAAACGTCCACTATGGCCAGCATAAGCACGCCCTAACACTGTCGCATGCGTTGTAAAAACAGTCGAAACAAAAGAAGAAAGGGTATTTAAATACAAAATACCAGCCCCCGTCATCCATTCATGAAAGTGAGCAATAACCTCTCGGGAAACAAACTGCTTCAAAACAAACTGATGAATAAACTGTGCAACACGTGTCGAAAATAACAAAGGATGAACAACATCATACCCTGCATCAAATGTATCCAAATGATAATGTTCCCAGTAGGTATACAAGACCTTGTCCGCATCATAAAAATCCTCATAAGACAGTAATATCACTCTCGGCTTTTCTGGAATATCCCAATATCCCAAACGATACTCACAGCCCATCTCATCTAAAACATCCTTATATGCATGCCAAAAATTATCATCAGACGTATCAACAAAGGCCATTGTTTCCGCCAATAAAGGACCGATACAAATATAATCCTCTCCATACAACTTTTTAGCTTCAGCAACCTTCGTACTTAAAACCGTATAAATCCCCCCAACCTGATTACAAACCTCCCAAGATACTTCAAATAAAAAAGTCCCCGGGCTCTTTTTCTTCACTTTACCCACAATAACTAACCACCTTATTTGCTACCCTTGTTTCAAAATCTGCCAAGACATTTTGAAACGCAATATACGCATCGTAAGGACTTCCATAAGGGCTAAAATATTTATGAACATCCCCATCTGCTGCAAATTTGGTACACATATAATAAAAATGATCCGAGGTCTGCAACAAACGCCACATATGAATCAACTCGATGTCCTGACTTTTCATCACATGTTGTTCCAAGGCATAAATACGCTGAAAAGCATGAAATTGTAAGGGATTACTTCGCCAAGCAGACAAATCTCTCTCCTCATCTGCCCAAGAAATAAAATGATGAACATCCAATTCACCAACAGAGCTGTACTGATCACCTGCTTCATGCGGCATCAAAAATTGAAAATCAGAATGACGTAATATAGACGAAGGCAAATGTTCCAAAAAGTTAAAAATACCTGTATCTTTCCACTGGTGTTCACCAAAGGTTTCGTAATCCATAAATAAATTAATCACATCCCCATTCCCCGCAAACTGATGCGTCCAACCAGCAAATTTTTCACTCGTTAACGGATAGCCTTCCCATGATTGATTAGAAAATCGAAAGGCAATATCATCAGACAACTGATAATTTTTCGTCAACAAGGTCATCTCCGGACAATCTTTAGGCGAATACAGATAATTTGGGCTACGCCAATCCATCACATGATCAGCTCCTTCAGCTAAAATCGTCTTAAAGCCCAAATCATTGACAGTTCTAGCTAATGCATTATTATAAATCAACTCAGTATTACGAAAGGTCTTAGTTTCATATGAAAACTCTTTTCTAATTAACTCTTTATGAGCCAAAACCTGTTCAATAAATTCTGATTTAGAATACAAAAAGGCCAAAGAATGGTAAAAAGTCTCAGATAGGATCTCGACACACCCTGTATCAACCAAGGCTTTAAACGAATCAAGAACCTCAGGCGCATACTCTTTAAATTGCTCAATGACCGTTCCAGTTATTGAAAAAGAAAGTTTAAATCTCCCCTCATGCTGTTTTATAAGTGATAACAACAATTTATTCGTTGGCAAGTAACATTTCTGAGCAACTTTTAACAATACCTCTCTATTTTTAACATCATCAAAATATAACGTGTCTTTACCAATATCAAAAAAATTATAATTCTTTAATCGAAACGGCTGATGAACTTGAAAATAAAAAATAATAGATACCATAAATCACCTCACTAACTTAGTATATAAATCAAATATCTTTTGGGTAGCCAATTCCCAATTAATTTTTGGCAACTCATCCGACACCCCACACATCAAGTGCTGACGTAATGGCTGATAATCAACCAATGCCAACATTTTGTTCGCCATGTCATCCACGTCCCAAAAATCTACTTTCAAGACGTGATTTAAGACTTCAGACACTCCCGACGTCTTAGACAAAACGACCGGAACGCCATAATACAACGCCTCTAAAGGCGCAATACCAAAAGGTTCTGACACCGAGGGCAACACATACACATCACTGGTACAAAACAAACGCTCGACCAACGCATCATTCAAAAAACCAGTAAAATAAAAATAATCGCCTAATCCCCAATACGTCACCTGCTCCATCAACCACGGCATCATATCCCCTGAACCCGCAATAACAAAACGCACATCTCGACGATAATCCAAGACACGTCGAGCCGCTTTAATAAAATAATCAGGACCTTTTTGAAAGGTTAAACGCCCTAAATATAAGATAATCTTCTCCGAAATACGTTTCTTAAAGACAGATGTTTGCGACGACATCTTACGTGAGACCCCATTATGAACAACCTCTATCTTATCTGCTGAGAGGCCGTAACGTTGAATTAAAATATTTTTTGTATAATGACTAACCGCAACCACTTTATCAGCCGAATGAACCCCATACCGTTCTATCTGGTAAATCAATTGATTCATTGAGGATCCACTTCGGTCATACTCAGTCGCATGAATATGAACAACTACCGGTTTACCACTGTATTTTTTTGCTTCAAAAGCTGCAGGAATGGTCAACCAATCGTGGGCATGAATCATATCGTGCTCATACATCGTGGCAAAACAAGCAGCTTGAGCAGCATACATCATGACCTGCATAAACATAGAGTCTCCAAAATCAACATTCAAAGGTGCTACTTCTTCAGCATCTGAAAACAATTTCAATTGCTTAGACATAAGCTCTACCATTGAATCAACCTGTTCTGACAATTCAGAATATTGCTTATCATACGGCGTCACAGAAGATTCAACAGGCAATATGCGCAATTTCTCAAAATGGTCTTCACGATACGTCTCCGTAACTGAACTAAAACGATCGATAGAAACTTTAGAACGATCCGCACCTAACAAGGACGTCTTTGAAAAAAGATCCTGATTGACCGAAGACCGTGGTAATACAAAGTATAATTTACTAACTAAGGGATCTAAATACTTAGCAATATTATAACAAGCCACCCCCAAACCACCTGAAATATAAGGAGGAAACTCCCATCCATACATTAAAACTCGCATATTTAAAAACCCTTTTTTATCTATTTACAAGTATATCCAATAATCAATATAAAACAAAGAAATTAATATAAATAAGAAAAAAATAAATAAATACGTAAAAAATTATAGAATTAACTAAAAAATACCCATAAACGTCAAGAGTCCAAGGCTAATGTAGAAATATCTTTTCCCATCGGGCTTTGAAAAACTTCCAAATCAAAATACGATAATACCGACAAAACATGCTCCATAATCTCAGATTGAATATCCTCATAAGTTACCCAATCTTGCTCTTTACTAAACACATACCATTGCAAAGGAAGCCCTTTATCCTGAGGCTGTAATTGTCGGACCATTAAGGTCATAGTTTGATGAAGGTCTGGATGCTGTCTTAAATAAAACAACAGATACATTCTAAACAAATATACATTACTCAAGGACAAACGATTGAGCAACGACGTATCTTCCACATCTTGAGGAAAATGCTCCCCTCTTATTCCCTGTTCCTCAAAAAAAGGCCTCAATAAATCAATACGCGACAATCGCTCAAAAAGACCCGCATCACAGAAAGAAACAGAGGCCATGTCTATATACACACAACGTTTAATCCGCCGAGCACCAGACTCTGACATCCCTCGCCAATTCTTAAATGAATCATTCACCAACGCTGCTGTTGGAATACTACTAATCGTTTTATCCCAATTTTGAACTTTCACACTCACCAAAGACACCTCTACCACATCACCATCCGCGCCATACTTAGGCATCTCAATCCAATCCCCTACCTGTACCATACGATTAATAGATAATTGCAAACTTGAAACAAAGCCTGACAAGGTATCCTTAAACACAAACATAATCACAGCCGTTAGCGCCCCTAATCCACTAATAAACCGCCATGGACTTTTATTAAGAAAAACAGCCAAAACAACAATGCCACCAAAAACAAAAAGTAACAAACTTAAAAATTGAAAAACTGTATTTACTGCTACTTTTTGATTATGCTTAAATTGCTGCAAGACCAATGCCAACGCTGACAACACTGCCTGGGCCGTCAATAATGCCACAACAAGCGTATAAACCATCGAAAATCGTTGTGCATAGGACACAAAAACAGGAAAATCAGGAAAAAACAACGGAAGAGTGACATACGCAAGAATACCCGGAATAAGAAACATGACATACTGCAAAACCTTTGATGATAACAAATAGTCATCCCATTGCGATTTACTACGCTGAATCAAGCGTGTCAAAACATGCAACAACCAACGTTTTAAGAAAAAATAAACAAAAAAAACAAAAGAAAAAAAGGCAAACCCCATCACCAAATGAACAACAAACAATAAACTCCAACCCTGCAAACCAAACGAACGGCATACAGTCATAACATAGGAATACATACCTATAGTCTACTCAAAAACACCTAAAAAAGATACATCAAATTATAATATTGTAATATTATAATAACTAAAATATAATCAATCAATGGATCGAAAAAAAATAATAAAAACAATCGCTCCTGCCTTAGCATTAGGGTGTATATGCCTATGTATTCTCATCTATGAAAAATGGAAACAACCCTTAACAGACAAATGGATCCAACACGAACTTAAAAAAAGTCCCTTAACAGAAAATGTATTAACAAAAAAAAAATTAACTCATACCATCCACATCGCTGGCGCAGTCAATAAACCTGGCGTTTACCACATTAATCACGGGAAAAGAGTGATGGATATTATTGAACAAGCAGGGGGATTAAAAACAAATGCAAATTTAGACAAAGTAAATCTAGCTGCTAAAATTAAAGATGGAAAACGTATCTTTATTCCTTTTAAAAAACATAGGCCTCTCTTAGCAAAAAACACCTCTATGACATATAAAATGTCCCCCATAAATATTAACAACGCAACCCAAAAAATATTCTGTACAATAAACGGCATAGGCCCGAAAACCGCCCAAAGTATCATCCGATATAGACAAAAACATGGTCTATTCAAAAACGTGGACGAACTACAAAAAGTTAAAGGGATTAGCCTAAAAAAAATTAGAAAATGGCAACAACAAGCTCAGCTAATACACTAAACACTAACCTAAGTCAGAAACAAATTGCTGTAAGCGAGATAAGGCCTCTTGAATATCGGCCTCACTCGTTGCATAAGACAAACGAATATTCTGATCCGCCCCAAATCCAATACCAGGAACTGCCGCAACCAAATATTCATCTAAAAAGGCTGCACAAAAACTCAACGAATCTACAACATCAACCCCTTTTTTACTACGCTTACCATAAAAAGCCGAAATATTAGGAAACGCGTAAAAGGCACCCTGAGGCAACAAAGACGTCACGCCTTGAATATTATTTAATCCGTCCACCATTAATTGACGTCTTACATCAAAAACTTGTCTCATTTCTTCCACGCAGTCCTGAGAGCCTGAAAAAGCAGCCAAAGCGGCATATTGTGCAGGTGTACAGGGGTTCGAAGTACTATGACTTTGCATCCCCCCCATCACCTTAGCCAAAGGCTGAGGAACAATCGCATAGCCTATACGCCAACCCGTCATTGCATATGCTTTCGCTACTCCATCTACTAAAAACGTCTTTTCCTTCAAATCAGTTGATAAGGTCGCAATACTAACATGTTCAGTCCCATACACTAATTTGCCATAAATCTCATCAGAAAGAACAAAGATATCATGCCTTAAAATAACCTCTCCTAAAGCAGATAATTCCTCTTTGGTGTAAACCATTCCAGTAGGATTAGAAGGTGAATTCAAAATTAGCAGCTTTGTTCGTGGGGTAATGACTGATGCCAATTTTTCAGCTGTAATTTTATAGGCAGTGGACTCATCACAGGTCACGACAACAGGCTTAACCCCCAACATTTTCAATTGATCTGGATAGCTCACCCAATAAGGCGCAGGTACAACGACTTCATCCCCTGGATTCAAAAACGCCGCCATCAACGCAAATATGCTATGTTTAGCGCCACAAGAAACCACCACCTGGCTAGCCTCATAAGAAAGTCCTTGATCCTTTAAAACCCGTTCACAAATTGCCTCTTTTAAAACAGGCAGTCCAGAGGCGGCGGTATAACGTGTTTTACCCTCTTGAATCGCACGAATACCCGCATCACAAATATGCTGAGGCGTATCCATATCCGGTTCACCTGCCGACATCCCAATCACGGCTTTACCTTGTTGCTTTAATTCATTAGCCTTAGCCGTAATTGCCATCGTTAAACTAGGCGAAATAGACAACCCTAACTCTGACAACTCAATTAATTTTTCAGTCATAATAGATTTATTAAAACATGTCACTAGCTAAAATTGAAGTCACAAACAGCAAGCTATCAAGAAAAGACCTTAACTTCTGCATTCTCATCAAAACGAGCAAGCTCTAGTACATCCAATCCCGTCATTGCCTTTCGCAAACGAGAAGCAATCTCAGGCACTACCAATACTTCCGATGCATAATGTCCTACTGTGATTATACGAATCCCATGAAAGGCACAAAAAACATGGTCATGGTAGGTCACCTCGCCCGTAACAAAAGTATCGACCCCCAAATCTGGCAGCGCAGTGACCAAGCCATGCCCAGAGCCTGCACAAAACCCAATTTTTTGAACTGGCCTAACATCCTGGTCCCCCAATACCCGGCACGGCATCACTGAACGCAAAGCCTTAAAATCCAATTCACACGCTAACACCCCACCAAACCCCTCCAAAATCGGCATGGCATGCTGCGCCTCTAATCCATAATGTCTAATCAAACAATCATTTACCCCCCCCTTCGCCACATCCAAGTTAGTATGCGCCGAAAAAACAGCCGTTTGATTAGAAAAACAAGCAACTAAAACCTGTCCTAAATCACCTCGATAATCAATCGATTTTATAGGCTTAAAAAACAAAGGATGATGCGTGATAACCATATCCACTTTTCGTTGGTTCATCAATTGTAAGACATCACCATCAATTTCAAGTGCAACCAACACAGTGGAAATAGATTGCGAACTATCTCCCAACTGTAGCCCAACATTATCCCAAGAAGCTGCGGAGTCCAGGGGTGCCCACGTTTCAAAAAATGCCACAATGTCAGCAACCGTTGTCATGAATACAGAATAAGGGCTTACATCACAGCTTGCAAGATAAAGAAAAAACAATTTTGAACTAATAAAAAAACAATGTTAAATTAAAGTGACATGCAACAAACTCCTTTTCAAGATTTTGATATATCCAAATGGATCAAAAAAATTCTTACTACCTCTTACTTTTTAATTGGGTCAGCCATACTCATTTCTATTCTATTGTTTTTTACAACCTGCTTTACCTACATTAAGCCCTACGAGTACGGTGTAAAACAAATCAATATAGGTATCAAGCGTGGAATTAAAGAAAAAATTTATGAACCAGGCTATCATTTTGTAATCCCCTTTGGCGTAGAAGAAATGCATCATTTCCCCAAAGATCTTCAAATTCTTGACCTGACTAACCACAACACCCAAATCACCAGTACATTCAGAGACAAAGCCGCCAACATCCAAACCTCTGACGGGTTTTTTGTAGAAGTAGATGTCTCCATTTTATTTAGTATCGACGACCCTTTAAAAGTGATAAAAACCATTGGTCCTGGCGATCTTTATTTTTACAATGGTCTTCTACCAAAAGCTGAACCCGTATTAAAAGAAACATTAGGGACCTTAACGACAGAAGAGTTTTATAACCCCTACTTAAGAACAGCAAAGATGAAACTAGCTAAAACTCAATTGCAAAACGAGCTAAAATCCAAAGGAATTAATATTTCCCAAATTCTAATCCGCTATTTCCGCTACAGCGATGAAATACAAAAAAACATTGAAGAAAAAAAATTAAAAGATCAATTAGTCTTTAAAAATCAAGCAGAAGCTCGCGCAGCAATGGAAGCTGCATTATTAAGCAAAACTATCGAAGAAGGTGAAATGTCTGTTCAAATAAAAATAGAAGAAGGCAATGCCTACAGACAACGTAAAAAAGGTGAACAAGAACTTTATCAGCGCCGTAAAAAAGCAGCTGCCAATCTTTTAGTTAGCAGAGCAGAAGCTGAAAAAGTTAGATTAAAAAATACAGCTCTACAAGGGCTCGGATCCAACAATTTAATTGGTCTTGAAATGGCGAAAGTATTAGATGGTATTGAATTAATTATTCTACCATCAAATGGTTCCCAGGGATTCAATCCATTTAATCTTGAAAAAACGAGGCTGTTATTCGAATAATGAAAAAAACAATCAAAAAACTAATCCCTGCCACCTTATTAGGTCTTTTACTAATCAGTCAAAGCGGTTGTATTCTCCATCACACAAAATCAAATGAAGTCGGAGTCAAAACCGTCAAATGGTCCCTCTTAAATAAAAAAGGCATCGATCAAAAGATCTTTCCTCCTGCATCTACTTATTTTTTTCTTCCCCTTATTAACGATTGGCACACCTTTGATATCAATCTACAAAATATCCATATGACCTTTAATAATTTAAGAGGAGATGTAATTGGGCAAGACGACATTAAATTTAAAACCATCGATGGCAATGATATTGCCTTAGATTTAGTCATTGCGTATAGAGTTATACCAGAAAAAGCCCCTTATATACTCGGCTATGTTGCTAAAAATGATCAAGAACTACGAAATAAAATTATACGAACAATTGCCAGAAGCCGCCCTAGAGATATTTTTGGCGAACTTGAAACCGAACAATTTTACAAAGCCGAACTAAGAGCAGAAAAATCAGAAAAAGCAAAAAATATATTAAACAAGATTTTAAATCCTTACGGGGTCATCATAGAACGAGTACTCACTAAAGATTATCGCTTTAATACAGCCTATCAACAAGCTATTGAAGACAAAAAAATAGCTGATCAAAAAACGGAACAAAATAAATCCGCTAAAAAAGCAAAAGAAGAAGAATATAAACGAAAACTAGAAGAAGCCAAAGGAGAAGTCAACAAAACTATTGCCAATGCCAACGGACAATTCGAAAAAGCTAAAATCGAAACAGACGCCTACTACATTAAACAAGAAAAAATTGCCAAAGCTATTTTAGCAGAGGGTAAAGCCGAAGCCGAAGCTATCTTAAAAATGAAAAAAGCCTTATCCCAACATGGCGGTAAAATAATGGTTAAACTAGAAATGGCCAAAGCGTTACAAAACAAAAAAATTCTTTTATTACCCTCTGGCGCCAATGGTCAAATAGATTTAAAAACATTGGACATGAACAAACTCATAGAAACAAAAGGTCTACAATCTCTAAGCAAATAACGTAAAATACATCCCCATGGGAACCTCACTTCATCTTCCAAACACAATTCGCCTTCTTGAATGTATCATCCATCATCTAGAGCCCATTCTAAGTATTTTAAAAAACAAAAACGACGAGATAATTTATTTCAAAACACTGATCAAGAACAATACTGAATTAAACAAAGATCCATCTTTTATCACTTCAGAAGAAAGAATAACCTTTTTACAAATCCTCATGTTAGTAAGCTTATCCATGTATGGAGGTATTCATATCCCCTGTATCAAACAATTTACATCAACCACAAACACCGTACGAATTTGTTGGGATACTGGCCTGATAGATCAATTTAATTTTGGGGTCTATAACAATGATTTCATCCATTTTGCACACAGTTATCAAAACAGATTATCGTCTACAAAATTAAAAAAACGCCACATCGCAAGCAATATTTTCAGAGGTATTTATCAATTTCTATTTTCATATAAAAAAATATTAATAGAATGTAATCAACGTTTTGAAAAGATAATCACCCCAAGCCAACCCATAGAACAAATTCTAAAAAATAACGAAGACTTATTATTTTTAGTCATATCTTCCCTCCCTACAGATCAAATAAATACCCTTTTTATTTACCTACAGCAATTTTTACCAGACGATCTTAAAGTAAAAAGCCAAAGTGGAAATACCATCAGTGTTAAACAACTATTCCAAAGTTCAGCAAGTAATTACAATTTTTTAATGGAAAAAAATAACGCCTACCTAGAACTGTTTTATGACCATAAAAAACCTATTATCAAAGAAATAACCCACATAAAAACTATAGAATTTTTAAGCAAAAAAAGTACAAACCATAAAATAAATACAAGCCTAAAAGACGAACTCAAAAAAACTAAAGCACAACAAATAGATTTTCGTTTATCCTTACTAAACCTATTTATTCCTACATTAGATAAAATTTGCGGCTAAAAATGAAAAAAAGAATTTATCTAGATAACAACGCCAGCACACCAATTCACCCAGAAATAATCAAAAACTACAAAAAAAACCTAGCGTTATACGGCAACCCTTCAAGTTTACATCAAGAAGGTCGTAAAGCAAGAGCCGCCATAGAAAAAGCCAGGGAAGATATTGCCCACATCATCAATGCCAACCCAGAACAACTAATTTTTACAAGTTCGGGCTGTGAAAGCAATAGCCAAATTCTTCAAAGCCTGTGTAAGAATACCCTCGCAGACCAACTGTTATACGAAGCATCTGCTCATTCAAGCATTCGATATACAGCAAACTATCTCAGCCAAAACAACATAGAAACAAAAAGCATAGAAGTGGATCAATTAGGTCACATTAATCAACATGTATTAAAAAATAAGGTCACAAAAAAAAGCCTACTATCCTTTCTATGGGCAAACAATGAAACCGGTACCATCCAACATGTCTCTGAACTAATAAACGACACATATCCAGCCCCTATCTTATATCATTGTGATGCTGTACAAGCACTAGGAAAAGTCCCAATCGACTGCCATAAAAGCAACTTAGATTTTCTAAGTTTTTCTAGTCACAAAATATACGCCCCAAAAGGAACTGGGTTAATCTATTGCAAAGATATCAATCAACTTAAACCTCTCATCCAAGGACCCAGCCACGAACAAGGTCTTCGACCTGGAACAGAGAATATTGCTGGTATCATCGCCTTTGCACAGGCACTCCAGCTACTCCAAGACATGGATATGTCACATATCAAAACATATAAAGAAAAATTATTAAACAATCTACAAAATAATTTACCTCAATTAATCCATATAGGTGATCCAATTAACTGTCTTAGCAATACATTATGCCTCAGTTTCCCTCATATGAATGGTCATAATTTAGCTATAAGTCTGGATCTTGAAGGAATAGCCGTTTCAACTGGTTCAGCATGCTCTGTCGGCGCCATCGAAGCCTCTCCCGTACTAAAAGCGATGGGCATTGATGAAAACATCAATAAAAGCTCCATCAGAATAAGCCTGGGATACTTCACAACAGAAAATGACATAGATACCACCATCCAGACAATCACAAAAATAGTAAAAAAACACAGGTCTTAACAAGAATGTACTATCTTATAGACGCGTACAATTTAATCGGTTACTGCAAGACCATCCACCTACACGACATAAACAAAGAAGAAAAACTTTTGACGCTTATCGAAACCATCCCCTTCAAAAAAAAGGACCTCATCGAACTCGTATTTGACGGAAAGTCTGATTTATCCCCCTGGGGCAGCCAAAATAGTCATAACAATATTAGATGTATATTTACCGCCCATGACCAAAATGCAGATCATTTTATCATCAACAAACTAACCCTAAATAAAGACATAATCACCGTTATCTCTTCTGACAATGAAATAAAACAAGCTTGTAAAAAACAACATAACTGCCACATTATTAACTGCCAAGAGTTTTTAAAAAAAGTCCTCCCCTCTCCAAAAAAATCGACAAAACCTAACAAAAGCTCTAAAGAAGAAACAAACTATTGGCTTAATCTATGGAAAAATAAAAACACTAAGTCATCCTCTATCTCCTAGCACAACAAAAAAAAATTATGTTATTCTTGAAGGATGACACACAATAAAAGCTCAAACCCCTCTCAAAAAAACAGAAATAGAAACAGAAACAGAAATAGAAATAGAAATTATAACCAAAATAAAACCAACCAAGCACAAAAAGAAAGAAAAATTAAACAATGGCAACACATTACCCAACATTTTTCGATCAAAGACTTTCAAACATCTACTCCAGATAAAGATCAAAAGGTTGACGCCAAATTTAGAATCAGTTTAGGCCTAATTGGTGGTTTAGAACTATTACAAACACTATGCAAAGAACCCATAAAAATTATTAAAGGCTTTGAATATGATACCTCTAAAAGCAGCAGAAAGAACTATCATACAATGGGACTTGCAGCAGATATTTCTTGCAGCAAACTAAGTGCAGATAAAATATTCTTACTAGCAGAAAAAGTGCCCGAATTTAAAGGAATCGGACTTAATATGACAGAAAATTATGTACACGTAGATTGTAGAAAAGAAGACGAAAGGAGTCTATGGGTTGAAGAAAACAACACAATCATAGATCTAACACAAGAAAACCGCTACAAATATCTTGCCAACAACGATTAAAGAAATAGAAAGATTCCTCAGGTTTCTTTCTACAGAAAAACAATATAGTCATCATACCATAAAAAATTATCAACGTGACTTATATAAATTTGCAAACCATTTTAACCTACAAAAATACACCCTAAACGACGTCAAACAGCAACACTGTCAACAATATATCTATCAACTAGAACAAGAAAAATATAGCCGCAAAAGTATCGCACGTCACCTCTCAACATTACGTAGCTTTTGGTCGTATGTAAGCAGTAAAAATAAAGAAGTATCAAATCCTTGGCAAATCATGAGCAGCCCAAGAATAAAAAAACAATTCCCCCAAATTTTGAGCCATAAAGACATTCACACATTCTTAAATACCTTAGAAACAAAAACACCCATAGATATCCGAAACAAAAGTATCTGTGAACTCTTGTATAGCAGCGGGATACGCGTATCTGAACTTTGCAACATTTCTTTAGAGCACATCAATTGGCAAGAAAAGGAAATCCATATCATTGGTAAAGGCAACAAAGAGCGCAGTGTTTTATTTGGAGAAACAACAAAAAAATTTCTACGCAATTACATCCAAAATGTGCGAACGAAATGGGCAAAAAATAAACAAGATAAAGTCTTTCTAAACACCTATGGTAGCGCATTATCAACAAGAAGCGTTCAACGTATCATAAAAACTGCAGCTAAAAAACAAAATCTCCAACAACATATCACCCCTCATACCTTTAGGCACTGCTTCGCAACAAATTTATACGAAGGCGGAGCAGATTTAAGCATTGTCCAACATCTATTAGGCCACGAAAATATAAACAGTACACAAATCTACACACATCTATCTGTAAAACATCTAAAAAAAGTATTTAATAACGCTCATCCAAGAGCCAGTCTCAAAAAAAACAAAGAGAAATCTTAACAAAAGCAAACAACCTTGCTATAGTTTTTTCAAGTGCGGGATTAGCTCAGTTGGTAGAGCGTTTGCTTGCCAAGCAAAAGGTCGCCAGTTCGAACCTGGTATCCCGCTTTAAGGAAGATAAGTATGAAAATATTAGAACAAAAAAGAAAAGAAAACATCATAAAATTAAAAATTGAAGTATCTCACGAAGAAATAGACGAACAAAGACAACCCGCATTTAAGAAAATATCTAAAAATGCCCTAGTCCCTGGTTTTAGAAAAGGGAAAGCCCCAATAGAATTATTTATCCAACATTTTGGTGAAGCACAATTAATACAAGAGGCTACTTTAGCCGCCATTAATGAGGCTTATTTCAAAGCCATCAAAGAAAAAGACATAGACGTTGTAGACTACCCAAAAAATATAGATATTGCAGAATATAAAAAAGAAAAACCCCTAACCTTCAGCTGCGAAGTAGACGTAAAACCCATCATTAAACTTGGCAAATATAAAGGGATAAAAGTACAAAAAGAACTCAAAAAGGTAGAACCCAAAACAATAGAAAACGAACTTAAAAAACTTCAAGAAAATAGTAGCTCGTATAAACAAGTAGATCGCCCTATTAAAGATAAAGATCTTGTCGTTGCTGACGTTGTTTGCAAAGAAAACGACACAATTTATGCCGCTTGGACAAAAGAAAATTTTGCCATCCAAATAGGTCAAGAATTTTTTGGAAAAGACCTAGATAAAACGTTAATTGGTAGCAAAAACAAAGAAAACAAAAAAACAACCATTAGCTATCCTAAAGATTATAAAAACAAGGAAATCGCAAACAAAAAATTAGATTTTGACATTACCATCAAAGAAATTAAAGAAAAAGAACTTCCAGAACTAACAGACGAATTTATCCAAAAAAATTCTCAATTCAAAACACTAAAAGAATTGAAAGAAAAAATACAAGAAAATTTAAGCACTCAATACGAACAAGAATGTGAAAACAAATTAAAAACAGATGTAATTGACAGCATCATCAATCCACTAAAAATCCAAATCCCAGACGCCTTACTAGCAAAGGAAAAACAATATGAATTGCAACAATATGAATCTATCTTAAAACAATCTGGATTAAGTTTGAAACAATACCTCACGTTAACCAAAAAAAATGAAGAAGAAATTTTAAAAGAAATGCTTCCAACAATAGAAAAACGCATCAAAACAGAGCTTGCATTAGAAGAAGTCGCAAAACAAGAAAAAATAGAAGCCACCGAAGAAGATCAATTAATTGAAATTAAAAAAGCCAACCCAAAAATACGTACAGACGAAGAAGCTAAAAAATTACTTCCGCGTCTTGATATTTCACGTTTAAATTTTCACATCAAACAAATAAAAGCTGTTCAGTTCTTGCTTGATCACGCCAAAATATCATAAGCTAAAGGAATATCACTTATAATAAGGAGTTATTTATGCCATTAGTCCCTATGGTTATTGAACAAACTGGTAAAGGAGAAAGATCATATGACATCTATTCCCGATTACTAAAAGAACGGATTATCTTTCTACACGAGGCCATCGATGATAACGTAGCAAATCTAGTCATTTCTCAATTACTATTTTTAGAAGCAGAAGACCCCAACAGAGAAGCCTACTTATACATCAATAGTCCCGGAGGCGTAGTCACTGCAGGTCTCGCTATTTATGACACCATGCAATTTATAAAAACAAAAGTATCTACCATCTGTATGGGGCAAGCTGCCTCAATGGGCGCATTTCTACTAGCGTCTGGTGAAAAAGGAAAACGCTTCGCCTTACCTAATGCACGCATCATGATCCACCAACCCCTAGGCGGTGCTCAAGGACAAGCTACAGATATTGAAATCCAAACAAAAGAAATTTTAAGAATAAAAAAATTACTAAACAATATTTTATCTGAACAGACGGGTAAAAAATTAACAACCATTGAAAAAGACGCAGAACGCGATTTTTATATGGGCGCAAAAGAAGCAAAAGCATACGGATTAATCGACGAAATTATAACCAAACCCATCAATTAAATGACACATGCAGAAAATGATCTATTTTGCGGATTCTGCAATAAATCACAAAAACAAGTAAGACGTCTCATTGCAGGCCCTAAATTTAATATTTGCGACGAATGCGTCGGGGTCTGCAGTAGTATTATTCAAAAAGAAACGAATCCAGATTCAGACAAAGAAAAATCTGAAGCTCCCTTATTTGAAAATTTTAATGATCTTCCAAAACCAAAAGACATATTCAACTTTCTTAACCAATATATCATTGACCAAAACGACGCAAAAAAAGTAATTTCAGTTGCGGTTTACAACCATTACAAACGGGTATTTTGTCAAACACACACAATCAAAAATCAAGACATCGAGCTTCAAAAAAGCAACATTTTACTTTTAGGCCCAACAGGTACCGGCAAAACACTCTTTGCACAAACGCTAGCGAAACTACTCAATGTACCTTTCACTATTGCAGATGCAACCACCTTAACCGAAGCTGGCTACGTCGGTGAAGACGTCGAAAGCATGCTATTTCAACTACTTCAAGTCGCCAATCACGACATTAAAAAAGCAGAACTAGGGATCGTTTATATTGATGAAATTGACAAAATCACCCGAAAATCTGAAAACGTCTCCATCACCCGCGACGTGTCAGGCGAAGGCGTACAACAAGCCTTACTAAAACTATTAGAAGGCACCAAAGTTAACGTCCCTATTCGTGGAGGTCGAAAAAACCCACAACAAGAGTTTATCACCGTTAATACCAAAAATATGCTCTTTATTGCAGGGGGCGCCTTTCATGGCTTAGAAGACCTCATTGAAAAACGCTTAAACACGAAACGCTTTGGTTTTCAAGGAAAAGAAGGTCAAGAAAAACCAAAAATCAACTGCATTTTTGAACACACTCAACCCGAAGACCTCCAACACTATGGCCTTATTCCCGAAATTATTGGCCGCTTACCTGTCATGGTAGGTTTGCATGACTTAGATGAAAAAGCCTTAGTAAGGGTCCTCACGCAACCTAAAAATGCCCTTGTAAAACAATATCAAACCCTCTTCGAAATAGATGATATTAAATTAACTATGACACCAAAAGCCTTAAAACTCATTGCCAAAATTGCCAAAACTCGAAAATTAGGTGCAAGAGCCCTTAAAAGCATGTGTGAAGAGCTCTTACTCGAGCCCATGTTTGAAGGCCCATCAAACACGCTCAAAACCTTTGAATTAACTGAAGAAATAGTCAAGGCTCATGCCCTAAAAAAATTACCAAAGCATCTACTAGAAACCCTAAATTTATAAATAAACAAAAACAAACCTCCCACTTACAAGCATAATTAAAAACAATTTAACGTCTATATTTCAAAAATAACTATAAAAATACTGGCTTTATATAGGTTTAAACACCCACAAGTAAGGGAAACTCTTAATTATCAATGCTAAAAAACAACGTCATCTATTGGAAACTTATATTACTCTGCGCAATAATCACTGTTACAACATTATGTTTTATAGCCATTAAAACCCACACATTCATCAGCATAGACACAAAAGTTTACATCACAGAAAACCCCTATATCACCTCTTTCTCATTTAAGAATATATCTACCCTAATCAAACCGTATATTTATTGGATGCCTCTCACATGGTTATCATATATGCTTGATTATCACTTCTTTAAGTTAAATCCAGCCGCTTATCACCTGCATAATTTGCTATTACATCTAATAAACACCGTCCTTGTATTCTTTATAATTAAAAAATGTATGTCGCTACATTGGCAAAAAAAAATACCCTCATGGCCCTTATGGACAATTGTAACACTAAGCACCTTATTTTGGGCGATACATCCAATGAGAGTCGAAGCTGTCGCGTGGGCCATAAACAGAAAAGGCTTACTATCCAGCCTTTTTTTCCTATCAAGCATACTATGTTATTTACACATCACCAAAAAAAATACCCTAAAGATACTAGGATACACCACACTATTAGGCATAATGGCACTAGCATCCCACCCAAATACCCTAATATTACCCCTCCTATTAATACTACTAGACATTTACCCCTTAAAAAGAACGAATACCTCTCAACTAGGCCCCCCACTCACTAAAATAACTAATGTAATAAAAACATTTGGCTTACGAATAATAGAAAAAGTTCCCTTAATAATATGCGCCACTAGCATTAGTATCCTAACCATGATAAGTCAAAGAAACATAGCCGCTATTGCAAACACCAATATACTGACAACAATAAACAATGCCAGCTATCAATTATGGTTTTATATCAAAGAAACACTCATTAATTTAAATCAAGCACCCATTTACAGTCCCATAAATTTCAACAAACCAACCCCCTTAATCATAAGTATTTTTCTTGGATTAACACTCTTAACCTATTACTGCTACAAAAATGTTTCAAACAAACCCTATCTAAGTATCTTAGGCCTATGTTATATAATATGTTTACTCCCTACCTTAGGCATCATTCAAGCAGGATGGATTACCCATGCAGACAGGTGGTCATATTTAGCCAGTATCCCCGTAATCATCTTCATAACTGGTCTATTACTAAGATATAGAAAAAGTAACTTAATATTATTAGCCTTTATAGGCTTACTCCTGACTCAAACATACTTTCAACAACAAAAACTTAAATTATGGAAAGATAATTTAAGCATGTTCACCTATCTATACACACACAATCCACAAAATAATCTTTTCTTCAAAATTAAATACGCACAAGCTTTAATCGAACAAAATAAGTTATCAAAAGCAAAACAAATCTTAATAAAGGAACGTACAACAAAAAACAAACATCTTAAAGAAGCCATCTACCACTTTCTATATAAAATATCTGAAAAAGAACATAATACAGCTAATATTATTTTCTATCTTCAAAAATGTATAACCCTCAACCCCCTCTCACACCTAAACATAGAACGATTAGAAAAACTCACGATCTACTATAAACAACAAAACAACCCCCAACAAGCCACTGAAAGTCAACAAAAGCTACACATACTTCTTCCAAGAATAAAAGAGCGATATAAAAATAATCCAACAATACATATTACCCCCCAATCAAATCGAAAAAATTCAATGTTTAAACATCCTTATACAGGGAATATCTATAGTACACAGGTAAAAAGTGAAAACAAACAGGTGGTGGAAAAAATGTGATAAAAAAAATAACAATAAAAAAAAACCTTAAAAAATTTATAAGGGGGAAAAAATGATAAAAACCATACAAAAATATATTATATTCTTATTAACACTAACTCTAACAACAAGCATAGCTTTTGCAGGCTGGGATACTTCTAGCTGGATTTATAATAATGGAACCCCAGGAGCTGGAACAGTAGCCAATGATTCAGAAGTAATTGAAGTAACAGCCTACATAGAAGAAGTAAGTACCCTAGAGTTAAAACCATCTACGGCATTTCATGGCGATGATAGCGGTAACACATTCACACCATCAGTAGCATTAGGCGTCTTGGCTCTAGACTCTGAAACAAATCATCCCTACGCAATGATTGAGATACATAACAACAACCCAGTAGGATATTCAATAAAAGTAGAATCAGCAGGAAATTGTAAACTTAAAAGAAAGTATTTTGATGGTAGCGCGTGGCAAGAATGGGCAACAAATTCTGACACAGATGCTAATTTTGCAGCAGGTAACGAAATAGCCTATACTATCTCAACTGAGATACTCGTAACAGGGGCTAATACGGGTGGCTCTCACACTGCCGCATCAGGATCTTATGATGGATCTAATGCGACTGCGCATGATTCAACAATGTCCGCGATTCATAAAGAAGGTGGAGCAAATAAACATAATCTAGAAGATATGTCTGCAGGATCTGCCGGATCACATACCTTTAGCTATGTAGATGGAACTGGAACAGTCAACATCAAACATGGAACATACGGCAAAAGGATCACATTTTTTATGCACGCAACTCCAACTAAAGCTAATTTAAGAGGTTTATATAGCGATACCATCACATTTACATTAATAGACGGAGCATAAAAAAAAGGTCTTATCCCCTTTGGGGATAAGACCTAAAACTAATCTGAAAGAGTAATAACAAGTCTATCCTTATAATACCCTCTAAGTAATGCAGAATCTAAAACTGGGACATACGCCCAGAAATTTATTTTTTTATCCACTGTTGCTTCCTTAACCGTCCCCATTAAAGTACCATCATCCGTAAAAAGCATTACAAGGTCCGAAGTCAATTGCTTGCTCGGATAACTACCTACAGCATATAAATAATGAGTCTCAATAGTGGTAGGCAAAACCTCATTTAAACCGGCATCTTGCAACCCCAATCGACCCTCGTTTGTTAATTCAAAAGAGACATAATACGGTACCTCGGCCCCCTTTCCATAGACCCAATCAGTCGTAGAATGATGGGCGTATTCTTTCCACTGACTCCCATCCCAATACTGCCTCAGCAAACGGCCAGAATTTTCACTATGGATAGTCACAGAAAACCCCCATGGGAAATTACATGAAACAATAAAAGCAAACAATTTTTGATAAACATCACTGTGATTAATCTGACCTATATCCAATCCCCCTTGACTAGAATCTATAGATAAAGAATAGTCTGCTCGTACAGACCCCTTTAAAAGGGCTTCCTTTTCAAGGGTAATCGAAAAACTAGTCGAAAAAAAAAGAAAATTTAGCAGAAAAACAAAAAATAAGGAATTTTTCACCCATCATTTATAGCATATTTTAAAAAAAAGAGATAGAATAGTGATTATGAAAAATATATTAGGTATTACTATATGTCTTTTACTATTAAGTGTACAAATCCTCGCGACAAATGCATCTCTTAGCAGAAAGGAAATCAATATAGATTATAACAATTCAACAAAACTAATCTTAACAAACAAAGCAGACGAAATAAAAGCCTTTGAAATATCTCTATATGAACGTAATATAGATGAAAAAGGTCAAGACATAAAAGTCGACAGCGATATAGAAAATAATTTTTTAATCATTCCCTCTCAAGTAATCCTCTCTCCATTTGGTGAAGAAACCATCTCAATAACCTATATAGGGGATAAAAATATTACAAAAGAAAAAGCCTATCATATACTTATAAAACAAATTGAAATTAATTTCGATGAAAACAATACTGAACTCATACAAAGATCTAAAGATTCTTTATATGCAAAACTCACAGTCCTAACAAATTTAATAAAAAACATGTACCTTACTCAAAGTAATTTTGAACCCAAGCTAGAGATTATCAATAAAAAAATAAATGACCGAACAATGGAAATTGAAATAAAGAATAGTGGCCAAAAACGCTTAATAATGGGGGGAGACAAGCCAAAACTGTTTTTTCTACTTAAAGATACAGATAATAACATTTTAAAATTCAGAGCCAAAACAGCCATATTATTACCAAACCAAACCTTTAAAAATATTATTGAAATACCAAAATCTGTAAATTTAAAAGATCAAGACATTTCATGGGAATTTTCCCGTTAAATTCACATTAAGATTTCTACAACCTTTTTTATCCTACTAATACCAATCTTCACATTTACCTTTCAAACAAAAACATACGCCCAAAACCAAACTCCTCCTCTTACAAATACCCCCCTTACCCCTGTAAATTCAGAAATAAATCAAGCAACAAATCAACTCCCCCCCATCCAAACTCAAGAAAAAAATCCCCCTCAAACAAAGACTCAACCAGAAACAACTCAAACCTCCAATCCAGAAACACCTCAAACTTCGAATACAGAAACAACTCAAACAAAACCTCCTTCTAAAAACACCGCTCGTCCCTTAACCAAAGAGGATTATTTAAAGATATTTAAAAAAGCATTTGGCAGTACCCCAACTATACGTCAAACAAAAGAAATGGCTCACATTTATATCAACAACAGCAAACAAACTCCTCCCGTAAGAATCCTAACTGAAACATTAAACCCAAACATAAAAATTAAACACGAAGACATCATGAAAATTTTAATTAGGGTATTAAAAAAAGACGTTTTTAATCAACTAAACAAAAATTTACCTATAGATGAAGATAACATGATAAACACAGAGGATTTAATCGCCTTAGGATTTAAAATAATTGAATCAAAAAAGCTAAACAAAATTAATCTACTAATACCTGAAAACAATTTGAAAAAAAAAGAAATAGAAATTAAGACCTCCTCTGCTACCTCCGAAACTGCATTAAGAAAAAAAATAGTCACAAAAGGAAAATACAGTAATTATACAAACATAACAATCAAGACAAACTCAAACACCCTTGACAATACTGTCTCAAAAAACAATACGATTGCCTTTCAAGGCCTCTGTAATATTGATAATCTAAAATTACGATACTCAATCAAAAACACAGAAGAAAATACTAAATTACAAGGTGAAACACTGGCATTAATATGGGAAGAATTTAACTCATTCAACATTGAAATCGGTTATATAAAAAAAAACCTGTCCTTTGCAAATAATATTAATAATACAATAGCTACAGGCATAGAAATTCGTTCAAAAAAACAACCCCAAAACAACCTGATAGATAAAACCATCTCTGTTGACCAAGACAGTAACCTGAAACTCTTCATTAACAAAAAACAAATCGCAAACCTTTATGTAACAAAGGGAAGCACTCGCTTAACAAATATTCCATTAACGTCGGGATTAAATAAACTAATTATCAAAAGTTTTGATAAAGATGGTAATTTATTATGGGAAAAAAAAAGTTATGAATTTAAGAATAAAAATTCTCACTTTAAATGGATAGGCATAGAAAATTACAGCTTTTTTTTAAATTCAACAAATCAAACGAATACATCCCTTATAGGGTTAACTAGTATGTTTAACCTAAATACCCCCTACACGCCTATTATGATATACAACAAAATCTATGAAGATAAAACAAATGAATTAAACTATAAATTTAATTTATATGAAAATACGACATTTAAAAGTATCCATATAAACAAAAAAAACCTAAAAGTAAACTCAATTAGTTTATCAAGTAATTACCTCTTTGATAAAAAAACACCCTTCGTTAACAGCATATCTATAGGATCTAGCTTTAATAATAGCAACAATCTTGACACAGCTTCAAATACCAAAACATCCGCATTAACATCAACCCTATCCTTAAAAAAATATAAAGAGTTTAATCAATCCATATCATATAGCCAAAGCATTCGAAACGAAACAACAAACAAAAAATCAATGTCCCTATTTTATACCATTAATAAAGCAGGAAAAAAAAGAGAAACATTCTCGTACTCGAATAACCTAGGAATTGCTCTAAATAAAGAACCCTCCGAAGCTTTAAGTCTAAGCCTAACCTTACTAAATGAAGTCAAAATTAAGCAAAAAAATATCACCTATAGTTTATCCTTAAATAATAATAAATTAAAAGCCAACATTAATTTATTTTGGTATTTCTCAAAAGAAACAAAGTTAGAAACAACTATTTCAACCAAAGAAATACATAATAACTTTATACATAAAGACACTAAAAATAATTTTAGATTTAATGCAAATGCACAAATAGCATCCTTAATTAATCTTAATGCAGGCTTTAGACATAATGATAAGAATATCAATACATCTGGAACATTTCGACAAACCCTTGGAAATTCTGATAGACAAGACACCTTATCATTATTCACCCCTGTGGGGTCAATATTTTATGATTTTAATAATACAGAAGACAACCACAACTCTTCCTTAACGTTAACAACAGCCATTGGATTTGCAGATGGACACTTCGCAGTAACAGACAAGATCAACAATAGTTTCTTAATCGTCAAACAAGATAAAAAAATAAAAAACACCTCTTTAATTGTAAACAATCAAGCATTTAGCCTATTTAATACACACATCATTACCAATCTACAAAAAGAAAAAATAAATAACATATCCATTGAACTAAAAACCCCAGAAAGCTTACTCTTTTTAGAAAAAACAAATTACGATATCCCTATTAAAGAAAACAAAGGTGAAGTCCTTATCATTAATACGCAAGGAACAAATCTTGCAATCATTACTCTAAAAGACACAAATAAGCAACCATTAAGATACAAATATATCACTTACTATGAAAAAAATAAGCCCGAAAACAAAATTGACATACTATCGTCTAAAACAGGTAAAATACAACTCGTTGGTATTAAAAAAAATACAACCTACATCATCGATTCAAACATACAGAAATTAAAACCAATAGAACTATTTATACCTAGAAATGTGAAAGGAATCTACAAAGTACCTGAATTAATATTTAAGGAAAAGAAATGAAATATCTAATACTTATCTCCTGGTTAATTGGAAGTCTCAGCTATGGAACTCTACATCTACACATTAAAGATACATTTACAATCGATATCCCGCCAATTAACACCTCTATCACAAAACAAGTGCCTTTATTAATCACGTTTTCTAATATAGAAGAAACCGAAATTTTTATCTGTCTCTCTCAAGACAAAAAAAATGATCTCTATTTTCATGATATAAATTCAAATGAATTTAAAGAAAATAAAACAATCAATGAAAAATTAAACTTAACCTCCTCATACTCAGCAACCCATATCAATAATACTCACTCATTCCAATACAAGTTACTCAATAATCAAGACACGCCGTTTACATTAAAATCTTTTTTATTAGCCATAAATAAAGACGATGTCATATCAGGCATCATCACAAAAGATGATATATCTCCAATAAACAGTCATTTCTATGTGAGTATCGATAATATCAAACATATTCCCTCCGGAACATACACAGATATTTTCCGAGTGGACTTGTATAAAGGGAGCCTAACAAATAAACTTGACGCAGAACTAATAGAAAGTAAAAGCATCAAACTCATATTCAACATCCCAAGCTATACAGAATCAATCATTGAAAAAATCAAAACAACAAAAAACAATCAAACGATATTTATACGCACTAACAGCAATGAAAAAATAATAGCTGAATTCAGCTACACTTACAAAAACTCACAAAAATCTATTTTTTTAAATACAGCAAAAGAATCCCATATCATCCAAATACCCCTCAAAAGTACAGACCCAACTCTCACAATAAAAACACAATAAACTTTAAACATGTTTAACCCCTAACCACAAAGGGGTATACCATTCCATGTACACCTAAAAAAAGAAAATCAAGGAATAACATGGATCCAACAGTCATTTTTGGTATTATCAGTGGTACCGCTCTATTAATATACGCAATTGGACTAGAAAACGTGATGACCATGTTTGTAGATACAAACTCCTTATTAATTGTATTAGGCGGTACATTAGCTGCGACATGTATTCATTTCCCTATGTCACAACTTTCCAAAACAGTTCCTTGGCTAATGATAACCTTTGCAATGAAAAGAAAAGGCAATAAACATGTTATAGACGAATTTATTGAAGTTGCGACACAATACAAACGCGAAGGCCGAGTTGGGATGGGGAAGAATATCGACAAAATAAAGGATGGGTTCTTAAGAGATTCCGTTCAATTAATTATAGATAATGTCACCAAAGAAGAAATGCAAGAAATTTTAGATGCCAACATCAGCTACATGAAACGCCGCCATCAATTAGGCATCGATTTTTTTATGATGGTAGCCACATATTGCCCCAGCTTTGGCTTAGTTGGAACATTAATCGGATTAATTGTCATGCTAGCAAAACTAGACGATCCTTCAGCAATTGGCCCCGCAATGGCAGTCGCCTTAATCACCACATTCTACGGTGCCTTATTCGCAAACTTTTTATTTATGCCCTTTGCTGGAAGATTAGAAATCTCAAACGAAGAGGAACTATTACAAAAAAACATGCTCAAAGAAGGATTGGTCTGTCTACTTGAAGGTCAATCAATTTTCATTATCCGAGAAAAAATGTCCATGGTCCTCTCACAAAAAGATAGAAAAAAAATGAATAAAAAAACATAACATGGCTGAAGGACCTAATTTTTTTGTATCTTGGAGTGATTTAGTAACATTACTATTAGTATTTTTTATCTATTTATTCTCAATTTCATCCATAGACGTCGTAAAATTTTTAGAAATAAAAAAAAGTATTTGGGGAAGGTACATGGAATACAAACCTGATCAACGCCGCATAAAAGAATCACAAAAAAACAGTGAATTTAAATTAAATGAACAAAGAAAACGTGCATTATCAGGACCAACAGAAAGATTCACCGTACTAAAGGACTGGAAAAAAACACGAGAGCACATCGAAACATCCACCAGTATACGAATTGAAACCTTGAAAAAAATAAAGGAACAACAAGAACAACTCATGCTACTAAAAAAAGACTTAGAGAATATGATTGAAAAACAAAAATTAAAATCTCTATTTACAGTCGAATATTCTGATATGGAATTAACATTAAGCTTTGGAGACGCTCTATTCTTCAATACAGGTTCTGCATCCATAAAACAAACTGGCGAATCTATCAATATCATACTCGCAAACTTATTTAAACGAAACAACAGCGATATCTTTATTGAAGGACATACCGACAATATCCCAATCTACAACAAAAAATACCCCTCTAACTGGGAACTTTCAAGCGCAAGAGCCTCAGCAGTAGTACGGTCATTAATAGATAAAGGAATAGACCCAGAACGTTTCGCTGCCATAGGCTTTGGCGAATTTCAACCGATTGTATCGAACGACAATGAACTTAATCGATCCAAAAATCGTCGAGTAAAAATAATACTAAAACCAAAAAACATACTACCTGAAAAAAAATGATTAAAACCAAATAATGATGGGAATAACAAAGAATACAAAGTAAATATCAAAAACAAACATGGAAATATTAGACGATAATAATAATATAAACAAAGAACCAACCAACACCACGCCTAACAATAGTGGCGATAAAGAAACTATACCTCCTTCTCAAACAAACAAAATAGTCAAAGATCTTAGCATACAACAATCTAAATTAAAGAAAATAAAAAATCTTCTAAAAACTTGGAGCGCACATCAAAGAAAGAATATTATATGGGGATTTATTATCGTAAGTGCTCTTAGCGTACTCATAGTAAACATCCTTCAAGACAAAAAAATTACATTATCAAATTTGGAGAGGGCTGATGAAAGACTCTTAATACAGCGACAACGTCTATTAGAAACACAAATCAAAAACGAAATGTCTCATAGCCTAGAAAAAATGTTCGGTCCAAACAATTTCCATGTTGGGGTTATTGCCTTCTTCAGTCTTGTAAATGAAAAAAACAAAGATATCTCATACAACCCAAATATAGTCACTATTAACCATGAAATGTACGACAGCTCCCATGAAACAGCTCACCCAGGTCATGAAAAATTATTAGCAATAGCAAGTCAAAACAACAGACAAAAAATTGAAGAAAATACAATAAATGAACTTCCTGGCATATTTCAAAATATTAACAGATTACCTCAACAAAGTAACCTACCCCAACGAATAAATACAACAGAACCTAACACAGAAAACACAAGCTTATTAGATCAAGCAACTGACATAGAACTACCTGGCTTTGAAAATATAAATTTCCAATCTCTAACAACCCCGTACACATCAGAAACAACCCAAGCCCCCCAATTAATGGAAGAAGGAATAGAAGAAACACATGACGAAAAACAATCCATTCATAAGTTATTCCAAAATCCAAAAAAAATAGTTAAAACAGAAAAAAAGAAAAATAAAATTATTATGAATCAGACTATATCTATCTCAGAACAACCAAAAGTAAAATTTGAAAATTTATATATCTCAGTAGTCATCAATAAAACCATCACAGACAAATTTAACATAAAAGAAAAAGATTTAAGTCGATTTTTAGAAGTCATGGGAGGTATTAATCAAACACGTGGAGATAGGTTTAATCTCTCAATTATTCCTTTCAGGGAACAAGTCATAGATATGAGAAGTGCAGGAATTAAAACAAGAAAATTTTTCAATAACATTCCTATTTGGGTCTATATCCCTTTATTTGTAATGATCCCATTAGGAATTTTCTTAAAACCCCCCCTATTAAGTCTACTAAAAAATAAAAAGGCAAAAAAAGAAGAACAAGAAAAAGTAATCCTCTTAGAAAAACAACTTCAAGAAGAAAAACAAATACAAGAGGAAAAAGAATGGAATGAAAAAAGAACCGAAATATTAGAGATGGCACAAAAAAACCCCGAAACCATGGCAAATATTTTATTAGACTGGACTGAACAAGAACTTTCTAATAAAGAAGAAACCCCAGAAACTGAAAAAGGAGACTAAAGTGGCAAAGAAAAAAGAAATAGTTAAAGAGAAAGAGCAAGAAACAGAAACACAAAGCCAACAATCAAGCTTAGAAAAAGTAGCCATGTTACTCCTCTATCTTGAAGCAATTTCGCCACAAACAACCAAAGCAATCTACGAACATATAGGAGAAGAAGTCTCCCAAAAAATATTAAACACTATCGCAAGTTTAGGGAACATAAATAAAACTAAACTAAAACCCATTATAAACGAAGCTCACAATATTTTAGTGGCACAAAACAATATTATTGGAGGACGAAACCTGTCAGGTAAAATAATTAAAACAATTTTTGGTGATCAAATAAAGGATAACGTAGAAGAAAATAAAAAAAGTAAAGGAAAAGCCTTCGCTTTTTTACAAGACTTTTCTAATGAAAAATTAATATTATTTTTCGAAGATAATTCCGAAGCAATGGCTGCATTTCTGTTTTCGTTACTATCACAAGACAAAGCCGCAAGTCTCATCCCATTATTAAAGCAAGAAAAAGCACAACGTATCATGGAAAAGGCCCTTCATTTAAAAATAAATAACATCCCTATTTTATATGAATTAGAAGAAGAATTAAAAAAAGAATTTTCAAAAACTGAAACAGGTATTCAATTAAAACCAAAAAAACAAATTCAACATTTAACCCAAGTGTTAGAAATGCTAGAAGAAAATCAACGCACGGCAATTTTAGAAGAAATGAAAAAAACAAACAAAGAAATTGCAGAACAAATTGAACAAAACATTTTTACATTCCCAGATTTAATAAACTGCAGCGAAGAAGACATAGCGCAAATTGTAGCAGACATAAAAAATGTAAAAGCATTGGCCTTTGCCACCCATACCTGTGACGAAAAATTAAAAGAAAAATTACTAAATAATATCTCTGCACGACAAAAAGAAATTTTAGATGACGAACTAAAAACAATGCCTGAAAACGTAAAAGAAAAAGATATTACAAGCTCACAAAAAGAAATTTTAAGCATCGCAAGAAAATTAGAAAAAGAAGAAAAAATAGAACCTTTAAGCAAAGGATCAGAAGGAAAAGATAGCAAAGAAAAAAAGGACAAAAGTAAAAAAGGATAAAAAAATAAAAGGAACAGATCTATGAAAGACACTAAAGAAGAACAATTAACTGCAACTGAAATATATCGGAATTTAGCATTATACACAGCTGACTTCATATCCATTAATTTTGCGATACCTTTTGATTTAACCAATATTGAAGAAAAAAAAGTAACCTATGAAGAATTTGTCAAACAAGCAGGTTCACTCAGCTACACTAGCCTATTTAATATTTGTGGCCTCCCTTTTTTAGGGTGCATCAATCAAAAAATAATAATCAATCTAAATAACATAATGCTAGGAACCCCAGAAGAAATGAAAGAAAGCAAAAAAGAAAACGAAGACGAAGAAGAAAATCTATTAACAGTTGGCCAAAAATTTGTAGGTAAAACACTAAGTACCTGTATAACCAACAACATGAAACAACACTATCCATGCAATTTTTTAAAGTCACAAGAAAAATTATCATTATTCAAAATATTTTTTAACAACGATAAAGTCTTAACATTTAACATGACAGCAAAAATAAACGACGAAGATATGGGAACATTATCATTTTGCCACATAGAAAATTTTTTCGATTTACTCCCGAATAAATTAGAACAAGAACGGTCTAGAGAAACAAACACTGAATCCAATGAAAATACAAAAGATGAAGATGAAACAAATACTGAATCCAATATCAATATAAAAGATGAAGATGAAACAAAAAAATAAATTCTATTTAATAATAGCACTACTAACTATACATATATATCTTGTCAGCCCCTTTAGCTGGGCCTCCTCAAATTCAACAAGTATGATTAGCCTACCTAATTCAATCAACAAATACAACAGCCCTTTAGAATATGGGATGGGTCTAATTTTTGGCAATGAAAACGATAAAATCACCTACGAACCAGAATGCTTTGCTCGAATAATCCTCTTAGAAAAAATAATTTTAAATACCAACATCAGTGATAATAATTTAAAACAAAGCATCCACATAAGCCTCCTATCATACAAAGATATCTCCAAACCATATACACACAATTTTGGGTTCGGCATCAACAACAGCGGTTGGTACCCTGAACTAGATAACCTTTATAACAGCGTTATAGGCGCATACATAAACTACAACCTTGAATACGAATCAATGATTTTTCACCTAGGTCTAGCAAAAAATAAAAACACCCATCAAGAAAAAAACCTCCTCTTATTTGGGATCGAACATTTAACAGAGTTTGGAAATGTCGTGCTTGAATGGGACGGAACTCGAGCAAATTTCGGATTCTCCGTAGATCTTATCAAAAACAAAGCCTATATTGGTATTACCCCCAATCAAAACAAAACCTCACTAAAAAACCAACTATTAACCATAGGATATTCCTGGAAATCTGACCATCTATTTGAAATAGACAAAAAATCTAACAAATACAAATCGCAAAAACGAAACTCAAGAAAAAGTTTGAGCATAGGTGCTGCAAGTATTCAAAAAACATTAGAACGCATGGAACGTGGGATGGATCTATACACCAGAGGATACTACCCATTAGCAAAACTCGAATTAGAAAAAGTAATAGAAATATTTCCAACACCCACAGCTTACAGTCGTCTAGGCTCCATACATTACAAGCTTAAAGAGTATGACAAAGCATTAGAAAATTGGAATAAAGCATTACAATTAAACCCATCAGACAACAAAGTAAAAGAAATGATAGATTTTGTAAACAAACTAAAAAAATAAAATGAAAAAAATAATCGTCATCTGTTTGATCATATTACAAATAACCATTAACAAAGAACTATTAGCTGCAGCCTTTGGGCCAGCAAAGTCTCTAATCAATGTCCCTATCGCAGAATACTTCATACCCGGAGATCTAGAGTTCTCTACCAATGCTGGGTTTGGATCCATGCAAAATTTAGAATTCGATTTCAAGTTTCAATATAGCCTCACAAAAAAAATTAATATAGGGGCAACAATCATCAATTATCATCAAATGGTATTCAATGCACAAACAACCTTTGTAACATTAAGTGACCCCTTTCCTATCACAATTTCTGCCGGCATACTAAACTTATCGTCTAAACTAGATTTGAGTGATTGGGATAATGAAACAGCACAAAAAATACATAATTTAGGTCACTTTATTGTATGCAGCTTACCTAAAAAAGCCTATACCTTACACATCGGCTTAGGCAAAAAAAAATATCGAACAGAATCAATCAACTCAACACTAGAAGAAGCCTCAAGTGCATTTATAGGCACCTTATTTTTTGGAATAGAAAAATCAATCAAGAATGGATCATTAATGGCAGAATTCGATGGTAGTTATATGAACGTTGGCTATAGAAAAAAGTTAACAAAAAAAACCACAGGAAGTGCAGCATTAACAGAGTTTGGAAATACTGGCAAAGATGCCCCTGTACGATTTCTATCCTTCAATATCAAAACAGCTAAAAACATCTTTGAGGCTTACAAAGAAGAAGTAGAGTATGTACAGAAAAACCTAACAATCATCGAAGACATCTCATTAAACTTAAAAGAAACCGAAAAAAAACTAAAAAAAGAATTAATTAACACACAAAAAATTAAAGAAGCCTTATTAAAAAAAGTAAATGAAAATCCTTCAGAAAAAAAAATAAATAGAAAAGACCCTCTTCAAATGTACTCAAACAACTACATTCAAGCCTACAAACATTACGAAGACTCATTTAATAGTTTTAATCAACAAAATTACTTAAGTGTTTTAGAATCACTGACTAAAGCAATACAAGCAGCCCCTGATGTTCCCATATTTTACAGACAGCGTGGCACAGTGTATTACATAATAAAACAAGAAGAAAATGCTCTCCTTGACTGGACAACTGCCTATGAACTAAACCCCAGAGACCCAGAACTATTAAAGTTACCAAAATCAGTGTTAACTGAAATCATTTCACGCGTAAAAACCTATCCACTAGAGTGACAAACACGACGTATGCGGCGTCAAAAACGAATATTTAGAAACAAACTCCTGTAAATGACACCGTAAGTTATCTAAATCACGTTTCATAAACTGTTGATACTTCTTTCCCTCTTGAATAAAGTTTGGTATCAATTTCATATAATAATCAATTCCATCAAATAAATTTGCCTGAAAAGAATCTAAATACGAAATATCTGGCGTCTGATCCGACAACACTCGCGTAACTTCACGTTGAAAATAATGAATATACAATTTTAATTCATTTATAAACAAGTTAGAACGATACTGTTGATTTCGTAAATTAAGCCGGCCATAAATATGCCCTACCATTTCTGAAAAAGTAGAAAGTTTAGAAAAATATGCCAAGTTAGGTCCTGGACAAACCGCCGTTTTCAAAGGTCTCTTAAAATCAATATTCTTTACCAACTGAAAAGAAGATGCCAAATCTTCGCATAAACACACTTTTTCAACAACCTTCTTAATCGCAACTTGCAATTTATCAGCATCAAAAATTCTAGCCTTTAAGGCTTTAATTTTATTCATTTGATAAAAGCGTGATGCTTTACAAACAGGCTTAGGGTTTTCCTGTGATTCAGTCCCTTCAAAGGTCGATACCAAATATCCTTTCGGACAAGGACTACCAGGCTTCCCGGAATCAATACGCTGCAACTTTTGTTTTTCTGACTCGGTTCCTTTAACGGTATTAAAAGGAACGCCTAAAGGAGAAATCTCACTTAAATAACAATCCTCTTCTCCCGCCTTAGCTAACAACCTTCTGGTACTAGAATCAAGATTTGTCACTTCCTCAACCAGCAAAAAAGGAGTGCCCCATCCATTTCTGGTCGTTTTATAATATTCCAATAAAAACTGATGTTCACAATGAGTTCCAATCCCTCCTTGAACAGTAAAATCTATAGAAGGACATTCTTTAAGCAAAACTTTACCCATATGCTTTATACGTTCAGAATAAATAGCATAAAGATCCTTAGCTAAAGTACCTAACTTAGTTTTAAATTCTTCTAAAATAGGCCCTAATAAATATCCAGCAGTAGCAAAGGCATGCCCCCCACAATTTAAACCAGATTCAACACGATACTCCGATACCCACAGACCTTTCTTAGCCAAAAATTTACCCTGTGTGTATGCTGATCGATAATCAGACACCTTAATCACAATTTTTTTCTTTAGCAACCCAAATCGATCAAAAAAGAAATCAGAAAACTCATTAATATAAGCATACAATCGGCGATTAAAACCAGCTGAAAAAACAATATTTCCTTCTACATTACTTTGAGCAAACCCACGCAAAGCTGCTAATGCATCCGAATAAATAACCTCCATTTTATGCCCTTTTTTATCATAGGCATCTCGATCCAATTTTGTCATAATATTAACTTCTATCAAACCCGGTTTAATCTCAGCTTTTAAATCACGCTGCATAAGCTTTTTTTCATCTGCTACGTTACATTCTTGCATTGTACGATAGCGTTGTTTTAAGGAGGAATCCTGTGGTAATAATTCAAAATATTTAGATAAATCATTAAGCTCACCGAAGGGTAATGCTTTAATTTCGTCAATTTGCTGTTTCAACAACACATTCACTAAATCCAAATATGCCGTAATTCTCTTCGCACGATAATCATCCGAATATTTTTCGATCGGACGATAAGTCAATTTATATTTTTCAGAATAAAAAGCTCGAACTTGCTCACAAAGCTCGTCATCACACAGTGATATAACAGAAGTCACCCCAAATTTACCCACTTTTAAAGGGGTATCAATACTAAAAGCTGTTCCCATGACAGGAATATGAAAACTATGTTCGTTCAAACAGCTCATATACGAATCCTATGACAATAAAAACCTACATTAAAGCAGATTGATAATACCCCTCAACAACAGCCCAGTCTAAAACACTCCAAAAAGCTTCTATATATTCAGGACGTCTATTTTGATACTTAAGATAATAAGCATGCTCCCACACATCCAAACCTAATAATGGTTTTTGGCCAAGCATCAACGGGCTATCTTGATTGGCTGTAGAAAAAACAGACAATTCATTTTTAGCATCGATAGCCAACCAGGCCCATCCACTGCCAAAACGTGTTGCAGCGGCTTGCGAAAAAAGATCTTTAAACTCAGCTAAAGACCCAAACTTACGTTCAATCGCAGCACTTAATGGCCCCTCTGGTGTCAATTTTGGATCTGATGACAGCAACGTCCAAAACAAAGAATGATTAGCATGCCCACCGCCATTATTTTGAACAGCTGCTCGCTTATCTTCAGAAACAGCATCCAAATTCATCAATAACTTTTCAATATCATCAGATTCAAGTGTAGTATCTTTAATAGCATCATTAAGCTTAGCAACATACGCAGCATGATGCTTACTATGATGAATCTTCATTGTTTCTGCATCTATGTAAGGTGCCAAAGCAACATAATCATAATCCAATTCAGGTAATTTATACGCCATTTAAATACTCCCTTTTAAAAACTTTATTTAACTTCCGGCAAAATAAGTGCGTAACCCTTCTTGATCAGCTGTCATAGCCTTCTGTCCTTTCTGCCAATTGACAGGACACACTTCGCCATTTTCTTCAAAAAACTGCAAAGCATCCACCATTCGTAACACTTCGTCAATACTACGCCCCAAAGGCAAATCATTCACAACTTGGTGTCGTACAATCCCTTGCTTATCAATTAAAAACAACCCACGATAAGATGCTCCTAAGTCATCACACAATACATCATAAGCTTTAGAAATCTCTTTATTAAAATCAGAAAGAATCGGATATTGAATCCCTTCAATCCCTCCTTGGTTTTTAGGTGTTTTCAACCAAGCAACATGCGAAAACCAAGAATCTACAGAACAGCCAATAACTTGTGTATTTCTCGCATCAAATTCAGCTTTTTTATCCTGAAAAGCATGTAATTCTGTAGGACAAACATAAGTAAAATCCAAGGGGTAAAAAAACAACACAACATACTTACCACGATAATCCGTTAACGTCACAGAATCTTTAACTTGCCCACCCTCAACAACAGCCTTAACTGTAAAATCAGGGGCTTTTTTTCCAACTAAAACACTCATACAAAACTCCTTTTTTTTAATTTAACAATAAAAAAGTTACAATTTTAAATAAAAAAAGTCAAGTTTACATAAATTTAACTAACAATAGAAAACTTAACCAAGATAAAGTATAAATGAACTTCATTAAAAAAGAAAGAAATGCCCCCTCAAAACTCTAGATAACGCTACGACTCATAACGCCACTTAAATAAATCTATAACCAATTGGTTCAAATATCACACATTCTCTCGTATAATCTAAAAATGAAAAATAAAGAAAACATCCACTATCACTTACAAATAGAAAACGGTAAAATCATCAAGGAAGAAGGTCATTTTTTCAGAGCGACTCCCTTCACTATCATCAAAGATACCTGCCATATCCACTGTGAGTTTACGCACAAAGACCATGAGGTCGTCTACAAACTAAGTGAAAACAACAACCACCTCATCAATCTTGAACATCCTGATTACCTGCCAGATGTAGCACCAGAAGAACTAAATACCATCCTCAAATGCAGCAAAGACTCCCTATTTATTATAGAGGCACTGTTTCAATTAAAAATTGCCAAAAGCAGTATCTACAGCACTTATCTAAAGAAACAAAAACCAACTAGCTATAGCGTCATACAAGAAATAGCGGCCTTTTAACTCATTGAAAAACCTTCTCATAATAAACCAACTTATCTTCATCTTAGGTGCGATATCAGGCATACTCTTAACATGGTTTTTTTCAAAAAATAAAAATAAAGCCCACCTTCACATACTTAAAAAACAACTCTCCAGCCTAGAAACAGAACACAAAAATAACCAACACAAAAACACCCTCCTCCAAGAAAAAAATACCCAACTCGAAACAAAGCTCGCCACCTTAAGCGCCAATTACCAACATCTACAAGAAAAACTACACACCCAAAAACAAGACGTTGCAGACCTACAAAAAACTTTTCAAACCCAATTTGAAAATTTAACCAATAAAATTTTTGATGAAAAAAGCAGCCGTTTTGTACAACAAAACAAAGAAAGTTTAAACAATATCATGAAACCTTTTCAAAACGACGTTCAATCTTTAAGAAAAAAAGTAGAAGATAGTTACCAATACGAAGCGAAAGAACGAAATATATTACAAGGTGAGATCAAAAAATTGCATGAACTCAATCAACATATGAGCCAAGAAACACAAAATCTAACCAATGCTTTAAAGGGAAGTAACAAACTTCAAGGCAATTTTGGTGAAATCATGCTTGAAACCCTTTTAGAAAAATCAGGCCTTATTAAAGGTGAAGCCTATACAACACAAACAACTTTTACCGACCAAGAAGGCAAACGACAACAACCAGATGTAATTTTACACCTTCCAGAAAACAAACATATGGTGATTGACGCCAAAGTCACCTTAACTGCCTACAGCAAATACACAGAAGCAACCACAAAACACGATCAAGCCCTTGCGCTAAAAGAACATTTATTGTCCATCAAAGCGCATATTAAGGGACTATCTAAAAAAAATTACCAACAAATTCATCATATCAACAGCCCAGACTTTGTATTTATGTTTTTACCTGTGGAACCTGCCTATACCCTGGCCTGTCAAGCTGACTCTTCATTATTTACCGAAGCCTTTTCTCAAAACATTGTTATTGTGACCCCATCAAATTTATTGGCAACCCTTCAAATTATTGCCAGTATTTGGAAACAAGAAAAACAAAATAAATACGCACTTGAAATCGCCCAACAAGGGGGTGCTTTATACGACAAATTTGCAGCCTTTCTTGAAGATTTTGAAAAAATTGGCAAACAACTGAGCACTACAAATAATAGCTACAATACAGCACTAAACAAACTATCTACAGGTAAAGGAAGCCTTGTAACACGTGCCGAAAAAATCAAAGCCCTAGGCGCTAAAACAACAAAACATCTTCCCCCTCAATTTACAGCTGATACTACCCTACTTTCTTCCAACGAATCCCCGATATCACACCCTAACACCCCCTTAGAACAAACACTTATAACTTAAATCATTTATTTCCCAAGAAAATATTGCACCTAAAAAAATCTAAACAGCAAATACCTATCGTTCAATAACACCTCCTTACTAATAAGGAAGAGCCTTTGCCATTTCTTTAATCAAACCCTGATTCGCCGCCAATAAAGCAGCGGCATCCCAAGAACCATCTAAAAAGGCCTCTTTATAAGATTGATTCATTTTGAATGTGTACTGTTTATCTGACACAAACAAACTGTTCTTTTCAATCGAAATACGTATTTTTAAGTCAGTTTGTTGTTTTATCATTTGACTAATTTCTTCAAGCTCTACACGCGTTAACATTAACAATGGAACACCAATCGCTTTACAATTTCCTGCAAATATTTCAGCAAAAGACTCCCCTATTACGACCTGAAACCCAAAACGGGCAATGGCCTGAGGGGCATGTTCACGAGAAGACCCACAGCCAAAGTTCTTACCTGCAATCAATATCGTCGATGTTTTAGCAGCAGCTAAATTTAAAGGATGATCTTTTACCTGCCCCTTTTCATCAAAACGCGCATCATAAAACAAATATTCTCCCATTTTATCAAAGGTAATTTCTTTTAAAAAACGAGCAGGTACAATTTGGTCTGTATCAACATCATCTTCCAAACAAACAACGGCTGTCCCTTCAAATTTCTCCCGTTTAGCAACCATCACATATACTCCCTTACATCCACAATACGCCCCTCTACAGCTGCCATCACAGCCATTGCCGGACTCATCAATAATGTACGTCCACTAGGACTCCCCTGACGACCAATAAAATTGCGATTACTCGTAGATGCACACAACTGATTACCCACTAACTTATCCGTATTCATCCCTAAACACATCGAACAACCTGCATGACGCCACTCTACCCCTGCCTGAATAAACACCTGATCAAGGCCTTCATCTTCAGCCTGTTTTTTCACTTGCTGCGACCCAGGTACAACAAAAACCTGAACCTGCTTAGAAACCTGTTTACCCTTCAATAAACGAGCCGCTTCTCTCAAATCAGATAATCGGGAATTGGTACACGACCCAATAAACACAACATCTACAGGCTGACCAATCAAAGACATACCCGGTTTAAAATTCATATGATCATAGGCTTTTTTCAGCAAAGGTTGTTCTTGTTCATCCACAGAATCAATAGCAGGCAAAGAATCCTGAATCCCCACTGACTGACCTGGTGTAATCCCCCAGGTCACCATAGGCGTCATATCTGCAGCATTCAAACATAAAACATCATCATATTTAGCATCAGACGCAGAGACAATCGATTTCCAATACGCCAATTGCCTATCCCAGTCATCTCCAGTAGGCGCAAACTCACGTCCCTTTATATAATCATAGGTTGTTTGATCAGGGTTAACATACCCAATACGTGCACCTCCCTCGATACTCATATTACACATGGTCATACGCTCATCCATGCTCATAGCCTGAATCGTAGATCCTCCATATTCATAGGCATATCCCAAACCACCCTTAACCCCTAATTCATGTATAATACGCAAAATAACATCTTTTGCATAAATACCCACACCCAACTCCCCATCCATCTGGATTTTTCGAACTTTTAAGCGATTTAAAGCCAATGTTTGAGTTTGCAGCACATAACTCACTTCTGTACTTCCAATACCAAAGGCTAACGAACCAAAAGCCCCATGTGTAGACGTATGACTATCCCCACAAGCAATCGTCATACCCGGTCGAGTCAGTCCCAATTCTGGGCCTACCACATGCACAATACCTTGTTTATGGGTACTAGGATCAAAAAACCGTATCCCAAAATCTCGCACATTTTGTTCCAAAGTTGAAACCATCAGTTCAGCCTGAGCATCTTCATAGGGTCGTGAGACATGTTTGGTAGGCACAATATGATCCACCGTCCCCACGGTACGATCTGGAAACGCAACTGGCAATCCTTGTTCACGCAACTTCGCAAAGGCCTGAGGGGTCGTAACTTCATGAATCAAATGCAACCCAATAAACAACTGATCTTGGCCATTAGACAAGGTATCGACCCGATGCTTCTCCCAAACATGATCATATAATGTACGTTCAGACATAGCCCAAACAGCATAAATTCATCCACCCAGATCGTCAAGCTAAAAAAACAGCAACATCATAGCATCTAAAGAAAAAATAAGCTTGACAAGCACGCTATACTATAGACAGTACTATTGTACAAGTTCTTTGGGGGTGTTCAGGCTTCGACGAGGTTGAACGAATGATTAAGGCGCGTGTCGAGGAGCTGCCCGGCCTCGTAAAAAGGCAGAAAACAATAACTGCTAAATCAAACGTTAGTTATTTTAACGCACCAGCTGCGGCTGCTGCTTAAGCGTTACGCGTTAATTTACACGTAACCCATCTGCAAGGTATGATGGCCGCTTTGCAAGATGTACTCTGTCATCTGCCCTATCTTGGGTTATAACAAGTTTAGGAAAGCCTTTATAACTCGTGTTACAGTTGCGTGTTTCTTCGCAATTGTAGCATTAAAGGATTTATGCAAATAAATTCACAAAAGAAACTACACACGTAGTTGACTTAATTAATCGCAATTTCGGACACCGGTTCAATTCCGGTCACCTCCACCAGATTTCACTTTCGCTATATACTTCACCTAATTTCGTGCATAAATCACCCTCATTTAGAGGTTCTAACCTGTCATGAATATCTTTAATACTTGGCGCTAGCTTTTTCATTTGTTCAATTGGATAAGTCGCTGTTATAGATAGCTTTCTATCTTTGAGAATGAGGTTCGAGCCAAGTGTTTGTAATATTTGCCTTTTGGTTTTCAAATCCCCATTTTCAAAGCTTTCTTAAGCTGAGTTTGCAAATGACAAAGTGTTCTCGGCTTTTTCTATCCAAGATTCAAAACGTCCGTGAGAATCATCCGACAATTCTTGCAAGCGACATTTTTTCTTCAAATACGTTTCTTTTTTCTGAGCATATTCATCAGAAGAAAGCTCTTCTTACATACGCATATCCAATAATCGAGTCAATTTTCGATCACAAAGGTCGATGCCATATCGGTTGTGATACAGCTTTTTGAATTTAGAAACGGCTTGCTGAGTCAAAATTGTTTATCCCATTTCGCTATACAATCAGCTTTTGATATATTTCAGACTGTCAGGCGAAGCTCTTGTTTCCAATATACTGTTACAGTATTTTAGAGCGAATCACTATTTTGAAATCTAAATTGTGACTGGCCTCCGGGTTCTTTTTTGATCTCATCTAATGTATATCCCATCGCAACCATCAAAGTGCTCAGATTGAGGTCATAGGTTTTAACGTATATATTTTGATTCAAGTGTATCGTTCTCCTTAATTATCATTTTTTTCTTGTGCGACTGATTGGCAAAAGCAATGATTTCAGAGTAATTATACTGAACCATGAACAGTAGTAGACTAAACCATGAACTAAAGTAGGGCTTGGCTTATTTTGTGCTGATTAAGATGTAAAATGATCTAGCAAGATCGGATATCTTAGACCAAAATGACCTGTTCTGCTTCCTTTGATCAATGAATAAAAGAGGAGGTGAATATGCTTTTTTCTTTCCCTTCGAGCCATAAAAACCTCTTTGATTGTATAAACCAGATTTAAGGCTTCCATTATATCTTCTTGGGATACAAGAGTGTAGCCTTTCTGAGTTTGTTAATAAAGATCGCGCAATACAGCTGCTTGATCGTCTGTAAAAGTATCTTCTTGCACCATCGTGATAGATTTAAAATTTTTAGAAATACCAAGTACACCTGTAATGAATGTGGGTGATTTTGATTTTGTAGGTGTAATATTTTCTGGAGCGTCTATACTTCGTTTCAACTTTAATAGGGTTTTTCGGTTGGCTTTGTCATATTTTATATATACCAAGGTAGGAACGTTTGTTTCCTTTTCACAAGACACATTCTCAAAAACACCCCATCATTCAATAACTGGACAGGGTATCTCTGTGTTTCCATATTGACTGGTTGTAATAGAAAACGATACCCTTGGGTCACCCAGATTAAGATCAACATGATCAATATACTGATCAACAATCAGTTTAATCATATCTTTAGTTCCCGTACTCAGATCCTGTATTTCACGAACAAAATCGCTTGTCATGACACCCTTTCATATTCATTTATGTGCAGTGTTCTTTTATATGATAAATTTCAAAACTATGCTAGAATTTCGAACATGTTATTAAGCTTAAAATCAATTGAGATCTCTGAAGGTAAAAGTCTATATGTATTCAGAAAGTAAAATATCAGAATCAAGAAACAATCGTAAACATCCCCCAGTTTTAAAATGGGTAAATCATGCTTCTTATATTATAAGTTGCAGATCCATTCACCTTATGACAGATCCATGGTTATTTGGTTCGGCATTTGATAACGGATGGGATTTATTGAGTAAATCAGAGTTTGATATCAAAGACTTTAACTCAATTACACATATTTGGTTCTCACATGAACACCCTGATCATTTTGCACCTCAAGTATTAGTTAAAATTCCAGAAGAAGTTAGAAGGAAAATAACCGTTTTATTCCAAGTCACCAAAGATAAGCGTGTTTATAAGTTTTTAAAAAAACTAAACTTTAATATTGTTGAATTAGACAACAGAAAGTCATACAAATTAGATGAAGGAAATGTTGTTACCTGTGGCAAAATGAGAGGAATTGATTCCTGGCTGCTTCAAGAAATCAACGGCAAGAAAATCTTAAATATTAATGATTGTGTAATTGATACTACTGAAAAGGCAAAATCAATACTAAACACTACAGGTGAGATTGATATTCTTCTCACCCAGTTTTCATACGCAAACTGGGTAGGTAATCCAGAAGATAAAAGTCTTCGAGAAATAGAGGCAAAGAAAAAGTTAGAGTGCATTCGTATGCAATGTGAGATTTTTAAACCCAAGAAAGTTATTCCATTTGCAAGCTTTGTTTATTTTTCTCATAAGGAAAATAATTATCATAATGATCTAATAAACAAGATAAGCACTGTTGAAGACTACCTGAAAAGGAATTGTAAACCAGTTCCCATTATCTTGTATCCTGGGGATACTTGGGATTTACAATCCAAAATTATTAATGATCAAGCATTAATGCGTTATGAAAAAGATTATGATTTAACAAATGCTCAATTTCATCAATCTGATCCATCCATAGAAATATCAAGTTTGATTTCGATGAGCAAAAAATATATAGAAAATATAAAGAAAAAGAATAATGGACTATTTTTATTAATGCTATTACCAAAAAAATATGGGATGAAAGAATTGAGTATATATATTTGTGATATTGATAAATATTGTATTTTTACTCTCAAAAATGGCTTAAAAATAGTTGATAAATTAGAGTGTAGTGATATTACAATATGGAGTAGTAGTTTAGCCTATATATTTAAACATGAATGGGGTATTGGCTCTGTTTTAGTTAATGGAAGGTTTAGAGCAAGTAAATTTGGTCGACTAGCTTTTGATAGAATGTTCATGGCAAGTATATTTAATAGCACAGATATTTATATTACATTTGGGTTTTTAATCAATAGGTTTTTAATAAAACTATTCAGAGTCAAAGATTTAACAACTGAAGAAGAAGTTAGTTATCATAAGGCTTGGAAGAGACTGATAAAAAAAAGCGTTTGATTGTTAAGTGCTTATGTTACAAGTATTTTTAAAATCAATGAACTGATTTGAGTTATGCATAAAATAGGTTCAAACATCGTCCGCCCAACTCCACCAATAACAATTCGAGCCTACTATTAAAAACTTTTCACAGTAAACGATATATTGCGTCGTATATCATCCCAAATAATCCCAAGCTTCACACAATGAAAAACCCGCAAAACAGCTATTTCCAAACGACGAAGCGTCTCCGACTCAAGCTGATAATCCACATCAAAGGAAACAATATAACGCTTAAGAACTGTCTCCAAACTCATCCCTGCTTCATGTTCAGTAACCGCATAAACATCCTCAAATTGAAAAGCACTTTGCCCCCGATTCAACAACATATAAGAAAAACGAAAAACTGGAGACATAACAAAAGAATCCAATTTAATACTCACACCCCCTCTAACACGTTCCCAAGGGGCTTTATCTGAATAATGGTAATAATCATGTTTTAAAAAAGGCGTATAAAAAACACCCCCACGCTGAAATTTTCGTGAAACATAATGCCGTAAACGAAAAGTATCTAAAGAAAGATCCCCCTCTTCTCTACTCTCCAAAATTGATCCATAAGAAACGATACTTTCAAGCGAAATCTGTGAATAAAGAAAATGTTTAAATTGATTTTTCACCTTAAAAAAAGGCTGATAACTTACCCATGAATCATGTAGTAAGATCCGTTCCTTATACATACTACTCAAGGTTTGAGTCGACACCGCTACACCTTGCAAGGTTAACGAAAGAACATGTAAGGGATTTAACACACGTAAAGGCTTCAAATTATAGACATGCTCAATACCATACCCACTGCGATGTTTGTGATAAAACTGCGAAACAAGGTTAAAAGATTGACGCTGAGATAACACAACACGATGATCAAAACCAAACAAAAATCCAAGTCGATTGGTATACCCCAACGACATAAAACCCGAATTTTGCTTATTCAAAAAATAAGGAACTTCTTGTCTAACATATCCCCCCTCTTGAACCGAACGTCCAACAACTGGAAATAAAGACCGATGTCCCAAACTTTGAGTTAGCGCACTAAAAAAAACAGGAAATGGCAAAGGAAAAGGAAGAAAAGAAAAATGAACACTATTACCCAAAGCAACCCCAATATTAAAACGAGGGTAAATATAAATTCGCTTAGACGATACCCAATAATGCTCATATCGAGAACATGAGCTAAAACGACCATCAAACATTGTTAAACTTTTTGAATCAACAAACACTTTTTTGCCCAACAAATGTAAGCGATCAGAACGAACGACCAAGGCATCTCCCCTCGCTTCATTACGAAAAGCATTATAAGAAAAACGTTTAAAATAAAGAGACACATTTTTGGTGGTATAAGACAGATATTCTAAAAAATCGACTTGCCGTGCCTTTAGATCACATGAAATAGCCTCCGAAGAAACATCAAAGGGTACCCCGTTAGACTCAAAAGAAAGTAATGCCTTATCCCTAATATGCACAACCCCCATCTGCGAATCAATACTAATATAATTAGACGAAACGCTAAACTGCCAAATATCCTCAGCAAAAAGCTGAAAACCAGAAAAAAAGAAAACTAGAAAAAAGAAACAATTACGGAACAGGCTGAGCATGCGGCGCTAACTGTTCAAAACGTGATGTGTCTTTTTTAAAAAACAAGCCTACCTTACCCACAGGCCCATTTCGTTGCTTTGCAATAATCAATTGTACATTCGATTGCCCTGGCGTTAACTGCATTTCTTGTGGCGTTTCTTCACGATGGATAAAGGCCACCAAATCTGCTGTTTGCTCAATTTCACCCGATTCCCTCAAATCACTTAACAAAGGAAATTTATCTGGCCGTTTCTCAACATCACGACTCAACTGTGACAGTGCAATCACAGGCACTTGAGATTCTTTAGCAAAAGCCTTCACTTCACGAACAATGTCTGAAACCTCCTGATAACGACTTTCAACCCGCTTTTTCGAAGATCTCATCAATTGTAAATAATCAATTAAGACAAGCTTAATATCCGTCTCTTGCTGTAAGCGACGAAACTTGGCCTTCATTTCCAATGGCGATATACCTGGCTTATCATCAATATAAATTGGGGCATCTGCCAAGGTACCCATGGCAATCACTAAATTTTTATACTCATGTTCCTTTAATTCAGCCGTACGTAACCTCGCAGAATCTAAACGTGACTCAGAACAAAGCATACGCAACGCTAACTGCTCCTTGGGCATTTCCAAACTAAAAATAGCCACAGGCATCTTATGCTGAATCGCGGCATATCGAGCAAAATGCAATGCTAAACTTGTTTTTCCCATCGATGGTCGCGCAGCTAAAATAATTAAATCTCCCTTATTAAATCCCGAGGTCATTTTATCAAAATCCGAAAACCCTGTCGGAACCCCCAACATACCATCTTCCAAATCATAGGTACTTTGAATATCTTCAAAGACCGTATTTAAAACAGATTTAATAGGCACAAAATCATCTTGAACCATCTCCCTAGACATATCCGTAACAACCTGTTGGGCACGATCTAAAACTTCTGTACTCTCCGCCATCTCATCAAACGCCATCCCCACGATCGTAGATCCCAAGGTAATAAGTTCACGTAAAAGATAGCGTTGAAAAACAATATCTGAATATTTTTCAGCATGCGCCGCAGTCGGAACAGCATCCGCCAATTCAACCAAGTAAGAACGCCCCCCTACTTCATCTAACTTTTGTCGTTTTTTAAGTTCGTCAGCAACGGTCACCAAATCAATAGGATCATTATGTTTAAATAAATGCAACATCACCTCAAAAATAACGGCATGATTGGCATGATAAAAGAAGGCTGGTTTTACTTTAGCCGACAACAAGGCAAAGCTATCTTTAGAAAGAAAAAACGAGCCCAACAAACTTTGTTCAGAATCTGTCGAATGTGGAGGAATACGTTCTGCCATAATGAATAAATATCATAACAAAGTTAAGCTCGATAAAAAAGAAAAAATTATCAAATAATAAATACCCTGATACAATCCTACAGATGAACATCGCATACGTAGGCTGTAGCTTTCAGCATTTTGCAGTGAAAGATCTAGAAAAACTCTATATATCTAAGCAAGATACCTCCCATTTTTATCACCACATCAAACAAACAACAAGCATCAAAAGCATCTGTCTACTGATGACCTGTAATCGTGTTGAATTTTATTTTGAATCAGATCATTTAACTCACGCCAAAAAAGAGTTATTAACACTTATTTCAACATTTAAAAACATCCCAGAAAAAACAATCAACGATATGATCACATACAAAGAAAAATACACCGCTCTTGAACATCTATTCAAGGTTAGCTGTGGCATTAAATCTATGGTCTTTGGCGAAAACGAAATTTTAAGCCAGGTCAAAAGCGCCTACGAACTATACAGGGCACAAAACCAAAATACTGCTCTTTTAAACAAAGTCTTTCAAAGTGCCATTGCCACTGGTAAACGTACCCGTACAGAGACTCAAATCAGCCAAGGGTCCTACTCCATAAGCTCCATTGCTATTGAAGCTGTACGTGAACGTTGCCTCGATTACTTCGCCCATAACATCCTCATCATCGGCGCTGGTATTATTGCCGAACGCCTCATCAAAAAATGGACCGCACTTGGGCATCCCAGTATCACAATCTGCAACAGAACAGCGACTAAAGCACTCAAATTAGCCCAAGCCTACCAACTCAAACACCTCCCTCCGGACGAGTTGAAAGAAAAAGTCAAAAACTATAGCATTATCTTTACCGCCACATCATCCAAGGATTTTATACTAAATGAAAAAAATTTCACCGACACGATCTCAAGCAAATACTTCTTAATAGATTTAGGTGTCCCCAGAAATATCAACCCAAACGTTGATCATAATCCACTCCTATCTCGCCTGACCATTACCAATCTACAAGAAGTGGCAGATAAAAACATTCATCGGAGAAAAAAAGAACTTGAAAAATGTGAAACCATTATTAATGAAGAATTAGAAAAAGTAAAAAATTGGCTCAATTACAAACAGCAACACCCCGCGTAAATCATGCCTAAAAACTGTCAAACAATTAAGATTGGCTGTCGCCCCTCTAAATTGGCCATCGCCCAAACAAAACAGGTTGAAGCTACAATCAATCAGCACTTTCCCTCAATTCAAACAAGCCTTCATACCTTCAAGACAGAGGGTGATCTAAACCAACATCAGCCTCTGTATGAACTAGGAGGCAAAAATATTTTTATCAAAACACTCGAAACACAACTGCTCAACAAAAAAGTTGATTTAGTCGTTCACAGCCTCAAAGATATCACCACCAAACTAGCCCCCTCCTTAGTACTTGCAGGCATAATCAAAGGTCCGTCGATACGAGATTGCATTATTTTAAACCAAGTTCACAGATCCACAATCAAAACACTGTCCCAACTACCCAAAACAGCCAAAATAGGCACCTCCAGCTTACGCCGCATCGCCCAATTAAAACAAATAAATCCCCAATTCACTATCATCCCCATGCGTGGCAACATCGATACTCGCATCAAAAAGCTTCACGACCAAAACCTAGACGCTATTTTACTAGCAGAAGCAGGTCTAATACGCCTGGACATTGAAGATAACCATTATATCCCTTTAGATGAAAAAGTATTTATCCCTGCACCCAATCAAGGTCTACTAGGTTTAGAAATAAGAGAAACAGATCCCCACCTTGCGCAAATATGCCAAAGCTTAAGTGATACAACACAGAGCTTATTTGCAAACGCACAAATAGCCCTCATTTCATCCCTCAATTTGAACTGTAATCACCCCTTTGGCAGTTATATTGATGACAGCGAAGAACAACTTTTTTTCAATTATTTTCTAAGCAATACAACGTTCACGCATCACAGCAAAGCACGCATCCCTGTCACCAAAAAATCCCTTGCAACTGACATGGATGACATCCAAAACACCCTCCAAAAAAAAAGGAATTCATGGCCAAAATAAGAAAGGCAAAAGTTTATTTAATCGGAGCTGGTCCAGGTGACCCCTTGCTCATTTCACAAAAAGCACTCCTCATCTTACAACAGGCAGACGTAGTCCTTTACGACTCATTATGCAATGAAAATTTACTCTTCCACTGTCCTCCCCATTGCAAAAAAATATCAGTTGGAAAAAAAAGGGGCAGTCATAGCACAACCCAACAGGAAATACACACATTTATTCTAAACCATAGTAAAAAAGGCCAAACGATTATCAGGCTCAAAGGAGGCACCCCCAGTATATTTGGACGCTTAGGGGAAGAACTCTTGTTTTTATATGAAAACAATATCGATTATGAAATTATTCCTGGCATCTCTTCGGGAACTTCTGCAGCAGAGTTATTTGGTATTCCTATAACACATCGTGACACCGCACATTCTGTTGCCTTTCTAACTGGAAGTTTAAAAACAGGTCAATCTATTACAACACAGCAAATACCAAAAGCAGATACATTAATCATCTTCATGGGCATACAACACTTTAAGGAACTTATACAAAAAATTATAAACAGCAACTATTTTAGCCATAATACCCCCATTTCTGTCATTTCTCATGCAAGCACTGCAGCCCAAAAAATTCACTTAAGTACCTTAGAAACCATCCTGATTGAACAAAAAAATCTCCCTCTTGATCATCCAAGCATTATCATCATAGGAAAAAGCATTCACAACGCAAAAAAATGGATCAATCAACATTCTTTACCTCTACAAGGTAAACGTATTCATTTATTACGTCGCTATGAACAATCCAAAGAATTATATGAACAATTAACCCTTGCAGGAGCAGAAATCATCTTAAACCCAAGTATTACACTACAAAAAAAGTTAAAAAATTTAAAAAAAATAACCCCTACCTATCTTAACAAAATCACATTAATCATTTTTACCAGCCCCAATGCTGTGAGATTCTTTTTTAACGCCTTACAAAACAACGGCTATGATGCCAGAGTACTCGCTCACATAAAAATTGTAAGTATCGGGAATGCAACCACCTCCGAACTAAAAAAACACAGCATTAGTCCAGATGCCGAAGCCAGTACCCCCACCTCTGAAGGACTCGTAACCTTATTAAAAAATACAATAAAAAATGAATATATATTACTTCCTACTGCAGAAAAAACCAGAAATATTCTCAAAGAAAAATTATCAAACATCTGCCTCAAATTCACACAAATCTCTCTTTATAAAACATCAGAAATCCCAATCAACACCCAAAAAATTCACTCCAATGACTGGATATTTTTCACATCATCTCAAATAGTTAAAAACACTGCCAAAAGAATCCAAAAAGGAAGACAAATCAATGCATTATGCCTTGGTCCAATCACAGAAAAAACAGCTAAACAATATTTTAAAAAAAGCGTATTATTGCAAAAAACATCGAATCATGAAAATTTAGTAAGTACAATCATTAAAACAATACGCAGTGAATAAAAAATCTAAAAAATATTTCTCAGAAGCAAAACAAATATTAGTAGGGGGTGTCAACAGTCCCGTTCGGGCGTTTACAGCAGTAGGCAAAAATCCATTATTCATTAAAAAAGCAGAAGGGGCCTATATCTTTACTGAAGATGATCAACGCTTACTCGATTATGTTCTTTCTTGGGGACCTTGTATCCTAGGTCATGCGCATCCAAACGTGATACAAAGTATCGAAAAAACCATCAAAAATGGCTTATCCTTTGGGGCCCCCTCTGTGTTAGAAACACAACTCGCTAAATTAATTCAAGAATTTATGCCCCATATAGAAAAAATACGCTTCGTAAATTCAGGAACAGAAGCAGCAATGTCCGCATTACGGCTAGCCCGAGGCTATACGAAAAAAAAATTCATCGTCAAATTTAATGGTTGCTATCATGGCCATGCAGATCCTTTTTTAGTAGCAGCTGGATCAGGGAATCTAACCTTATCAAAACCAGATAGTGAAGGCGTATTAGAAAGCACGAGTCAATATACATTAGTATGCGACTATAATAATAGCGAACAGTTAACCCATTTATTTAATGAAAATGGAAGAGATATTGCGGGAATCATACTAGAACCCATTACCGGAAACATGGGCGTTATACCGCCTACAGAAACATTCCTATCCACGCTAAACAAACTATGTAAAACATATGATAGTCTTCTTATTTTTGACGAAGTAATGAGTGGATTTCGTTGTCATAAAAACGGAGCCCAAGCTTTACTCAATACAACCCCTGACATCACAATATTAGGCAAAGTAATTGGAGGAGGCCTTCCCTGTGGAGCTTACGGCGGGAAAGCAGAAATAATGGAGAAAATAGCGCCTGAAGGCCCTATTTACCAAGCAGGGACATTATCCGGTAATCCAATCGTCATGGCCAGCGGCATCGCAACATTAACCGAACTTAAAAATACAAAGGCATTTGAAACAGCAGAACAAAGCTGTACGTTCTTATGCGAAGAACTGAGAAAACAACTAAACAAAGATCATTATTGCATACAAAATCAGGGAACAATGTTTAGCCTATTTTTTAAAAAAGGCCCCATACAAAATTTAACTGATGTACAAAATTGCAACCTGAAACAATTTCCAAAATTTTTCCACGCGTTACTAGAAAATAACATCTATTGGCCCCCTTCGGCATACGAAGCATGTTTTATATCATGTCAACATAAAGCACAAGAAATCCAACATACCGTAAAAACAGTAAAAAAGAGTTTAAGCACAATTCAAAATTAAGCTATTAAAAAATAAGAAAAATAGACTATAATAGTACTATTAATATCAAACACATGCTTAATAAAAAATATTTATTTCTAATAATATGCTTTCTTTATTGCCAAAATACTTTATTTAGTATGGGCGAGCCGCCTCAAAGAATAGAAAATAAGTTCAAAAAAAAAGATACCGTAAAAAATAAACAGTTATTCAAAAAGAAAGACAAAGACACCTCAACAGAAAAAAAAATATCATCCAAACAACCTATATCTTCAAATACAATTAGCCAAAACAATTCCTCATCGACGGTAAAAGACAGCAAAATATTATTACCTCCAAACATCAAACAAACCAGTTACAATGTCACCTCAGAAGAATCCATCGAAAGTATACGAAAAAAATTAAACCTAAGCATACAAAGAAGACAATTTGAACGAATAAAAAAATTACTAGAAAAAATGCCTAAATCAATATGGAACAATAAAGAAAAAAATATAGAAAAAGAGCTCCTATTATTTGAAGAAATAGAAAATGAAGAAAAAAGATTCAATAATCAATTTAAAAAAGACACCAATACTAATCAGAAATTAACGAACAAAATCAATTTTTTATACACAGAAGCGAAAGGAAAAATATTAGAAGGAAATAATAACATCAGTAAAGATCTATTGATACATATTTTATTTCTAGACAAGAGTCATTTCAAAGCAAGAAAATTATTAAACAAAGGGTTAAAATTACAAGCAAACGATTATATAGTCGAAAACATAGAGCTAAAATATTGGCGAGAGTCCGAAATAAATTACTACAGCGGTAATTACAAAAAAGCCATAGAAAATTTAAACGCATTAACAATCTTTGAAAGCAACAACGCCACCATTTATGAACGCTTAGGATCAAATTACTACAATATATCGTTAATTAATGAAGCAATAAATTCCTGGACAATTGCAATGGGTCTAGACCCATCAAAAAATCATTTAAAAAAGGTCATTGAAAAAGCTAAAAATTATCAAAAAGAACAAGAAAAGGAACTTAAAAACTTTCAACAAACAAATGAGGAAAGCAACAAAAAAGAGAGTCTTCCAGACATAGAAGAAACACAATTATTAAGTGTGTTTTACAATCGTGCAGACGCATTCAAATATAAAAATAAACTACAAAAAGAAAATCCAAAAAGAACTCTTTATCTGTATAACAAAAACGATGGATCTATAGAAGTAAGAATAAAAAAAATTAAAAACAGGAGCAACTAATGCTAAAAAAAACCTCCTACGCCATAGGCATATACGCACTAGTACTAGTCACAAACCTATGCGCTATAAACCAATATCAAATTGAACAATTTTATACAGAAATATCTCAAAAGACACTTGACACTCTATTTGGAAAAAATACATTTATCGTCAAAGCAAACATAGAATTAACAAAATCAAAGTACCAAGTAACCTATACAAAACAATCTCAAATCAAAGAAGCAAAACAAACATCATCTCAAACAGAAAAAGTATTACTAATGCCAGGATACCCTGCATTAAAAAATATAAGTCCAGACAATTTAAACACACTTCCATATGATTCTGTCACAACTTTAATAGAGCCAAAAATAAAACGAACCATCTTAACAATATTTGCCAGCAAAGAAATGACTCGCCTACAAGTAAAAAAAATTAACCCTATCCTTCAAGAACTTCTAAATTTAGACTTAACTACAGATAAAATAAACATAAAATACAAAAGCTTTTTCGATCTAAAAAAAGCAAAGCCCCAGCCAATCACCATTAAAAACTCAAGGGAAACATTCACATCTCCAGATATAGTAATCAATTTTCTATTACTATGTACCGCAATCGCGTTTCTATTATCCTACTTATTTAAAAACAAAAAAGAAAGCTCAACTACTCATCAAAATCAGCAACCTAGTATACATGTAAACCCAAGTTTAGAATTACCCGAAGGATTAAAAACCAGAGATGCAATCACTGAATCACAACAAACATCCAAAGAAAAGAAAAATTATTTTGATTTCATCAATACAGAAAATATCTCGCTTTTAATATCCCTACTTAAAAAAGAAAGAGTATCCTTCGACTACGTTGTCATGATTTTGTCGTTTATTCCTACTCCCCTAATTAATCAAATATTAGACAGCTACTCGCTAAAAGAACAAAGTATCATCATTGAAAAACTAAAAGAAGAAAAACAAGTAAAAGCTGAATTGCTTAAAAAACTAGAGACCAAAATACAAACATACATAGAAACAAGCATCGGGGGCCCTCATTTATTAGAAAAAATATTTAAACTAAACAAAATATCAAGTAACAAAAATATTCTGGATTATTTAGAAAAAAACAATCCAAGTTTATACAAAGACACGCGACCTTACATACGTCTCATAAAAGATTTAGATCTATTAGAAGAAGAAAATTTAAAAGAAATTTTATCATCAATAAATCTAGAAACATTATCCAAGGGACTAACACAAAGTTCTGAAGAACTAATTGAGAAAATCAAAGGTTATTTACCAGAAAATGGCCAACAAATGCTGATTGAGTATATTGCAAGCAATCAAGCTAATCCAAATACAGAAGAAATAGACTTAGCTCAAAAAGCCATTATAAAAACAATAAGAAAATTAGAAAAAACTAAAAAATTAGACCTAGCAAATAGAACACAAAAATAGGAGGATAAAATGGACATAATATCAATTATAGGGTTCATAGTAGCACTAAGCGCAATATATTTTGGAGCACCAGATATTAGACATGATTTAGCTGTTTATCTTGATTCAGATAGTTTCATATTTGTATTTTTCGGCTCAATAGGTTCAATGATCATCGCATCAAGTAAAAGTGAGCTAAAACATTTAGGAACTCTGTTATCACATACCTTTCGTAGAAAAAAAACAATACTTCCCAAAAAAGCTGTTGAAATCATGGTAAAGCTATCAAAAGATTCACAACAAATGAGTAAACAAGATTTACCAAATGAATCAAAAATCTACAACAACCCATTTTTAAACAATGGAATTGCTATGATCGCATCAGGCCTTGATGAGAACTTTATTAATACCACTCTAAATAACGACTTGCAAGAATCAGAAAAAAGACACGATATCTTAATCAATAAAGTACGATCATTAGGAGCCTACGCCACAATGTTCGGGATGGCGGGAACAGTCATTGGAGTCATTCAAGTTCTTAGAGACGTAAAAGACATAAATAACATCATAAGCGGTCTATCATTAGCTCTATTGACCACGCTCTACGGATTATTTCTTTCCTCTATATTTTATCTTCCTCTATCCAAAAAACTTAAAAATAATAGTGAAAAAGAAGTATTAACAAAATTAATTATAAAAGAAGGAATATTAGGAATTGCCAGAAAGGAGATCCCTGTAAAAATAAACTTTTACCTAAAATCATTTTTAGATCAACACGACAAGAAAAATGCGTAACAAAGAACAAGAAGAACAAGAAGACGACACAGCAATAGCCCAAACAGTTTACGGAGACCTTGTAACATTTTTAATGGTCTTATTCTTATTACTATTCATATTCTCACAACAGATAAAAAATGAAGGCTTTTTTATTGTAAACAAAAAGGACAAACGGGGAGGAAGTACAGAACAAAAAACTCAAAGTAACCTAGCAATAAAAAATCCCTTAAATACAGCCGTACAAAACTTCATTAAAAAAGAACAGCTAGAAAAGGTATTGCACATTGTCGAAAATGAAGAGAGTATAAAATTGATTCTAGAAACCCCTTTATTATTCAATAGTGGAAAATCCGAATTAACAAACAACGCAATTAAAGTTCTCAACAAGCTTGCAAAAATTTTAAAAAATGTAGAAAACGACATCATTATAGAAGGACATACCGACAACGTACCCATACACAATGAAGCCTATAATTCCAATTGGGAACTATCCTTTTTTAGAGCCTTTTCAGTCACACAATACTTAATAAATAAACACCAGTTTAAACCAACACAATTATCATGCCTTGGCTATGGTGAGTACCGCCCTTTGGTACCAAACACAAACAAAGAAAACAAAGCCAAAAATAGAAGAATAGAAATTAATATAATCAGAATAAAACCAACAAACACCTAACTAATAATAAATACAAACGGAACAGATCTGTGAAATTTTTTAAGAAGATTGCAGAACATTTCAAAAGAAGCAATATTAACCATTATTCATATACAATTTACTTATTAAAACTGGCATCAGATATGTATGATCCGCACACAAAAAATACATCTGCATATATAGTCACAAAGGAACTTAAGGAACAAGAAAGGAATAATAATGGAAGCGGTATGGAACTTGTACGGAATCATCATGGAATAAAATCAGCACCATAACATTGCAACCTAATAGATAGGTTTACATCTGTGAAGAAAATAAAGGAATAAACCTTAAATTAGTTACGAATTGTTCATCTAAAAAATAGTTATTTTGCTCATCAAAACATATTAACTTCTTATATATTGGCGACGTTCTATTCAAAGAAATACGAAATAAATCACGTACTGAATTTGAAGAAATATTACTTTGTTTAAAAAATCTTATAACCTCATTATACGTAACTTTATCCAAACCAGTTTCAACAATTTTACTATAGAGAAATTGGGTAAATCGTGCTTGATTTTGGGTAAGTGTATAGGTTTTTCCCATATATTTAATCATCGAGAAATCAGAGCGTGCAACATGCATAGATTTCTTGACCAAAGGATCTAAATAAACAAACCATTTTTCCAATAAACAGATATTTGCTTTTATACGATATGAAACAATTTTATACATATCCTTTTCATAATCCATCTTATATTGAGGCGTGTAAAAAAAATGATGAAATTTAATAAAACCAAGATATTCTAACGACAATACGGTATCCAACACTCGACAATATTTTGCATCTTCGTCTTCAAGCATCTCTTGCGTAAAATCATAAAAATCAAATAGAAAGTTTTTCCCAAAACGATCATACATTTTCTCAAATTGTTTAATCACAAACGATTCTTGTCGCTTGTATTTAAAGAAAAGCTGATCTTTAGAAAATAAATCATCATTAATAAAACGCTCTAAATAAGAGACATACTGTTTTTTAACAACTTGTTGATCTGCTACCCTCAAAAGAATATATTTTTCAAAACGACCTGACTCTGTATGCGACTTCTCTATTTCACCTAATGAAATAATCTTAGTTGCCGCAATACGCTTTACATCAGTAAATGAAAGTACATTATCAGAATATAATTTATCTAAAAAGGGGACAGTTTCGCCATAATGCTCAACATGTGCTCGAACAAAAGTATCTAAAAATAATTGAGGATCGTGCACATGACTACGATAATCCCATTTGAAATGATAGCGGATACCAAAGGACTCCAAAAGTGATAAAAAACCATCCTTTTCAAAAACATCATCAGAATAGGCATAATAATCAATACACCCATTTAAACTAAGTGCAGCCAAACGAAATAAATTTCGTTGCTCGATATACGTCATCTATTCAAGTGTTAATTTACTTAAGGCTTCCAATTCTTCGTCCAATTTTTTATCTGTATTGATTCTAAACTCAGCAGCCTGTTCCTTCTGAAAGTGCCTCATCATCACATGCAAATGTTTAATTTGTTCATCTTTTCGACGAAGTTGATCACCGAGTTCTGAAAATTGCTGATTCTTTGCACGAAGTTCTTCATCTTTACAGTGTAATTGAGTCTTCAAAAAAGAAATGTTCTCCATCAAAAGCTCGACATCATAAGACACCTTATTCACACCAGAACCATGCTGATCTAACCTCGTAGCCAACTGATCAACAGATTTATAATATTTCAGCAAATCCACTCTAGAAAGGACCAAAACACGGCGACCATTACGGACATCATCATGATATCTTATGGGCCTTGTTTTAACAGCCTTTCTTAAGGTATGAATAGACTTTCCAGTCAAACATGAGCCCTCCTCTAATGTAATAAATTCAGACTCTCGTATATCTTTATGTTCCATAAGGGTGTATTCCTCAAAATATTAGTTGAAATTTAAAAAAATTCTAACACATTAATATGAATAAAATCAAAAAAAACCTCCCCTCGACACACACTTATCACTCCAACAACGGTTTTAAAAAATGCCCCGTATGAGAATTTAACATCAACGAAATTTCTTTAGGAGACCCTTCTGCAACTATTTCTCCTCCTTGATCGCCCCCTTCCGGCCCTAAATCAATCACATAATCTGAAACTTTCACAACATGCAAATTATGTTCAACCACAATAACGGTATTGCCTGAATGAACCAACCTCTGTAACACCATTAGAAGATTCTTGATATCTAAAAAATGTAGCCCCGTCGTAGGTTCATCTAACAAGTACAAAGTTCTACCTGTACTTCGACGAGCCAATTCTTTAGCCAACTTAACACGCTGTGCTTCCCCACCACTCAAGGTCGTAGCACGCTGTCCCAAATGTATATATCCTAAACCAACTTCTTGCAACACAGTCAAATTTCTATAAATTGATGGAATAGATGAAAAAAATTCTAAGGCTTGGTTCACAGTCATTAACAAAACATCGGAAATAGTTTTACCCTTATATAACACCTCCAACGTCTCTCTATTATAGCGTGCCCCTTGGCACACATCACAGGTAATATAAACATCAGAAAGAAAATGCATCTCAATTTTTTTAACCCCATCTCCCGAGCAGGCCTCACAACGTCCCCCTTTAACATTAAAAGAAAAACGTCCCGATTTATAGCCTCTAACACGCGCTTCCTTCGTTCTAGCAAACAAGTCACGAATATCAGAAAAAACACCTGTATAAGTAACTGGATTTGATCGAGGCGTACGGCCAATAGGGCTCTGATCAATAGTAATAACCTTATCTATATACTGCATCCCCTTAATCGACCGAAAATGGCCAGGTCGTTGCTTACTCCCATAAAAATGTCGCATTAACACCCGATATAAAATCGTATATATCAAGGTACTTTTCCCTGAACCTGAAACTCCTGTAACAGAAATAAAACACCCCAAAGGAAAAGAAACAGAAATATTTTTCAAATTATTTTCTGTACACCCCTCAATAGTTAAACATCGTTCCTTATTAATAGGTCGATATGCCTTAGGAAGATCAATTTTATCAAGGCCTCTAACAAAACGTGCTGTAAGTGATTTATTATCTTTCAAAAACATTGTTTTAGTTCCTGAAAATACAATTTCTCCGCCTTGACATCCTGCAAAAGGGCCAATATCTACGACATAATCCGCTTCCTGTATCGTATCTTCATCATGTTCCACCACAATTAACGTGTTACCAAGGTCTTTTAAACGCCTCAAAACCTTTAATAATTTTTGATTATCTCGTTGATGCAAGCCAATACTCGGTTCATCCAACACATACAATACCCCACTTAAACCAGATCCAATCTGTGTTGCCAATCGAATCCGTTGAAACTCACCACCAGATAACGTTGAAGAACGACGCGACAAAGACAAGTATCCCAAACCCACTTGATCCAAAAACGTCAATCGATCACGAATTTCTTTCAACACTTGTACCGCTATCTTTAATTCATCTTTATTAAACTCACCATTTTCAAAAAAGCATAATAAATCTTTAATCGTCAACGCACATAATTCAAAAATATTTTTATCCTTTACCCGCACTGATAATGCAGATGGATTCAAACGTTGTCCCGAACATGCAGCACAGGATTTTGAAGACATGAAAGACCTAAAAAAGAAGCGCATTCCTTCTGATCGTGTCTGAAATAAACGACGCCTCAAAATGTTAATAACACCTTCCCATTCATACACATCCACATCTTCACACTGCTGTTTTGATTGATATGGATTATCTAACAAAGCATCTTCCTGGCCATAAAATAATATATTTTGCTGTATCTCTGTTAAATCCTCGAAAATAGTATCCAAATCAAAATCATAAGAAGCAGCTGCCCTTTCTAACTGACGTCCATATTGAGAACGATCCAAATTAATCACTTTTGACGTAGAAAAACGTAAAGGTTTATCAACAAACGGAAAAACCAACGCTGAATCAAAATCCAAATGAGACCCCAACCCATTACAAGAAGAGCACGCCCCCAAGGGAGAATTAAATGAAAACAAACGCGGACTCAACTCAGAAAAACTCAATTCACAAGCAGAACACGAAAATTGTTCTGAGAATAAAAAAACGGCGTTAGTCGTCACATTTTCAAAACGCACAGATCCTTTCGACTGACGTAACGCAACTTCAACAGACTGAAACAGTCGCGACATATTCTCTTGAATCAACGAAATACGATCAACAATCAAATAAATATCGTGTTTACACTGCTGATCTAAAACAATATCATCATCCAAACGAAAAAGCTCTCCGTCTACACGCACCCTCACAAACCCCGACTTACGCAATCGTTCAAAAAGATCCTTAAATGCCCCTTTACGTGAAATAACCAAAGGAGCCAAAACCATTACCTGACTATCCACTGGCCAAGAAAAAACACGATCAACCATAGCTTGAACATCCATTTTTTCAATCGGTTGTCCACACCCATAACAATACAAACGGCCGATACTAGAAAATAAAAGACGAAAATAATCATATATTTCCGTCACCGTCCCCACCGTAGAACGAGGATTATGTGTTGCAGATTTTTGATCAATCGAAATAGCAGGTGACAGCCCATCAATAGAATCAACATCCGGCTTATCTAATTGGTTTAAGAATTGCCTCGCAAAAGCAGACAAAGATTCAATATACCTTCGTTGCCCTTCAGCAAAAATAGTATCAAAAGCCAAAGACGATTTTCCAGAACCTGATAGGCCAGTAAAAACAATCAATTTATGCTTAGGTAATGTAAGATTAACATTTTTTAAATTATGAACACGGGCCCCCTTAACAATTAAATAATCACTCATAAAAACACCTAAAAAACCTGTGCAAAAAAATTAGACAATAATGCCAAACCAACTTCACCACTATTCTCAGGATGAAACTGTGTAGCCAATAAACGCTCTGTCTTAATAGCAGAAACAAAGTCTACCCCATAGTCACTTTTAGCCGCAATCAACGAAGTATCCGTATCAGGCAAAAAATAAGAATGTACAAAATAAACATATGATCGATGTTGATAGGGCGCCAATAAAGTCATTGCTATATCACTCAGCTGTAATACATTCCAACCCATATGTGGCACCGAAAGTTGATCATCAGGAAAACGACAAAAATGCCCTGGGAAAACATTCAACCCCTTACACCCGCCATGTTCATCGGAAGAAGTAAACAAAATCTGAAACCCCAAACAAACTCCCAAAAATGGCTTCTCCTTAAGAATATGATCTCGAATTACATCTTCCAATTCATGTGTCCTCAAATACTGCATAACCTCCACAAAAGCGCCTTGTCCTGGAACAACCAAACACAGCGATTTCTCAACTTGCTCAGGCGTCGATACAAGCTGATATGGCAACGAAAGATACGATAAAACATGACAAATACTATGTAGATTCCCCCCACCATAATTTAAAACTGATATCATATGAGACATAAAAAACTCGACAAAAAGCTAAAAGAACTTTTAAATACATTCATGCAAGTAAAAATAGTATCAGACCCTCAAGATTCTGCCCAGAAAAACATGGCCATAGACAAGAAACTTCTAAACGAAACAACTAACATCCCTATTATCCGACTATACTACTGGAAAACCCTAAGTCTCACCCAAGCCTTTAACAAAAAAATCCCCCCAAATTTACAACACCTTGATTACAGCCTCCGTCCAACAGGTGGCGGCATGGTCATTCATGCGCCAACCGACATTTTAATTACCTTTATATTACCCACAAACACTCCCTACCTACCTAAAAAAACAAAACACACATTAATCCATATCAAAAACATCTTTAAAGAATTTTTAGACAAACGTTCATTACCCACCACCCCCCCTGCTCATTCCACACAAACAACGATTCACCTTTGCCAAAACTATCCTAGTCCATTCGAACTATATCAAAAACAAAAAAAATGTCTTGCCTTAGCCGCCCGACTATTTAGAAAAAATATACTTATCCAAAGTATTCTCCACTGTAGCAACCAACTAAAATACAAAGATCAACTCCCCAATGAATATCACCCCCTCCTTTCACCTGGTCTACCTCAGGCCACGTGTATTCAGCAACTAAAGTATCATTTAAAAAAACATCTTCCGATCACAGACACCCCACATGTTTAGCTCCCACCCTCCTTTTACAACAAAGAACTCTTAAGCCTAAAGCTAGTATCTGCTACACTTTGATACAAATGAAAACTAAAGAACTAAGTGCGGAGCAATTATTTGAAAAGTTAAAACACATTACACTAGGGTCTAAAACCTGTTTATACACACTAGAAAAATGCGCAAAACTAAGCCCACTTATCAACAAAATCAACCAATTAAAATCAGAAAAAAATGCCCTTATTCTCGCACATTCCTACCTATCCCCAGAAATCATTTATGGAGTCGCTGATTTCAGTGGAGATTCTTTCGAACTCAGTAAAAAAGCCAAAGAAACCGATGCCGACATCATTATCTTTGCTGCAGTCAAGTTTATGGCTGAAACTGCCAAATTATTAAATCCAAACAAACACGTATTTATTCCTAGCCAACACAACGGCTGCTCTCTCGCTGATTCTATCAATGCAGAACAAGTCAAGCATCTCAAAAATCAATTCCCAGACCATACCTTTGTTTGCTATATCAACACCACAGCAGAAGTCAAAGCGTATTGCGATGTATGCGTAACATCAAGCAATGCATTACCAATCATCAAAGCCATTCCAAATAAAAACATTTATTTCTTGCCAGACAAACTTATGGCACAAAACATCATTTTACAATGTGAAAACCAAAATATCGACAAAAATATTCGCTACTGGGATGGTACATGCTACGTACACCAAGAGTATGATCCCGAGCTAAGCAAATATATCAAGCTAAAATACCCTGAATCAAAGTTAGTCGCACATCCAGAATGTGAGCCCAATGTCGCACAACAAGCTGACTTTGTTGGGAGTACATCCCAGATGATTAACTACGTCAAACAAAGTAACGCCAACCAATATTTTCTGTTAACCGAATGCGGCTTAAGTAGTCGCCTTCAATTAGAAGTCCCCAATAAAGAATTTATTGGAAGCTGCACCTTATGTCAGTACATGAAAGCAAATACCTTAGAAAATATTTTAGCAACCTTAGAATCCCCTACATCCGCACAACGCATTTTATTACCAAAGGCCATTCAAAAAAAAGCGTTATCTTGCATCAATGCAATGTTTAAATATAGCTAAAATTACGTACCACAAGAAAGCCCAAGCTCCCGAGCGGGTTTGAACCGCTGACCTCATCCTTACCATGGATGCGCTCTACCGACTGAGCTACAGGAGCATACTGAAAAAATTTAACACAGCCCTGGCAAAAAAAAAAGTAAAATATTCAAAGAGATCCCAATCTTATATCATCTATAGTGATGCCGATATGATAAAAATACGTTAACAAAATCAATTCAATAAATACTGTTCCAGCGCCACCAATTGAAACTGAGAAACAAACTCATTCAATAAAAAATCATCATCTCTCCAATCATAAACAACATTAACCAAAACATCCGGATTAAGTACAATATTTCGCTCAATAAATTGATGTTCATCCGAAACAGACTCTAAACACATATATCGATCTTGAATCTTAATCACTCGCACACCTTCAATATCAGCAACGGCACTCTTCTCTTGTATGATAGAAATGTATTCTTGGATAGAAGGATCATTAAAAACCACATTAACATCCAAAAATCGACCATCCTGAGTCTGATATTGTTTAGAAAAAATAATTCCATATCCGTCACTATACATTACTCCCTGATCAACTTGCTTTTGCTGAACAACAAAAAAATTTTCCGTATCTGAAGGAAAAAAACCATCTATGTTTGCCGCATGAACTTGCCTAACCTTCAATAATAAAGCTTGTAACAATGACAGACTCTTATTTAAATTAGATAGTGTTAAAGCCTCTTGAACACGAGTCAAATCACTCAAAAAAGGGTTCGACATACCTTCTCCGGAATGTTCCTTCTTATTCAAAGAAATATTTTCGCTAACCCCTGATGTCTCTTCATACCGAACGGTATCTTCTTGAACTAAAGAAAACGCCGATAAATTAAAGTATAAGATCCAAAAAAGAAAAAAAATAAACGGTCTATAAAAAAAGCTACGCATACATCTAAAATGTAACACCCCCCTTTTAAAAAAACAATAATATAGGATTGACAAACAAAACGATAAACAATAAAGTATCTGACCATAAATAAGGGTAAAAAATTTAACTATGGCCTCAAATAAAGAGAATTTAACAATAAAACCTGATGATTCATATCAAATTACAGAATTAACAAATAAAACACAATCTGAATTACTAGAAGAAGCCTCAAATTTTAATATAGAAAACACCAATCAATTCAAAAAAAAAGACTTAATTTTTGAACTTTTAAAAAAAAAAACATCCTCAAAAGAAAGCACACTAGAAAAAGGAATCATTGACATTCTGCCTGAAGGGTATGGTTTTCTTAGAACAAAAAATTATTTACCTTCATCTGAAGACATCTATATTTCACAAACCCAAATAAAACGTTTTAAATTATGTGCTGGAGATACCATTTACGGTCTAATTCGGCCCCCAAAAGAAAGTGAAAGATACTATTCTTTGTTAAAAGTAGAAGCCATAAATTATGCTGCCCCTCAAAACATCGAAAAACGAATATTATTCAATAAACTAACCCCTGTCTATCCTCAAGAAAAATTAAGACTGGAAATCGATCAAAACATACTTTCTCCACGGATCATAGATCTTTTAGCACCTATAGGCAAAGGGCAACGCTCCATGATCGTATCACCTCCTAAAGCAGGCAAGACGACATTGCTTAAAGAACTAGCGAACAGCATCAGCAAAAATCACCCAGAAATACACATTAAAGTATTATTAATTGATGAACGCCCTGAAGAAGTCACGGATATGGAACGTTCGGTACAAGGAGAAGTCGTTTATTCAACCTTTGATGAACCTCCAGAACAACATATTCGCATTTCCGAACTCTTATTAGAAAGCGCAAAACGATTAGTTGAAAGCAAGCAAGACGTTGTCATACTACTAGACAGTATAACGCGCTTAGCAAGAGCCTATAATCTAGTTGTGCCACCATCTGGAAGAACCTTAACAGGTGGGCTAGATCCAAGCTCCTTACATAAACCTAAACGATTTTTCGGAGGTGCAAGAAACATCGAAAATGGTGGAAGCCTAACCATTATCGCTACAGCTCTAGTAGATACAGGCTCAAGAATGGATGATATCATCTATGAAGAGTTCAAGGGCACTGGAAATATGGAGCTACATTTATTAAGAAAATTAGCCAATAAACGAGTTTTTCCTGCCATTGACATTTTAAACTCAGGAACAAGAAAAGAAGAACTTCTTATCAACGAAACTGCGTTAAAAAAGATATATTTACTCAGAAAAAATATTGATAACGAAAACGCAATTGAAGAATTATTAAAACTAATGCAGCAAACAAAATCCAACGAAGATTTCTTAAATTCAGAGATATTTTCATAACAAAATGTATGAAATGTATTGTTTATTTCCACTAATTAATTTACTATATAAATTAAGGAAAAATATAAATGAATGGAGAAAATTATGAATAACCTAGAAATATTCGAAATATATGAATCATTAGCAGGAACATTAACCAAAATGCTGTACCCCATCGTAGAATGTAGTATATTAGATTATTCAGACCCAAATAACACACTATGTCATAATATCTTCAAAAACAAAAAAACAACGTTAAAAGGCAAAGAAAATATCCCCGAAATTTATCAAAAAAACAAAATTCAGGAAAAATTAAAAAGTAATCTTGTAAATTTTTGTTATGAAAACAAAAAAGGTAAAAAGTTAAAAACATCTGCTATTGGTATTTATAACAACAATTCATTAATCGGATGTTTTACGATACATATAGAAATTAGTTTCTTTGAAAATTTTGTTAAATATATAAACCACTTCATCAATACTGAAGAAAATAGCTTTATTATAGAAAATCAACGCTTTGATGCAAGTAAAATAGAAAATGACATGTCCTCTGTCATAGAAAACTATATGTTAGAAAATAACTTAATAAACGAAAAAATCAAAAAAACCCACAAAAAAGAAATTATCCAACTTCTACTACAAAAAGAATTCCTTTCAAGAAAAGGCGCTATCACTAACATAGCCAATCATCTTTCATTATCTAGACCAACCGTATATAGATATATCAAAGAAATTTTAAAATCAAACATCCACAAAGAACAAAAATCTAAACTATCTGAAACAATTGTATCTGCATTAGAGCTAGAAAAAATTAATTCCTAAGTAATCTCTATATATTCATAAAATTCATCTAAGGGCCTAAAGCCTAAAGATTCATAAAGAGAAATAGCAACCGTATTTGTTTTTGTAACAGCTAAACCAGAAAATTTAAGCTTCTCCTTAACCATGGTATTTAATGCATGCTGCATCAACATTCGTCCTATCCCTTTACCCAGAAATTCAGGTCGAACAGAAATATCAAAAATCCAAGGTACGCGCTTTTGTCCCCAACACGCAACATCAACAACAATACAATATCCTAAAATCTCATCCTCTTTACAAATAAAAAAACTAGCTGCTCGATTACAGGGCCCATAATGTCCATTAAAGGCTAATTTTTCCAATGCATAGCGATTGTTTTTATTATTCATGCCAGGATACATGTAATAATCACGACTAATCTGATGTGATAAATAGCTCAAATAACTTGATGTTTTCAAATCATTTTCCGTCAAAGGTTTCACAAAATAAGGGAGACTCAAGTCAGAAAAATATTCATCTTTAAACAATTCTAACGACATACGTTGCCGATGGTTCTGAACCAATCCAAACTGTCGAAACAAAAGTCGATATAAGGGATCATGATCATAACAAATCAATTCTAATAAATAGTCTTTAAAATACCCTTGCTGATAAACAAATGTCGCCAACTTACGACAATAAACTTTCCTAGAAGAATATAATGAAATCGACCCATAAAAATCAGAAAATTCCTCATAAAAAGCAAATGCTACAGGTCTAGAGGCATCATACATCAATACACACACTGTTTTTTTACTTGAATCCAAAATTTTTTTCTGAAACGAATCTAAAAAATCAAATGTTTCCTTATACCGTTTCTCATATTGCTTTTGAAACAATAATGCTAAATAACGAAAGTCATCTGTAAACTCGGAAACAATATCATAAGAAATTTGCATACTTAACCTCTGTATTAATATATATACCTATTTTAAAAAAAAGTTAAACAAGTCTTTGATGTATCTTAGGAATAACAAAAGGATCAAAAATTAACGCTGTTGCAATACCAAATAATACCGCTCCCTCATCTCGCAAACGACTAACATGATCACAACTAGAAATACCCCCTGTAGCCATAATAGGAATACCAAAGGGATTCAACAAGCCTGTCATCTCTAAAGTTCTATTAAAAAGAAGCGCTCCACTAAGCCCTCCATGACCAACTGACATAGAATCAGGCTCAAGATGCAAAGAGTCAAGCGTTTTAAAGCGTGTATTTCCACAATTAATAAAAACCTTATCAAAAGTACGAAGGACGTCCATTAACTGACAAAGATAATCATTATCAAAATCTGGCGAAACTTTAACTCCTACAACAGCCTGGGTTTTTGAACGAATATACCTTAATAAATGTTGAATATGATCCAACTTATGAACAACCGTTATCCCAGACGCCATATTAGGACAACTTAAATTCAACTCATAGTAATAAGGGAAATCCACTTTAGACAAAGCGATAAAAAAACGATCAAACAATTGCTGATAAGTACGTACATCATGCCCCCATAAACTAAAGCCTAATGGACGCCTGTAACGATGAATGGATAACTGAGGCAATTCTTCCAAAAATTGGTCAACCCCCTTACCAGGTAACCCCATAGCATTCAAAAAACAACCGCGTCTCGCTCCAGTCAATTCTACTATACGTGGTCGTTTATTACCTTCTGAGGAATCTAACAAAATAGTTTTAAAGCATCCCCCACCTGCTCCCAATGCCATCCAGATATCCAAGGTATCTACATGAGACTTAAAGGACGAAAATGTTAAGGGCGAGGGAAAATACAAGTCATACAAACAGACCCCTAAAGTATCAGGAATATCAAAAGAAAACACAGTATCACAAAGCATAGAACGCCTACACACTTCTGTTATCTTATCTCCACAATCAATCGCTAACTCCAAATCTTTAAGCCGCCCTCTACACTGCTGAAAAAAATAACAACTATAAACAACAATCAATCGAATAAACTTATATAAGAATGAAAAAACCACAATTCTCAAATAATTTTTCACAACAAATTAAGTGTAAAGAAAAATAATCACTTTGCACAGAGTCCACAAACAAGTAAAATAATAAATATTATATCCATTGCAAAAAAATAATCCTTTGCTAGACTAAAATTATACATATAACATATTGTTAATATGGCATTAATAGACTAAACTTAATAAAATAATCGAGGTGTATAAATGATTGGATTTTCTTTAGAAATAGAAGAAAAAGAAAAAGAAACAACAGTAAATCTTAAAGGTGAAATAGATTTATATAGCTGCGAACAATTAGACAAAACCTTAACAAAATTAGTCAAAGAAAATAAAAATAAAATCATCCTAAACATGCAAGACATTCAATACATAGATAGCACAGGTCTAGGCACTATTGCCAAAAACGCAAAAGAACTTGAAACAAAACAAGAAAAACTATACCTTTACAGCTGTCAACCTCGGGTCCAAAAAATGTTCGAAATTTCAGGCTTAAATAAAAAAAATATTACTCTAATATCATCAGAAAATGAAATCGAATAACACATCCATTAAAGAAGATATTATGCAAAACGCAAGCAACACATTACTATGCACAAGTATAGATATTCCAAGCACAGCCGAATACGTTGCTGTCATTCGACTAACAGTAGCGGGGATTGCCAGTAAACTAAACTTTGATATAGAAAGTATCGAAGATATAAAAATAGCCGTTTCTGAAGCTTGCAATAATGTGATTCAACACGCTTATACACAAAAAAACATTAATACATCCCGAATAAAATTAGAAATAGAAACGGAAAATAACGAATTTCGCATACAAATCAAAGACAAGGGAATAGGCTTTAATCCCAATAAAATTAAATCCTCCAACGCTGAAAATGATGAAAAACTTGGCTTAGGTCTAGGTATTGCATTTATGAAAAGCTTAATGGACGAGGCATCTATAGAATCAAGTCCTGGCAATGGAACAACCATAACATTACTTAAAAAAGTACCTCAACAATAAGATATTAATCTGATAGCCCCCAAAATAGCTTTATCTCTCTATATACACATTCCATTTTGTCATAAAAAATGTCCATATTGTGCATTTTATAAAGAACATCACTCCCCACAGCTTGATGCTTCTTTTTCCTCTGCATTATGTAAAGAAATAAACAGTTATCGTCCCTACAATATCCATCTCAAAAGTATCTTTTTTGGTGGGGGAACTCCCTCTAAGCTATCCCCGCAATCTTTATCAAAAATAATGACCCACATCAACCAAACATTTAAACAAAACAAAAACATTGAACGTACCCTCGAATGTAATCCAGAAGACATCACAAAACAATCCCTGTCTTTTTTCAAATCCATCGGCATAAATCGCTTAAGCCTAGGTATTCAAAGCTTTAATCAAAAAGAACTATCTTTTCTAGGAAGAACTCATTCCCCCAAACAACTTCATCACGCCTTACAGCTAATAAAAGAGGGTCCTATCAAAAATATAAACCTCGACCTCATATACGGACTACCTTTATCAACATTAGAAGAATTAACCTATTCTCTAGAACAAGCATTAAAATATAATCCCTCTCATCTCTCTACATATTCACTGTCAATAGAAAACGGCACACCTTTCGAAAAGCAAAAAATCATGCCCTTACAAGGAGATCTTGAGGCCTCTCACTACCAATACATCATCCAAACATTAGAATCAAAAAATTATCAACATTACGAAATATCTGCATTTGCTAAAGAAAAAAGACAATGTCTACATAACCTAAGCTATTGGCGCTTCGAACCCTATATAGGACTAGGTCCTTCGGCACACTCATTTATATTTCCTTATCGATTCAGCAATCCCAGCAATATAGAAACGTATCTTAAAAAACCCACTCCCCGTTGGCAACAAAAACCCCTTAACCCAAGTACCAAAAAAGAACTTACCTTAGAATTTTTTTGTAGCACATTACGTCTAAAAGAAGGCATTGATTTAAATACCTACAAACACATATTCAACACAACTATCCCAACGTTTCAACAAAAACAAATAAATAAATTAATAGAACAAAAGCTATTAAGAACACAAAATGAACATATTTACTGTACAAAAAAAGGGAGAATGCTACTTAACGAAATTTTATTAACTCTCACACAATAATAAAATTATATCAACGTAGAACTATCCAACCCTTTAGCGCCATACTCAACCCGAATATCAGCACCTTTCTCATTTAAATTAAGTACTTTTTTCAACTTAGATCCCGGTTTTTCGCCCACAATAAGCATCGTTAATTGTTTAGAAACTTGCGTCACCACTCTACCCCCAAGTAATTCAATTTTTTGTTTTACATCTTCTCGACTCATCCCTTCTAAAACACCTGTCACTAGTACCACCTGCCCTGTCAATGGGCCAGAAACACACTCTTTTTTATAAGGTATCGGCATACCCAACGAATCAAAAACAGCAATCATTTCAATAAACGCAGGTTGGCAAAATAAATGTCTCATCGCCTCTACCATTTTATCTCCTATCCCAGGCACAGCTAATAAAGCCTCTCTATCAGCCACCATTAAAGACTGCATAGACCCAAATGCTTCTGCCAATAACAAAGCTGATTGCTGCCCCACAAAAGGTATCCCTAGCCCAAACAAAAATGCCGAAAAAGGTCGCATTTTACTCGCGTCAATCGCCTCAAGCAACGCATGAGCAGATTTTTCAGCAATCCCATCCAACTCCATCAAATCGTCCAATGTTAAAAAATAACAATCCACAAGGCGCCGCACTTTCTTAGCATCAACCAATTGCGACACTATCTGCTCCCCTAACCCATCAATATTCATCGCCTTTCTCATCACAAAATGCTTCAACTGAGCCTTAATCTTGTCTGTACACGCCTGATTGGTACAACGAAACGCAACCAAAACAGTATCTTTAACAATAGGTACTCCACAACATGGACACACTTTTGGCATCACAAAACACCGTCCATCTCTCCCTTTCTCAAGTACCCCCAAAATCTTAGGAATTACTTCTCCAGCACGTTGAATCAAGACCTTATCACCAATAGCAATCCCTAATCGTTCAATCTCTGCAAAATTATGCAAGGTTGCTCGCTGTACCGTAACCCCAGACAACATAACAGCCTTCAAACATGCAACCGGCGTTAAAACACCGGTACGTCCGACTTGTACAACAATGTCTTCAACAACCGTCATCGCCTGCTCATCTGCAAATTTATAAGCCACAGCCCAGCGCGGTGATTTCGCTGTATGGCCCAACTGTGTTTGAACAGTTACGTCATTCACCTTAACAACAGCCCCATCAATATCAAAGTCAAAATGAGTTTTATTGTCAGACAACTGTAAGCAACACTGAAAAATATCTTCCACAGTTCTAGCACAAAAACATGGCGAAATCACAGAAAATCCCAACCGTTTCAACAATGTCAAACAATCTGTTTCAAAACCTAAACTGGACGAAACAATAGAGTAAACAAATACATCTAAGCCTCTTTTTGCAGCCACCGCCGGATCCATCTGACGTACTGCACCAGCTGCAGCATGACGTGGAGTCGCAAATTGCCCTTCAAAGGATCGAAAAACCGATTTCTTCACATACACTTCCCCCCGAACTTCAATATCAACCGCCTCTGACAAAATCAACGGCAATGAACGAATAGTTTTAATAGTATGAGTAACATCCTCACCAATACGCCCATCACCGCGAGTAGCCGCTTTAACAAAGACCCCTTTTTCATACACAATCGTCACTGCCAACCCATCAATTTTAGGCTGAACAACACAGTCAATCTCAGCCAAATTACACGCTTTATAAACACGCCCCAAAAAATCAGAAAGTTGCTCATAAGAAAAAACATTTGATAACGAAAGCATCACAACAGAGTGTCTTACTTTAGAAAAATCAGATGAAACCTCATTGCCAACACGCTGAGTAGGAGAAACAGACGAGACCATCAACGGATGTTTAATTTCAAACGCCAACAAACGCTGATAATGATAATCATATATCTCATCCGAAACCAAGGGATCATCTAACACATAATAAGCATGTGCATAACGAGTCACTAATCGTAGCAACTCTAAATATGACGCTTCTGAAACTATTTCAGCACTGTCGTCAGCCATAGCGTAAAAAACTTAATATAGGTCATAAAAGGTAATAAAAAAAGTTGTGCCAAAATCAAGGTCCCAACAAGTTTTCCCATCTGTAGAAAAAAAACGACCGATCGAACATCATCAATAGATCTCTGTCCTCGAGAAGCTTGATCCGTGACACGAGCACCTGCTGGATCTACAAAAATAGTAAATAATATTGTCGCCATGCCGTTCACTATGCCAGACAACTGCAAGGCTGTAGATCGAAATTCTGGCAAATACGCCCCTGCCAACAAGGCACATAAAACACCAATACAATATATTGATGTCACAAAACAATTAATCAACAAAAACTGTTTAGGGATTCTACTCCAAGACAGTCCTTTACACATAGAAAAAGAAGGCAATTTAAACATAGTCACTATCATCAAAATACGTGACGGATGCATGGCATAAAAAAAAACTTTAGGTACAGACCCCAAAACAGAAAAATGATTTATCGCCTTCACAAACAATTGCACCACCGTAGGCGTCATAAACGCTCCCATTACAACCCCCAGAAAAGCCGAAAAAATAACCAACCTAAACGACCATTCCAACTGCAGCAAAGCAGGTTGACTTCCATCTATAATAGCAAAATCAACCATGGCTCCTAATAAAGGGGCCTGAAACATATTCGATAAACGAGACACTAACAGCGTACTCGTTACAAACGACAAAGCAATGGCAATAAATCCCGTACGGACACCCGCCAATCTTAATGAATAAGCTAACGACTCAGTCATATGAATCACAAATGTAAATAAACAAACTAAGAATAATGACGATTGGATCACAAAAATAGAATACCCAAGTCAATCAATATTTGTCTATAAAGAAACTCTAATGCAAATCAAATAAAATCACCCCCATTTAAAGACACTTCAACAAAACCACTCCCATCTAACAGACTAAACAAGAAAAGAATGAATTTAAGAAATCCTAATACCCCACCAGAAGGTGGCATTCAAACAAACAATAGCGTATAATAGTAGACTACTATGACAATACTGTTATTAATAATAGAATTAATTACTGCCATAGGGGCCATCATTACAATCTTACTTCACAGCGCAAAAGGAGAAGGGTTGGGCGGCATTGGCGGTCAAGCAAGATTATTTCATACCCAAAAAGATTTAGAAAAAAACCTAACAAAATTAACCAGCTTTTTTACCATAACATTCATTCTATCTGCCATTATTTTAAGTATGCGATTATAAAATGCTCAAAAAGCTATTACTAATCATTGCAAGCATATTAGTTATCCAACTAAGCATCCAAGCAAATGAGCGTAAACTTCTCAACTTAAATACGCTAATAGAAAATGTACAAATTACGTCAAAAGAAAGGCCCACAAAAAACGTTACTTCACAAAAATGGGAAACAATAGATGAAATTATTATTTCTGGAAATTTAAGTACCAACAAAACAAAAATAAAAAATGCCCTATTAATCAGGCAAAATGATCTTATTAACCCAATTAAAATCACTCGTTCAATAAAAAATTTACGTTCTAACGGAGAATTCAAAGACGTCAGTTACCACATTAAAAAAACAGAAAAAGGAAATACCCTAATCATTACAATTGAAGAAAACCCAGTAGTAACGAACGTACAATTCATAGGAAATACTGTCTATTCAAAAGAAAAATTACACCGTTTATGCCCCATACAAATAAACAAAATAAAAAATCAAAAGGATATACGAACCGCTATCCAAAATATTGTCAATGAATATAAAAAAGACGGCTATATCAAAGCTAAAATATATAATATAAAAACACCTACAGACAAAAAAGGGCCTGTCATTTTTTACTTATCCGAAGGAATCATAGAAAGCGTCACAATCTCAGGAAACACTCGAACCAGAGATTATGTGATTTTAAGAGAATTAAACCTAACTCCAGGCACGCCATTAAAAAGTGATATTTTAGAAAAAAATCTATCTCAAATTTACAATTTAAATTATTTTGAAGAAATACTTCCCGATATTCAACCAGGAAAAAAACAAAATGAGTATAAACTACTAATAAAATTAAAAGAAAAAGAATCTCAAGGATCTATAAGCGCAGGAGCAGGCTATGGAGAGGATAGTGGCTTTAATTTATTCTCTGATTTATTTTGGGAAAATATTTTAGGCACAGGTCAGCAAGTCATGTTAAAAGGAACGCTTGCATTCGGAAAAGGGTCAAGCAACAGTGGCTATAACAGCTTTCAATTCAAATATCACAATCCTTGGGCCTGGAATAAACGCAAATCATTCACATTTAGAACTTGGTTAAAACGGGGTGATTTAAATTTAGGCCCCTTTGGTAATAACAGCCAAATATCCTATAGAAATGAAACAAGAAAAGGCTATGATATCACCATTGGTTGGCCACAAAAATATGATTTTTACTCAAACCATCGTATAAAATATGAAAATATATACGTCACTGATTTAGCAAAACAATATGAGCTATTTAGCTATACCTACATATTAAATTTAAATAGAAGAAATCAAAATATAAACACAACAAAAGGGTATTATCACACATTATCCATAGAAAAATCTTTACCTTTAAATCCAGCATTAATTCAATACACAAAAACAGAAGCAACCTTTAGAAATTTTTATCCTGTATTTAAAAAACAAGTAATCGCAACAAAGCTAAATTTTGGCATCATCAACAGCCCAGACATAAGAAATGAAGAAATTTACGGATCAGAGTGGTACTACATTGGAGGCAGTAACACGGTTAGAGGATATGATGAATTAAGCCCTTTCGCAAAAGGAAACAAAAAAGTCATTGCAAACATGGAGTATCGGATAATTTTTACACCAAAATTTCAATTTATACTTTTTGTTGACATTGGCTACGCAACATTAGACAATATATATGAATATAATAGATATAAAATAGGTAAAGGCGCTGGCATAAGATTAAATATCCCCCCTTTGGGGCCCATACGTTTAGACCTTGGGTTTGACGAAAATAATAAATCCCACTTTCATTTCAACGTGGGACACACTTTTTAGAGGTAAAAAATGAAAAAAAAATTATTAATAACATTATTTATATACACACTTTGCTTTGGAAATATATTTGCAGAATCAATTGGCTACATAAATATGGAAGTAATCCTTAGAGAATACAAAGAAGTAACAAAGTTTCAAGAAAGTTTGAAGAAAAAAGCCCAAGCCTATCAAAAGAATTTTGAGGAAAAACAAAAAAAATTAGAAAAAGCAAAAAACAAAGGGAAGAGTGACGAAGAGATTCAAAAGTTAATCAGCAAGATTGAAGAAGAACTTTACCCTCAAAAGCAAGAGATAATAACATTAGAAGCAGCCTTTAAAAATAGACTCATTGGAGAAGTAACAAGCACAGCTAAAATAATTGCCAAAAATTACGGTGTTGACGTTGTTCTAGATAAAAACGCAGTTTTATCTGGTGGCTTTGATTTAACACAATTTACATTAAACAAATTAAATGAATAAACAATCAATTCCAAAAGTATTTATATATTCATTTATCTCCCTCATACTTACTATTCAACCATTACTATCAACAACCAATTTCAACGGGGCAACAGGCCTAATTTTTATCCCCACAGCTGAAGCTTTAAATTACAAGGAATGCAATTATGGTTTGGATTATTCATTAGCTAAAGATAAAGATAACCTCAACTATAAATACAAAGTAAATATGGGTATTTATGAAAATATAGAACTAGGGTTTTCTGGAGGAAAATACCCATCTGAAGGTGTTTATGTAAATACAAAATATTATCTAATGTCTACGGAAGAACGCTTTCCTTTAAAGATTGCCATAGGCGTTGAGAACTTAACCGCAAAAGACCATACAAGCGTATATACTGTGTTTTCAAAGCGATTAAATCCAGAAACATCCGGACATTTTGGTTTTAATGCAAAATTTGACGATGAAATCACACCAGGCATTCTGGCCGGCTTAACCTTCTATTTAACAGAGATAGTGGAAATTCTCGCTGATATTAGCGGTGAAGGGCAAACTTATACCGCAAATGTGGGTGCACGATTATATTACAGCGACTATGGAACCTTTCAAATTGCATTATCAAATATTTTCAATTTAACAGAACCTAGTCTCATATTAGGAATTACCCAAAGAAATTTCTTATAAAACAACATGAACCTTAAACTAGAAATAATTATAAAATTAGAAAATGATGTATACACAATTACTACTCCATCATTTCCAAATTGTTCAGGGGAACATGAAACAATTGATGGCGCCTTAAAAAAATTGAACACATCCATAACAAAACAAATAAGCAATAACTTCTCAGAAATATTGAAAGATGCACTAGATAAAAAAAACTATACAGAGATAATTACGAGCACTAAAAAAAGAACAAATTTTGAGCATAGAGTATATGATTTATTACAGAAAAAGTCGCCTTTCAATAAGGAAATAATATATAAACATGAAACATCTGAAAGTACCTTAGGACAAATAGATTTTTTCAATATACTACACAACGAGCCACGTCCCATATCAGACGCAAATACGGTCTATACAAACGAAGAAAATAGCGATACAACTGAAAAAGATACATTTATAGAAAAAAAAGTATTTCTATACCCACTTTCACTTAATTAATCAAGATGACAAGCCACTTAGAAAAAATTAGACACAGTGCAGCTCATGTTTTAGCCCAAGCTGTTTTAAAACTGTACCCAGATGCAAAATTAGGAATAGGCCCAACCATTGAAATGGGATTTTATTATGACTTCGATATAGATATAAAAATTACAGAAAAAGACTTACCCAAGATAGAAGAAGAAATGCATAGAATATGCAAAGAAGCTCAAGAGTTCAATCACTACACAAAAACAAAAGAACAGGCTTTAGCATTAACAAAACATCTAAATCAACCCTACAAACAACTATTAATAGAAGAATTAAACCTAAAAGAATATTCATTTTATGAAAATGGACCATTTGTTGATTTATGTAAAGGACCTCATATACACAACACAAAAGAAATAAAACATCTAAAATTATTAAAAGTTGCAGGTGCATACTGGCGTGGCTCTGAAAAAAACACGATGCTTCAAAGAATATATGGCACTGCCTTCGAAAACAAAGAAGAATTAAAAAAACATTTAGTAAATATAGAAGAAGCCAAAAAAAGAGACCATCGACATTTAGGAAAACAATTAGACTTATTTAGCTTTAATGAATCCATAGGAAGCGGACTTGTACTATGGCACCCAAAAGGGACGCAATTATGCGAAACTATTGAACAAAAATGGAAAGAAGATCACAAAAACGAAGACTATGAGTTTATAAAAACACCCCATGTAGGAAAAGCATGTTTATGGGAAACAAGTGGACATTTAGATTTTTACAAAGAAAGTATGTATGGCAGCAGTATAATTGAAGAACAAGAACACTACATAAAACCAATGAACTGTCCATTTCATATTATGATATACAAAAACAAAAATCATTCCTACAAAGAATTACCAGTGAAGTATGCTGAACTTGGTACAGTCTATAGAAATGAACGATCTGGGGTACTTCATGGCTTATTAAGAGCACGCGGATTTACGCAAGATGATGCCCATATTATTTGTAGAAAAACTCAAATAGACATTGAAATAAAAAAAGTTTTAAAGCTATGTTTAACGACACTAAATCGTTACAACTTCAAAAACATAGAAGCATTTTTATCTACAAAACCAAGTGAAAAGTTTGTAGGTAAAAATAATGAATGGAAAGAAGCCGAAAACGCCCTAAAAAAAGCCCTAGAAAGTGAAAAAGTGCCATATAAAGTCGACAAAGGCGGAGGTGCTTTTTATGGACCAAAGATAGATTTAAAAATAAAAGACGCAATAGGAAGAACATGGCAATGTTCAACAATACAATTCGATTTTAATTTACCTACCCGTTTTGAATTAACCTACATAAATGAAAAAGGGATTAAGGAAACTCCTTACATGATCCATAGGGCAATCTTTGGCTCTGTAGAACGTTTTATAGGTATATTAATCGAACATTACAACGGAGAATTCCCCTTTTGGCTAGCCCCAATTCAAGTACAAATATTAAATATAAGCACTGACTGTATACCCTATTGTAAAAAAATAGAATCTATCTTAAAACAACACAATATTAGGGTTAAAACTGATCTTAGAGAAGAAAAAATATCAAAGAAAATAAAAAAAGCGATAGAAGAAAAAACCCCATATATGTTTATTATCGGCCAAAATGAGGTAATAAATGAGAAAGTAACTATAAGAACAAAGAAAGAAATATCAGAAATTACCTCGCTAAAAGAGTTCATCAAAGAAAGTAAAAACTTTGACAAAGAAAAGAATTAATGATAATTTCAAATTTCATTATTTTTAAGGAGTCAATTTTATAAAAAATTTTATTTTAAATAATCGTATAAAGGCAAAAGAAGTTCGTCTTATAGATGAAAAAGGAAAACAACTAGGAATTGTGCCAATAAGCGAAGCAAGAGAACTAGCAAACGAAAGAGAATTAGATTTATTACTAGTAACAGAAAATACAACACCTCCTGTATGCAAAATTATAAATATAGGCGAATACAAATATCATCAAAAGAAAAAGGAAAAAAATAATAAAACAACAAACATAATAAAAGAACTTAAAATGCGGCCCAGCATTTCGACAAATGACTTCAAAGTCCGTGTGGAAAAAGCAAAGGGTTTTCTTAAAAAAAAATTTAAGGTAAAATTAACTGTCTTTTTTAAAGGAAGAGAAATTGTTCATCAAGACCTAGGTCACAAAATACTAGAAAAATTTATAGAAGAAACAAAAGAATACGGAGTAAAAATAGATAATACAAATAAAAAAGGTAGATTTTTAATAACAATAATAAACCCAAAATGAAAAACAAAATTAAAACAAAAAAATCAGCTCTAAAAAGAATCAAAATTTCAGGGAAAGGCAAACTAACTCGCTATAAAGCTGGAATGCGCCATTTACTGGAACATAAAAATAGTAACAAAAAGAGAAAACAGCGTTTAAAACAAAATGATGTTTCAATATCAAAAGCAGATGAACCAAGAATAAAAAAAATGTTAGGACAAATTAAATAAAATGACCAGAGTAAAGAGAGGCAATGTAGCCAGAAAAAGAAGAAAGAAAATATTAAAACGTTGCTCAGGATTCAGAGCAGCATTATCCAAGCTATATAGACCCGCACATCAAGCATACATTCATGCAATGAGCTACAAATATCGTGATAGACGTAATAAAAAACGTGCATTTCGAAAGCTATGGATCTCTCGACTAAATGCTAGTCTAGAAACATATAAAATGAAATACAATCATTTTATCTATCAGTTATCAACTAAAAAAGTAATTTTAAATAGAAAAACACTAAGCGAATTAGCGATTACAGAACCTAAATCATTCCAAGAAATTATAAATTTTATTAAGAAATAGGGAGTCAAAATGATCGAAATGTATCTTGGGGGATTAGGATTTGATCCTAAAAACATGTCTCCCATCGTTTTATTAAAAGATACCGAAGAAAGAAATTTTTTACCTATATGGATTGGCATGTTCGAAGCGGCATCCATTGCAATGGAATTGCAAGAATTTTCTCCTCCACGCCCCATGACTCACGACCTATTGATAAAAGTCATTCAGGAGCTTAATAGCACTGTTACAAAAATAGTTATAAACGAAATCATAGACAACACATTCTACGCGATATTAGAATTAAAAATAAAAAATAGCAAAAAACAAATTAAAATAGACTCTCGCCCCTCTGATGCGATAGCAATTTCTGTACGTTGTAATTGCCCTATATATGTCTCTGAGTCGGTCATGAGTAAAGCTAAAATGGTGAATGCCGAAAAAGACGAAGAAGAAACAAAGAATTTCAAAAAATTCATTGATAACATCAAACCTGAAGATTTTTCAAAATACTTCGATAAAAGATAGCTAACACTGGTCATAAAAAAGCTTTTCTCATATACATCGGAAACTATCAACAGCACCTTATCTTTTAGAAAAGTAAGATCAACAAAGGTAATATATACGTGCTAATATAATGAACGTGTTCGCATAAACTCAAAAGACACGATATTCTTAGAAAAATCTCAAACTAAATTTCACATAAAAGTCCTCAATGCGATACCACTATCGTCAATCTTAATCTCTTTTGTAATCTTCTCATTAGTACACTGAATAGTTTGATTACCCGTAATCATTCAGGACAAGCTATACGGCTCTCCAAAAAAATAAACATTAAAAACAGATAAAGGCTATCTATAACCAACCCGTAAAACTCCAGAATAACCATCACATGTGGAATCATTTGAATTTGAAACAAAGAAAATCCACTTCCCTCTTTCTAAACACGAATTCATTACAGATTCATAAAAAAGAGACTCTTAGAGGCATTATCCAACATTCAGCCCACAACAGAGCTCTTTACTTCCACCATATCCTTCACTGATTCATTATCATCCGTTTTAATCACTGACCGACGATTCAACAACTGGAAATTATCCGCTTTAACTTCTGTAACCCAGCGTCTTCCCTGATCCCTACTGTCATAAGACCGAACCTGCAAACTCCCCCAAATTAATACCAACGATCCTTTAGACAATAACAAAGCCGCATTTTCAGCCTGTCTACCAAAAAGAACCACTGGAACAAAATCCACCTCTTTTTCTCCCGAATCCTTTTTATAAGGCCTTTGCACAGCCATATAAAACTGCAATTTCAAACAATCATCCTTAATCCATTTAGAATCTGGATCCTTTGTTAACCGCCCCAATAACGTACATTGATTATAAGTGTATCCCAAAAAAAACTCCTTACTAAGAATACAGGTAGCATAAAAATAAAAATAAAATTTGTCAAATAATATATTTATAAATATTTATTCAAAATTACTCAAAGCATAATAACGCCAAACCTTTTTCTGATTGAGCCACGTAAAGTACCGACTTTTTATACAAAAAAAAGGACTTTGGCAGCATAAAAAAAACATCTTCTTCAGAAAACGACTCTCTATCGACAGACGCCGTAAACACATCGCCTGTTAAAAGATCAAAAACAGACATGGTATATGGCAATTGATTGGGCATATATCCAAATTTAGAACTCAACAAAGCTCGTTGTTCCACACCAGAAAAATCACTGGCCTTTTGCCACAAAACACGTCCTGACAGTAAATCAATATATGACAAAACATCAGACTGTTGATCTAAAACCGTATAAGAATACGGCAATAAGAGACCATCTAACGACAATGCTGGCTGCAAAGGAAACTGCAATGGAACCGTCTCCTTCTGAAAAGTCCAACGAGGAATACCTGTTTCTAAAGAAAAAGCCTGCACAATTGATTGCGAAATATCCTCCTCCATAGGAAGACTATTCAAGACAACAAATAGATCTCCCGCAATCATAGGCGCATAAAGCACTGGGCCTTGAAATCGTTTACGCCAACGTAGTTCGCGACGATCCGTATCAACAAGACAAAGTGTATCTTGACCAGACGAAACAAGCAGAACTTGATTACGAGAAACAACCGGAGGATATGTATGCAAAAATTTCTCCGAAGACAGATCATACATTATGTGTCCCGTATCAAATCTAAATTGCTTAAAAACACCACCATCAACCAAAAACAATGCCCCAGCATCGTAAACCAAAGGGGACACAGGGCCTGTTAATGTTTTTTCGTATAAAATATTCCCTTCCTTCGCCAAAAGCGCGACTAGTTTGTACGGATTCTGTTGCACCAGAAACAAAATACCCTGTGAATATAACAACGAATTTGCTTGAACAGACTGAAGGTCATACGACCATAACAACACCCCGTCAAGCATAGAGTAAGCATATACCTTATCTTGAAAAACAAAAAACAAATAATCATCCCCAATAACAGGAGAAAAAGTCTCCAGATAATTTTCCGATACAGGCAAAAATGTCGACCACTGCTGAACTAGCAAGTGATTGACCTGGGGTTCAACCCGAACAAAGGCTTGATTCTGTGCATTTTGTCCATACATTGGCCAATCTGTATACAAAGTCGCAGTATCTTTTTTAAAAACGCGCCTCACCTTTCCAACCCAAAATGTATCTAAGATTTTTTGCAAATCAACCTGAACAGTAGAAAATTTATTCTTTGGTGTTTCCAACGACACAACATAGGAATTATTATCGTGAGAGAAGTAAAATTCAGCCACTATAAATTCAATAAAATCTACATCAGATTGCAAAAGATGTTTACTATACAAGGCCCGATAGGCATCATAAACATTCGCCTGTTCTAATTCAGAATCTGTGGCAGGCCGCTCAAATAAATTAACCCAGCCATCATAATGAGAGCCCATACGTTTTTGCTGTAATCCATTCGCCGTTACAGGCTCTGTAAAAAAAAACGCCGTAATATTGATGGTAGCAATACCTTCCGGGTGAATAAAAGAAATAGATTTATCATTAACCGTTTCTACAAACTGCCAATCTTCTAATAGATCAACATGAAAATGATATCGCTGACTATCATATGTGTCAGCAAACAAAGAACAAGAAAATACAATAAAAAAGCCTAAAAAAAGAAGGGACATTCTGCCAAAAACAAACATACTCTAAAAATAACAAACTCTACTCAAAAACAAAAGAAAACCAATACTATGATTTAGGAATATCCAAGGTAAATTTTGTTTTTAAATCAACAGAAACATCTCCCTGAACCAACACAAAATCTAATACACGCCCCGCAACCTGCCGATCATCACTGATAAAATAAAACACATAAGTATCCTCAAAAAAAAAGTTAGACATAAAAGAAGGTAAAACAAAACCAAAAAGACATCCAGAAATGTCATCATAATGCTGAAACAATTGTTGTTCAGATACAGAAAAAAATGAACTACCTCCTAGACCAGACACATACGCCAAATCTAAGGACATAAAATCTCCCGTTAATTGCACGGCATACATACGTTCCAAGCCCAAATTATCTAATAAATATAATTCAAAATCACTATAGGTAAATCGTTCATCAATATGCTGAGTCGCATCAGAATGAAATCGTACAGCATAAGCAAAAGACACCTGACTTAGTAAAGGAGCTTCTGTCACAAGTCCATTCGAATCCAACAAATAAAATAGCCCATTCACCCCCAAAAGCTGCTGCTTTCTGTCTTCAGTCATTCCCAAAATCATTGAACCCTTCCGTTTAACTTTCAAAAGCGAAATAGAGGATGTCCGAACCTCATTATCTTGAGAAATAACCCCATATTGATAAAAAACACGTTGACTCAAATCACTTCCATACAACAACAACGCAGCAATAGGAAAAAAAAGTAACACAACCAGGGTATTTCGTTGAGAAAACGTAATCTTCATAAATCCATAGTAAGAAAATTTAATTGGTCATGCAAAAAAATCTAGACAAACCACCCAGGATACGAGTAGCATAACCTATAGAATGAACGAAACAACACTAAGAATTATGTTAGCATTACCTTTACTAATATTAGTTCCCTTGACCATAAGCATCATAAAACAATATTTTAAAAAATTTATTAAAGCAGATATAAAAAGACTTCATACGTAACCTAAACTTACCGTGTATACAAACAAAATATTATCCCAACTAAAAAAACCATGACAAACGAAATACGTGTTCAAAAATATGGTGGAACATCCGTAGGATCAGCAGAAAAAATTAAAAAAATTGCCACTAAAATAAAAAAACTAAAAGACAATGATCCAAACGAAAAAATTGTCATTATTGTTTCCGCCATGGGTAAAACCACAGATGATTTAGTTAAATTAGCCTACATATGCGCAAAAACACCCAACCCTAGAGAATATGACGCATTAATATCAACAGGCGAAAACATTTCAGCATCATTGTTAGCCATGTGCCTAATAGAAATAGGCATCGACGCAATATCCCTTTCTGGTGCACAAGCTGGAATTCTTACCGAAAAAAGTCATTCAAAAGCAAAAGTAATCAAGGTCAATCCGAAACGCATACATCAGGCACTCGATCAAAACAAAGTAGTCATTATCACCGGGTTTCAAGGAATCAACGAACACGAAGATATCACCACTATCGGCCGAGGAGGTTCCGACACATCTGCGGTTATTATCGCCTCTAGCTTAAATTCCTCTTTATGTGAAATTTACACCGACGTAGAAGGTGTCTATACCACAGATCCTAGAATCGTAAAAAACGCAAAAAAACTAAGCGAAATTTCATACGAGGAAATGTTAGATTTAGCCCACTTAGGTGCAAAAGTTCTTCATCCTCGTGCTGTTGAATGTGCGAAAACAAATAATATTAAATTACACGTAAGATCGTCCTTCTCAGATAAAGAAGGAACCATAGTCAAGGAGGCAAGTAGCATGGAATTAAATAAAACAGTCACCGGAATCGCCGTCAATAAAACAGAAGCCATTGTTTCTATCATTGGCGTAGAAAATAAAGCGGGAGTTGCAGGCGAAATATTCGAATTACTAGCAAATAAAAATATCAATGTTGATATGATTATACAAAGCGTAAAATATGGAAACCTCAATTCTATCTCTTTTTCTATAGAGGAAGACGATTTACAAAAGACCCTTAAAGCCGCCAATACTCTTATAACTAAACTACATGCAAAAGAGATCAAAACAGATCAAAATATTGCCAAAATATCCATTGTAGGTGTCGGCATGACATCAAAACCTGGCGTAGCTGCACAAATGTTTAAAGCACTTGGAAAACACGCAATCAATATCAAACATATTACCACCTCAGAAATAAAAATTTCCTGTGTAATAAACAGAGATCAAGCCGATGAAGCTCAAAAAATCCTTCATGAAACATTCAACTTACACAAATAATGATCAATATAAGTATTATTTGCCTAATAATAATTGCGGCAATCCCCATAAAACAAAGCCTTTATTGGCTATATAAAAATAGTATTGCAGTACACAATCAATTAGAAAAAAAAAAGATAAGAAGCCATTGCTCATTAATACCCTTTTTAGAATGTACAATTATTTCGTTAAAATTCATTAAAGGCTTCTATATTCCCTTCACAATTAAAAGTTTTAACCTAAATAATGAACTTATAATCGCAGCGATAATAATAACAATGTTAACTGAGCTTTGGTCTCCTTTTACCTTATTCAAAAAAACAACCCAATGGCAATTCACATTATGGGGAATATTAACGTTTATATCTCCCCTATTATTCCTGATATATCCATTAAGCTTTATTATTTTTTCACTACTCATAAATTCCTTTCATATTGGGCAATTATTAAGTATAACCACAATAATAGGCATCTTATGGATATTAAACCTAAACCCCTACTACCTACTGGCCAGTACCTGTCTATTTATTTTAATTTTACTCTTCCTAACTCCTCACTTCCAGCAAGGTCTAACAAATAAACGATTAGACATAAAAACGTCTTTCATCAGAAGAAATAAGCCATAAAAATATTACTTCACCAGCCTCATATTTTTCACCCAAAACAACGGATTTACCCGAATATTTTGAACGCCCATCCCCCAATGTAAATGTGCTGCGCTAACAACGCCGCTCTTTCCCAACGCACCAATATAATCTCCCCCACGAACAAACTCTCCCTCTTCAACATAACGATCCAAAAGATGATTATAAATACTCACAATACCCAATCCATGATCGATCATCACTGTTGAACCATGATAGACAAAATCACGACTCAAGATCACTTTTCCATCATTAGCAGCTTCAACATCCGTCCCAATAACAGCCACTAGGTCTACACCTGCATGCGAAGATGTTCCACCTCCTGAATATTCTCGATTTGCAGCAAATTTAGATGAAATACGCCCTTCGATAGGCAAATCAAATGCCTTACGCCGAAAGTAAGCATGTTCTGTATATGTAGAAAACGCAGCTAAAATAAGTTTATTTTCTTCTGCTAACACCCTTTTTTTTCGTCTCAGTTTTTGTGTTTTCTTCGATAATCGCACCTTTCCTTTAGGGCGATAATCATGATCAACCTTAATCATATAACGTCGACGAAAAGAAGGTTTATTATCGAAATTTAATAAAATATCCATCGCATAAGAACCTGAAAAACTTTTACGAGATAGCGCTAAATAAGCAACATAGTGATAACGTCTACCTTTAAATTTGGATCGTAAAGACAGCGGAAAATATCGATGCCCAAAATACAATTTATACGCAGAAAGTTTTTTATCAGAATAAACATCAACTCTCAAGGTATCTCCCAAAGCTAAGACCTTAGTAGACAATAAAACTTGCACATCACTAGCAAAGTGAGAAAACGCACAAAAAGGCAATAAAAAAAATAAAAGTCGAATAATTAACATGTCCCCACAAGTCTATCTGATAATGGCAAAACAAAACAATAACGTTTCTTAAATATTGGATGAATAAACGACAGAGAATAAGCCTGTAATAATTGACCAGAACCTGAATATTTAGAGTAAAAAGGATCTCCTATAATAGCATGCCCAATTGCAGACAAATGTACACGTAATTGATGGGTTCTCCCTGTCTTAGGCTGTAAATCCAACAAGGTTTTCGTATTAAAACGCGACAATACAGAAACGGTTGTTTCTGCCGGTCTACCATGGCGAGAAACACAACGCAGATGACCATGTTTAGGATGCCGGGCAATAGCGTAATTCAAAACCCTATGATCCTGCAATACATTGCCGTATACCATCGCATAATATGATTTTAAAACAGTTCGAGATTTAAATTGATCCGCCAAATGAGTCTGTACAGAATCTGTTTTTGTAACAACCATCAGTCCCTCGGTATCAGCATCCAAGCGATGAACAATACCCGGCCGTTCTGAAGAAATTCCTTTAGACAACGAACAACCATAAGCCAACAATAAATCCACCAACGTAGGTCTACTCCGATCGCGTGCAGCATGCACCAGCAATCCAGCTGGTTTATTCACGATCAACAACGCTTCATCTTCATACAACAAAGATAATGCTGGAACATCATCCCTAACATCGTCATCTTTCTTTACAAGAAGATCAGGTTCTAAAAATTCCAAAAAATCTCCCTTTTTTAAATAAAAAGAAGCATTAATTTTAGTACCTTGAAACAATACACACCCCTTTTTAAAATAAGACTGAGCTAAAGACCTGGAAATAGTCAAGCACCGGGCTAAAAATATATCGGCTCGTAATCGGCCCTTATCAACTAAAAAACGCATCTTTTCTAAAAAAACCAATAAGTAAAAAAACAGCCGCAATAGTAAGATACATATCCGCAAAATTAAACACTGGAAACCTTCCAAAACTCAAAAAATCAATCACATACCCTCGAAAAAAACGATCCAAACCATTTCCCAAAACACCCGCAAGCAACCAAGGCAAAGCAAAACGTGTCCAATAAGACTCATAAAATCGTTTCCAAAACCAAATCAATCCTAATAAAACAAGCGCATGAACACTCAACAAAAATACCCGATAATGTTGAAGAACTCCCCAAGCCATCCCATAATTAAAAACTAATTTTAATGAAAAAAAGCCTGGAATAACATAAAAGTCCACCACAAAGGGTAAGTAAGTAAAAGCCCAAATCTTTGTGATTTGATCTAAAAAAAGCAAACTACCCGAAAACAAAATAACCCCCAAATACGCCATCAACTTAAAGTAAAAATTTCTCCAGAATCTGCGGAAAAAAATACGTCATCACCATAAATAAAATAATGACCACCCCTAAAGCAAAACCCAAGCCACGCAAAAAGCCCATAAAAAAGTTCAATACAAACAATCGTAATGGCCGGGCACTCAAAAGTAACAATTCATCAAAATTAGAGGTATGAAAAATAGACGTTAAAATACGAACACTTTGATTCAATTCTTCCAATAACAACGATTGTTTAGCATCCAATTTCACATCCGAAGAATGTTTCTGAGCAACCTCTGATGAAATATCCGGATGAATCACATGCTTTTTACTGGATAAACCATCAATCGCCCGTTGTAAAGTATCAGAATGTGTCATTGATCCATCAACCCCACTACACCGGGCAAAGTACGTCCTTCTAAGGCCTCTAAAAAAGCCCCCCCACCCGTAGAAATATGATCAATTGAAGACTGTAAACCTAGCTGACACACTGCTGCCACAGAATCTCCTCCACCTACTACAGTATAAGCAGAACTAGCCGCAACAGCCCGAGCAACACCTGCTGTTCCCTTAGAAAAAGTAGGCACCTCAAAAACACCTAAAGGTCCATTCCATAAAATAAGGTTAACAGAGGCACAAAGATCCTCATAACATGCCAACGTCTTAGGGCCAATATCAAGTCCACAAAAGCCATCTGGAATTTCCTCAGAATCCGTCACTTGAACATTAATTTCATCGGAAGGCGACGTCGAGACAATATGATCTAAAGGCAAATACAAAGAAACACCTTGTGTTTTACACTCGGCAATGACTCTTTCAGCTTCACTAAGCAATGAATCTTCAACCAAAGAGTTCCCAACAGAAAAACCCTTTGCTTTCAAAAAAGTATAGGCCATAGCCCCTCCAATAATCAATGTATCTACATGTGAAAGTAAATGTTGCAAAATACCCAACTTTGAAGAAACTTTAGCCCCCGCAACAATGGCTAATACAGGCGAAACATCAGCTGAAAATAACTGCTGTAACACCGCTAACTCTTTTTCGACTAACAACCCTGCGTAGGATGGCAAAAACTTTGTCACCCCAAATGTCGAGGCATGCTCTCTATGTACAGTTCCAAAGGCATCCTGAACAAAAAGATCACAACCCAATGATAAATCTTTAGCAAACTCTAAAACATTAGCTTCTTCATCCAAACAAAATCGCAAATTTTCTAACATCAAGATTTGACCTTCTCTCAAATTTGCAACAGCCGCCTTAACACGCTCACCTCGACACGCATCCAAAAAAGGAACATCATGCCCCAACAAAGTAGCCAAATGTTTTGCTACAGGTGCTAAGCTCAATTCAGATATTTCCTTACCTCCAGGACGCCCCAAATGAGATGTTAAAACAACCGCGGCCCCACGATCAATCAAAAACCGAATACTGTCCAAAACTGATCGAACACGTGTATCATCGGTAATATTCCCATCCCGCATAGGAACATTAAAATCAACACGCATCAATACCTTTTTAGACTGTAAGGTATCTCGATTTAGTTGACTTAAGCAACATTTCGACAACATATCTGTTAAAAAATAGCTTCAACAAGATCCACAACACGATTAGAGTAACCCATTTCATTATCATACCATGAAACAACTTTAACCATATTTCCCTGACACATCGTTAATAATGAATCAACAATAGAAGAATGTGAATTGCCAATAATATCACAGGACACAAGAGGATCCGTTTCATACTGCAATATTCCCTTCATGCTAGACGTAGACGCTACCTTCAAGGCATCATTAACATCTTCCTTCGTAACCTCACGAGAAACTTCACAAACCAAATCAACGACCGATCCATCCGGAACTGGTACACGCATCGCCATCCCATCCAACTTTCCCTTAAGTTCTGGCAAGACCAACGCTACCGCCTTAGCAGCGCCGGTACTAGTAGGAATAATAGATTGTCCTGCAGCACGTGCACGCCTCAAATCAGAATGAGGCAAATCTAAAATACGCTGATCATTGGTATAGGCATGAACCGTAGTCATATAGCCCTTTTTAATTCCAAAAGACTCATGTAACACTTTCGCTATAGGGGCCAAACAGTTAGTCGTACAACTTGCATTAGAATAGACATGAATATCAGAAGAAATAGAGTCATCATTAACCCCCAACACAACCGTATGTATGTCATCTTTGGCCGGAACTGTCAGAATAACTTTCTTAGCCCCAGCACGTAAATGATCTTCATAACCACCCTTATCAGACTGAGCTTTTGTAAACACACCTGTAGATTCAATTGCAACATCAACATCCAAGTCTTTCCAAGGTAATTTAGAGGGATCTCTTTCAGAAAAAATACGAACACTCTGTCCACCAACAACCAAGTCACCATCCACGACAGACACTGGTTGACCAAGCCCTCCATGAACAGAATCATACTTTAACAAATGCGCCAATGTATCGGCATCAGTTAAGTCATTAATCGCAACAACCCGAACCCCTTTCCGCTGCAAAATCAACTTGAATACATTTCGACCAATACGTCCAAAACCATTAATTGCAACATTAATTGTCATAAAGAACCATCCTATGAAAAATTAGTAAAAACACAATAACAAAATTATCCCAAAAAATAAATATAAAAACAAAAAATATAATTGTAAATTTATATAAAATAAATTATAATATGACAAATGAAGCTATCCGAACAACAATGTATGTTAATATACAAAAGTCTTTCAAACACATTAAAAATAGGAATTCCCTTAAATAAAAGCCTTATTCTCCTATACGAAAGCGAAAAAAATCACAAAATAAAAAAAACCTTCAAACAGTTACTAGACCACCTTTATGAAGGAAAACACCTCTGCCAAAGTATGGCATTAAGTCTAGATAAACATTTTCCAAAAAATCTACAGTACATAGAGACAGTCCCTAATATTCAAAAATTATGTATAAAACTACACGAATTGCTAAAAGAGAAATACGAATACAAAAAAAACATCCTAAAAAATCTAAAATACCCACTATTGCTTCTGTGCAGCATCGTCATTACAAGTACATTAGTTATCACCTCATTAATTCCAAAAAGCATCCATTTCTTCATCAACAACAACATTGAATTACCCCCATTATTACAAATATTTCAAACCAGCAAAGAAAGCAGCATGTACAAAAAATTATCAATATTGATATATATAAGTCCCATTGTATATATAATAACCCTAATATTTCAAAAAAAATTTAAACAACACTCGCAACCGCCCATAGAACTTTTATGGCAAATTGGATTACTATTAGAAAATGGTCTTTCTATAAAAAAAATCCTCTCCCACATACATCTCCCAACACGACAAAATAAATGGCAAACAACAAAGCAAAACATCTTAAAAACCGGAAATGTAAGCCATGAATTAAGCAAGTTATATCAACTATCCTCACTTGAAAAAAATATGTTGCTTTACAGTGAAACACATCAACAATTAGGAGAAAGTTGTCTCGAATTATACCAAAAATTAAGAGACAAAAAGAAAGAAAAAATAGAAACAGCAATAAAAATACTACAACCTTGCTGTTTGCTAGTCTTAAGTAGCTTAATTTTATTACTTATGTATTGCACCCTACTCCCAATCATAGGTGGCTTAACCCAACTAAAGTTATAAAACCGATCAACAAAATACACTAAAACAGAAAAAATATGACATTAAAAACACGCCCCCTAAAACAATCCACTACTCACGTTTCAGGATTCACCCTTATCGAACTACTTATAAGTGTTGTAATCATAGGACTCATAACAAGTATCGCAATCCCTAGCTATACAAAATTACAAACTAGTGCCAAAGAAAATATTGTCAAAACAATCACACACAGCTTACAAATGAGTATAGAAACATACAATTTAAGCATAGGGGAACATCCACCTAGCCAAACCATTGATGAATTAATCAGACTATTACAAGAAAAAGATTGCTACTCAGACATACCAAAAAACCCATTCACCAGAGAACCTTACAGTCAAAACGATCCATCGGGCAAAATAACCTACATATATAACGAAACAACAGAAAGCTATAAACTAACGGGCTACGGAAAAAAAAATACCGCTATATTACTCACCTTAGAAAATTAATCAATCTACACAATAGACCGCATCTTCTCTATTGCTTTTTTATAAATCCGTGAAACCTGAGATTCTGACAAACCAATAGAGCGCCCAATCTCCTTAAACGTCAATCCATCTTTGGTATGGGCAACTACCACACGTTTTTCACGAAAACCTAAGACCTTCATTGCCTGAGTCAATTGAATGTCCGTTTCAATTTTAGAAGAAAAAGAAGCCTGTTCTTCAACCACCTCATATAAATAAGTTGCATCCGCTACCCATTCATATATACGTGACGGATCCGTCCGAGTAATATAGCGAATATGATCTTTCATCGCACCCAAAATACGACGTCTAGCCAAAGGCCAAACATCCGCATTCAACGCTTTATCCCAAACTTTAATCGTCTCAATGAATTCCAATTGAGCAATAGTATGTAAATCATCTGTTTCACTCACGACAACATGTCTAGGCAATTGTCTTAAATAACGACTAACCTCTATCTGTATTTTAGATTCAAAAGCAGAAAGAATGTCATAAATATGATTCTTCAATAAATAAATCTTTAAATGATTCATGACAGGAATCGAAATATCGTTCCATATCGAGTCTACTTCCTTAGAAACTGTCATACCTTCAAATCCGAATACAACAACTTCAAATAAAGTAACTTTGCAAAACGATCAGACAACTCCAAAGGTAATAACAACGAAACAAACTGGACAACTTCAACAGCAATACGCTCTTTTAAATGATGTCTAATTTCCTCAGAAAACTCCGGCAATGAAACATCACAAATTAAATGAGTTTGAGAGGTCTCAGGCCCCATATTACTACGATAGGCACTTTGGGTTAACTTTTGGTAATAAAATGGTTTTTTTTCTTGTGTCATAAGTCTGAAGAAATAACGCCCAAAGACTTCACTTTAGCCTCAGGTATAATCTCATTATATGAAAGAACCGCTAAAGATGAAAAGTTTCTTTCTGTAAATTTTTTCAAATGGGGTCTTAAACGAGGGGAACATAATGATACAAAAGGCTTCCCTAATTCATTAAATTTTTGATAAAAGCCTTTTATTTTAGCCAAAACCTTATCCCCAACCTCTGGATCTAAGGCTAAAAAAGATCCATATTCAGATTGATGCAAGGAATTAATCATTGTTTCTTCTAAACGAGGATCAATAGTAAAAACAGTCACCGCATCTTTTTCATCCATATACCCACGACAAATTTGCCGAGACAAACTCTGGCGCACATATTCAGCCAATAAATTAGTATCACGAGAAACAGCCGCATAATCCGCCAATTTTTCTAAAATTGTAGATAAATCACGAATAGAAACTTGCTCATGAACCAATGTTTGTAACACTTTATGTACTTGGCCTAAAGACAATGTATCAGGCACCAATTCTCGAACAATAGCAGCATTACTATTTTTAACCAACTCTAACAAGGCCTGTACATTTTGACGTGTCATAATCTCATCAGCATGGCATTTCACAACCTGCGAAAAATGATAGGCAATAAAATCCGTAACATTCATCATCGCAATATTTTGTTCCTGCAACAAAGAAACCAACTCCTCCGACACCCACGTAGCAGGTTCTTGTGTAACCGGGTCTAAACTTTCTACCCCAGAAACCCCCATCTTCTTTAACGAAGATGGAGATTCCTGAACAAAAAAGTGTCCTGGCAACGCTTCTCCCGACCCCACACGAATGCCCCGTATCTCTAACACATACTCGTTAGGTGACAAACTTAAATCATCCATAACACGAACACCCGGAATAACAAAACCTAACTCTTGCCCAATATGATAACGAACCAAGGTAATTCGCTCTAATAAGGGCCCATTTTGAGCAGGATCAATTAAATAAACCAAATCACGTCCCGCCTTTAATGCAATAGGGTCCAATGTTAAGGTACTTAATAAGTTTTCAGGCTTTTTCATCGCATCTTTCGCAGACTGTTCACTTGCTTCCAATGCCCCATCAGCATCACTTTCTTTTGCTTTAAAAATAAAATAGGAAGCCGCCCCTATTAACACTGCCATCATAATAAAGGGAATCGTAGGTAAGCCAGGCACCATCGCACAAAGTATTAAAATAAACGATGTTACAGCAAATGCTTTCGGCTGTGAAAAAATTTGCTCCTTAACATCCGTCCCCAAACTTTCTTGAGACGCCGATTTTGTAACAACCAAACCCGTTGCAATCGCAATCAATAAAGCTGGTATCTGGCTAACTAACCCATCACCAATAGTAAAACGAGTAAAGGTAGTCGCCGATTCTCCCAAAGACAACCCTTGCTGAAAACGCCCAATAATCAACCCTCCAATAACATTCACAAAAACAATGACAATACCCGCAACAGCATCCCCTTTTACAAACTTATTCGCACCATCCATAGACCCAAAAAACGTAGATTCTTTTTCTAATTTCTTACGCCGCTCTCTTGCCTGATCTGCATCCAAAAGACCTGCATTTAAATCAGCATCAATACTCATTTGCTTACCAGGCAACGCATCCAAAGTAAAACGTGCAGCAACTTCTGCAACACGCTCAGAACCTTTCACAACCACAATAAATTGAACCAAGGTAACGATAGAAAAAACCACAATACCCACCACAAAATTACCCCTTGTCACAAACTCAGCAAAAGCCTCAACAACTTTACCATCAAAATCAACACCTAAACTTAAAATCAATTTAGTAGAAGCAATATTCAACGCCAAACGAAACAAGGTCAAAATCAACAACAAGGATGGAAATGCAGCAAATTGCAAAGGTTCAGACAAATACATAGCAACCAATAAAACCGTCACCGATATAGATACATTCAAAACCATCAATAAATCCAATCCCTGCGTTGGGATCGGCATAATCATCAAGGCAATAACCAAGATAATAATAATAGCTAAGGAAATATCAGCGAAAGAGAAAATAGCCTGAAATTTTTTAAGACTAAACATGTTCAGATCCTTACGTAGATAATTGCCTTTTTTTCTTTAAATTATACACAAATGCCAATATCTCTGCTACCACTTGAAAACAATCATCTGGGATAACTTCACCAATCTCAGTTTGCTGAAAGATTTGGCGGGCCAAAGGCGGATTCTCAACGATAGGCACGAAATTCAAATCAGCAATGCGCTTAATTTCCTTGGCCAATAAACGTTTTCCTTTCGCAACAACAATAGGCGCCTCCATAAAATTAGGTGAATATTTTATAGCCAAGGCAAAATGAACAGGGTTCGTCACCACAACGTCTGCACCAGGAACAGCTCCCATTTGACGACCTTGAGACATTTGCCGTTGCGCATCACGTTGCCGTTGCTTAATAGTAGGATCTCCCTCCAAGCGCTTATACTCGTCCTTAATTTCTTTTTTAGACATTTTCAATCCTTTAATATATTCATATCGCTGATAAAAAAAATCAAAAATCCCGACTGCAATATAAAAAAGGCCGACGCGAACAACCACTTTCATTACCAAATCTCCCGTAAAGGCCATCACCTGCCACAAAGTCAACTGTTGAGAAATAATAACCATATAAAAATTCGCCTTCAAAGTAGTATAAATAATCAAAATAACAAAAAACATTTTCAGCGAAGATTTAAGTAACTCCACATATTGCTTTAATGAAAAATACTTTTTAAACCCCTCAATTGGATTCAATTTAGATAACTTTGGTGAAATAGATTCTGCAGAAAAAATCATCCCCACCTGCGAAAATTCAATCAAAATAATAACCACAAAATTTATCCCCAATAAAGGCCCTAAGCAAGAAGCAAACGTTAAAATAACATGCTTCAAAATATACATAGCCAACGATCCAGTAAACGGTTCATTATAAAAATGAACAAGTTCAATACACAAACGGGTCAAATGCTCCCAAATTTGTACACCAAAAATTTTTAACATATAGAAAGAAACCAATAACAAAATAGCATTGGTCAAATCTTTACTTTTTGAAATATTCCCTTTCTCGCGAGCCTCTCGCAATTTATGCGGTGTAGGCTCTTCCGTTTTCTCGCCAGAATCTTCGCCCATAAATTAACGCATAACGGCAATCGTTTTAAAAATATATTCCATAAATGTTTCCACCATGGGAACAATCATAAAAACCAATCCCGGAATAATCAACATAAATATAAACAAACTAACTGTCGGTTTTAGTTGAAACCCCAACTGAAACACATTAATTTGCTCTGCAACACGATTTAACAACCCAAAACCAAAGTCCACTAAAAAAACAACCAATAAAATAGGTGCTGCCAAACGCAATGCCATCACAAACACTTCCCTAACAAACTGAAGTAAATAGAACGCACCTTGAGAAAAATCATAAAATTGTCCCACAGGAAATGTTTCAAAACTCCCCTCTAAAACTGACAAAATCATATGATGTCCATCTACCAACAAAAATATAATAATGACAATTTGCTGTAATAACCGCTCTAAAAGAGCCGCATTTTGACCTGATCCTGGGTCTAAAACAGCGGCAACACTCAATCCCGCCTGAGTATCCATCAACGTTCCTGCAAATTCAACACTCGTAACAATTAAAGAGGCAATAAACCCAATTAAATATCCAAAAAAAAATTCTATGATCAAGGCCAAAAAAAAGGCAAATTCACTTTGTGGCATCACCATAGGCAACGGCATCTTAAAAAGTAACAATAACGACAACCAAAATAAAAAAACAACCTTGATATACGCAAAAATAGTTTTATTAGCAAAAAAAGGCGCCACAAAAATAGCGCCCGCCAAGCGAGAAAAGATTAACAAAAAAAACATCACCTGACTCAAGGTAATAATCATTTAGAAAAATACGGTATATTGCCCCATAAGCCTAACGCCATATCCATAATAATGGTAAACATCCACGAAAACGTAGCCCCCAAAATCAAAAAAACAACAATCATCTTTGGGACAAACGTTAAGGTTTGTTCTTGAATTTGAGTAAGCGCCTGAAGCAATCCAATAAGCAATCCTACAGCTAACCCCATTCCAACCGTAGGCAAAGAAGCCAAAATAATAATTTGAACAGTAGAATTAATAATAGACGTTACAAGATCTAATGTCATAGGCTATCATTGAAAACTAGTTAACAAACCTCGAACCATTAAGTTCCAACCATCCGTCAATACAAAAAGCAAAATTTTAAAGGGCAGAGAAATCATCGCAGGAGACAACATAAACATCCCTAAAGACAATAAAATATTTGAAATAACCAGATCAATAACCAAAAAAGGTATAAAAATTAAAAAAGCAATCTGAAAGGCCGTCTTAAGCTCAGAAATAATATACGCAGGAACCAACACATTAAGTGGAATATGCATTTTATGCTCTTTAAGGTTAATACGAGAAAATTCCATAAACAACGCCAAATCTTTGTCTCTAACAAATTTCAACATATACACTCGAAAAGGTTGAATCCCAACCTCTAATGCCTCTTTCTGTGTAATCTCTCCCTTAAGATAAGGAGTAATAGCCTGAGAATGAACATCATAAAAAGTCGGGGTCATGACAAAAATTGTCATAAAGAAAGCCAAGCCTATAATCACCATATTAGGAGGTGACTGCTGGGTCTGCAAGGCTTGCCTCAACATACTCAATACAATAACAATACGTAAAAAAGAGGTCGTAGAAACCAGAACAAAAGGCAACAAACTAATGGATGAAAGTGCTATTAATAAACTGATAGAACTACTAAAACCACCTGGCTGCAAAAAAGATTCTACATCCAAATTAAAGGCAGGGGTTTGTGCGTACAAAGAAGAAGAAAAAAGAAGCCCAAGAAAACTAAGAAAAAATATGTAAAAGGGTCGCATCTTTAGAACCTACACTAATAAAAAATTGCTTTTTTTTAGCAGAAATCAACAATAAAGAAACATTTTGATTCAAAACAAAACGGTCCACTATTTTAATATCCCCACTATAACGCTGAACTCGAAATCGACGGCTATAATATAAAGCAAGCCCAAGAACAACCGCAAAAGCAGCTAATACACCCGCAACTTTAACATAATATGCAAGTGACATTAGCCCTCATACTTAGCTAAAATTTTAGTAACTCTAAAACCATAAAGCTGATTAACGGCAACAACTTCCCCCTGAGCAACAACCTGATTATTAACCACTAAATCGATAGGTTCGCCTACCAAACGATTTAATTCCACAATTGCACCTTCTTTCAAATGTAAAATATCTTTCAAACTCAACTGACAGCGCCCAAGTTCGACTGAAACGTTAATTTTAATATCTTCAAAAAGATCTTGGTTCAACGACTGACCAGAGGGGGCCTGCTGTAAATCCGGTAATTTTATTTTAGACACCTGTGTGGCTGAAGACTCTCCCCCTTCCACTGATTTATCGCTTTCTATCGCTTCAAAATCTTCTACAAATGCTTCTTCCATAATAGGATCCACATCAGAAAGAGGATCCGTAAGCTTTCCTTGCTTAGTCATTAATTACCTCCTTAATTAAATTCACATAATCCTCAGCAGCTTTCGATTCTGGAGCATATTCAAAAATGGTTAAATGCCTACCAGGTGCTTCAGATAAATCAACACTATGCCGAACCGGTGTTACAACACGATCCAAAAAAACCCGATTCAAACTTTTGAGTATTTCCCTAGATTTCACGGTACGTACATCAAAAAAAGTGGGTAAGACTTTAAAAACCTGAATGTTCTTAGAAAAAATTCTATTAAGGATTTTAATATTATTCAATAGCTGTCGTACACCAATAAGCGAAAAATACTCCATAGACACTGGAAGAACAACATTTTCAGCAAATAACAAGGCATTTTGGTTTAAGATATTAATAGACGGACCACAATCAACAAAAACATAATCATAACCAGAAAGATTAGCTAAACGCTGCGCCAAATAGAACTCTTTTTTCTTTAACCTAGCCAACTTAATCTCAGCAGTAAATAATCGTTCACTCGCAACAATAATATGCAAATTTTTTCTAGCTGGCGTAATGCAATCATACACACTATAATCACCCATCAAAAGTTCATATAATCCCACATTAGCCTTCACCCCCAAGTGATAAGCAGACGCAGACTGGGGATCAACATCAACAATTAAAACTTTTTTTCCATTTAACGCCAATCCGTGGGCAAGATTAACAACGGTACATGTTTTACCTGTCCCCCCTTTATAATTAACAATTGCATATTTTTTCAAAGCGTTTCCTCTTCAAAATCATCCCAATCAAACTCATCATCAAACTCATCATCATCGACTTCATCAATGACGCTACTGACATTATCTAACGAAATATCTTGAACATCTACATCAGCCTTTGGCACCTCAGCCCCCTCCTTTATGCCCTCAGGATCAACTCTATCATGAACATGTGACAAAACAGTATCATCAGGGGCCATATCATCCAACGGTTTTTCTTTATTCTTTGTATCCAAAGAATCAAACGTCAAGTGTGCATCACCATGAGAATCAGAATCCTCATACACATGATCAAAATCTTCCAAACCCATTGGTACCCCATCTCCAGCCTCATCAACAGCCGCCGAAACAGCGTCATCCTCAACAGGGCTATCCGCCTCTGCTAGAACAGATCTGCTTGTTGTCTCTGAACCATCCAGCATATCGCCAAAATCTTCTAAACCCATTGGCATTCCATCAACAGCAGCGACAGAGCGAGGTGAAACAACCTTGGCAGAATCTGCATATCCAGGACCATCTTCTATCTCCGAGGCTTGAATCGCAGCATCAACCGCTGCCCTATCCGTCCTTCTACCCTCATCACCTTTAGATTTTACCGTCTCCCCACCAGTCGAAGCAGGTGAAACAGATTCGGCTAATTTAAACGAAACAGCACGATCTTCAGAAAAAAGCTGCATTGCATAAGAGCCATTAGTTGTCCCCAGTTGAGCAGGAACAGAAAGAGAAGAAGTGAAACAAAAACGAGAAAGTTGATTCAAAGATTTATTAAGATGAATGACATCCCCCACAGACAAGGATTGAAACATAGACAAAGGTAAATCCAGGTCAAAAAACAGCCCTTTACAATCAACTTTAACGTCATTAAGTGTTTCCATAGACAAACGGACAGAAGGAAGCTGATCCTTTTCAACTTTCACTGATTTTTCATGCAAAAAGCGTAAAACTTCAGCCGAATAACCTATCTTAAATTGTCCATAGATTTTGGAGGAAAAGGCCAATTGATACCCAAACATAATATAGGCGCACCTATGGGACAGCTGTTTATCCAAAGAAAGCGTTGAAATACGACAGTCACTCACAACATGATCAGCAGAAAAAACACCTTCCCAAGCATTGATAAAAAAAGGAAGAAAAAAATGAGCCCCTTCCTGCAAAACTTTACGTTCCACTAATGTAAAGGCAGCATCTAAATCATCAACAGTACTCCCACCTAATAACGAAAAAAGAAAAAAACGTGCAAACACATTATCCAAAAGCAAGGTTATTTTTCCTACCCCTGCAATGGTAAATACAAGTTGAACATATTCTCCAGGATGTAAGAGTAAATAGTCACGATAAACAAATTGAAGAGCTTCTACAGAACACAAATCCACCTTTATACCTAAGGAGTCAGTTAAAGACATAAAGATCTCTCTACCCAAGTCATAATGCTTCAAATGAAAATTCTTTAGTAAACTTACAGGGAAACTATTAAAACCTGATTGGTGGATAGAACGAACTTCAAACCCACCATGTAACCCTTCCGGCTTTAACTGTGTCCAGTCTGGAATCGCTGGAGGCAATTTTATTTGACTATAATAAGATAATTTTGATTTATCTAAAACACACTTATTCATTATTTAATCAATTCAAACAATAACTCCACTTTAGAACCCTTTTCAAAATACAACTCATTTTCAGCTACAAAAATACGACCTTTTTTCTGAGTATAACGTTCACCTGACCCATTTGAGTTATATTGACCATTATACTCGGTATAATCTCGATAGGGAATAGTTTCAGAAAAAAGAATAGTAGACTGCTTATCCGAGAAAGAATCTCCAAAATCATCTGGAATAGAAGGTTGAGCCAAGGATCCCAAAGGATTTGTACCAAAAGCAGCCATAGACGAATTAATCATAGAGGCCAATTTAAAATCAGATTCCGTATAAGCCCGTCGATTAGAACGTGAATTAGACATATTTTTATCATAAAGCAAGGCAGCATGACGCAAACAGAAAATAACTTTAACTTTCTTAGAAAACCACCCTCCATCCAACGATAAATAATAGTCGCCATCCTCATTAACAGCAAGCGACTTAGCATAGGAAAACTTTTTCTCGAGCTTTCCATCCTTCATATACAAAATTGGCATACGATTATCCAAATAGGTCTCTTTTAAATAGGAAAATATAGAAGATGCCACACAGAAGGAAGAAAAAAAAAATAAAAAGAAAGAAGAATATAGAAATACTCGAATCACGAACTGCGATCCTTATTAAACAATGAAAACACACATTGTACATCGCTTACATCAGGCATCTCTTGCTCAATATCCAAAGAAATATCAAAAGAAAGTTTTTTCTTTAATCGTTCTAATAAATCCTTTGAATAAAGTTGAAGAGATTGAACCACAGTATGGTCCTTCGAACAAACATAAACTTTTAAACCCTGAGACTTAGAGGAATTTGAACGATCAATAAGCAGGGTAAGTGGAGGTTGTTTAAAGTTAAACACGAATTGTGTAGTCGCCGAATCTTTAGAAACAAAAACCAAGGCATTTTGAATAAAAGAAGTAAGAGGGCCAACAAATGGTTTACGAAGTAAAGGAGGATCAGGCGCATCTATAACAGGCGTAATAGAAGGCCCCACATAATGAGTTCGATCTTTATCTATATCTAGTGGAGGATCCAAAACCTCGTTAGCATCACGAGAAGGTGCAGTAGACTCAGTGGATTCAATCCAAACGCCACCATGGTTTTTAAATTTAGGCGATGAATCAGACGATGAGACTTCCTGCAATAGTTGATCAAAGCCTAACTGTGAAATAGTAAAAGAACGTAAATGTTTATTAGAAGAAGGTGAAGGAGACTCTGAATGATCAACAGAAATCATTTATGCTTATTTTTACTAAAGCGTTCACGCTCTTTTTTTAAACGATAGCGATAAGCATCAAAAATTTGACCCAATTTTTTAGAATATCTTTCCTCTCGAATAAACTCTTTACGTAACGAAAATCGTTTAATAGTAGTGAAACCAAGATTTTCAGCCTGATCATTCAACAAAGAAAGGTCAAAACCAAGATCCTTAACATCCGAAAAAATCATCTCGTGGCAAAAAATTGTTCCCAAATCAAAAACACCCAAGCGTTTCATGTCATCTAAGTTTACATCCTTATTATAAGGGACCGTAATACCAACATCCGAAGGGAAAGAATCTTTCGCATAGGCTAAAACATCTTGGAACAAAGAATTTAACGTAGCACGCTTGTTATAATCATTACTATCAAAAGAAAGCACAAATTCATTAATAAAACCGTAGGTTTCAAACAAGTCACATAGTGAGTCAATTTTCTTTTTATAAAAAGAAAGAGGTAACTTTTTATGTAAATAAAAACCTGTAGAAACACATAAACCTAATTTCAACGCCCACTCAAGATTTTTTTGCCTCATAGTCAATTCTTTTTCAAACTGGGAAGTACCAAGAAAAGAGGCATCAGAATCAAAGGTATAATTAATTTTAAAAACACTGATAATTTCTGACAAATGCTTAAACTCGTGGGGCGTGAGAAAACTTGCTTGCAAAGAAGGGATTAAACCCTCTAGAAAACCAAGCTCAGCAACAGAATACAGATAGTCACCAAAGGAATCAAATCCCCAAAGATCCAACAATGAATTTACAGATGAGTAACGATCTGCACGTTCGTGAAAGGTAAGCTGAAACTCACGAATACCCAGGGAACGACACTTTTTGCAAACCTTAATAATAGAATAGGGTACAACAAGCTTATCCTGCTGATGCAGTCGCTCAAAAAGTTTAATTTTTAAAGCAGGTGAAAAACGAAACACATTATCCGCATCTTCATTAAAAATATCCGCTTCATTCTCGTCACCATAACGTAAACCAAGTCCTTCACTTAAAATCATAAAACCTCACTTATAATAATGTAAGTAATCACTATTCTTGGCCAAATCCACTCTCCCACCAGGGTAACCCGGCAGTACCATAGACATGTTAGAGCTTAACTTCTGTATTCGGAATGAGAACAGGTGTACCCTCTAAATTATATTGACCAAGAATAACGATCACTTTTACTCTTAAATTATAAATCATAAACCGATATTCAAGACCTCGGCCAATTAGTACTGGTCCGCTGAACACATTACTGCGCTTACACTCCCAGCCTATCAAACTCATGATCTTTAAGTGGCCTTACTCCCATAAAGGGATGGGAAATCTTATCTTGAGGTTGGTTTCACACTTAGATGCCTTCAGCGTTTATCCAGTCCACACATAGCTACCCAGCGTTTACCTTTGGCAAGATAACTGGTACACCAGAGGTGTGTCCATCCCGGTCCTCTCGTACTAGGGAAAGCTCCTCTCAAATTTCCTACGACTATAGCAGATATGGACCAAACTGTCTCACGACGTTCTGAACCCAGCTCACGTACCGCTTTAATGGGCGAACAGCCCAACCCTTGGAACCGACTCCAGCTCCAGGATGCGACGAGCCGACATCGAGGTGCCAAACCTCCCCGTCGATGTGAA